>JBEHWX010000054.1:0-40260 GCA_048498995.1 Bacteroidota bacterium
TGTGGAGGGGAGAGGATGGGGGATGGAGGGGAGATGATTGGGGAGGGATGGGAGAGGATTGGGGATGGATGGGAGAGGTGTACAGGCGTTCAATTGAACGCCTGTACATTCATCCGCCCTCATCATCTGCCCTCATCATCTGCCCTCATCATCTGCCCTTATCATCTGCCCTCATCATCTGCCCGCATCATCTGCCCGCATCATCTGCCCGCATCATCTGCCCGCATCATCTGCTCGCATCATCTGCCCGCATCATCTGCTCGCATCATCTGCTCGCTTCGGCCGCTCGATTGCGATGCGAAGAATCGGGGGAATTGGGGATTCGGGAATTCAGCATCGTTCGCGGAGCGCGTTACTTCCCGTCGCTCACCGGCCAGTTGATCTCGGTCTTCCACGTGGAGGTGTCCGGCTCCTGGCCGGGATCGGTCAGATAGACCTCCCAGACCGCGCCGGCCGGCGTGAGCCCCTGCTCCTTGATGTAGCTCTCCAGCGCCCTGTACGTGTCGCTCAGCTTCTCGTAGGAGCCGACGTGAATGGCCCTGGCCACCTTGCCGGCCGGCAGCTCCGTCGAGACGATGCGTCCCTCGCCCGGAACCGGCGCCGCCACCGGAATCCCCGCCTCCATGTCGGTGGAGGCTCCGTCCCACGAATAGTAGCGGGTGAAAGGGGGACCCGCCGGCTGGCCGCCGTGGCTGGTGACGTGTCCCCAGACCGCCGGCAGAATCTCGTGAAGGGCATTGGATATCCCTTCCATCGTCGTGGTGGTGCGGATCGCCACCACCGGCTGTGCCTGAATCTCCGTGATCTCCATGTGCGTTCGATCCTCGTTGGTGTTGGATAGTAGAGTTCTCCGATGCGCCGTCCGGCGCGTCGGGTGAGCGTCGGGCACGATATCGTGCCCCGTGGTCACGATCAGTTGGCCGTCGTGGCCGGTGCGTGCTCGCGCGTGGCGACCGGCACCGGCATCCCGGCGGCACGCGCCGGCTTGATGATGGCGGCCATCGCCAGGCCGGCCAGCACCCACGCCACCACGTGGTAGACGAAGTTCAGGAGGGGGAAATCGGCGGGGACGTGGAACCAGATCGGGCCGGAGAGATCGGCCATGAATCCGGCGAAGATCCCGGCCAGCGCCACGAATCCCGCGCGGCGGATGTAGCTCCGGAGCCCCGGCATCGCCAGCCGCATCAGCAGCGCCACCAGGAGCGCGGAGATGAAGTAGTGAACGATGCCCATCCCCATCACCCCTGCCGACATCGGGTCGACGCCGTCGGCGCGGTAGCTCACCATCATCAGCGGGCCGGCAAGGTGCTTGTCCTTGAAGGCCAGCCGGTTCGCCGGGTCCGACGAGGTCGGCGGCGCCGGCCAGAGATAGGTGCCGCTGCGCGCGCCGCTCTGCTTCAACGTCGCGGCGATCTGCCCGCCGTTCGGCAGATCGGTCAACGTCCGGCCGTTGAAGGCCATCCCCGTCCAGTACACTGTTCCCCAGATCATGAGGACGACGGTGCCGACCAGCGCACCGAGTAGCAGCTTCAAGGTCATCGCTGTTCTCCGATTGTTGAATGGGATATCGATGGAACCATGGCCGACGGCGTCGTGTCGGATGGGGACGTGGGGATGGGGATCACTGCCCCCAGATCGCGATGCCGTTGCCGTCGGGATCGGTGAAGAAGGCGAAGTGTCCCTCGGCGTCGTCGCTCACGGTGAGCGGGGTGAGGCCGCGCGCCTTCAGGGTGGCCAGATAGAGGGGGAAGTTGTCGACGCGGAAGGTGACCGAGACGGCGCCTCCGGGGCGGACCGGCATCTCCGGCGGGAAGGCCATGATGCCGAACTGGATCGGGCCGGCGGCGCTCTGGATCGTGCCGAAGTGGCCGCCCCCCTGCTTCACCGGCGTGCTCAGGCCGAAGGCATTGGCGTACCAGGCGGCGAGCTGATCCGGCTGCTGGCTGAAGATGACCACGGCGCCGACGCCGTTGATGCTGGCGCTGTCCGGCTTCGGGGCCTCGGGCATCGGGGCCTCCGGCGTGGCGGCCTGGAGCCGCGCGGTGAGGGCCAGCAGGGGAAGAAGCGAGAGCGGGAAAAATCTACGAAGCATCTGTGTCTCGGAATACATGTGAGCGCGGCCGGCGGACCGGATGATCCGGCCCGTTCCGCGCGGGAGCGTGAATGAAAACTGTCGGAGCGTGCCCCCGGTCGGAGGGAGGAATCAGCGAGGAATCAATCCCGGAGGAATCAATCCTGTTCCTGGAGCACGCGGGGAAGGCGCGTGGCGAGCATGCTGCCCCAGCCGTTGCGCATCATGGTTCTCATGAGGAAGCCGCCGAAGCCCTCGAAGCCGGCATGGGTCAGCGTGAGACGCGTTCCCCCCTCGGCTGGTTTCAACACCCAGGTGACGCGCATCGGCCTGCCGCCGCGATGGATCTTCCAGCTGTCGATCCAGACGTAGACCAGCCGGCGCGGCGGATCCACCTCGAGCACCTCGCAGTCGACCACGCCATCCCAGAGAGGATTCCCCTGGGCGCGGAACTGAAAGCGGTGCCCGACCTTCGGCTGGAAGTCGGTCTCCATCAGCCACTTCGAGAGGGAGGCCGGATCGGTCAGCGCGCGCCAGACGCGCTCCGCCGGATACGGGTAGAAGCGTTCGACGGTGATCTCACGTTTCATGGTTCATCCTCGAGATGGCGGCCGAGCGCGTCGAGGCGATCGTCCCAGAAATGTTCGTAATGCTGGAGCCAGTCGGCCACGCTCGCCAGCGGCTCGGCGTTGACGCGGTAGTAGCGCTCGCGCCCCTCGCGGCGGTCGCTCACCAGCCCCGCCTCGCGGAGCACACGCAGATGCTGCGATATCGCCGGAAGGCTCATCCGGAAGCGCTCGGCAAGCGCCCGCACCGGCTGCTCGTCCAGAAGGAGCAGGTCAAGAAGACTTCGTCGCGTCGGATCGGCTATGGCATGGAAGACATCGAAGGCAGCAGCGCGTCGGCTCATGCGCGAAGATAGTTAAGTGAATGCTTAAATAAAAAGGAAGAGTGGCCGGGAGTGAATGGCCGGGGGAGGAGGGGCCCATCGTCTCCACGCGGCCTCGGCCGGCGCTCCGGCAACCGCGCATCGGTAGGCCGCATCGGTAGGCCGCATCGGTAGGCCGCATCGGTAGGCCGCATCGGTAGGCCGCATCGGTAGGCCGCATCGGTAGGCCGCATCGGTAGTCGCACGTCTTCAGCGTGCGGCATTCCCGCCGGTGGGGGGCGGCCACGGGGGCTGCCCGTACGATCCGGGGGTGGGGCATCTGTCCGATCATTGCGTGCCGCGCCTACCGGGGGTGGGGCATCTGTGACATATCCGGGCGCAGTGACATATCCGGGCGCAGCCTGAAGAGCTGCGCCTACCGGGGCGAGTATCTGGGACATTTCCGGCAACGCGCATTGGTAGGCGCACGTCGTCAGCGTGCGTCTTCTCCCGCCGCTGGAAGGACGGTGAGGAGCGGGTGCAAGATTCGAGGCAGAGCGAGCGGGGAGGTGAATTTCGTATTGCATGACGGGGCTCCCCGGTTGTGGAGAGCCCCGTCGCGGTTCATCGCGGAGAGGGAGCCGAGGCGCGGAGCGTCAGTCCCCGGTCGGCTGGATGGCGTCGGTCTCCACCATCAGCATCACGGTCTTGCGCGGGGCTCGCGGACGGTGCATCACCCCTTTCGGGATCGTCACTCCCTGGTTCGGATTCAGCTCGATCGTCCGATCCTCCAGATCGATCAGCAGTTGTCCCTGGAGCACGAAGAAGAACTCGTCGTCATCGTCATGCTTGTGCCAATGGAATTCCCCCTCCACGATGCCGATGCGCACCACGCTGTCGTTGACCTTCGTGAGCGTCTGATTGAACCACTGCTCGGTGCATTCGGCGACGATGCTCGGCACGTCGATCAGCTCGAGCTGACCGTACTTGACGTCCAGGTTGATGTTGTAGTCGATGCGCTCGGCCATGATGCTGGACTCCTTGATGTGAGATGTTCGATCGCGACAATATCGGGAGAAATAGCTCCGATGCTCATCGACGGGGAAGACGCGGGGGACGCATGCGATCGCGCGCTTCCCCGGCGGGAAGGGGGCGACGTATGGAGATGATGGCCGCGGCGGACGACGAGGACGGCCACGGGGGGACCGCCCGTACGATCCGACATCCCGTGTCGGACGGTCGCGGTGCCGTCCACGATCATTGCTTGCCCTGCTTGGCGAGGAGCTTCAGGGTGTGATCGAGCGAGGCTCGGCTCGTCCAGCCCTGATGTCCCGGGATGATGTACGCGGGCTGGGGGAACGTCCGCTTGACGTTTCTGATCGACGCCGGCCAGGCGGCGATGTTCGCGGCGCCGGTGTAGCCGAGGTCCGCGGCGTCGGTGCTCTTGACGAGGCAGCCGCCGAAGAGAACCCGCTCCGGCGCGCACCAGATCACGATGTTGTCGCTGGTGTGCCCCTCGCCGGGGAAGTAGGTCCGGAGCGTGTGGCGGCCGAAGTGGAAGGTGGTGTCCTTCTCGAAGTAGAATTCCGCCCGCCGCTCTCCCTGGCTCGTGTCCGGCTCGATGAGCCAGGTCCGCTTCGACGAATAGGTCCTGATGCCGCGCGCCTTCAGAATATCGAGTCCGCCGGTCCTGTCCTCATGGACGTGGGTGACGATGCAGGCGATCACCGGCTTGCCGTGCCGCGCGCGGATCGAGTCGAGGAGGGGCGCGGTCTGCGCAACATCCCACGGCGTATCGATCATCACCACGCCGCTGTCGGTCACCACGTACATGCCGTTGGCCGAGAAGGGCTTGTCGCTGATCGGCATCCAGGTGGTATACACGTAGCAGTCGCCGGCCAGATGCGCGATCGCCAATCGCGGCGTCCGTACCCGCATCGCGGGCTGTGCCCGAAGCGGAATCGAGAGAAGAAGGAGCAGCAGCAGGGGGAGAACGGGAATGGCTCGCGCGCGCATGGTCGTGTCCGGGGATGGAAGGAGAGCGTTCATCGGAGATCGCGCCGGACACGTGCCGGCGCCTTCGCCGGAGACACGCGTCGCGCCGCGATCGTTACCTCCGGCGCCCGCGCTTCCCGGCGTGGCGCGATCGTATGTCAATGCCACGAGCATCGAAGCCACGAGCATCGAAGCCACGAGCATCGAAGCCGCGGGCATCGAAGCCGCGGGCATCGAAGCCGCGAGCGCGCTTCCACGAGCGGCGCTCCCGGAAATGGCGAGGGGACGCGCCGGCGGCCTGGCCGACAGCGGGTCCCCTCGAAGCATCGTCACGAGACGCGGGAGCGTGCCCGCGACGCGTCACCGCGCGATCATCACTTCTTCTTGAAGAGAATCTGTCGCGCGTCCTCCTTCACCACGTTGTTGAAGAAGCTCTTGAATTCAGGATACTCGCTGGTCTCGACCACTTCCTTCTTGTTGATGAAGCGGCGCTGCGCCACGAGCTTGCCGTCGGCGAAGGTATACTGCATCGTATAGTCGGCGATCGGCGAGGAGAGCTTCACCGGCTTCGGCAGATCGACCGGACGGAAGCCGGCCGGCAGCACGATCTCCACCTGCTCGGTGAGCGTGTCTTCTCCCGGCCAGTAGTAGTAGGGATACTCCCGCTTGTCGTAGGAGAGCGCCTCGTCGGCCTTGGCGAAGCGGGACCAGGGGATCTTCATGAACTTGAAGTCCCCGGCGTCGGTGATGTAGTTCGGCACCTCGTAGGCGTACTCGTACTCCACCTGCGGCGAGAGGTTATCCAGGTTCTTGATCTCCAGCGAGTTGAGCTTCGCGTTCGGGAAGTTCGTGCTCAGGCTGGCCAGGAACATCTTCTCCTGCTCCTTCTTCGACTCGTCGCGGAGCGAGGCGCGCATGGCCGCGGCGATCGATCCGGTCATCATCGTCTTGCGCCGTCCGGTCAGGACGTTCTCCTGGGAGACGGCGGCGGTGGTCTTCATCACCACGTTCCGGCCGAGCAGGCCGCTCGGGGTCAGATAGGTGGGGGCCGTGGTGCCGGAGCGGATCAGCAGCGCGAAGGCGCTCAGGTCCGGCTCGGGCATCGAGCCGAACGGATAGTTGTTGGCCGTCAGGTCCAGATACTGGAGGCCGTGCGAGGTCTCCACCGCCACGATGCAGTGATTGAAGGCGATCGAGGGGAGCGCGTTCCGGTTGAGCCCCTCGTCGCGCGTGTTGACCAGCACGTAGTTGGCCTTCAGCCCGAGCTCGTTGAGCATCGCGATGCAGAGCGTGGCCACGTCCTTGCAGTCGCCGATCTTGTTGACGAGCACGTCGCGCGCCTTCTGCGGGATGTGCGCTCCCTGGCGGAAGGCGACGCTGGAGTAGCGGATGTTCTCGGTGATGAAGTCGTAGACCATCCTGATCTTCTCCTCCTCGTTTGGATTCGGATGATCCTTCAGCAGACCGGCCACCTGCTCCTTGATCTCGTAGCTGCTCCGGGTCTTGGCCTTGGTGATGTCCGCGTACCAGTCGACCAGGTAGTTCCAGTTCGGGATGCTGGAGATGTAGAGGATGCGCCCCACGTCGTCCAGCGTCGGCATGCCGTACTCGTAGGAGATGGCCGGCACGCTGTCGGCCGACCAGCGGTAGAGCACGCCGTCGTCGAGCGTGGACTTGACCGGCTCGGCCGGCATGCTCTGCGCGGCGTAGGCGAACTTGAAGTCGGCCGGGGCCAGGAGCGAATAGCGGACGTGCCGCTCCGGGTAGTAGCCGCTGAAGTTGTAGCGCTCCCAGAAGTGGCTCGACAGCTTGCCGGAGTAGTAGTTCCTGACGCGCCACTTCAGGTGGAGAATGTCCCCCTGCTCGAGCGTCTTGAAGACCACGTAGTTCTCGTTCACGTCCGCCTTCACCTCGCTGCCATCCTTCTTGACCACCACCGCCTTCTCGACGTTGAGCGCCTCGTTGTAGGAGTTGTACCCGATCGTATACTCCTTCCAGTCGTCGATGCCGCGGTCGTTGAAGACCTTGACCACGAGCTCCTGGGTGGACTCGGAGGCGCCGCGATCGTAGACCACGCGCTGCGCCTCGTCGAAGAGGATCACCCCCTTCTCATCGGGATACTCGGCCACGCTCGGGGCGTTCCGGATCAGGCTGTCGACGTTGGTCTGCGGGAAGAGCTCGAAGAGGGAGCGCTTCCCCTCCAGCTCGCGGAGCGTGGCGCGGACGTCGTAATCGGTCGGCTGGTACTTGAGCGCCTCGCGATAGGCGGCGATCGCCTTCTCCTTGTTGCCGGTGATGCGCTCGATCTCGCCGAGGCGCTCCCAGATGCGGGAGCTGCTCGGGCAGATCGCCAGCGCCGAGTTGATCGCGCCGCGGGCGCTCTCGTAATCCTGCATGGTGAAGTAGCCGTCGGCCAGCTGCCAGTAGTAGCCGGGGGCGGCCGGGTCGAGCTCGAGCAGGCGATCGTACATCGCGCGCCAGTTCCGCTTGTCGGAGCTCTCCAGGTAGAGGGAGGCCATGTGCTGGATCACCTCCTCGTCGCTGTTCCGGGAGATGTACTCGTTCAGGATCTTGAGCGCGCCGGTCTGGCTGTTGGTGACCTTCGAGTTGATGTAGGCCTCTCCCATCACGAACATCGAGTTGTCCGGATAGCGCTTGTAGGCGTCGTGCGTCAGGTCGAGGATCTTCTCGGTGAGCCCCTTCTTCGAATAGATCCCCATCCGGAGGCTGTAGATCCCCTGATCGTCCGGGGAGATCTTCTCGAGCCGGGAGATGATATCCTCGGCCTTGTCGTACTCCTCCTTCTCCATGTACTCGGAGAACTTGTGCACCAGTCCGCTCGGGACGTTCTGGTCGAGCGCGTAGATCTTCTCGAGCGTCTTCTCGTGCTCGTCGTCCTTGTTGCTCCGGCTGTAGGCCTCCAGGATACGATCGTAGAGGGCCGGGGCCGAGGGCCAGCGGGTGATCGCCTCGCGCAGCGTCAGCTCCGCCTCGATCGCCTTGTCGTTGCGCAGGTAGCAGTCGGCCAGCAGCAGGTAGTTCTCGATCCGGTCCGGCTCGGCGGCGACCTTCTTCTTGAAGAAGGTCTCGGCGAAATTCTCGATCCGGCGCGACCGGGCGCCCGGGGAGCGACGATAGCTCTGCGGGTCGGTGGCGATCTTCAGGTCGGAGAGGGGATCGCCGTGCGTGTCGGTGAGGCGGAGCAGGAAGTTGCACGCCTTGCTCTCGGCGCAGCCGCACTTGATCATCAGCCGGTTCCATCCCTCCTGCAGCTCCGTCTCGGCGATGTAGGAGTCGAGATCGTTGTCGTATTCATCGATGGTCGAATCCACCAGCTCGTCGTTCAGGAACACCTTGAACGACCCGGAGGTGCCGAGGCGCACATGCACGGTCTGGCGCTTGGGCGACCAGACGAAGGTGTTGGCGTAGAAGACCGAGGAGTTGTCGCCGAAGTAGCGGCGGAAGTCGATCCAGTTGTCGTTCCGGACGGCGACGAGCTTGAACCAGTTGGCCGGCTCGCCGTTCTTGCCGGGATAGATGGCCGTCGGCTCGTAGCTCTGCTCCGGCGGGAACACCTTGTCGTGGCCGGAGGCGGAGATGTTGTCGAACGGGCCGATCACGGTCCACTCGTTGATGCTGCCGATCGCGCGGTAGTAGCGGCGCGAGGTGGACATCTCGCCGCGATGCTCGTAGTAGCCGCCGAGCACCTCGTTGGCCATCCCCTTCAGGATGCCGAGGGAGTCGGCGTGCTCGGTGAGCTTTTCGAGCATCGGGACGATCTCGAGATCCTCGTTGCCGATGCTGCCGCGGAGCTTGCCGGTGGTCCAGGCCGCGTAGATGTAGGGGTAGGGATCGGGCTGCTTGTCCATGGCCGCCTTGTAGGAGCGCCAGGCGTCGTTGTCGCGTCCCTCGACGGCGTCGAGGATCGACAGGCCGAAGAGCGGTCGCGCGTCGTTGGGATCGGCTTTGGAGGCGTCGGTGAATTTCTGGCGGGCAAGCGCGTGATCCCCGCTCTCCCATCCTTTCCATCCGTCGGCGACGAGAGCTGCGGAGGGGGATTGGGCGTGGAGGAGAACGCTCCCGCAGAGCATTGCGATGCACGCGAGAGAAGGAAAGATCGCTTTCATGGTCGTACGGATTCCAGATGGGGTTCGCGGAGTGCCGTGCCGGGCGCGCGCCAGGGCGGCCGTCGTGTGAGCACGGGGGGTGTCGACGGGTGTCGTCGACAGGTGTCGTCGAAGGAGGCGATCGGCGTCGTGGAGCGCTGCGGGGCCGGGGCAGTGTGGAAGGGACAGCTCCGCAGGGTGTTGCACTCGATTCGGGTGCGCCGGTGTCCGGTCGCTCGGGGACAAACTTACGAGAATCGGACCGACCGCATCATCGGAAGTATGCACGCACGCCGCCGAGATCCGTTCCCCGACCGGAATTTCGTCGTCCGGTCTCCCGTGTTCGGCCTCCGCGGCGGTTCCGGCGGCGCCATCCGGCCCGGAAACAGCGACGCCCCCGACCCCGAGGGGCGGAGGCGTCGCGCGCGCATGTTCGACGTTCGGGCGATCTCCCGGATACCGGCGCCCGATCCGGCGGGGCGGCCCTGGGGCGGCATTCACGCGTCGGAGGGGTGGCCAGGGGGGCGCCCGCACATCACCCGATCATTCCTTGGATCATCCGATCATGATCGATCCCGTCGTTTCGGCCTCGGGCCTCAGAAGGAGGCGCGCCGTCCGCGCAGGCGCTCGGAGGCCTCGAACTCCCGCTCCAGCCGCTCGAAGCGGTAGACCGGCGTCCCATCATCGCTCAGGTCCACATCTCCCCCCAGATCCTTCACCAGTCCCTGGAGCGTGGCTTCCACGGTGTCCCGGTCGAGCGTCTTCTCGCCGAGCGAGAGCATGTGGAAGTGCACCTGGTCGGCGGTCGATCGCCAGAGACGTCCCTGGTAGAGCGCGCGGAGCACCATCTTCTTCCGGTTCCGCTCCAGGCGCTCGGCCTCGAGCTTCCTGACGCCGGGGATCCGGAGCGCGGCCACCAGCATGTAGACGATCGAGAAGAGCACCGGCACCCAGCCGAGGAGGAAGTGGGAGAAGCCGGTCCGGAAGAAGGGCCCGTAGAGCGCGAGCCGGTCCAGCCCGCCGCCGAGGAGCACCAACCCCATCACCGCCGTGAAGCCGACCATTCCGAGGATCGCCGCGTTGCGCGAGGAGGAATTGCCCGAGTGCTCGTACGGCGCCTCGAACTCGTTCCAGAACGGCACCACGGTCCCTGAGGTCGCCTCGGTCGATCCGGAGAGGAGGCCCGGGAACTCGCCGACCACGACCCCCTCCTCGGTGATCTCCGGCTCCCCCTTGTAGCGGACCAGATAATCGGCCATCCGCTCCTCGGCCTCGGCCACGGTGCCGCCGGAGAGGGCGACGATCTCCGCCGGGGTGATGATCCCCTTCTCGGCGCGGAGGAACGTGGCCACCTCCCGCTCGTTCTCCAGCGGGTCCGATGGCGGACGCTCCGGTCCGAGCGCGAGGTCGTAGATGGCGACGATGAACGATTTCTCCTTCCCGTCGGCATCGCGCGGCGTGGAGACTTCCCGGTGGCGGTAGCCGTGGTCGTCCACCGCGTAGGTGTAGCCGTAGGGAGAGAGGGCGCGGGTCCAGAAGGCGAAGCGGAGCCCCTCGGCCATCACCCGGAAGAGCCCGCCGATCATGTCGTTCCCCCGATCGTTGTCCCGATCGTTGTCCCGCTGGCTGCTCTGGCGGGCCAGCAGCAGGGCTATCAGGATGATCACCATGATCACGAAGTAGGCGATCACCATCACGCCGATCCAGATCTTGAAAAAGATCTTGAATCCGCGCCAGAGGGTCCCCTTCACCTCGGCCCACTTCTCGGCGGCGGTCTTGGTGCCGCGGCGGCGCAGCGGCATCTCGAAGGCGAACAGGAGATTTCCCTGCTCGTCGTAGGTGACGCGGGTGACGTAGAGCTCCATCAGACGGGAGAGGGCATCGTTGGCCTCATCCAGGGAGACGCCGGTGAACGATGCCGCGTCCTGCGGCGTCACCTGTCCCTTCAGCGTCGGGAGCTTCTTCTCGACCAGCGTCAGCGCCTTCTCGTTCTCGGTCTGTTTCATGATGCGGATTCGTTGAACAAGGGTCCGGAGGAACAACGATTGCCCCCCGGCCGGTGTTGCACTCGCGTGCCGGACTCCCAAATAAACGAAAGAGCGCCTCACCGCGGGGGGATTGCGGTAGAGGCGCTCCTCGGAACGGGACGGAAACTTCATCGAAGTCTCCGGCCCCGATAATCTGATGGTGTGCGGATGATGACCATCGGCACCGTCTCCATCGCTCTTGTGCTCCATCCATGGCGCCGGCGGTCGTGCTCAGGGGGCGGGGAGAGGGCGTGATCGGAGACGATCGACCCTGACTGGTGATTGTATGAACACCAATTTTTCGGCGTCGGCCGGAGGGACAGGGCCGCGTCGGAACAATCCGCCGGAAACGACTGCCGGATACGGACTGCCGGATACGGACTGCCGGATACGTGGGCGCGAGGAGTTGAACGAGCGACGGGTGCCTGTCGGGCGCGACAGGATGCGGAGGAGCGGACCATGACGCCCCTCGACGTGACCGGGTCGGGCGGGCGCGGCGGCCGCGCGTTGGACGGCGCGCGGTGAGAGAAGGTGCCGCCGGGTGAGGGGAGGGAGCGCTCGTCGGCGAGCGCCCTCTCCCTTCACCGTCAGCGGTAACGACGAAGCGTCGGGAATGAACGAGGAGGAAACGACCTCAGGCGGAGAGGGAGGGCCGGCGCTTGCTTCGCGCGGCGCTCCATCCCAGCCAGGCGGCGCCCACCAGGAGCACGCCGGCGATCGGGCCCATCACTTCCAGGCCGGGGCGGTACTCGTCGCGCCACTCGGTGTGCTCGGTGCCGAACAGCTCGTCCTTCACCGTCACGGGGACTTTCGACTGGGTCCAGAGGCTGTGGCCGTTGGCCGCCCAGTAGATCATCACGCCGATGCCCAGCAGGGCCAGGATGATCGCGAGTGTTTTCTTGTTCATCGTCCTTGCTCCCGTGATTGATGAATTACAGACCGGTCGCGCCGTAGAGCTGCGCCGAGACCTTGATCGTCTCGCCGACCTTGCTGCCGACGATCCCCTTGGAGCCGGCCACGTTGAAGTCCTTGAGCGAGACGGTGAAGTCGGCGGTGACCATCACCAGATCGCCCGGGGCGCGCTCCTTGGTCTTGGCCGACTCGGGAATGTACTGAAGCTTGAAGGGGATCGAGATGGTCTTGGTGACGCCGTGCATCGTGAAGTTGCCGGTGGCGGTGCCGGTGGCGGCGTTGCCGGAGGCCTTCACGTTGCTGACCGAGGTGATCGTGAAGCTGATGGTCGGGTACTTGCCGCCGTCGAGCCACTGGTTCCCCTTGAGATGCTCATCGCGCGTGCCGTTGCCGGTCTTCATGGTGGTCACCTGCGTGGTGATCGTGCCGCGAAGGCTGGCCAGATTCTTCGGATCGATCGTGAAGGAGCCGCTCACCCCCTCCGACGTCCCCTTGATATTCTCCAGGGGGGCCTCGCTGACCCAAGTGAACTGATTCTTGCCGACCTTGTCGCTCAGCGTGACCTTCTTGGCGCCAGCGGTACCGACGCCGAGAGCCTGCGCGTTGGCCGAGCCGGCTCCGAGGGTGAGAGCGACGACCGCGGCCGCCATCAGAGAGATCTTCCGCATCATTATCACAGCTCCTTGAATGGAAAGTATGCTTAGGCTTGTTTGTTCAGACAGACATTTCGACGCCCGGAAGATATCAACGCGCAACGCGTCGTTCGGTTTATCGCGCCGGGCGTCAGCGATCGTGAAAGTTTGTTGAGGGAGCTCCCCCTCCCGAGCGCGATCCCGGATGTCATCCCCCGGAGGGTGCCCTCCGAAGGGCGGCCCCTGGGGCGTTTCCGCCGGAGGCGCTCCGCCAGCGGCGCTCCGCGAGCGGCGTTCCGGAAGGGGAGCTCCCGGGGCTCAGTTGTTCGGGGCGCCCAGATTGATCCAGGCCTTGATCTGGGCGATCTTGCAGTCGGGCAGCTTGCCGCCGCCGTAGGGCATCGCCGTCACCCCCGCCGCGTGCTCGATCGACTTGACCAGCCGTCCGTCGGCGATCACCGCCTTGATGCCGGTCATCGTCGACATGTCGACGTGCTTGTTGGTGCCGTCGCCGCCGTTGTGGCAGCCGAGGCAGTTGTTCTGGAAGATGGTCCTCACCACCCCGCTGTAGGTCACGTTCGTCGTGTCGCAGTCGCCGCCGGAGCCGCAGGGGACGTTCTTGGCGCCGTCGTCGATCCACTTCTTGATCGTCGCGATCTGCTCGGCGCTCAGCGGCGCCATCGGATCCGGCGGCATCCGCTCCTCCGGATTGGTTTCGGTGATCTTCTCGTAGACCTCGCTGCGGGAGGAGCGTCCGGGCACCACGCCGGAGAGCACCCCCTGATAGGTCGTGAAGACGTAGCCTTCCTCGTGCGTCTTGGCGTCGTGGCAGCCGCTCATGGCGCAGTTGGAGACGAAGATCGGGAGGATATCCTCCTCGAAACAGGGGCCGGTCTGCGGGATCGTGGCCTGCTTGAGGGTGACGATCGCCGAATCGGAGGCGGTGGTGTCGTCCATCGAGGTGGCCCGGATCACCACGCGCATCGGAGAGCTCGGCAGCGAGGCCGGCGCCGTGTAGAAGCCGTTGCCGGTGATCGAGCCCCCGCCCGGCGTCACCGTCCAGGTGACGCCGATGTTGTTGGTGCCGGTCACCGTGGCGACGAAGCTCGCGGTCTCGCCGGTTTCGACCGTCGTCGAATCGGGGGTGACGGTGACGACGACCTTCCTGGTGGTGTCGTTGCCGCCGTTGTTGGAGCCGGGGCCGGTATAGTTCGAGGCCGGGCCGCTGGCCTGCTCGACCTCGCATCCGGCGATACCGGCCAGACCGATCAGCGCGGCTACGCAGAGCGTCTTGAAGCGTGAGTGCGAATTCATCGTAGTCTGGATCGTTTCAGTTGAAGGGGAGGATCTGTTCGTCGCTCTCGGTCATCAATAGAATGCGTGTACCTGAACGGTATACTGGCCCATCAGATAGTCCGCGTTCTGGAAATACCGGTATTCAGGGCGGATCTCCAGATAGGGAATGGGGAAGAACTGTGCTCCGACAATGAAGGACTGGGCGCGGTAGGAGGGACCCTCGGTGGGGTACTCCGTCTGCCCCCATTCGTAGCGCCATTCCAGGGCGAGCCACTGCCAGAGCTGGTAGCTCCCCTGCACCATCATGTTTCTGATCTCCCGCGTCCTCGAGCTGGTCGGGTCGATCTCCTCCGGGTTCTGGGCGAACATCCCCTCGACGTAGATGGTGGCCTTGTCGGCCAGTCCGAATCCGCCGAAGGCGTTGATCATCTTGAAGGGGCCGTTGGTCAGGATCGAGGCGCCGAGCTCCATGTTGATCCCCTGGTCGAGCAGCTGCGGCCAGAAGACGGCGCGCGCCGAGAAGGAGGGCTTGGTGGAGTCGACGGCGGCGATCGCCTTGTGGAGGTTGTGGGCGCTGAAGACGCCGACGTTCAGCGTGAGCCAGTGCTGTCCCTCGTAGACCAGCTCGCCGCCGAGCTCGTTGTAGTTCGGCGCCAGCAGGTAGACCGGGCTCGGGCTGGCCGCGTCCCGCCGGGTGAACATCGTGTGGTCGTCGCCGCGGATGCTGATGCTCGGCTGGATGAATCCGGCGCGGATGGCCGGCAGCGTGATATCCGGCTGGTAGAGCACCTGCGCGTCGAAGCTGGTCTGCCCGGGATAGCGGATCGGGCCGGCGTTGTAGGTGCCGAAGACGTGGAGCTGCTCCGACGGCGAGAACGCCAGATAGGGGGAGAGCTGCATCGGGATGGTGCGCCGCTCGGTGACCGGCGGGCGTCCGGTCTTCACCCACTGCAGGCGGGCATCCAGGCCGAGGGTGAAGAGACCGTCGAGGAAGGAGTTGGTCTCCGAGGCGTAGAGGGAATCCAGGCCGAGCGACGAGGGGGAGATGGCGCCGACCTGGTTCATGGTGCTCCAGCCGAGCTCGTTGCGCAGGCCGCTCCCCTGGGGATTGAAGTGGCAGGCCGAGCATCGGGTGCCGGTCAGAAGCGAGAATCGGGGGAGTGCGCTCAGCCTTGCCGAACCCGCGGCCGCCATCAGCAGAAGGAGCGTCAGCAGGGGAAGGCGTCGGTTGAAGAGAGTGCTGCGTTTCACTGAATGTTCCGATTTGACGTGAATGATGCCCGCGAACATACAGACCGGCCGGGGGCCGGCGGCGCGTGGCCGCTCAAGAGCGGCCCTCGCGCATGAAAGACCCAGGCGCCTCCGTTGCCGGAGGCGCCCGGATCGCTACCTCCCGAGGAAGTACACTCGACTGAGGAGTGCGTTTCGGAACAGTATCACGTCGTCACCGTCACCGTTGTGGTGGACGGATCGTACGTGGCCGTGTACTTCGTCAGGGGAGTGGTCGCGGGTCCGCTCAAGGGGGTGCCATTCAGGTCGAACCGTGAGCCGTGGCAGGGACAGGCCATCGCCCCGCCGGCGGGGGCCAGCACCTGGCAGCTGGCGTGCGTGCATCGGGAGGAGAAGGCCACGTAGGCCGACTCGCTCTGCCGCACGATCAGAATCGGGAATCCATCGGATCCCTTGCTGGTGGTCAGCAGCCCCTGTCCGTCGGAAAGGGCGCTGACGTCGAATTTGTTCGAGCCGGTGCCGCCGCCGCCCGGCGGCGCGGTAACGCGGCTCTCGCATCCTTCCAGAATCGGCGCCACCAGGCCGACGATCGTCATGCCCGCGGTGGCCGTGAGGCAGCGTCCCAGGAATTCACGCCTGGAGGCTCCTCGTTCGTTCGAAATGTCTCTACTCACGGTTGCTCGCTCAACTGAGTACGAATGGTTGGGAGAAAGACCCACGGAGGGGTCTTGAGCTTACGGATAACTGTTCCAACAGCAAAACACGGGTGCAAGCGGAAAGTTGCAAAACCCATCGCTCGCCGGGAGCGCGGAGCTCCCCCTCGCGGTACCCCATGAGTTTCCCGACGGGTCCGGTCGGGCCGCCCGGGGAAGGGGGCTCAGGCGAGCCCGACCTCTCCGGACGGACTCGTTCCGGCAAGCGGTTTCCCGCATTGCGTGCAGTAATACGCGACCGGCTGCAGCACGCGGGCGCCGCAGCTTCCGCAGCTCCGCGTGGTCGGCTTGCCACAACAGGCGCAATACTTGTCGTCCGGATAACCTGCCGTTCCGCAGGCCGCGCAGAAGACTGTTCCAGTGTCGCCATCGATGCGAGGGGATCCAGATCCGTAGGGCATGATCGAGGTCTCCTGTAGGGTTGGTATCGGGCGCTTCATCAAACATCGTCGGTCCGGGCGTTCATCTACAATGACGTTCATCAAGGTAGCGGCGCCCGGTCACACTCTGGTCGGAAATCGTCACACTTCCGGAATTTCATCCCGGCGGCGAAAAAATTCCGGAACCGCCACGCTTCCGGCCCGACCTCCGGTTCGCCCGTCGGGTCGCCCGTCGGGTCGCCCGTGGGCTTCGTCGCCCGGCGGCATGCCGCTCCCGATCCCCGTGTCGTGGTATGTTTCGACACGCTCCCCTGTCAGTCTTGACAGTCGATGCTTGTCAGGACTGACAGAGATCCGTTCACGCTGGACCATTTCATGCGATCACTCGTCGATTTCTTCAATCACGGCATCCTTCCCTTCACCGGCCGCGCCGCGGAGCTGGAGCGTCTCGTCCGGTTCTGGCGGGAGACGGCCGAGGCTCCCGGCCTGCGCGTGACGCTCCTGCTCGGGGAGGCGGGAATGGGGAAGAGCCGGCTCATCGAGGAGCTGGTCCCGAAAGCGCTCGCCGGCGCCGGCGTGGTGGCCCACGCCAAGCTCTATCCGGAATCGGCCACCTCGATCGCGCCGATGGTGGCGCGCGCCCTATGGAGCTCCGCGGCCGGACGCCAGCTGCTGAAGCAGGAGCCGGCCGGGGAGCTCGGGGCGGTCTCCTCGGCGCTCCAGCGCCTTTCACGCCTCCGCCCCACGCTCCTGATCGTGGAGGATATCCACCTGCTGGCCGGCGAGGCGCTCCGCGATTTCTCCCTCCTGCTGGAAGGGCTGGCCTACGAGCCGATCTCCGTCATCTGCGTGGCGCGTCCGGTCGAGCTCGGCGCCCGCGGCGTCCTGGAGCGGTATCTGGTCGAGGAAATCGACCTCGGACGCCTCGACATGGTCGCGCTCGGCGAGATCTGGCGCGCATTATTTCAGTCGGAGCCTGATGAGGAGATTCTCGATCTGCTGCTGAAGGCCACGCAGGGGAACGCCCTGGCGCTCAGAAGCGCCCTGCGCGGCGTCCTGAAATCCGGTGCCCTGGCGCAGGACCCGGCCACCGGCCTCTGGCGCGCGACCACGCCGCTCTCGCGGTTCGACGAGGCGCTGCGCCGGAACGTCCGGCTCCTCTCCGAGGGGATGGCCGCCCACCTGACCGACGAGGAGCGGACCGCCGCGGAGCAGTTCGCGGCGCTCGGCGAGGTGTTTTCCCGCGAGGCCGCGCGCGCCATGGTTCCGGAGGCCGACCGGATGGTCGAGGCCCTGACGTTCAAGGGAATCGTGGCCGATATCCCGGTGCCGACCACGATGATGGCCGGCGCGTCGAGCGCCGCCCCGATGCTCGTCTTCACCCACACGCTTCTCCATCTCCACCTGGTGCAGCGCGCGGCGATCTCCCCGGACGCGATTCTCCGGGTCGTCGCCGACGATCTCCCCCTCTCCTCGGTTCTTCCGTTCCAGCTTCTGGCCGAGCGGAGCGCGCTGCTTACCTCGCCGATGGAGATGATCGGCCGCGCGGTGGACCGCTCGCTCCGCGTGGCGCAGGCGCTCGACGAAACGGTCGACTGGCAGCTCGGCGTGGAGGTGCTCCGGATGGTGGAGAAGATCGTGGAGGCGCGGGAGCTGGAGTGGACGCCGGACGAGCGCCACGCGCTGGAGATCCGGATGCTCGACTGCCGGCTGTCGCTCCTCCGGCGTCAGGATCATACCGATGAATATCAGGGATGGGTGGGGCGATTCATGGAGCTCACCGCCGGCGATCCGCCTGAGGCGCTTCTCGAGTACCGCCTCCGCGCGCTCCGGCACCACTACATGGCCCGGCGACGGGGGGACGTCGATGTCTGCCGCTCCATCTGGGAGGAGGTGGACCGCCTGGTGGAGGAGCACCCGGGGCTCCGCTTCACGCGAGGCTATATCCTCTTCATTCAGAGCGGCGCCACCGCCATCGGCCTGCAGAACGATTCCGAGCTGGTGCGCCAGGCCGAGAGCCGGCTGAACGCGCTGCTGGCCGCGCCCGGCATCACCGGAGAGCTGCGCGCCTTCGCCATGCGCGAGGTGGCGCCGCAGTTCCTCTGGCTCTTCGGCACGCCGGAGGAGCTCCAGACGCGGTTCGCGCTGCTGGCCGAGATCGAGAAGATGGCGGGGAAGGACGACTGGGTGCTCCACACCCGAAAGATCTCCTTCCTCGAAGGGCTCGGCCACGCCGAGGAGGCGATCCGGATGATCGACGACGTGGTTCCCCGCCTCCGCGACAAGGGGCTGATCCGGCACGCGCTCCAGTCGGAGCTGGTGAGGATCTACGCCGAGGCATGGTTCGACGTGCCGCTGGCCGAGCTCGAGGCGCATCTGCGGGGGCTTGCCGCGCAGGCGCCGGAGGAGATCCGCGGAGCGCTTCGGGAGCGGGCCGGCGTCCGGCTGGCGCGCATCGGCGTGCTGCGGGGCGATCCGGTCTGGGCCCGCCACATCATCGATACCTATATCCCGCGGGTCGCGTCCGATCTGATGAGCGGCGAGGAGCTGGTGATACTGGCCGCCGCCGAGGGAGATCTCGAGGAGCGCCTTCGCGCCCTGCTCGCCGCCGACCGGCTGGCCGAGGGGTTTCTGCCGCTGGCCCGGATGGTGCTCGGCGAGCCGGTCGATCCGGAGGAGGCGCGGGAGAAGCTCGCCGGGGCGCTCCCGGACTCCATCCTCACGCGGAACGACCTGTCGGAGATCTACGCGGCGGCGACGATGGTGACGCATCTGGCCACGGCCGGAGGGCATCCGGCCGCGCTGGTCGACGCGCTCGACGAGCGTATCCGCGCCGCGCTGCTGCTGGTGCTCGCGTGGCTGGCCGAGCGGCAGCTCGGAGGATATCTCGACCCGCTGCTGAGGATGTTCCAGAGGTATTTCACCCCCAAGGAGCTGGCTGCCGCCCGTCGGCGGTCGGAGGAGATCGCCGCCGAGCACGCCCGGAAGCGGGCCGCGGCCGAGACCGACGCCCGGCTTCGGGTCACGATGCTCGGGACGATCGAGGTACGGACGCCGGGCGAGGAGCCGACGCGCCTGCGGGGGGCGCGGCTCAAGACGATGCTCGGCCTGCTCGTGCTCGACCGGATGCTCGAGAAGCCCCTTTCCTACCGCGAGTTCGTCCGCCTGGCCGCCAGCGGCGAGGAGGATCCGGAGCGGGCGCGCAAGGTGATGAACATGGGGGTGCTTCGGCTTCGGGAGGTGGTCGGGAACGAGGCGATTCTGACCGATCGGGAGACGCCGCGCCTGAACCTGGAGCGGGTGAACGTGGATCTGCTGGAGGCGCACGAGCTGCTGCGCGCCGCCGCCGACGCCGCGCGCGCCGGAACCCTGGTGAAGGCGTTCCCGCCGTTGATGCGGGCGCTCCGCCTCTCCCGAGGCGAGGTCCCGTTTCCATCGCTCTACGATACGTTCTTCGAGGCGGCCCGCGAGGACTTCGAGGTCGAGCTCCGTACCGCCTCCGTCGACGTGGGACGGGGTCTGCTGCGCGAGGGGGACGCGGCCAACGCCGAGGAGATGCTTCGCCTGGCGTTCGACGCGATGCCCGGCGACGAGGAGATCGCCGAGCTTCTTCAGGAGGCGCTGCTCGAGCTCGGCAAGCGCGCCGAGGCCGCCCGCGTCCGCCTGCAGCGAATGGAGGGCGACGAGTGACGGGCGGGTCCTTCCGGGATCGCGCCTGCATCCGGAGGGGCGCCGACATGTGGGGCCGATAAAAAAACGACGGGCGGCCGAGGTCCATGGCCGCCCGTCTGGTCCAACGGGAATGACGGGAAAGGTCCACGCCGTCATTGTCCCCGATCATCGTCCGCGTTGCACGCGGAGCTCATCATCATCGGATCACCGCGTCAGCGGATCACCGTCACCGGATCACCGTTATCGGATCACCGTCACCGGCTGCTGCATCAGGGCTCCCGGCGTTCTGACCGCGACGTAGTAGGTGCCGCTGGCCAGCCCGGAGGCATCGAGCGGGAGCCGGAGCTCTCCGGCCTCGGCCGTGCCGGTGTAGAGCGTCGCCAGCTGGCGTCCCTGCAGGTCGTGCAGGGTCACCTCGACGGCGCCGCGCTGGGCCAGCTTCACGGTCACCTGGGAGCCGACGTCGACCGGATTCGGGGCCACGCTCAGCCCGGCGATGGCGCCGGCGCGCTCCTCCGCGGCGACCTTCGATGGGGTCAGCACGGCCGTCCAGTAGCCGAACTGACCGATCATCGAAGCGTTCGATGACATCCCCGCGACCGGCTGCGCGATCGTGGCGGACATCGACGTGGTTCCATCGGTGGTCGTGCCGCCGCCGGTGGCGATCACCGCCTTCTCCAGCATCACCGTCTGCGCGGTGGCCGAGCCGCCGGCCAGCACGCCGGCCAGGGCCACCATCGACAAGAGACTTTTCAGGTTCATCATGCTCGTGTACTCCTTCTGTCGGCGGTAACGCCGGCCATTACTGGTTGATGATCAGGTAGTTGAAGGAGAGCGAGCCGGTGAGCGTGCCGAGGGCTCCCTGAATGGCCGAGACCGAGAAGGTGCCGTTCCCCTGCGACGAGAGGCGGATCGGGACGATCGAGGCGGCGTTGGTGCCGGAGGTCACCGTGAGCATGATCACCGAGTTGGCCTTCGCGTAGGCGTTGTTGATCGTGACCGAGCCGTTGGTCAGGTCGATCGTTCCGGTGCCGACCGGGCCGTTGAGCGTCAGGCCGCCGGTCACCTTCAGCGCCGCCTCGCCGGCGGCGGAGGTGCTGACGTCGAGCGCGTTGCCGACGGTGGAGTGGATCTTCGTCTGTCCGTTGGCCATCACCTGGAAGGCCATGTTGCTGGAGGCGTCGATGGCGCTGATCAGGCTGGCCTGCGAGCCGGAGCCGGTGTTCTGAATCTGAAGCACGGCGCCGGTGGAGGCGTTGCCGACGGCGTTGATCGCCGTGCCGCCGGTGTTGGTCACGTTGATCGTGCCGGTGCCGGAGGCGCTCGTGTTCGACGTGGCGCTGATGGCCGAGCCGGTCATCGCCTGCAGGTTGAGCGCGGTGCCGGCGCCGGAGTTGATGAACGAGGCGACGTTGCCGCCGCCGCTGTTGGTCAGGCTCAGGCCGGTCTGTCCGCTGCCGAGGTTCACCGTCTGGGTGTACGGGAGGCTGAAGCCGCCGCCGGTGCCGCCGTTGAGCGCCAGGGTAACCGTGTTGCCGGTGGTCGACACGTTCAGGTTGCCGCCGCCGGTGAAGTTGACGTTGCCGCGCAGCCCGTTGATGCTGGTGACCATGTTCGAGTCGAGCAGGCCTCCCTGCAGGCGGCCGTTGGCGTCGGTCGTGACGATGGCGTTGACGCGGTTGGTATCGTTCATCAGGCGGAGGCCGCCGATGGCCATGGCGTTGGCGGCCACGTCGGCGGTGGCGGCGCTGAGCGCCTCGCCGATGCGCAGACGCGGGCTCATCTCGTTGCCGTTGTCGATGGAGACGCCGAGCTCATAGTTGGCGTTGGCCATCACGTTGAGCTTGCCGCCGCTGGTGCCGTTATCGCCGACCATCGTGGTGAACATGCCGTCCATGGTCGTCACGTTGTCGGTCTCGGAATAGATCACCTGATTGGTTCCCTGCATGTAGACCTTCAGCAGCAGGGAGTGCTGGCCGTTGGCCACGGCGCCTCCACCGGTCGTGGTCAGGCGGCCCTGAAGGGAGAACATTCCCTCGGCGGTGGTGCCGGTCTGCGCCTGCAGCGGAAGGGAAAGGAGCGAAGCGAGCGCTGCGCCTGCAATCATCGTAGTACACTTCATCATCGTAATCCGTCTCCTGGATTGTGTGAAATAGGATCTGAGTTGTTCATCCTGGTCGAGCACAGCCGTTCGCGGCGACATGCCGCGCATGAAGGAATGATGCCGATCCGGCGACGCCGCTGGTGCGGAGCCGTTGGAGCGGAGCCACTCGGGCAGTGGCCTCCCATCCGGAAACATTGCTGCGATCGGATTTGGCTGGACGATGGTTCCCTGTAATCCCCGTGCCACGCGGCTGGCACGGCGCGTTGCGACATTCCGCTTATACAGTTGTCTATTCAGGGTTTGCCCGGAGCGCTGTGGCACGGGCCGTGGTGGCAAATTGAAACTTCTGATAACAAAAGTGTCCGCCGGGGGAGCGCCCGGCTCTCTATCTTCCGCCGCCGGCACGCATCTTTCCGAAGCCCGAGCCCGGAGGCGCGTCTCCAGCGCGCGCTTCCCCGCGCGCCGGGCCATCTCCTGGGCCATCTCCTGACCGGACATCCGTCGAGATCGAGCTTCCCATGGGGATCGCCGCTCGATCGGTCGGGCATGCCCTTGGAGCGCAGCGTGTCGACATCGACAATCTGTACCGGCATCGGCACGCTAGCATCGGCACGCTAGCATCGGCACGCCGGCCTTGCCGCGTCGGCCTTCCCGCGCCGGTCTCGGCGCGTCGGTCTCGGCGCGCCGGCGGTGAAGCGCCTCATCCAACTGGAATTTCCGTCAGGGACTCTCATGCAGCAGGAGCAGCTTCCGAACAGCAGACGGCTTCCCCATCCGATCCTCTTCGGCCTCGGGGCCGGCATCTGCCTGGTCGTCCTCTTCAACGTCGCCATGGTCGCCGTCCGCGAGTTCGTCGACCCGGAGATCCTCGGCCGGGATGCCTGGCTGGTGGGGGTGCTGCAACTGGTCTTCATGTTTCTGCCGACGCTCCTGCTGGCGCGGCTTCGGGGGGGCTCGATCTCCGAGACGCTCGGCTTCCGGCGGGCGCACTTCTCGGTCTACATCGCCGTGATCCTCGGCGTGATCGCCCTGAGCCCGATCGTCCAGGCACTCATCCTGATTCAGGAGCTCTACCTGATCCCGCCGGCGATCATGCGGAAGTACCATGAGCTCGAGTCGACCGCCAACGACCTCTACACCGGCCTGCTCCACACCGGGGGCGGGTGGCGGATCCTGATCCCCCTCATGGTCGGCTCGGTGATTCCCGGCCTGAGCGAGGAGACCCTGTTCCGCGGCCTGATGCTCGGCAGCTTCCGCGAGCGGCTCCGGCCGATGACCGCGATCATCCTGACGGCGGTCGTTTTCGGCGCGCTGCATCTTCAGATCACGCTGATACCGCTGATCGTGCTGGCCATCTACCTCGGCTACGTCACCTGGAGCGGCGGCTCGATCTGGCCGAGCATCCTCGGGCACGCGCTGTTCAACGCCTTCACGATCATCGCCATGAACCGGCCCGGCAGCATCGAGGAGATGAGCCGCGCCCACACCGTCGGCGATCTCACCGACATGCTCCCGCTGGCCGGCGCGGGACTGGTGATCATGGTCGGCAACATTCTCTGGCTCCGCATGGTGCGCACGTCGAGGCGCCCAGACACGCCGGCCGTCACGCCGCCGGCGACCTCTTTCCCCGAACGGTTCCACAATGACGACTGACGCGATTTCCGCTTCTCCGATTCCGAAAGTTGTTCTCCGCCCGCGCGAGGAGCGACGGCTCCGCACCGGGCATCTCTGGGTCTTCAGCAACGAGATCTCCACGGTCGATCCGGGCGCCGACCGCGGCTCGCTGGTCGAGGTGGTCACCGCCGGCGGCGCGCCGATCGGCACCGGACTGTACAACCCGCACTCGCTCATCGCCGTCCGGATGACCGGGCGCCCCGGCGAGCAGGTCGATCCCGACTGGTTCCGCGGCAGAATCGATCGCGCGCTCCGTCTGCGCGCCCGACTCTATCCCGGCCAGCGGAGCTATCGCCTCATCCACTCCGAATCCGACGGCGTCCCCGGCGTGATCGTCGATCGGTTCGACGCGGTGCTCTCGGTGCAGATCGCCTCCTACGCCATGGAGCTCCGGCGCGAGCTTCTCTACGAGGCGCTGATGGGGATCGACGGCGTGGCCGGCATCGTCGAGCGGAACGACCACGCGCTCAGAACCCTCGAGGGGCTGCCGGAGCGGGTCGGGCTGGTACGCGGCGCGGCCGATCCGCAGACGATCAGCGACGGCATTCTCCACTACCACGTCGACCCGCTCGGCGGACAGAAGACCGGGTTCTACCTGGATCAGCGGGAGAATCGCGTGGCGATGCGGCGCTTCATGACCGGCGGACGGGTGCTCGATCTGTTCAGCAACACCGGCGGCTTTGCCCTGCACGCGCGCCACGCCGGCGCCGACGAGGTGGTGGCCGTCGAGAGCTCCGCGCCCGCGGTCGAGGCGATCGAGCGGAATCGTGAGCTCAACGGGCTCGACGCGATCACGCTCCGCACCGCCGATGTCTTCGCCGAGCTTCACGAGCTGCGCGCCCGCGGCGAGCGCTTCGACGTGGTGGTAGCCGATCCTCCGCCGTTCGCGCGCTCGCGCAAGTACGTGGCCGCCGCCCGGAAGAAGTACGTCGAGCTCTTCTCCACGGCGCTCTCGCTGCTGGCCCCGGAGGGGATCGGCTTCCTGGCCACCTGCTCGCATCACGTCACGCGCGACACGTTCATGGAGATGATCCGGGAGTCGCTCATGCGCGCTCGGCGCGACGGGATCATCCTGGAGGAGCGGGGGGCGTCGGCCGATCATCCGGTGCATCCGGCGATGCCGGAGACGAGCTATCTCCACGGCGCGATCGTCCGCGTCACCTGAGGCCGCGCCGGATCTCCGAAATGACCATGACGGGCATTGCCACGCGGCGTCCGGGAGCGATTCCCGGACGCCGCGCGTCGTTCGCGGGGTGCCGGCGGCCGGCGCATCGAGGTCCGCGCATCGAGGTCCGCGCATCGCGTTCGTCGCATCGCGTTCGTCGGGAGGCCATTCCCTCGTGAGCGTTCGGCTCGTATATTCTCCGGCCGGCCGGATCGGGCGGCAGGCGCCCGCCCGAGAGCCCCGGCGCTCCGATCCCGCCCATCTCGACTCACCCCATCAGTCCGGCATCGCCGCCGCCCCGGCCCGTCAGGTCGGGCCCTCGGACGCGGGGCATGCCCTCGGATCACGCCAGCCAAGCAGGAGGGGATCATGTCGCATTCACACATCGCCGGAGCTCCCGACTATTCCGTCTACACCTTGCAGGAGCTCGACCGCGTGCTCGCCACCGTCGACCGCGAGGAGTTTCCCGATCGTTATCACGCCGCGCTCGAGGAGTTCCGTCGCAAGGCGGAGCTGAAGGAGATGCAGACCGGCCTGAAATGGTACGAGCCGATTCCGACCGAGCGCCGCGTCACCTTCCCGGCGCGCTGGGCCGGCGCGCTCACCGCCATCGGCGGCCTTCCGATGACCGCCATCGGACTCGCCGTCTGGAAGACGACGCATCAGGCGGCGCCGCTGACCTTCGTCGTTCTCGGCTTCATCTTCGTCGTGCTCGGCATCCTGGTCATCGCCAGGCCGTTCACCTATCTCGTCGCCGGCCTCGTGGTCAACGCCTTCGGCTTCCTCAACGGCTTCTCCTTCAGCAAGGGGCTCGGAGGCCTGCTGGCGATCGACCATTCGCAGACGCCGCTGGCGGTGACCGGCGGGGTGGTCTCGATGCTCGCGCTCATCCTGATGGCGCTGGCGTATCGGCGTCGCCGAGAGCTCGCCGCGTTCTCCGCCGAGCATGGGGGAATGATGCTGAACGGCATGCCCGCCTCGCTCAACTGAGCGGGCGCGGGATCGGCGATGATGGGTGATCGGAGATCGGTGATCGTGAAGTGAAGATCGTGGAGCGGAGATCGCGTCGAGTGCCTCGCGCGCCACAAGAACGCGCATCTCCCATCCGTCTCCAATACGTCCCTCGCGGCGTCATGATGCCGGAGCGCGGGATGTGCCACGGCCGGAATCGAGGCACCGTTCAGGATCACTCACTTGCCGAGCCGAAATCGCATGAACCTACCTCCGCCCCTCCCGCTCCTGGCCATCGCGGCCATGATGCGGATGGGCTGTAGAGATATAACCACGGGCGTCGATCCGCGGAACCACGGAGGCGCGCCGGTCGGAGGGATTCCCACCGTCGTGGCCGCCGCCCCGGTGCGCGTCGACCCCGCGACGCGCGTACGACTGACGGATCTGTACGACAGGATCCCCGACCTCGCCGACTGCGACGAGGGGAGCCTGAAGATGTCGGAGAAGATGAAGGCCGTCGACTACGTCAACGCCATCCGCCGCCTGCACGGGCTTGCCCCGGTGATCTACCGGAGCGACGACGACCGGTCGGTGGCCAAGAGCGCGCTGATCATGGCCGCCAACAACGTGCTGACGCACGAGCCATCGTCGAATCTCTCCTGCTGGACGCATGAGGGGGCCGAGGCCAGCGAGGAGTCGAACCTGGCGATCATGAGCTTCACCGGAACCGGCCAGGAGCTGGCCACGACCGAGCAGATGATCGACATGTTCTGGAAGGATACGCTCGTCGAGGATCTCGGGCACCGCCGCTGGCTGCTCGATCCCTTCCTGAAGTTCGTCTCCTTCGGTCGCGTGGATCGTCCCGCCTCCGCCGGCGGGCTCGGCGTCACGGCCGCGACGATGCGCATCGTCTATCCGGAGCGCCAGGATGTGAGCGGGTCGAGCGTCGACTACGTCGCCTATCCGTATCGCGATTATCCGGCCGAACTCTACAACGGCGACCTGATGATGTCCTTCTCGGTGGTGGCCGACCGGCGCGTCTTTCGGAACAACGTCAACGTCGACTTCCGCGGCGCGCGGGTGGAGATTGTCGGCCAGAAGGGGGAGCGGGTTCCGGTGGCCGGGATGCTGCACGACAATCTCGCCTACGGCCTGCCGAACTGCCTCTACTGGCGCGCCGACGTCCGCCCCGGCATCCGCTACGCGGTGCGGGTGAGCGGCGTCCGCGTGGCCGGCGACGTGAAGAGCTACGAATACTGGTTCACGCTCCATCCCTCGGCCTGAGCCGGCAACGGCGCGTCGGGAGCATGACGGAGCATGAAGGGGCATGAAGGGGCATGAAGGATGATCGGCATCGCGCGGCCGCGCTGGAGAAAGCTCCGGCGCGGCCGCCGTCGTTCATGGAGAAGCGTGGAGATCGCGCGCGGCGCGCACTCGCATGGGGCGACTTCGCGGACGGGACGGCTTCGCGGACGGGGCGGGAGAGAAGTCGGGGTGAGCGCAACTTCGTAGATTGCGCGGCGCGATGCACGAGTCGCGCGATACCTCACGAACGCCCGACTTCAACGACCCTCCGTCGCGGCCGCCGGCGGCGACGGACCATCATCGATCCATCGACATGAGAACGTTCAGCCATTTTGCCGCGGTCTCACTGCGAGGCGCGGCCTGCCTGCTTCTGTGCATCACGGCGTGCGGAAAAGAGCAGCCTCACGGCGCCGGCGCCGATTCCTCCGCCTCCGCTCCGGCCGATACCGCGAGCGCCGCGAACGGCGCGACCGCCGGCGCGACCGCTGGAGCGACCGGGAGCGCGGCACCGGCCTCCGCGGCCGGTCTGCCGGTGATCGCCGCCGACGAGGCGCACAACTCGCTCGATCTGCCGGGGAACCCCGCCATCCCGACCTATTCCATCCCGCACGGCGACGGCTTCATCCTCGACGCCACCGCCTACACCTTCAAGCCGAGCAAGGATGCTCCGGGCCTGACGCCGAACGTGGCGCAGGTGCTCTTCATGGATGGCGGCGGATACTGGGTTCCGCTGGATACCGCCGGACGGCGAACCACCGTCACGGCCGGCGCGCTGCGCTCCATCATCGGCGGGGACAAGAGCCGGCTCTTCGTGCCGGGACGGCAGTTCATCCTCCAGGTCGGACGTCAGGATTCGACCGGCGGCGGAACGGCCCCGACCCGCTTCCTCCGTACCTGGGTGGCGTCGGTGAACATCCAGTGACGCCACGCGGCCGTCGCGTATTCTTCCCTGACGGATTCCTCCTCCGGACAGGTCATTTTTCAGACAGGAGCATCGACCATGAAGATCGGCATACTCGGAACCGGTGACGTCGGGCGGGTGCTCGGCGCGGGACTGGCCAGGCTGGGCCACGACGTGATGATCGGCTCGCGCACGCCGGAGAGCGACAAGCTCGCGGCCTGGCGCGAGATGGCCGGGGAGCGCGCCTCCACCGGCACCTTCGCC
This sequence comes from Bacteroidota bacterium, assembly GCA_048498995.1. GTDB lineage: Bacteria > Bacteroidota > Ignavibacteria > OLB7 > OLB7 > JBEHWX01. The sequence continues at coordinate 28,267 of JBEHWX010000054.1, forward strand.
GAGGCGGCGGCGTTCGGCGAGCTGGTGATCCTCGCCACGCTCTGGAGCGGCACCGAGAACGCGCTCCGGATGGCGGGCCCGGTGAACATGGCCGGCAAGGTGGTGATCGACGCCACCAATCCCCTGGCCATCACTCCCGGCGCCCCTCCGGCGCTCGCGATCGGTCACACCGATTCCGGCGGCGAGCAGGTGCAGCGCTGGCTCCCGGAGTCGCGCGTGGTCAAGGCGTTCAACATCGTCGGCAACGCGCACATGGTGCATCCCGAGTTCCCCTGCGGACCTCCCGACATGTTCATCTGCGGCAACGATGCCGAGGCCAAGCGGGTCGTGACCGAGCTCTGCGCCGAGCTCGGCTGGCCGACCATCGACATCGGCGGCATCGACGGGGCGCGGCTGCTGGAGCCGCTCTGCATGCTCTGGGTGAAGTACGGGATCGCGACCGGCACGCGGAATCACGCGTTCAAGCTGCTCCGGAAGTAACCGTCAGTTCCGGGGAGTATCGGGCTCTTCTGCTCGGGAGCCCGGGCTCCCCGGATATGGCCGGCGCATCCGGCGTCCGCCGGACGGGTTGCCAAATGGTGACTTGGCCGGGGGGCACTCCGCGCCGTTACTTGGATTCCGATCCGGTGGGGAGTCGATCCCGCCGCTCGCCGTCCGTGCCGATCGGCACGGACGTTCCGGTATATGGACCTTTGGAACGCATATCCATCACGAGGAGCAACGGGACGCATGGGAGCCTGGGGACTGGGAAGTTTCGATAACGACGAGGCGGCCGATTATGTCGTCGAGCTGCTTGGCGCCGCGTCGGCGGAAGTGCTCACGCGGGCGTTGAAGGGGGTGGTCGAGAGCATCCACGAGTACGTGGAGACCTCCGAGTGCGAACGGGGCATAGCCGCGGCCGAGGTGGTGGCCGCGATGAACGGAAGCCCCTCGACCGAGCTCCCGGAGGAAGCGGCCGCCTGGGGCGCCGCGCACCGCGCCGAGCTTTCGCCGGAGATGGTGTCGCTGGCGCTCACCGCCGTCGGACGGATCAGGGAGTGCTCCGAGCTGAAGGATCTCCACATCGACTCCGAGCAGGTGGAGCCGTGGCTCGCGCATCTGGACGAGCTGGAGACCCGCCTCTCCCGCTGACCCACGCCGATAGGTGAGCGGCCGCCCGAAGTGAGCGACCTGGATCGAAGCCCCTCGGATGCCCGTTCCGAACGCTCGGAGTCGTTGCCCGACAACGGAGCCGCCGCGGATATCTTCCGAACGAATCTCCCGCGCGGACGTCTCGAACGCGGATCATCCCGCGGCTTCACCCACCTCTCGTATATTCTCCTCTTCGCGCGTCGACGTGCGCCCCACGGGGCGCGGGCATCATCACGGTCGACGCGCCACGCACCGTTCCGGAGCCCCGCATGCTCTTCTCGCAAAGCTCGTATCTCCTGCTCGACCGCCCCGTCGCGATCGATGCCGTCGAGCGCGCCCTCGCGTCGATTCCGGGCGCCCGCCGCATGAACCGCGATGCCGACGCGTCGACGGGATTCTCCTGGATGGGAGGGGAGTCGATGATCGTCGAGATGAAGGACCCGCGCCCGAGGGTGCTCACCGTCGATGCGATCGACCGGCGATGGCCGGACGCCATGGGAGATCCCGAGAAGGAGCCGGAGCTCTTCGCCGCGTGGGTGGCCGGGGCGTTCGGACGCGGGGTGTTCCCGGGATCGATGGAGCGCGCCGCGCTCTTCTCCTGGCACTTTCAGGAGGCGAAGGAGGCGGTCCGGCGGCACGCGGCATTCGTGAGGGTGCGCCTGCTTGCCGCCGCCGACGATGAGGATCCGAAGGAGGATCCGATCTGGTGCGCCAGGATCGCCGCCGCGCTCGGCGGGCTTCCCGGCGTGCTCGCCTACTTCAACCCGGCCGGCGAGATCCTCGCCTCACCCTCCTCGCTCGCCGAGTCGATCGAGCACTGGGAGTCGACCGGGCAGCTGCCGCTCCACCTGCTGGCGAACATCCGGATGACCGGCGTTCCGGGGCATGCCGAGTGGCGGGTGTTCGATATCGTCGGCCTCGGCCAGTTCGGCTTTCCGGATCAGGAAGTGGTCGCCCGCGCCGATCGCTACCAGATGTCGGAGGTCACCAGGTTCATCTACAGCATCGCCCACCATCTGTTCACCGGCACCCGCTTCAACGATCGCGACACCGCCGACGGTCCCTCCGGCACCGTTCTCCAGGCCCATCTCGACGTCGACTCGTTCAATCCGCCGGCGCGCATGGTTACCCGCTGGCTCCTGCGCGACGGCGTGATCCCTCCGGCGGAGCTTCTCCCGCCCGGGAGCGACATCGCCGCGTCCCGTGCATCGGCGCCGGCCGGAACGGCGTCGGCGTCACGTCCCGCGGCCTCAACGGCGTCGGAAAAGAAGAAGCCGTGGTGGAAGATCTTCTGAGCCACGCGCGCGCCGGCGCGCCGCCTCCATCGGAGAGCCATGATGAGTGATGACGTCATCTTCCATCTGATCCCGTTCGCCTTCATGCTGGTCGGCGCGGTGATTTTCTGGGCCGGCATGGTGCAGCGGCGCAAGGGGATCGCGAGCCTGAGCTGGCCGACGGTCGAAGGGAGAGTGATCTCCTCGGGCATCGAGAGCGCGTGGAGCCGCGACAGCGACAACAGCAGCTACCTGACCTATTATGCCGCGATCCGTTACGAGTATACGGTCGGAGACCGGACGTATGCCGGGGATCAGACGAAGGTGGGAGGGGAGATCCGTACTACCTCCAGCGTGCGCGCCGGCCGAGCGGCCGCGCGCTATCGGGAGGGAGCGGCCGTGACGGTGCACTACGATCCGATACGTCCGGAGGAGGCGGTGCTCGAGCCGGGCGTGAAGATCGTTCCGTGGGTTCTCGTCATCTTCGGGCTCCTGTTCATCGCCACCGGCGTGATCGTGATGCTCGCGCTCGGCTCGTGACCCGGTTGTCCTACATTCCGTGACCGCGCCTCATCGCGCGATACGGCCATTCCCGATCGCGCGGCCGCCGGCCGGAGCGATCATCACCGCAGGAGAATCCCGATATGTTCAACGAACTCATCGGCGCGCTCGTCGGCAGCACATTCACCGTGGGAGGTATCGCCGGCCTGGTGCATTCGCTGCGTCAGAACCGGATGCGCCTGGCCAGCTTCGACTGGCCCGTGGCCGAGGGAATCGTGATCGCCTCGAAGGTCGAGAAGAAGCGCGGCTCCAAGGGGGGAGCCACCTACGCTCCGATCGTCCGCTACGAGTATACGGTCGACGGGGAGCGGTATGTCGGTGACAAGGTGATGGCGGGGATGGCGCTGTCGACATCGATGCGGGGATCCGCGGAGAAGATCGTGGCGCGCTATCCGCTCGTTTCGCCGGTGATCGTGTATTACGATCCGGAGTATCCGGAGACCTCGCTGCTGGAGCCGGAGTCGACGGCCAACATCTGGATGGGATCGGTCTTCTCCCTGGTCTTCTTCGTGTTGGGAGCGGTGGTGCTCTGGTCGATGATCCCTCCGGAGATGCGTTCTTCCTGGACTTCCAGCCTATTTCACGGCCGGTAACGGCAGGCCGGTTCTCCCCGCCCGGTCACAGATGCCGCATTGCCGCGTCGGATATGTTTGACCCTTCATCCATACCCGATTTCAGGAGTTGATATGTACGATTCGGATACTACCCTGATTGTTGCGGTGCTCGGCCTTTTGTACGGACTGATCAGGATCGTTGTGGGAGTGTTCGAGTGGCGCAAGGCGGTCGCGAGCCGGAGCTGGCCGACGGTGGAGGCACGGGTGCTCTCGACCGAGGTCAAGAACGGGTGGGGAGGGCGCAGCGTGACCTATGTCCCGGTCGTCAGATACGAGTACTCGATCGATGGACGGACCTACACCTCCGAAAAACTCACCGTCATGCACAAAGCCATGATGGCCAAGGCCGCCGATGCCGAGAAGTACATCGAGCGGTTTCCCGTGGGATTGACCGTGAAGGCCTACCACAGGCCCGGCAAGCCGGAGGAGGCGGTGCTGCAGGTCGGGGATGCCGACGAGGCCTACGCCTCCTTCTTCTACGGGGGACTCAGCGTCGCCATCGGTCTGCTCCTGCTCTGGCACCCGTGGTGATCCCCGCGAATGTCGCCGCGCGGACCCGGAGGCCGGGGCAGCGATCGGGGCGGCCATCGGGGCGGCCATCGGCGCGGCGATCGGGGCGCCGGTACCCGTCTCGGGTTCTCCCAGCCTCGTATATTCGTGGTCTCAATAACAACACGGGACTAATCGGACGTCGATATGCTCGATATCAAGTTCATTCGCGATAACGTCGAACAGGTCAAGGAGAACGTCGCCCGGCGGGGAATGCGGGATGCCGATCCGGATCTGGTGGTCGGTCTGTACCACCAGCGGGTCGAGAAGGTGCAGGCGCTGGAGACCCTCCGCGCCGAGCGGAACGAGACCGCGCAGAAGATGAAGGGGAAGCTCGAGCAGGAGGAGCGTCAGCGTCTGATCGAGCGGGGACGCCAGCTGAAGGAGGAGATCGCCGCCCATGAGGCCGAGCTGCAGCAGGTCGAGGCCGATCTGCACGAGGCGGCCAAGAAGATCCCGAACATGACCCACCCCGACGTGCCGGTGGGGCACGAGGGGGAGGGGACGGTGCTGGCCACGATCGGCCAGCCGCGCACCTTCTCCTTCACGCCGAAGGATCACCTGCAGATCGGCGAGGAGCTGGAGCTGCTCGACTTCGAGTCCGCCTCCAAGGTGACCGGACAGAAGTTCTACTACCTGAAGAACGAGGGGGCGCTGCTGGAGCTGGCGCTGGTCAACTACGCGATGACCAAGCTCGTGGCCCGAGGCTATACCCCGTACCTCACCCCCGACCTCGCCCGCGAATCGGTGCTCGAGGCGATCGGCTTCAACCCGCGCGGCGAGGAAACGCAGGTCTACAGCGTGGCCGGCACCGAGCTCTGTCTGGTCGGCACCGCCGAGATCACCCTCGGCGGCCTGCTGAGCGACAAGATCCTCCGGAAGGAAGAGCTCCCGATCCGCCTGGTCGGCTTCTCCCACTGCTTCCGCACCGAGGCCGGGGCGCACGGCGCCGCCTCGAGAGGACTCTACCGCGTGCATCAGTTCAGCAAGGTGGAGATGTTCGCCTTCACCACGCAGGAGCAGAGCGAGGCGCTGCACGACGAGATGCGCCAGATCGAGGTGGAGATCTTCTCCGAGCTCGGCCTCTGTTTCCAGGTGGTCGATATCCCGACCGGGGACCTCGGCGCGCCCGCGTTCCGGAAGTACGATCTGGAGGCGTGGATGCCCTCGCGCGACGGCTTCGGCGAGGTGACCAGCACCAGCAACTGCACCGATTTCCAGAGCCGCCGTCTCAACATCCGCTACCGCGACGAGGAGAACCAGGCGCGCTTCGTCCACACGCTGAACGGCACCGCGGTCGCGGTTCCGCGCGCGATCGTCGCCATTCTGGAGAACTACCAGCAGGAGGATGGCACCGTGGTGATTCCGGAGGTGCTCCGTCCGTTCATGGGGGGCAAGGACGTGATCGGCAGGAAGCGCTGAGGCCCGCCTCGGCGCGTCGAACGATCGACGGCCAACGACATCGTTCAACGACATCTATTGACGGGGACGCTCACGACGAGCGTCCCCGTCGTCGTTTCCGGAGGGGATGGAGATGGGTGGCGTGGCGCGCACTACGTCGAGAAGAATGAGAGCGGTTGGCGTGATGCGGACAACACGATGGGATCGTACGGGCGGCCCCCCGGCCGTCGAGGCCGCCGGATGGGCGCGGGCCGCACGCGACAACACAACGGGATCGTAGGGGCGGCCCCCCGTGGCCGCCCGGCCGTCGAGGCCGCCGCATGAGCGCGCGCCGAAGACGCGCGCCTACCCGTGGTGCCCCGCATCATGGTGCGGGGCGCGAAAAATCTCGCCGTGCATGGCCGGCACCGTGTCGTAGAGATCGTGGCGCGCGGCGTGATCCACATCGTCTGGATAGCCCTTGAGACGCAGCTCCAGGCCGCTGGCGCACTCCCGGATCATGGCGCCGAGCGTGGCGCGCGCGGCGAGGAACGTGGCGCGGCAGAGCCCCGCCTCCGGCGATGTCTCGGCGTCGATGGCCGCGAGAACGGCGCCGGCGCCGAGATAATCCTCGATCGCGAAGCGCAGATCCTCCTCCTCGGGAGGGCCGGTCCATCGCTCTCCGCAGGGCACCACCGTGAGTCCGCATCCGGCGCGCGCCATCGCCGCCCGGGCCGCGCGCCCGACCGCGGAGGCATTGACGAGCGCGCCGGCGAAGATCGCCGGAACCGCGCCGGCCAGCCGCGTGCAGGTCGCGCCGTTCGGCGAGGCGAGCGTGACCGTGGTCCCCGGCTCCAGCTCCAGAAAGGTGAGGGGCGAAAGGGAGAAGCGCCCCTCGGCCGGGACGCGCGAGCGGGGGAGCGCTGCCATGGCGCCGAGCTCACGGGCAACGCGCTCGGCCTCCGGCTGATCGGCGCAGGGACGGATCGCGCCACCCCGATCGATGGCCGTGGCCACCGATGTCGAGAAGCTGAGCACATCCACGATCACCAGCACGTCGCCACGCTCGGCGGCCGCGAGCGCGCCGCGCCGACCCCACTCGAGCCGCACCGGATATCCCCGCTGCGCGAAGGCATCATCGATCGCGCGCGCAAGCGGGGCGGGGGCGGCGCCATCGGCCGCGCTCGGCGGGATATGATCAGGCATGGGCATGGAGCATGGTCGGAGATACCCGATCGAATGATGCGAATGCGGGGATTGCTGCGAATGCGGGGATTGCGGCGAATGCGGCGAATGCGGCGAATGCGGGGATTGCGGCGAATGCGGCGAATGCGGCGAATGCGGGGATTGCGGCGAATGCGGCGAATGATGTACGGGCGTTCAATTGAACGCCCGTACAGGGAGTTGCCTCATCGATATCCGGCATTGACTTCATCATTCCCCATGCTCAATTCTTCATTCTCTTCTCATAGGCTCGCTGGGCCAGCTTCCGAAGCTCGACCAGCAGGACGAGCGAAAGGCTGATGCCGAGGCAGAGGAGCCATTCGTCGCGCCGCAGACCGGTTGTGTGCAGCAGCGGGTGCATCATCGGAAGCTCCACGGCGGCCACCTGCAGCCCCACGGCCAGCAGCGTCACGGCCAGCAGCGGACGATTGCTCAGGATGCCGATCTGGAAGAGGGAGTGATCGAGCGCGCGGGAGTTGTGCACGTTCCAGATCTGGAAGAGCGCCAGCGTGGTGAAGGCCACCGTCCGCGCCGTCGCCAGCACGTCCGCCGGGATGTTGGCGGAGAGCGCGGTGTAGCCGTAGTGGCCGAGCACGATCTCGAAGGCGATCAGCGTGCCGAACATCATGATCAGTCCGGTGCCGATGATCCGCTCCCCCATCTTCCAGTTGAGCAGCCCCTCGGTCCGCTTGCGCGGCGGCTCGGCCATGATGTCGCCATGCTCCTTCTCGTAGGCCAGCGGTATCGTGCTGGTGCCGTCGGTCACCAGATTGATCCAGAGAAGCTGCACCGCGAGGATCGGCAGGGGGAATCCGAGGAGCACCGCCGCGGTCAGCGTCAGCACGCCGCCGGTGGAGGTGCAGAGCACGTAGAGCACCATGTGCTGGAGGTTCCGGAACATCACCCGGCCGTAGCGGATGGCCGAGACGATCGTGGCGAAGTTGTCGTCCTGAATCACCATCGCCGCGGCCTCCTTGGCCACGTCGGTGCCGCTTCCCATCGCGATGCCGATATCCGCCTGCTTCAGCGCCGGGGCGTCGTTGACGCCGTCGCCGGTCATCGCCACCACGTGACGGTGGTTCTGCAGCTGGCGGACGATCCGGAGCTTGTGCTCCGGGGCGACGCGGGCGTAGACATCGGTGCTCTGCACGTGCTCCTCGAACAGATCCTCGTCGCTGATTCCCTCCAGCTTCGCGCCGGTGAGCGCGCGCACGGTCCGCCCCCCCTTGATCTCCAGCTGATCGGCGATCGACATCGCCGTGGCCACGTGATCGCCGGTGATCATCACCACCTTGATGCCGGCGCGATGCGCCGCGTCGATCGCCTCCTTCACCTCGGCGCGGGGGGGATCCTCGATGCCGTGCAGGCCGGTGAAGATGCAGCCGGAGAGCCGCGTCGGGTCCGGATGCGAGCCGTCGATCGGCAGATACGCGGTGGCGATCACCCGGAGTCCGCGGGCGGAGAAGCGCTCCTGCTCCCGCTCGATCCAGCCGAGCTCGATCGGCTGGATCCCCTCCGGCCCCAGCTCGCGATCGCACATCGCCACGATCCGCTCGGCCGATCCCTTGAGCACGTAGTAGGCCTCGCTCTGGTCATGGATCATCGTCACCATGTACATCCGCTCCGACTCGAACGGCAGCACCACGCGGGGCTGCCGGTGCCGGTCGGCCTCGACCGTCATGCCGGCCTTCTCGGCCGCGGCGATCATCGCTCCCTCGGTCGGATCTCCCACCAGCCGGCGGGCGCCCGACTCGTCGCGCGAGAAGGATGATTCCGTGCAGAGCAGGCCGATCCTGAGCGTCCAGGCGAGCGCCCCGTCGGGAGGGAGCGCTGCCGGCGCCCCGCGATCATCCAGAATCTCCCCCTCCGGCTCGTAGCCGATGCCGGTAACGCGGTAGCAGGCGCGGCCGGCCACGATCTCCAGCGTCGTCATCTCGTTGCGCGTCAGCGTGCCGGTCTTGTCCGAGCAGATCACGGTGGTCGAGCCGAGCGTCTCCACCGCGTTCAGCCGGCGGACGATCGCGCTGCGGCGCGCCATCTGGTAGACGCCGATCGAGAGGGCCACGGTAACGGCGATCGGCAGCCCCTCGGGAATGGCCGAGACGGCCAGGCCGACCGCGGTCAGGAGCATGGTCTCGGCCTCGTAGCCGCGGAGCAGCCCGATTGCCACGATCGAGCCGATCACCACGCCGATGCCGATGGCCATCACCTTGCCGAACTTCTCGAGCCGCTCCTGCAGCGGCGACTGCGTGGTCTCGGCCTCGGCCACCTGGCGGGAGATCCTGCCGAGCTGCGAGTGCTCGCCGATGCCGATGGCCAGCCCGCGTCCGCGTCCTCGGCGCACCGTGGTGCCGGCGAAGGCCACGTTCTTCCGGTCCCCGAGCCCGGTGGCCTTCGGGAGGGTTTCGCCGGCTCCCTTGGCCGAGGGGAGCGTTTCGCCGGTGAGGATCGATTCGTCGATCGTCAGCTCTATCGTCTCGATCAGCCGGAGATCGGCCGGCACGCGCACGCCGCTCTCCAGCAGGATCACGTCGCCGACCACGATCTCGTCGGCGCGGATCGTCCGGTGCTCGCCGTCGCGGATCACGCGGGCGCTCGGCGCCGTAAGGCTCCTGACCGCCTTGAGCCGCTCGGAGGCGCGCTGCTCCTGGTAATAGCCGATCGCGGCGTTGAAGAAGACCACGATGAAGATCGTGATCGACTCCGACGGGTCGGCGAAGATCCAGGTGAGGATCGCCGCGCCGAACAGGACGAAGATCAGCGGGTTGTTGAACTGTTCGAGAAAGAGGAGGATGCGTGATTGCGGCTTCGGCTCCGGGAGGGTGTTGGAGCCGAAGCGCTCGCGCATCCGGTCGATGCCGGCGGCATCCAGGCCGCGGTCCGGATCGGCGCCGAGCGCGCCGGCCAGCTCCATGCCGTCGAGCGCGTGGCTCGCGGCGAGCGTGTCGTGATCGAGTCGTTCGGGCGTTGGTATCATCTGTTGTCCACCATGGTCTGCTGATCTTGATTCTCTTCGTCGAGAATCGTGCGCGGGTTGCATCGGCCGGTGGAGGGGGAAGGGGCGCCGGTCCGGGATGAGGCATCGCGGGCGGGGGAGGAGGGAAGGTATGACGCCTGAGCGAATCTTCCGGCGAGCCTCGCGGGACCACCCGAAACGGCGCATCGTTCGTGCCGTTTCGCGCCGGGCATCGGATATCCGACGCCGGATATCGCGCCTTCCATCACTGAAAAGCCAGGATCGGGGGTATTTCGTTCCCGGGCCGGACCGGTCGGTGTCCGGGCCGTCGCGATTCGTGTCGTCGGCGCCACCTTCGGCCGGGCGGGACCGTAGCGGAGGCGCCGGAAGGGAGCGATCTTTTCCTATATTAATCGGATATAGCCAAACGAACACGAAGGTACTTCCAACATGAACTACAAGTATTATCCGGAGCGTCCGAGCCGCCTCACCGCGGAGTTCGTGCGAGAGGAATACGCGAGCCTGACCGCGAGAATCGAGGGGGCGGAGAACGCCGAGACGGCCGATGCCTGGCTGGCGCTGTACGACGACTGGAACGCGCTGAAGGCCTATGTCAACGGCGAGGGGAGCCGCATCAACTTCAACCAGTCGAAGGACATGAACGACCCCCGGTGGGACGAGGCCGATCGTTACTACCGCGAGGAGGTGATGCCGGCGGCCGACAACGGAAACTCCGTGATGGTCAACGCGCTGCTCGGCAGCCGTCACAAGGACGGGATCGCCGAGAAGTACGGCGAGTACCTGATCCGCGCGCTCAAGACCTCGGTCGAGCCGCTGGCGCCGATCAACAGCGATCTGCGCGTGAAGGCCAGCGACCTGGTCAACCGCTACGACAAGCTCGTCGCCTCCGGCGAGGTGATGGTCAAGGGAGAGAAGGTGACGCTCGCGGTTGCCCGCAGCATGCAGAGCTCCGAGGATGCCGACACCCGCAAGGAAGCGTTCTTCGCGCACCGCGCCTGGTATCTGGAGAATCACGACGAGCTGGCCTCGATCTTCGATCAGCTTGTGAAGCTGCGCGATCAGATGGGGCGCAACCTCGGCCACGACAACTTCATCCCGCTCGGCTACAACGGCATGGGGCGCACCGACTACGGTCCGGAGGATGTCTCCCGTTTCCGCGAGTCGATCCGCCGTTTCGCCGTGCCGCTGCAGAAGAAGCTCTTCGAGCGCCAGGCCAGCGAGCTCGGCGCCGAGAGCCTGAAGCCGTGGGATGCCGGCTACACGCCGTCGCTGACGCTGCCGAGCGGCATCGCCCCGGTGGAGATGCAGCTCGAGAAGGCGCAGCGCGTGTTCGATTCCCTCTCGCCGGAGCTCGGCGGGCACTTCGCCCGGATGCGCCAGGAGGGGCTGATCGATCTGGAGAACCGCAAGGGAAAGCGCGCCGGCGCCTACTGCACGTCGTTCCCGGACGAGGGACGCGTGGCGATCTTCTGCAACTCCACCGGTGACGAGGGGGACGTCTCGACGCTGATGCACGAGATGGGGCATGCCTTCCAGGGATGGGAGAGCCAGCCGATCCCGACCGTCGACCTGCAGTGGCCGACCTCGGACGCCTGCGAGGTCCACTCGATGGGAATGGAGTATCTGTCGATGCGCCACATGGACGAGTTCTTCAGCGAGGAGCACGTCACCAAGTACCGCCGCTCCCGCTGGAAGGATTCGGTCGAGATCATCTGCTACATCGCCGTCGTCGACGAGTTCCAGCACTGGGTCTACCAGAACCCGAACGTCACGACCGAGGAGCGGGACCGGAAGTGGAACGAGCTGTGGGATGTCTACAAGCCGGGGATCGACTTCGGCGGCATGGACGACTACAAGCAGGCCCGCTGGTACGCGCAGGGGCACATCTACTGGATGCCCTTCTACTACATCGATTACGCGATCGCCGAGACCGGCGCCATGCAGCTTGCGCTGATGGACGCAGAGGATCACGAGCGCGCCATGGAGACCTACATCAAGCTCTGCCGCATCGGCGGCACGATGAGCGTGCTGGACATCTTCAAGGCGGCCGGCCTCCGCTCGCCGTTCGATCCGCAGGTGATGAGCGAGCTGATGGCGCATGCCGCCAGCGAGCTCGGCATCTCGATGAACTGATTTCCGTTCATCGCCTCGCCTTTCGCCGCGGGGATCCCCCTCCGGGAGCCCCACGGCCCGTTTCGGATCGGGGCGGCGCTCGCGAGGCGCGTATCCCCACGCTCTCCCACCCCGGAAGCCGTTCGGGAAACCTTCCCGGGGAAACCTTCCC
>JBEHWX010000055.1:0-39703 GCA_048498995.1 Bacteroidota bacterium
AGAAACCCTGGGCTGGAAGACACCGGCGCAAGCGTTTGCTGAAGCATACGCCAAGATTATGGCCCAGCAGGCTGTTGCACTAGCTCCTTGAGTCTACCATTCTGCATTCATATTTCTCAATTCTCTTCAATGTCTCTTCTCGAGCTGCGGAACGTGACGATGCGCTTCGGCGGGCTGACGGCCGTCTCGGCGTTGAGCGAGTCGATCGAGGCCAATTCGCTCGTCGGCATCATCGGCCCGAACGGCGCCGGGAAGACGACCGTGTTCAACATGATCACGGGCGTCTACGAGCCGACCGAGGGCTCGATCACGCTGGACGGAAAGAAGATCGCCGGACGGCGTCCGCACGAGATCGCCAAGCTCGGCATCGCGCGCACGTTCCAGAACATCCGGCTGTTCCCCTCCCTCTCGGTGGCCGACAACGTCCGCGTCGGCTTCAACAACGGCGAGCGGACCGGGCTGTTGGGATCGATCCTGCAGCTCGGGGGCTATCAGAGCGAGGAGCGGAAGTTCGACGAGGAGATCGACCGGCTGCTCGACACGTTCGGCCTGCTGGAGAAGCGCTCGGAGCTCGCCCGCAATCTGAGCTACGGCGATCAGCGCCGCGTGGAGATCGTCCGCGCGCTCGGCACGAAGCCGAAGCTGCTCCTGCTCGATGAGCCGGCAGCCGGCATGAACCCGACCGAGAAGGCCGAGCTGATGAAGCTGATCCGCTATATCCGGGACACGTTCGGCCTGGCGGTGATTCTGATCGAGCACGACATGAAGGTGGTGATGGGAATCTGCGAGCGGATCAGCGTGCTCGATTACGGCGTGAAGATCGCCAGCGGCACCCCGTCCGAGGTCAAGAGCGATCCGAAGGTGATCGAGGCCTATCTGGGAGAGTCGGCGCACTGAGCGCCACCACGAGCGCCGCGCCAGACGCGGCCGGCATCGCGAGCGAGAACGGAATTGAACGACGACGCATCGGCCGCCAGGCCGGGGGCGTCCCGATCCTGACAACCGGGGACAGAGCCAGAGTATGCTTCGAGTAGATAATCTTCGCGTGAACTACGGCGCGATCGGCGCGATCAAGGGGATCACATTCCACGTCCCCACCGGCGCGATCGTCACGCTGATCGGCGCCAACGGCGCCGGCAAGACGACGACGCTCCGGACGATCTCCGGTCTGATCAAGGCCGCCTCCGGAAGCATCGTCTTCGAGGGGACCGAGATCGCCAACCGCGCGCCGCACGAGATCGTCCGCCTCGGCATCTGCCAGTCGCCCGAGGGACGGATGATCTTTCCGGGGCTGACGGTGCGGGAGAACCTGACGATGGGTGCGTACCTGCGGAAGGACAGGAAGGAGATCGATCGTGATCTGGAGTACTGCTTCTCGATTTTCCCGCGCCTGAAGGAGCGTCTGCGCCAGGCCGGCGGCACCCTCTCCGGCGGCGAGCAGCAGATGCTGGCGATCGCCCGGGCGCTGATGTCGAAGCCGAAGCTGCTGCTGCTGGACGAGCCGTCGCTTGGCATCGCGCCGCTGCTGGTGAAGCTGATCTTCGAGAAGATCGTCGAGATCAACCGCGATCTCGGGATGACGATTCTGCTGGTGGAGCAGAACGCGCACATGGCGCTCAACGTGGCCACCTACGCCTACGTGCTGGAGACCGGCGAAATCACGCTCGAGGGGCCGGCGGCCGAGCTCACGAAGAACGAGGAGGTGCAGCGAGCCTATCTCGGCATGTGACCGGCGGCGCGGGCGCTGGATGTCGACGGATGATGCTCCGTGCTCGCCATGCGCTCACTCCGTGAAATAGCTCCGGTACCAGTCCGATTCATGGTGATCGATTCCCTCCTCGATCGCCGCGGATGCCCCCATCACCTTCAGCTCGATCCATGAGAGTGTCCGCTCGTCCCGCTGGGAGAGCACCTTGATGCCGTCGCGGGCAAGCATGGCCGCGGCCACGCCCGGTCCCTTCCGGTATCTCCCCTCCATCCTGTTCCCATCGTGGATCACCTGCGATCCGCACGCCGCGCTGATGTCGAGCAGCAGCGCCAGCCGTGCCCGATGCATCCTGGCCCGGTCGAGCATCGCGCGCGCCGAGGCGATCATCATCTCGGTCCAGTCGGCGCCGCTTGCGGCCATGACCCTGGCGCGGCCGTCGAGCACGTCGAAGCCGTTGCCGCCGACGATATCGCTGAGCTCGCGCGGCGTGCCGAACGCATGATCCTCCGGACAGAACGACGCGGCCAGCACGTTTGGCCGCGCGAGAAGACGGCGGACGCGGTGATACGAACCACAATCGGAGCCGTCCCATCCGCAGAGACGTCCGGTAAGGCAGCCACTGACGATGACCCGGAGCGGCTCGGCCTCGGTCGGCTCCGGGAGGGATTCGATCTCTTCGCGTGTCGGAAGCGTGTCAGGACGTTGCATGGCGATGCTCCTCCATCGGTGAATCCGCGAGGTGTTGGTCGGGGGGCAGGACAATATCGCGGATCGGGCGAAGATTGACATGCCTCATCGCCCCGCGAAGCCTCGGGACTCGTGCGAGCGCGCGCCCGACCTCCAGGATACCGAGGTCTTCGCGGTGAGATCGGAGCGCCGGACGCCTCTACCATGGTAGATTGCGCCCGGACGGCGGCGCATGCGTGTCGCCCGGCGCATGGCAATCAACGGAGTCTCGATCGTGATCTCGCCCACGGATCTCCAGGAACAGCGACCGATGTCATCATCCCACATCCTCAAGCTCAAGGCCGGGCGACGCGTCGCGGTGGTGATGCCCGCGTTCAACGAGGAGGAGTCGATCGGACGGGTGATCGGGGATATCCCGGAAGGACTGGTCGACGAGGTGATCGTGGTGGACAACCGCTCCACCGATCGGACCGCGGAGGTGGCACGCGAGGCCGGCGCCACCGTGCTCTTCGAGGGACGCCGCGGCTACGGCTCCGCCTGTCTGAAGGGAGTTGCGCACGCGCTGGACGGAGGCTTCGATATCGTGGTCTTTCTCGACGCCGACTACTCCGACCATCCCGAGGAGATGCCGCTGCTGGTCGAGAAGATCACGCGCGACGGCTGCCAACTGGTGATAGGCTCGCGCACGCTCGGCAACGCCGATCGCGGCGCGCTGCTGCCGCAGGCGCGCTTCGGCAACATGCTCGCCACCGCCTTGATCCGCCTCTTCTTCGGCGTCCGCTACACCGACCTCGGACCGTTCCGCGCCATCACGGCCGACGCGCTCCGGCGGATCGCAATGGTCGACACCAATTACGGCTGGACGGTGGAGATGCAGGTGAAGGCGGCGCGCGTGGGGCTACGGGTGGCCGAGGTGCCGGTCAGCTACCGGAAGCGGATCGGCGTCTCGAAGATCACCGGAACGGTGAAGGGAACGATTCACGCCGGCTGGAAGATCCTGATCACGATCGGGCGCTATGTGCTCGACGGGCTGTGACGCGGCGATCATGCGCGGCATGATGGATTGGGGAGATACGGGTCGCGGGGGCCATCCGCGGTGCAATCGAATGGGGCACGGGCAACCGGCATGATTGCACGGGTCGCGGGGCCATCCGCGGTGCGATCGATTGGGGTATGGGCAACCGGCATGAATGCACCCGGCTAAAGCCGGGTGCTATGGAACACGGGTCATGGGGGCCATCCGTGGCGCGAACCATTGGGGCACGGGCAACGGGCATGAATGCACCCGGCTAAAGCCGGGTGCTATGGAGAACACGGGTCGCGGGGGCCATCCGCGGCGTGATCGATTGCGCACGGGCAACCGGCATGAATGCACCCGGCTAATGCCGGGTGCAATGGAGAACACGGGTCGCGGGGCTATTCACGGCGTGATCGAATGGGGCGCGGGTCACAACCCATGCGTGCCACACGTTCAGACCGGGATCCGAGGGGGTGCCCGCGGCGGCGGAACAGGGCCACGCGGCTCTTGAGCGCAGGATCGCCTGCGTTGAACATGCGATCACGAAGACCCGGCCGAAGCCATGTGCGACCGCACGCCGACCAGGCATTTCGCGCGCGGCATGATCGCGGGAACCTCCGCGACGCCCTCAATGATGGCGGCCTCCGGCGATAACGGCCCTCGGCGATAACGGCCCTCGGCGATAACGGCCCTCGGCGATAACGGCCCTCGGCGATAACGGCCCTCGGCGATAACGGCCCTCGAAGATGCTGGCCCTCGGTGATGGCGGCTCTCAGCAATGACGGCCCTCGATGATGACGGACGCAATTCCATCACCTCCCAGTAGCACGCTCCCCTTCAATGGCTCAGCGCGGGTGCTGTCAGCATTCCCCATCGGCGGCGGGGTATTGCGGCCGAACATCGCAGATCGACCAGGGTCGGATTGCAATAACGGAATTAGAACTCAGATCACGTATCGGTGGCGTCGGCGAGGAGATCACGTGTGTACCGTGCCGGGTCGGAAATTCAGCGGGTCGACTCGGCGTGCCCCATGATGCGCCAACGCATACTCGACACCGAACTACGATGCCTATCCGGCATGTCGGAGATCGGACGTATCGTTGCGGAGCGGCCCGGAACAAGCGATGCCGCGCACTCCCCCTCCGGCGTGCGCGGCATCAATATCGGTACGAAGGGTCGCTCCCCTCCGTGGCCGATCAGAGCGATTCGAGAAACTTCACCAACGCATTCCGATCGTCGGTCGAAAGCTTCTTCACGTTCTCCCGAGCGCGCTCGGCCTCGCCTCCATGCCAGAGCACCGCCTCAAGCAGCGTTCGCGCGCGGCCGTCGTGCAGGAAGTTCGCGTGGCCGTTGATCAACGACGTCAGCCCGATCCCCCAGAGCGGCGGCGTGCGCCACTCGCGGCCGCTCGCCAGATAATCCGGACGGCCGTCGGCAAGATCCTCTCCCATGTCGTGCAGCAGCAGATCGGTATACGGACGTATCGTCTGCCCCGCCAGCTCCGGCAGGATGCCCGAGGAGGTCGTCAAGCTCGCCGTGTGGCAGCCGGTGCAGCCTGCCTCGCGGAACACCGTCTCGCCACGCTTCACCGCCGCGTCGGTCAGGTGTCGACGAGCCGGCACGCCGAGCGTGCGGACGTAATGCACCGTCGCGTCCAGCGTCGCGTCGTCGACATCCGGCGTCGCCTCGTCCGGTCCGGCCTGCGTCTGTCCGTGGCAGGCCTCGACGCTGAAGAGGGAGCTGGTCACTCCCATGTCCTCGTTGTAGGCGCCGGCGGTCTGCGCCACCAGATCGGGAGCGCCCGCCTTCCAGCCGAAGCGTCCAAGCGTCTGCCGTCCGGCGCGAGGATCCCAGACCCGGTTGGGCCGGCCGCTGATGCCGTCGCCGTCACGGTCCGACTCGTCGGCCAGCGCGAGTATGGCGCTCTCGGGCACCGCCTCGAGCAGGCCGAGTCCGAAGACCGGCGGAGCCACGCGGGGGGAGAGCATCATCCCGGCCGGCACCGGCTTGTAGGACCAGACGATCTGGTAGGTCGGCTTCCGGAGGGAGTAGCTCGATCCGTCGGCGAACGTTCCGGTCACATCCTGATAGGTGATCGCCACGCGCCCCTCGGCGTCGGTCCCCACCACGGCGCGATCCTGGAGCTGTCCGCCGAATCCCGGCGCCGGCAGCGGCCCGCCGTTCGGCCCGACTCCGGGCACGCTGATCCTGAAGAGCATCGAGCTCATCCCCTCATCCCCCACCGGGGGACGTCCGCGGCCATCGCGCGGATGGCAGCCGATACAGGAGGTGTTGTTGTAGACCGGCCCGAGTCCGGCGTTCACCATGGCCGGCCGCGTGACGAAGGTGGCCTCGAAGGCCAGATCGCCGACGATGTGCTTGCTCAGCGACGCGCCGCTCAGGTTCGGCGCCGGCAGCGAGTAGGCGCGGCTGGTGGCGTCGAAGACCGTGGTGGCGCCGCCGGAGCGGGCCAGATCGTCGCTCGGCTGCGGCTCCGGCTCGCTCACCGACTCGGAACAGCCGGAAGCGATCGCGGCGGCCACCAGGACCGGCGCGATCGCCAGGAAAAATCTCGTGTAGCTCTTCATCGCATGCATGGCTCAGTTGTTCGATTCCGTGGGCGCATCGGAAAGCGGAATGCGAACGGGCGCCTCGCTGGCGCGGGGCGCCCGGGAATGCTCGTCAGTCGGCGAGCACGACGGGAAGCACATCGGACTCGAGCGTGTGCTGCAGTTTCCTGACGGCCTCCTGCGCGGCCTCCACCTTCGACCGGTTGTTCGTGATCGCCTCGCCGAATGTCGGCGTCATCTCACCGATCGCGGCTATCGCGCCGTCGATCTCCTGCTTCACGCGGGTGTCGAGGGTCGGGTTCTTGGCGCTGACCAGCGCGGAGAGTCCGACCCCCTCGGTCCCGGCATATCCGCCGAGGTAGAGATTCCGGATGCTCCGGATGTTGTCCTGGAAGTCGGCGTTCGAGTTGTTGCTGAACTGCGACTCCTCGAGCGTGCGATCCTGCTGCGAGTAGGGATCGTTGATCTTGCCGTTGGCCACCTCGTCGGCAATGGCCGCCATGCCGGAGACGAGCTCCTGCAGCGCGTCCTTGCGGGAGAGGTAGATGCTGCCGGACCCGCCGGCGTTCACGATGTTGGCCACGAAGTTGTCGCCGGCCGGCTCCCAGGAGCGGCGAAGCTCCGCGGTCGCTCCCTTGAAGCTCTGCGTCACCGCCTGGAGATATTCCAGCTCGCGCGAGGTCAGCTCCGAGGCGGCCTTCACGCCGGTTTTGCCGAAGAGGAGATACTCGATCGTGTGGAAGCCCTTGAGCGTTCCCTCCAGCCCGTCGATATACTCCTTGGTGAGCGTGGCGCTGCTGGCGAGCACGGCGTCCAGGTCGACGTAATTGACCGGCCAGCTGTCGATGCCCGGATCGATGCCCTTGGTATCCACCGGACCGAAGAGGAACGCCTCGCTCTGCTCCCAGGGGCGGCGCGCCGCGCGCCAGGCCGCTCGGGCGCTCTCGAGGGTGGCCGGCGTGGTCGAGGCACGAAGCGCCACCACGGCATCGGCCAGAAGCCCCGCCTTGGCGTCGAGATCGACGTAAGTGGCAAGGATCACGTCGTTGCCGGCCGTCTTCAGCGCCTTGGACGCCGTCGAAACCGTGTCGGTCGGAGGAGGAGTCGTGACCGGAGTGTCCTTGCAGGCGCCGGCGAAGAGGGACGCCGAGACGGCGGCGGCAAGAAGCGCCGCGCGAAGAATGCTGCTGGTATGCGTGGCTCGCATGAATCTATCCTCGGATTCGATGTATGAACGAAGTCGTCGTCACGGCCGCGTCGTCGCGATGTCGACGCCGCGCGGGCCGGTCTCAGAACTCGATGCCCATGCCGAGCGAGAACGTGTTCTCGTGGTTGTCGTTCGGGATGCCGAGCGCGCGGAGCGAGTAGTCGGCCTTGGCGATGAAGCCCTTGACCGGACGGTAGTTGAGACCGGCGGTGATCGCCTTGCGCTCCCAACGGGGGTTGTCGAAGATTCCCTCCGGAACCTCGAACATGCTGTCGTAATAGTCGTAGCGGCCGAACACCTCGAGTCGCGGCGCGAAGCCGGAGGAATCCGGCGCGAAGGAGCCGAACGAGAAGAGGTCGTAGCCGGCCTCGACGTAGGCGCCGAGCGCGGCGCTGGCCACCGGCGAGCGCTTAACGTTCAGGTTGTTGGAAAGATTTCTGTTGGCGCGGGAGACCTCGGCGGCGTTCTGCAGCTGGCCGTAGAGCACCAGGCCGCGCACGGTGAGCGGTCCGGCCTCGAGCTCCGCGTGGAAGTCGCCGATGGAGACCGTTGCCGGCACGGTCATGTCCGGCTTCGGGCGGTTGTCGGCGCTGTTGCCGATGTAGCCGCTGAGGCCGAGCTCCAGATCCTCGATCGGCTTCCAGTCCACCCGGGCGGCCACCGCGAGGTTCTCGGCGTTGACCATCTCGAAGCGTCCCTGATGTCCGAGCGCGATCCAGGTGGAGGAGCTGAAGCCGGTGGCGTCCAGGCCGTTGATCACCATCAGCTGATAATCGACGGGGCCGGCCTCGCCGAAGATCTGCACGCCGGTCTCATGCCAGGTGGCCGGCACAAGGCTGGTCTCCGACTCCGAGCGCGTGACGGTGAAGTACTCGGTCGGCTCGTAATCCTGGTTGGTGCGGCCGACCGGCACATAGAAGTGGCCGACGCGGAAATTCATCCAGGGCTTCCAGTCGATCACCGCGGCGAGCTTCTCGATCACCACCTCGCCCCCCTTCTCCACCTCCTGCTCGTATTCGCCGAACTCCTCGAACTTGTCGAACTCCATCGACGAGCCGGTGCCGCCGTGCTCGAACTCGATCTCCGCCTCGATCTTGATCTTGTCGCTCAGCTTGAACGTCGGCTCGATCGCCACCCGCTCGATATCCACCGCGGCGCGACGCTGCGGATCGGTCTGCCAGTCGAACTTGTGGTAGTTGATGATCGCGTACCCCTCGAGCTCGAACCGGTCGAGCTGCGCGTGGGCCGGAGCGGCAAGCACGAGCGGGAGGGCGATTGCCGCCAGGGAGCGGACTACGTTGAACCGACGCTTCGGAGGCGTGATCTTCATCGGAAGGTTGATTGTCTTCAGGGGGATGCGACGCATGATGACTCTCGCCTTGCGTCGCGAGCCGCAAAGTTAGATCCATACTTGGATTGCGTCCAAATAAAAAAGAGTGACTGACGTCGCGTGTTCGGGAGCGGTCCCCGGAAGGGGACTCGGCCGCCGATGGGAATGGTGGTTTCGGGGCGTCGATTCGCCGCCGCGGGATGTCGATTCTCCATCGATCGATTCCGGGCGGCGGAGGAATCGCGGCGGCGGAAGTGGTCATCGACGGAAGATTCCTCTTGACACATGCGCGGCACCCTCGGCCTCGCTAACTTCCGGCTCTACGTTCCGACTCGTCAATCCGACCCGTCGTCCGTCTCGTCTATCTTCGTTCGCATCGAGGCCCCTTCCATGCCTGAGTTCATTCATCTGCACAACCACACCCACTACTCCCTGCTCGACGGCGCCTGCACGATCGACGGGCTGATCGGCGCGGCCGTGGAGAACAACATGTCGGCGGTGGCGCTGACCGATCACGGGGTGAACTTCGGCGTGATGGAGTTCTACAAGAAGGCGAAGAAGGCCGGGGTGAAGCCGATCCTCGGATGCGAGGTCTACGTGGCCGCCGGCTCGCGCCAGGACAAGGCGCTGACGACCACCGGCAAGAAGAAACGGAACTACTACCACCTGATCCTGCTGGCCAAGGACTTCGAGGGCTACAAGTCGCTCAACAAGCTCACCAGCCGCGCCCACGTGGAGGGCTACTACTACAAGCCCCGCATCGACCGCGAGCTGCTGGCCGAGTGCCACGACGGGCTGATCGCCCTGTCGGCCTGCGCCGGCGGCGTGGTCTCCGCCCACCTGGTGCAGGAGGATCTCGACGGCGCGCGCGAGGCGGCCATCTGGTACCGCGAGGTCTTCGGCGAGGATTTCTATCTCGAGATCCAGAACCACGGCATCCCGGTCGACGAGCCGGTGCTCCAGGGCATGCCGATCCTGGCCAGGGAGCTGAACATCCCGCTGGTGGCGACCAACGACTGCCACTATATCCGGAAGGAGCACGCCGTGGCGCACAACGTGCTTCTGCACATCCGCGACGCCTCGAAGAACGGCGCCCGCCTGGACGTGGAGAACGAGCTGCGCTACGGCACCACGAACTTCTATTTCAAGACCGCCGACGAGATGGCCGAGCTCTTCCCCGGCCAGTCCGAAGCGATCGAGAACACGCTGGCGATCGCCGAGAAATGCCACGTGGAGCTCCCGAAGGAGTTCTACATGCCGAACTTCCCGATTCCGGCCGAAAGCCCGTCCGAGACGCTCGACGACTATCTGCGCGAGATCACCTGGCAGGGTATCAAGCGGCGCTACAGCATCCCGTCGGGGAGCGCGACGGCGAACGAATCGGCCGATGCGGCGCAAGAGGCGACTCCGGAGGCGACTCCGGAGGCCGTGCCCGAAACCACGGCGATCACGCCGTTCGAGCCGCCGGCCGACGTGAAGGAGCGGACCGAGTTCGAGCTGGACGTCATCACCCGCATGGGATACTCCGGCTACTTCCTGATCGTGCAGGACTTCATCCAGGCCGCGCGCGACCAGGGAGTGCGCGTGGGACCGGGACGTGGCTCGGCCGCCGGATCGCTGGTGGCCTACGCGCTGAAGATCACCGACGTCGACCCTCTCAAGTACGACCTTCTGTTCGAGCGATTCCTCAACCCGGACCGCGTCTCGATGCCGGATATCGACATCGACTTCGCCGACGACAAGCGGGAGCGGGTGATCGATTACGTGAAGCAGAAGTACGGAGAGAACGCCGTCTCCCAGATCATCACCTTCGGCACCCTCTCCTCCCGCGCGGTGCTCAAGGACGTGGGACGCGTGCTCCAGATCCCGCTGTCGACGATCAACTCGATCACCGAGAAGATCACCGTCAAGTTCGGACGCGTGCAGCCGCTGGCCGAGGCGATCGAGGGACCGGAGCTCCGCTGGGTGAAGGAATCCCCCGACCCGCAGATCAAGAAGCTGATCGAGTATTCGCTGGTGCTGGAGGGCTTCTGCCGGAACGCCTCGCTCCACGCCGCCGGCGTGGTGATCGCTCCCGGTCCGCTCGAGGAGTATATCCCGCTCTACAAGACGCCGGACTCGGGGCTTGCCTCTCAGTACAACATGAAGGACCTCGAGGACGCGGGCCTTCTGAAGATGGACTTCCTCGGCCTCCGCACGCTGACGATCATCGAGAACACGCTCGAGCTGATCCGCCAGCGCCACGGCATCGTGATCGACATCGACGCGATCCCGCTCGATGATCAGGTGACCTACGATCTGGTCGGCAACGGCTTCACCACCGCCGTCTTCCAGTTCGAATCGGTCCCGATGCAGAAGTACCTGAAGGACCTGAAGCCGCGCTCGCTCGAGGACCTGACAGCCATGAACGCGCTCTACCGTCCGGGTCCGATGGAGAACATCCCGGAGTTCATCGAGCGACGTCACGGGCGCAAGCCGATCGAATACCTTCATCCGATGCTCGAGCCGATTCTCGGCAAGACCTACGGGATCTGCGTCTACCAGGAGCAGATCATGCAGATCGCCCAGCAGCTTGGCGGCTTCACCCTCGCCCAGGCGGATAACCTCCGCCGCGCAATGGGCAAGAAGCAGATCAAGTACATGGACGAGATGAAGGAGATCTACTTCGAGGGGTGCAAGAACAACGGGATCGAGAAGAAGACGGCGAACGACATCTGGGACATGATGGTGAAGTTCGCCGACTACGGCTTCAACAAGAGCCATTCGCTGGCCTACAGCTGGCTGGCCTACCAGACGGCGTGGCTGAAGGCCAACTACACCGCGGAGTTCCTGGCGGCCAACATGACCGCTGAATCGGGAGATCTGGCGAAGGTGGTGAAGCTGATCGACGAGAGCCGGAAGTTCGAGATCCATGTGCTCCCGCCGGACGTGAACCAGTCGCTGATCGATTTCTCGGTCTCCGACCAGGGGATCCGCTTCGGGATGGCCGCGATCCGGAACGTCGGCGGCGGCGCGGTGGCCGAGATCCTGAAGCAGCGCGAGGCGGACGGGCCGTTCCAGTCGCTCTACGACTTCATGCGCCGGCTGGCCGGCAACAGCCTGGTCAACAAGCGCCTGGTCGAGAGCCTGATCGTCTCCGGCGCGTTCGACTCGCTCCACCCGAACCGGAAGCTCTGCCTGGACGCGCTCGACGGCGCGATCGGCTACGCCAACGCCTGCATGGCCTCCACGCTTTCCGGCATGGAGTCGCTCTTCTCGGTCGCCAGCGAGGAGCCGGGGGCGCCGAGCATCCCTGAGCCGGCGATGCCGACCGGCGAGGACTGGCCGCGGATCGAGCGGCTTCGCCGCGAAAAGGAGATGCTCAATTTCTACGTCAGCGGCCATCCGCTGGAGGATTACGCCGTCGAGGTGGAGGCGTTCTCGCAGGTCTCGCTCGGCAACATCGATCCGGACACGGAGTTCAAGGCGCCGATCCGCACCTGCGGGATCATCTCGGCCATCCGCACCAAGCTCGACAAGCGGGAGAACCAGATCGCCTTCGTCACCATCGAGGACTTCACCGGCAAGGCCGAGTGCATCTTCTGGAGCGAGGCGTACAAGCGCTACGGCGCGGCGCTCACCATCGGCGAGATCGTCTTCGTCGTCGGCAAGGCGGAGATCAACGGCTCCGACGGCATCAAGGTGATCGCCGACGACGTGATCCCGATGGAGCAGGCGCGCTCCCGGTTCGCCACCGGTCTGGCGATCAACGTGCAGCTCGACCAGGTCGATTACGCGGCGGCCGAGCGGACGTACGATCTGTTCAAGGCGAACCAGGGGGAGCTGCAGTGCATCTTCCGGATCTACAACGAGCAGCGGGAGCTCTCGGCCCGCTATGTGGCGCGGAGATTCACGGTCACGCCGACCCAGCAGCTCATGGACGGGCTGATGGAGATCTACGGCCGCACCAACGTCAAGTTCGTCGGCGCCTGATCCGAGACGGGCGCCACGATCGTTGCCGACATCGCTGCCGACATCGGTGCCGATGTCGGCGACGGCATCGGTAACGCCACCGGCGCCGTGGCCGTGCAACCGGAGCGGGCTGGCGCGCGTCACATCCCCCGCCGGCCTTCACCGGCGGATTCCGCGGTGGCGGACTCCCGATGACGGGCCCAGGATGATGGGCTCCCCATGACGGTCCCGGCTGCGATGGGCGCTCGGCCCTGACGCCGATTCTTGTTACATTTGGCTCACGATGGATACTTCCTCTGTACTCGACCCCGCGAAACGTCTTTCGCGCCGCTCCCTGAACGTCAACGAATCGACCACCCTGGCAATCGCCGCGCAGGCCAAGAAGATGCAGGCCGAGGGAATCAGGGTGGTTTCACTTTCGACCGGCGAGCCGGACTTCCCCACCCCCGAGGTGGTCAAACGGGCGGCGATCGCGGCGATCGAACGGAACTTCACCAAGTACACCCAGTCGGAAGGAACCCCCGAGCTCCGGCGCGCGGTGGCCGAAAAGTTCAACCGGGAGAACGGCGTCCCGGCCGCCCCCGAGAGCGTGCTGATCTCCGCCGGCGGCAAACACTCGATTTTCAACGCGATGATGGCGATCGCCGAGGCCGGCGACGAGGTGATCATCCCCTGCCCCTACTGGGTCAGCTATCCGGAGATCGTGAAGCTCGCCGAGGCCAAACCGGTCCTGATGCCGACCTCCCGCGACGACCACTACAAGATCACTCCCGAGCAGCTTCGCCAGACGATCACGCCACGCACCCGCGCCCTCTTCCTGAACTCTCCCTCCAATCCGACCGGGGTGATGTATACGCCCGAGGAGCTGGAGGCGCTTGCCGAGGTGATCGCCGAGGCGGGCATCTACGTGATCTCCGACGAGCTCTACGAGAAGATCATCTACGACGGCCGCCGCCATTTCTCGATCGGCTCGCTGCCGGCGCTGAAGGATCTGGCTATCACGGTCAACGGCGTCTCCAAGGCGTATTCGATGACCGGGTGGCGTATCGGCTACATGACCGGCCCGGCCGATGTGATGGCCGCCGCCGGACGCATTCAGAGTCAGGTGACCTCCAACCCGACCTCGATCAGTCAGGCGGCCGCGCTGGCGGCGATCACCGTGACGACCGACGAGGTGGCCACGATGGTGGCGGCCTTCGCCCGCCGTCGCGACCTGGTGCTCTCGCTGCTCGACCAGATCCCCGGGCTCCGTTACGCGCGTCCGGACGGCGCGTTCTACGTCTTCATCGACGTCTCCGGACACTACACCGACCAGGTGCGCGACAGCGCGGAGCTCGCCACGCGCCTCCTCTGCGAGCACCACGTGGCGACCGTCCCCGGCTCCGCCTTCGGCGACGACCGGGCCATCCGGATCTCCTACGCCTGCTCCGAGGATGATATCCGCGCCGGCATCGCGCGCATCGCGGAGGGGTTGAAGAGAATTGAGAATGCGGAATGATGAATGATGAAATCACTGCCGGACGTGAGGGGAGCCACGTGATGCGCTCGCGCCGGTGATGAAGTCGTTGAGAGTGATGAATGTTGAAATCACTGCCGGGCGTGGGGAGTTGTGTGGTGCCCTCGTGGCGGTGACGAGGTAATCGGGAATGCGGAATGATGACATCAGTGCCGGGCATGGGCGGAGCCACGTGACGCGCTCGCGCCGGTGATGAAGTCGTTGAGAGTGATGAATGATGACATCACTGCTGGGCGTGGGGAGTTGCGTTGTGCCCTCGTGGCGGTGACGAGGTAATCGGGAATGCGGAATGATGACATCACTGCCGGGCATGGGCGGAGCCACGTGACGCGCTCGTGCCGGTGATGAAGTCGTTGAGAGCGATGAATGTTGAAATCACTGCCGGGCCTGGGCGGAGTTGCATGACGCCCTCGTGCGGGTGATGAAGTCGTTGAGAGTGATGAATGTTGAAATCACTGCCGGGCGTGGGGAGTTGTGTGGTGCCCTCGTGGCGGTGACGAGGTAATCGGGAATGCGGAATGATGACATCACTGCTGGGCGTGGGGAGTTGTGTGGTGCCCTCGTGGCGGTGACGAGGTAATCGGGAATGCGGAACGATGACATCAGTGCCGGGCATGGGCGGAGCCACGTGACGCCCTCGTGCGGGTGATGAAGTAACGGCGATTCCATGACGCCCCCGTGACACGATGCCGCGGGGGCGTCGTGCGTCCGGCCGTCTCCGCGCCATCTCCCTGGTTCCCCGCGACGCATCCCGGCTCTGCTCAGCTCATCTCGTCCCCTCCATCTCACCGCCCTGTCCCGTTCGCTCGAAGCGTCGCGACTCCTCCTCCCGGCTCCCGCGACGGTCCATACGACCTCGTCGAACACTCCGGCGGCCGGCCCGATCACAAAAAAGCCCCCGCGACTTCCGCCGCGAGGGCTACGATCATGCGAACCCGCGTACTCTCTGCTTCAGCATTCCGCGTTCAGCATTCAAGGTTTTCTTCCAAGTCCGATGTTGAGGTTGAAGCCGTTGCGCTTGATCTGCTCGACGAGCTCGCGGGCGCTGGTCAGGGTGCCGACCAGTTGATCGGCCAGCTCCTTGTCGTAGATCAGGCGCCCAACCACTCCTTCCCGCTTCGTGATATCCGCGGTGAGCGAGTCGATCCGCACCACCAGACGATCGGCGTCGCGGATGGTGGCGTCGGCCACGCGGAGCGTCTGGCGCGCGTCGCCGACGGCGGAGTCGGCCGTGGCGATCGTCCGGTCGAGCGTTCCCTCGGTCCGCATCACGAACTGGCGGACATCGGCGGCGAGCGCGTTGACGTTGCCGACCACCTGGCGGATCGCCCCCCGGTTCTCCTCGATCATCTCCCGCGCGTCGCGGCTGGCGACCTGCGCGTTCTCCAGCGTGCTCTCGATGTTCCGACGGAACTCCGGCGAGGTGACCATGGCGTTGACCACGACGAGCGACGAATCGACGCGGGCCATCATCCGACGGACATCCGCGGTGATGTCGCCGACCGAGGCCAGAAGCGCCGAGATATCCCCCTCGACACGTCCGGGAATCTCTGCGCCGGCCGGCAGCGGGCTCGTCGAGTGGCCGGCGAGGATCTCGATCTTCTTTCCTCCCATCAGCTCGAGCATCTGCAGCGAGGCGACGGCATCTTCACGTAAGGGGACGCTCGATTCGACCAGTGCCGTGACACGGACGCCGTCGGGTCCGACGGCGATGGCCGAGACGGCTCCCTTGCGCACGCCGCGGTACATCACCGGAGAACCGATCTCGACGCCGCTGGCGTTCTGGAAGAGGATGTTCACGCTCCGGTTCTCCACTCCGAGACCGGCCGCCTTTCCCCAGAGGATGCCACCGATGAGAATGGCCAGGGCGACCACGGAAATGACGCCGACGCGGATCTCCTGAGCTCTCGAGGATGCCATGTGTCCTTTCGGATTGTTGTCAATGCGCGGATCGATCGAAAACGATCCGTAATCTACGTTTCCGGCGCCAACCGGCGTCGGAAGGACGCCGAAGGCCGGGGTTGAAACGCGTAGCTCCAGAAGAATCTGGAGCTACGGTGGAAATCATCGAAGGAAGCGATCTCAGAACGGGAGATCATCATCCTGTACTTGAGAGGTCGAGGAGCCACGACCGGAGGAGAATCCGCCGCCGCTGTTGCCGCCGGAGGAATACCCTCCGCCACTGTTGCCGCCGGAGAAGCTGGACTGGGCCTGCCCCCCGCCGCCGCTCTCGCCACCGGAGAACCCTTCACCCTCGCCACGGCCGCCGTCGAGGAAGGCGAAGTCGCTGGCGTTGATCTCGGTGATATACCGGGTCTGCCCTTCCTTGTCCTCGTACTTCCGGCTCTGGATGCGCCCCTCGATGTAGATCTGGCGCCCCTTCTTCATGTACTGGGCGATAATCTCCCCGGCCTTCCCCCAGACGACAATATTATGCCACTCAGAACGCTCTACAAGGTTACCGTCGCGGTCCTTGTAGCTTTCATCGGTGACCATCTTGAACGTGCAGACCGGCTGGCCGTTCTGCGTATAGCGCAGCTCCGGGTCGTTCGGCTGGATACGACCGATGAGCATGACCTTGTTTAATCCGCGTGCCATAGTTTGACTCTCCCCATGGATTGATATGTGGAACATGTGGCGCTTCTTTGTGACAACGCGCGGAATATACGCCCGCATCCAACGGTGTCCAACAGATCAGGACACCCATCGTCACCCGGAAGACCGATGCTCCGTGTAAGCTTCTACTTCAGGTTAAGACTCTACTTCACATAGGCTTTGTAGCAGACGAGCGCCGGCTTCGCGGAGGCAGCGTTCGGAAGCCGGCCGACGCGGTCGGTTCCATTCCCGATCCGCTGCCCGGCGCATCCCTCCCCTCCGGCCGGGTGCGTGCCCGGGGGAAGCGAGGATGAGACGGGGCGGGTTGCCGCTTCCGTCCGAAGGACGGGGGTCGAAGGACGGATGCCGAAGCTCGGAGGCCGAAGCTCGGACGCCGCGAAACGGTGGGCGAACGCAAGCGAAATCGACATGGTCCGAGGGACGAAAACGTCGGCGAATCACAAGAATTTTATTGACTGCGTCGGTAGGTAGACGTATTTTTCGGTTCCAACTTGTGTAAGCATTCGCTACTTCACTCACTTCGGCACGCCCCGCCTTCTCGGCCTGGGGGTGCACATACCGACCCCCGTGCAACAGGCTTCGACCCTTACTTCTACAACGTACTCCAAGTACTTCAATCGTTACCTGCAACGCGTTTGACACCTGTGCGCTGACCTGATAAGTCATCCCCAGCGTCGGACAGGCTGTTTTCTTAAATCGAGGATCGTACAGTATGAGCACAAACACCGAGAAGTATAAGGGCAATATCATACAGGTATTGCTCTTCTTGGGGATTCTGGCCTTGACCACGTTCGCCTTCCAGAACCTCATCATCAAGCCGCTCTTCAAGAAGGCGATGGTGGGACTGTTCGCTCCTCCGGAGCTTCAGGCGAAGTATCAGGGTGGTGACGTCCTCACCAACGAAGACTTCATCTTCGACGCCTCCAACCGCGCCGTCCTTGCCGGACCGAACGCCACGTACGAGAAGTCGGCCGGCGAGTGGGTGATCCGCGCCGAGAAGCTCGGTGAGGATCCGATCCGCATCCAGCCGTGGATCACCTTCGGCATCTTCTCCCTCTTCGCCGGCTTCATCATCGCCGTGCTCGTCACCTCGATGCTCCCGCGTCAGATCGGCTACGTCTCCAACAAGATCGAGCGCGAGATCGACAGCACCGTCGACCGCATCGACGAGCAGACCGGCGACAAGCTCACGCGCGACGAGATCGAGCGGATCACCGCTCCGAACTACAAGATCAAGTCGGACGAGGTGAAGGCGATCAACACCGAGTTCGGTCCGGTGATCGTCAACGAGATCAAGGACGTCCAGAACGCCAAGCGCTGGATGCGGAACAAGCTCCTCGTCTTCAAGGGACTGCGTCTGTACATGACGCGTCACTTCGCCGAGAAGTACGCCAACAACGTTCAGGGCTTCGCCTACGGTGGCGCCGCCATCCTGATCGTGGTGATCGGTATCCGCGGTCTGAAGTTCATTCCGCCGACCCAGCCGTCGGTCCTGCTCGCGGCCATCACGCTCGAGTTCACGATGCTCACGCTTCTGGCCGTCACCCTCTTCTACACCGAGGAGGAGCAGCGCATGGACAAGCTGATGCGCAACCTCGAGGAGAGCTCCGAGGGTCAGAAGTACGAGCTGATCAACCTGGTGCGCGCCTCGCAGCAGCAGCAGCGTGACCTGGCCGCGATGGTCGACTACATCCAGCGCCAGACGGACAACCTCCAGCGCATGGCCGACGCCCTCACCGGCGCCAACCGCGAGTACATCGTCCAGGTGGCGCAGCGCGCCGTGGCCGAGTACGTGACCAAGGAGACGAGCATGGAGATCACCGAGAAGGTGATCCGCGAGAAGATCGACTCCGCGCTTTCGCAGATGTTCGGCGGCGACTCCAGCAAGCAGCTCGGATCGTAATCCCGCGCATCTCCTGTCCGACGTCAAATGGCACGGGCGGGCATCCTCTCCAGGATGTCCGCCCGTTTTCTATGGATCCCATTCTCATCCCGCGCGCGACTTCGCCTGGTGCTTATCAGGAATCGGGTGTCGGGATGGCGCGTTCGTACCAGGCGCGCATGGCGGCCGGATCGGGAGCGTCGATCCAGGTCACATCCGGCACGCGGCGGAACCAGGTCATCTGCCGCTTGGCGTAGCGCCGCGAGGATTGC
The DNA here is from genome assembly GCA_048498995.1 of Bacteroidota bacterium. Classification (GTDB taxonomy): domain Bacteria; phylum Bacteroidota; class Ignavibacteria; order OLB7; family OLB7; genus JBEHWX01. Next base: position 18,758 of record JBEHWX010000055.1, read on the forward strand.
TGCATCAGCTCCACGGCACGATCCCACGACACCTCTCCCCTGAGCCACGCGATCATCTCCACGTAGCCGACCGTCTTCAGCCCCGGCGCCTCCTCCGGAATCCCTGAGGCGAGCAGCCGCTCCACCTCCCCGACCAGCCCCTGCTCGATCATCTCCAGCACCCGCCGATCGATCCGATCGTAGAGGAGCTTCCGCTCCGGGGCGATCCCGAGATACGACGGCTCCCACGGCGACGCCCCCTCCGACTCATCGCCGGCGAGAAATCGGCTGTAGGGGGTTCCGGTCTGATACCAGCAGGCGAGGGCGCGGAGGGTCTTGACGAGGTTGTGCGGTGAATGCGCGGCGGCGGCGGCCGGATCGATCGCGGCAAGCTCGCGATGGAGCGCCTCCCCTCCCTCGGCCGCGGCGCGACGCTCGAGTCCGGCGAGGATCGCCTGATCGACCGGCGGGGCTCCGAGTCCCTCGAAGAGGGCTTTCACGTAGAAGCCGGAGCCGCCGACCACGAGCGGAATGCCGCCGCGCCCGATGATCCCGGCGATCGCCGAGGAGGCCCGTTCGGCGTAGACGCCGGCCGAGTAGAGCTGGTCCGGCGTCGCCACGTCGATCATGTGATGCGGAACGGCCGCGAGCTCGGCCGGCGAGGGCTTGGCGGTGCCGATATCCATCCCGATGTAGATCTGCCGGGAGTCGGCGGAAACGATTTCGATGCGCGGATCGGCGGCGGCCAGATCGAGCGCGGCGCGCGTCTTGCCGGCCGCGGTCGGGCCCACGATCACCGGGACGCGCCGGCGGCGGGAATCCTCCGGGCTCACCGCCGCTGAAACTCCCTGGGAGCCTCGTCCTTACTCCACGCGTTCCGGCCGATCAGCGGCACGAACTTGAATTCGCCGTGCTCGAAGACATCGTACTGGTTCGTGTCGCCGAGGCGGATCACCACCTGCATCATCTGCGCGCTCTGATCGCCGATCGGGATCACCAGGCGTCCATCCGGCGCGAGCTGCTTCAGGAGCGCGCCCGGAATGGTCGGCGCCCCGGCGGTGACGATGATCCGGTCGTACGGCGCGTATGTGCTCCAGCCGACGCTCCCGTCGCCGAGATGGGTGGCGACGTTGCAGCCGACGCGCCCGAGGCTTTCGCGGGCGATCTGGAGCAGCTCCACGTGACGCTCGATGGTGAAGACGCGAAGCCCGAGGAACGAGAGGATCGCGGCCTGATAGCCGCTTCCGGTGCCGATCTCGAGGACGCTCATCCCCGGCTCGAACTCCAGAAGCTCGGTCATCATCGCCACCGTGAACGGCTGCGAGATCGTCTGGCCGCAGGCGATCGGCAGGGCATCGTCATCATAGGCCCGGTTGCGGAAGCTCGGCGAGACGAACTCCTCCCGGGGCACCATGGCGATGGCGTGCAGGACGCGCTCGTCACGGATGCCACGCTGGCGGAGGGATTCGGCCAGCGCGTAGCGCGCCTGCTGTGTCTGAACATACGGTTGCATGACTCTTCGGTCCTCTCTCCCTTATCCTCGTTTTGTCGGATCGCCCATGGATGTCCCCTGCTGGCGCGTCTGGCGGGTTCCGCCGCGCGAGGGACCTCGCAGGAGCGAGCGGAACGTGTGCCGCTCCTTGCGGCGGATGTCGGCCACGCCGAGCGCCTCGATCAGCGCCAGGCGGAGCGTATCGACCGACTGGTTGTAGTAGAGCTTCCCCTCGCGGGCGTAGCTGATGTTGCTGTTCTCCTCGCTGACGATGATCACGAAGACATCGGCCATCTCGCTGATGCCGAGCCCGGCGCGATGCCGGGTGCCGAGGAGGATGCCGCCGTAATGCGTGGTCGAGCTGTGCGGAAGGATCACGCGGGCCCATCGGATCTCCTCGCCGGTCACCACCACCGCCCCATCGTGCAGCGGCGCCTTCGGGTTGAAGATCGAGACGAGCATCTCCTTGGTCAGCTTGGCGTCGATCGGAACGCCGGTATCGACCGAGAAGGAGATGTCGGTGCGAAGCGTGACGACGATGAGCAGGCCGAAGCGGCGGAGGGAGACTTCCTCGGCCGCCGAGACCAGCTCATCGATCGCGCGGTTGACGTCGTAGCGCTCCAGCGAGCCGATCAGCCCTCGTCGGCCGACCAGCAGCAGGATACGTCGGAGCTCGGGCTGGAAGATGATGATCAGCGCGATCACCCACACGTCGCCGACGGTGCGGAGGATCCAGCTCAGCAGCTTCATGTCCAGCGTGCGGCTGATGAAGCTGACGGCGATGATCAGGATCAGGCCGATGAAGATCTGCGCGGCGATCGTGCCGCGCATCACCGAGTAGAGTCGGTAGAGAACGAACGTCACGATCACGATGTCGATCATGTCGACGATCGTGACCTCGAGGAACCCGAGCCGGAAGAGGACGAACGAGATATTCTCCATCGGTACCTATGGGCCGGAGGTCAGAGTCCGCCGGTGACGCCGTGCTTCTCGTAGGCGCTGATGATCTCCTTGACCAGCCGATGGCGCACCACGTCGGCCTTGTCGAAGTAGATGAAGCCGATGCCGTCGATCCCCTGGAGGATCTGCTCGGCCTGCACCAGCCCGCTCTCCACGTTGCGCGGCAGGTCGATCTGGGTCAGGTCACCGGTGATGATCGCCCGGCTGTTGGCGCCGAGGCGGGTGAGGAACATCTTCATCTGCATCGTCGTGGCGTTCTGCGCCTCGTCGAGAATCACGAACGCGTTGTTGAGCGTACGTCCGCGCATGTAGGCCAGCGGCACCACCTCGATCCCCCGCTTCTCCATCATGCCGCGGAGCTTCTCCGATGGCATCATGTCGTCCAGCGCGTCGTAGAGGGGGCGCAGATAGGGATCGATCTTCTCCTCCAGGCCACCCGGGAGGAATCCGAGGCTCTCCCCCGCCTCCACCGCCGGGCGCGCCAGCACGAGCTTGGTCACCTCCCGGTTCCGGAAGGCGGCCACCGCCATCGCCACGGCCAGGTAGGTCTTGCCGGTGCCGGCCGGGCCGATCGCGAAGACGATGTCGTTGTCGCGGACGGTACGGTAATATTCCTTCTGCTTCTCGTTGCGCGCCTTGACGACATTGTCCTTGGCGAAGAGGATCACCTCGTCGAGGTTCTGTCCCTGGAGCTGCGCCGGTTCGGGGCGCCCTCCGGAAACGAGGTCGACGATCATCTCCACATCCTTCGGAACCAGGGAGCCATTGCGCTGCACCATGTAGATCATCTCGTTGATGATCTTCTCGATCGAGGCGACCTCGGCCGGCTCGCCGCGGAGCGTGACGGTATCGCCGCGCACGGTGATCGTGGTATCGAAGCGGCTTTCGAGGACCGCGAGATTCGTGTCATTGAAGCCGAGGAACGCCAGTTGGTCGATTCCTCCGAGTTTGACTTTACGTTCGACTATCTCCATATGCCGGAAGATATTGAAAATCAGGCGCTTTCCTGCCGTTTGGCCCGAAAAAACGCGAAAAGCTCTTCGGAGCGGACGCGTCCGAAGAGCTTTTCGCCATGATGATCGTCGTAACGTCGATCAGGGGCCTCCCAGCGCACGTGATGCGCGGGGCGCTCCGGGATCAACGGCTGCCGCTGCCCGCCTCCTGCTGCTCGACCTGCTGGGTGCGCTCGGCAGGAGCGCGGCGGGTCGAGGCCATCCTCTTCTTGCGGTAGTAGAGACGCTCGGCGCGAAGCTCGGCGTCATTCTTCGGTCCGGCCGGCGGGATCGTCAGAACCTGGCCGGGGAAGATGACGTCCGGATTGCGAATCTGCTCGGCATTAGCCTGCCAAATCTTGGGCCACATGAACGGATCGCCGTAGATCTGGTCCTTGGCCGAGATGTTCCAGAGGCAGTCGCGGTCCTTGGCCCAGGTGCCGACCGTGTAGGTATTGCTGGTCACGGTGCGGCGCAGGCCACGGATCTCGCGGGCCAGGTCGATGATGCGATTGTAGAACTCCGGAAGCAGGGAGATCTTCTCGCGGCGCAGCGCGTTGAGCGAGCCCTCGAGCGAGTCGATCTCCTTGTTCATCTTCGAGAGCTGATCGTCGCCGAGGCGCCCCATCTCGCGGGTGCGGCTCTCGATGCGTCCGAGGCGCTCGCGGAAGTTGGCAACGTCGGCATCGGTGGCGCCGACCAGCGCGTACAGGTCGCGATTGCAGTTGGCCAGATCCGTTCCGGCCTGCGTCAGCTGGCCGTTGAGGGTGTTGATCTCGTTATTGATCGCGTCCAGGCGGCTCTGCAGTCCGTTGACGCGATTGGTGAAATCGGTGATGCGGATCTGCGCCTCCTCCTTGGTCAGCTCGGCGTCCGGCTTGTTCGGATCGACGATCGGCGGCTGCGCGAGGGCCGGCGTGGCGATCAGGGCGGCGGCCATGGTCAGAAGAAGTCTCTTCATCTCGTTCTATCTCCAGTGTTTGTTCTACCCTACTGTGTTACTTGCCCCGACCGCCGCGAGGGGCCGAGGGAACCGTGGTCGGGACCGTGTCCGCCCAATCCGGCCAGACGTTCGGCCACTGCTGGAGCTTCCCTTGAACGAACTGCTTGTTGGTATTGCACCGATCGAGCTCGGCACGACGCGCGCTCACCTCGCCCTGGAGACGGCTTCTGTCACTCTCGCGCGTACGGATCTGCTGGTTGAGCGTCTGCTCCCGCTGACGGAGATCGCGTAGCTGCGCCAACTGTTCCTCGGTGATCTTGCTGGAACAGCTTGCAAGCGTTGCCATGCTCACCACGGAGAGGGCGAGCATTCCAAGCTGCATTGATCGCTTCATTAATGATCCTCCTCGGTTTGACATTCCATGTATCTGGGAGTATGCTGCGCGCATCAGACGTCGGTGTCTCTCCCATTCCTGCTGCGGTCGCGGCGCCCATCGCCTCGAGATATGAGGTCGGAAGGCCGGTCGGATTCCCGGAGCACTCAGTGGCGCATCTCCGATATCGGCGCCGTCGCAACGCGTGCGAGGGGTCTATCGCGTCAATTTACCAAAATTCGGCAATCGACCAGAAAAACTACTCGTAAAACGGGGCCGCGGCGGAGAAAGTTAGCTGATAACGAAACGGCGCGCCGGAATCGATCCACGGCGCGCCGCTGGTATACATTGCGATATCTCATCCGGATCCCCTTCTCCCCCCTCCGCGCCCCCTCGATGTCGGGAGCATCTCCCCCGGAGCCCGCATCACCGCTGGCGATCGGCCCGCGTGGCCGACCTCGGCTAGCCTCCCGTGCCGGCGCCGATCACTCGTAGCGAAGCGCGTCAATCGGATCCAGACGAGACGCCTTCCAGGCCGGATAGCTGCCGAAGACCAAGCCGACGAACAGGCAGGTACCAATCGATACACCGACCCAAACCCACGGCACCGGCACCCTGAGATCGAGCGCGCCGCCGAGCGCGAGCCCCGCGCAGAGGCCGAGCGTCACGCCGATCAGCGCGCCGAGCTGGCAGAGGGTGACCGCCTCCAGAATGAACTGCGAGAGGATGTTGCCGCTGGTGGCGCCAACCGCCTTCCGGATGCCGATCTCCCGCGTCCGCTCCTTGACCGAGACGAGCATGATGTTCATGATGCCGACTCCAGCGGCCAGCAGCGCGATGGCACCGCAGATGATGCCGAACCAACTGATGTACTGCGTCAGCCCGCCGAAGGTGTCCGAGAGCGATTCGTTGCTCTCGATCTCGAAGTCGTTCTCGACGCCGATCGGCACCTTCCGGATCGCGCGCAGCACGCTGATCGCCTGCCCCATCGTCTCCTCAAGCGTCCCCATCGAGGTCGAGCGGACGTTGATCCGGATCGACGTGCCCCACTCGTCGAAGAAATACTTGGCCGAGCTCGTGATCGGGATCAGGATGCGATTGTCCTGGCTCTGGCCGAAGATCGCCCCCTTGGCGTCGAGCACGCCGATCACGATATAGGGATGGCCGTTGATCCGGACGACCTTGCCGAGCGGTTCGACGTTCGGGAACAGCCTCGTCACGATATCCGCGCCGAGCACGGCCACGTCGCTCCGGAGCTGTACGTCGCGGGCGTCGAGCGCGCGCCCCTCCTTCAGCGTGTAGTCGCTCATGGAGAGGAAGGTCTCGTCGGTGCCGATCACGTAGATGTTCGGATCGGTCTGCCGGTCGTCGTACTTGATCAGCGCCCCGCCGACGAAATCGCTCAGCCCGACGAGATCCGCGGACGTCATGCGGCGCTTGAACTCGAGTCCCTGGCGGAGCGTAATGTCGCGGCGGTTGGCGTACTTGCGCCAGTTGCCGCCGAAGTTGATCGCCGGGGTCTTCTGCACGAGGAAGGAGTTCCGCCCGAGCGAGGAGAGCTGATCGTCCACCTTGGCGTTGAGCGCGCCGACGGCGGCGGCCACGCCGACGATGGCGAAGACGCCGATCGAGATCGACAGGAGCGTCAGCCCGGCGCGCAGCTTGTTGGCGCGGATCGAACTGATGGCCATCTTTACCGATTCACCCACATGCATGATGCTTCCCCTTCGAACTCTGAATTAGTCTGCGCGGAGTGCCTCGACCGGATCGAGCCTGGATGCGCGGAAGGCCGGGATGATGCCGGCCAGCACGCCGACGGCCACCGACACGAAGACCGCGAACGCCACCTGCGAGGCCGGAACCGTCGTCGTCAGCAGCGTGGTGTCGAGCATCCCCGGCAGCCACGCGGCGATGGTCGATGTGATGGCGAAGGCGATCACCGCGCCGATGCCGCAGAGAATCACCGACTCGACGAGGAACTGGATCAGGATGCTCCGGCGCGTGGCGCCAACCGCCTTCCGGATGCCGATCTCCTTGGTCCGCTCCGTCACCGAGACGAACATGATGTTCATGATGCCGATCGAGCCGACGAGGAAGGAGAGCCCGGTCATCGCGAGGCCGACCGCCCAGACCACCACCCGGAGCTGATCGGTCTGACGGCGGAACTGCTCCTGCGTGTTGACCGCGAAGTCATCCTTCGTTCCGGGCGGGAGCGAACGGACCTCGCGCATCACGCCGATCGTCTCGTAGCGCACATCCTCCATCTTGTCGACGCCGCCGGCCTTCACGGTGATGGTCACCGAGGAGGCGCGGGTGCCGAACAGGCCGTAGAAGCGCTTGATCGGGATGATCACCTCGTTATCGACGAAGTCGGCGCCGAGCGCGCCACGCTTCGGGAGCGATCCGATCACCGTGAACGGGATGCCGTTGATCTTGATCGTGCGGCCGATCGGGTCGGCCTCGCCGAACAGATTCTGCCTCACGTTGTAGGCGATCACCACCTGGAGGCCGCCGGCCTCATCCTCCTGCTCGTTGAAGAACCGCCCGTCAGAGAGCTTGCCGCCGAGAATGTTCACGTAGTCCGCGGTGGTGCCGACGACGGAGGGACCCGAGACGAGCTCCTGGTCGCCGTAGCGGATCGAGGCGCGTCCGCTCTGCACGGTCGGCACCACGGACTCCGCGGTCTTGATGCGGTCCTTCACGCGGACGTAGGTCGCGAAGGTGATGTCCCTCCTGTTCCGGCTTTCGAGCCAGTCGGTCTGCCCAGTCCAGTCGTACTTGTCGACATAGAGCACGTCGTCGCCGAAGATCGAGAGCGTCTGCTCGACGGCGTTGTCGAGGCCGGAGAGCGCCCATCCCATCAGCAGCACGGTCGTGATGCCGATCACGACGCCGAGGGTCGTCAGCACCGCGCGCAGCTTGTTCGCGGTCAGCGCCGCGATCGCCATCTTGAAGCTTTCGATCAGTTGCGTCATGGGTCGAGAAGAGAGTGTCGTGCCGCGCTTCTACAGTCGTATCATCGGACTTGGGGGCGTGGGCCGGCCTCAGACGGCCGGCATCGTCTCGGGAGATATCCGGTCCGGGTTCGGCCCGTCGCTGGCGATCAGGCCGTCGCGCACGCGGATGATTCTGGCGGCGTGGCGGGCGATATCCTCCTCGTGCGTCACCAGAATGATCGTGTTCCCCTGCCGCCAGAGCTCCTCGAACAGCCCCATAATCTCGTTGCCGGTGCGCGTATCGAGGTTGCCGGTCGGCTCGTCGGCGAGGATGATCGAGGGATTGGTCACCAGGGCGCGGGCGATCGCCACGCGCTGGCGCTGGCCGCCGGAAAGCTCGTTCGGACGGTGCGTCATGCGGTTCTCCAGCCCGACCCGTGTGAGCGCGAGCTCGGCGCGGTCGCGCCGATCGGCGGTGCTGAGCCCGGCGTAGATCAGCGGCAGCTCCACGTTGTGAAGCGCGTCGCTGCGGGGCAGCAGGTTGAACGTCTGGAAGACGAAGCCGATCTCGGCGTTCCTGATCCGGGCCAGCTCGTTGTCGTCCATGGCGCTGACCAGCTCGCCGTTGAAGAAGTACTGGCCGCTCGACGGCGTGTCGAGACATCCGAGGATGTTCATCAGCGTCGACTTGCCGGATCCGGAGGGACCCATGATCGCGACGTACTCGTTCCGGTAGATCGAGATCGAGACGCTGCGGAGCGCGAAGATCGTCTCGGAGCCCATCTCGTAGACGCGGGAGATGTCGTGGATGTCGATAACCGGCGTCTCGTTCCGCCGGTCGACCGAGGAGGACGGCGTCAGGTCGATCGTGCTCCCCACCGTGTCGGTCGTGTCGATCATTTCTTCCCCTTCGTGTCGTTCTTCTTGGCCTTGGCATTGGCGACCGAGATCTTGGAGCCTTCCTCGAGATCGCGGGAGACCGCCTTGTAGTTGCCGCTGATGATCGTATCCCCCTGCTTCAGTCCCGAGAGGATCTCGATGAACTGATCGTCCCGGATGCCGGTGGTCACCGGACGGGCGGCCACGGAGTCTCCGGTCTTGACGAAGACGATCGGCTTCGGACGATCATCCTTCTGCTCCCGCTCCTTGACGTTGCGCACGGCCGGATCCTCCTCCTCCTTGACGGTGTCGCGCTTGCTCCGGGTGGTCACCGCCTGGATCGGCACCGCGAGCGCGCGAAGGTTGCGCGCGGTGCGGATGGTCGAGGTAGCGGTCATGCCGGGACGGAAGCGCGCGTCCGGATTGATGAAGCGGAGATGGACCTCGAAGTTGGTCATCTGCTCCTGCGTGTTCACGCCGGACTGCTTCGGCGAGTTGGCGATCTGGCTCACCTCGGCCAGGAACCGCTCTCCCGGCATCGCGTCCACCTCGACCTCGGCGGTATCTCCCATGTGCACCTGCACCACGTCGGTCTCGGGCACATCGACCACCGCCTCGATCACCGAGATGTCGGCGATCGTCATGATCTCTGTGCCGGTCATCTGAATGGCGCCGACCACCTTCTCCCCCAGCTTCGAGTTCAGCTTGGTGACGATGCCGCTGATCGGCGAGACGATGGTGGTCTTGGAGACCGACTGCTGCACGTTCCGGAAGCTCGCCTGGTTCTGTTCGACGAGGTAGCGCGCGGCATCGACCTCCGAGCTGTTGACGCGCACCTGCGTCTGCGCGGTCTCCAGCTCCTGCTGCGTCGAGAGCTTCTTCTCATGGAGCTGCTCGATGCGGGCCAGCTCCTGCTGAGCGCGGAGCAGGTTCGCCTTGGCCTGCGCCATCCGCGCCTGCGCCGAGGCGATCGAGGCGCGCGCCTCGTCGAGCTGCGCCATCATCTGCGACGGGTTGATCCGCACGAGCACCTGCCCCTTCTGCACGCGATCCCCCTCCTTGACGCCGAGGAAGATGATCTCGCCGCTGACCTCCGAGGAGATCTTCACCTGCGTTTCGGGATCGACCACGCCGGTGGCGGTCACCGTCTGGGTGATCGGCCTGTAGCTCACCGTCTGCACCTCGACGCTGACGCCGGTCTCCTTCTTGCCGTTGAGCACCATCATGGTGGTGATCGCGGCAAGCACCACGACACCGATGATGATGTAGAGTCCGGTGCGGCTATTGCGTCGCGGACGTCTCTTGGTCTGCACCGGCGGGTTCTGAGTCTGCACTTCAGCCATGGGACTTGACGTTGTTGAAGAATGTCACTGAGGGGCGCCGCGCGTGCGTGGCGCGTGGGTCGTTCATCGGGGCCGCGGATCGGCCGGTCGGATCTGGAATCGGCGGGCTCGGGCGATCACTCGCCGAGCTGATAGAGCACCTCGAACAGGGCCAGCCGGTAGTTGAACACGGCGTTGACCTGATTGATCTGCGCGGTGAGATACTGGTTGTTGGCCACCAGGTAATCGGTGTAGTTGCCGGCGCCGAGGCGGTAGCGCTCATCGGCGGCGAAGCGGCTCTGGCGCGCGGCCACCACCGACTTCTGCGCCGCGGCGATCTGCCGCTCCGCGCCGTCGAGCCGCGCCAGCGCCTGCTGCAGCGCCGTGCGGGCGCGAAGCTCGAGCTGACGGCTGTCGATCTCGTTCTGTACCCGCTGCGCCTCGGCCAGCGCCACCTGCTCGTTGGTGCGGAAGCCGTCGAACGGCGTGAAGCGGAAGCTCAGGTTCACCTGCGGCAGGGAGCTGGTCGCCGTGCCCGACTTCTGCCAGTCCCAGCGAAGCCCGGAGGAGATCTGCGGATAATAGCCGGACCTTGCCGAGCCGACCGCGTCGGCGGCCGCTTCGGCGCGGAGCCGCGCGGCCTGGATATCCACGCGATGCGCCCGCTGCCGCTCGAGCAGCGCGTCCAGCGTGCCGAGCGAGGCGCGGTTGGTCGCCACCTCCGCCGAGTCGACGCTCTTGGCGAGCCCCTCGGCCGAGAGCTGGAACTCGGTGGCCGGGTCGACGTTCATGGCCAGCTTCAGATCGTTGCGCGCCACCAGTACGTCCGTCTCCGCCTGCACCAGTTGCAGCTCGTTGTTGGCCACCTCCGCCTCCTGCGTGTAGACCGAGCCGATCTGCGCGCTGCCGGCCTCGACCATCGCCTGGATGTTCGCCAGCCGCTCGCGCGCCACGTCCAGCTCGCTCCGCCGCACCTCGATGATCTGTTCGGCGCGCAGGGCATTCAGGAACGCCGAGCGTGCCTGGAACCCCACGTCCTGCCGGGTCCGGTTCATCGTCTGGAGCGCCGCGCTGTAACGGGCCTGCGCCGCGTTGTAGTTGGCCGTGCGGCTGAACCCGTCGAACAGGAGCAGGTCGGCGGATGCGCCGACGTTGTAGCTGTTGGCGGGGTTGCCGCTGCCGGGAATGGCGATGCCATCGACGAAGCGCGTGCCGTCGCTGAGCTGATGGTTGTAGCCGCTGGTGACGCTGATCTGCGGAAGGAAGGTGCCGAACGCGCCGGTAACCTGCGCGCCGGCCGATTCGATGCCGGACTGCGCCTGCACGAGCGAGAGGTTGCGCTCGGACGCGATGCGCACCGCGTCGTCGATCGTCAGCACGTCGGCCGAGCGACCGGGCATCTGCGCCGGCAGCATGCGCGCCGAAAGGCTCGCGAGGGCGAGAGTTGCCAGCAGTGATCGAAGGAGATGTCGTTTCATGGGGAGCCCGCTACGGTCATCGACGTTTGAAGGTTGCGGTCCGGAAATCGGCTATTCCGGCGCTTGTGGCTCATAACGGCGGCACCGCCGCGTGGTTGCATCCGAACCGAAAATTCCATCGGAGCATCCTCGGCCCGCCGCCGGTCATCATCGAAGGTCATGTCCGGAGCCCGCATTCGACGGCACGCTCCGCGCGTCCGCTACTCCGGGGCTCGTTGCCGAACACTCGTCACAACATGTGTTCTTCACGAAGTGTGCTTCTCTGAGGGGGGGCTGGCTACGGTGGAGCGCGCAATGCACGTATCGACGAAACAGGAAGCGGCGAAGTGCCGGAGCGGTCCGACCTGGATGTTACCGGAGCTTCACGAGGGAGCCGTGAACCCGCTCCGCGCCGAGCTGAATCGTGTAGAAGTACGCTCCGGGAGGAAGCGCGCGCGTGTCGATGTCGAGGCTCCCCGACCGAGCGCCGGAGATGGTGAGCGCCTCGGCGCCGAGCGGATCGACGAGCCTCACCGTCACCTCCACGTCCGTGGGAAGGGCGGTCAGGCGAAGATGTTCGCCGAAGGGGTTGGGAAGAATCCGCGGCGCCATCGACGTCGGGATCGCCGGTGCCTCGCCGGCGGTCGCGCGCGCGGGGCCAACCGTGCGACGCGAACCGTCCTGCTTCACCTCGGTGAGGGTGTAGAAATACTGACGTCCGGGAACGAGCGCCGCGTCGCGGTCGACCCAGGTGAAGGAGCGCTCCAGCGGATCGTTGCCGGCGCCGAGCAGCGCCGGATCGCGCTCGTAGCTGGCGGCCTCCACGTACGGACCGTCGATCTCCGCGGCGCGCGCCACCTCGAATCCGAGCGACCGGACCGACGAGACCAGGCGCCAGAGGAGCTCGACTCCCCCACCCGCGCGCGACTCGGCCATGAGCGTGAGCCCGTCCACCGGCACGGCGATGTCCGAGGTTCCTCCGAGCCCGAGCTCGCCGAAGCCGTCGGCATGCGCGGAGACGGCGTCGGGTCCGGCCGGGGCGACGCCGGGCGCCGGTGAGCGCCACGCCGAGAGGCTATCATCGCGCTCCAGCAGATAAAGGGAAGCCCCCGCGCCGAAGCCGCTCAGACCGGCGAGCGGAAACGACAGATCGAAGCCTCCCGAGATCTCGAGCGCCGTGTCAGGAGTTATACGAATGTAGCGCGGAAGCGTGTAGGTGACGTTGATCGGCGGAGCGCCGGGGGCCGGCGGCCGATCGATCAGCTCGGTGAGGAAGCTCCCCGGAGCCAGCACGTGCGCGAAGCGCACCGAGACGCCGGTGCCGTCGACGGCAAGCGGCGCGGTGCTCCATGGGCCCGCGTGGGTCACGGTCGGAATGCTCGGGGCGCCGCCGGTCACCGGCATCGTCCAGGAGGCGGACGTGGCGCCGGGATACGACAACGTGATCGTCGCCGAGTCGTTTCGGAAGCTGTAGGCGAGGGAGTCGAACGCGAACAGCCCCTCGGAGTCGGCGCGCGCGGTCGTGCCGGTGAGCGTGCCGAACATGGAATTGATGCCGGCGGTCATCGCCTCCGGCGGATCGGGAATAACGAGGCCGAATGTGTCGAGGAGCGCCGCAACGGCGGAGAATGGGGTCGCCGGCTGGGCGACGGTCGGATACGTGCGAAGGTCGACGCTGACCGGAATGGACGTTATCCGATTCCGGCCACCGGTCGTATCGCTGGCCGCGCTCGCGAACGGTCCGAAGAGGCTCGTCGAATCCTCGTGTCCGTCAACGCCGCGCGCGCTGGCATCTCCCTTCCCCACCACGAAACCGATCCGGTCACCGAGCACGGGACGCCGAGCGAACTTCAGATAGAGCGCGAAGGTACGCGCCGAATCATCGGGAACGCTTGTGGCCTGCCCCGCCAGATGCGCAAAGGTGATCGTGCTGTCGCCGATGGCGCCGGCCGCGATGAGCCGCGGAGCGACGGTATCGGTATACAGCCCGGCCCATGCGATCGAGCGCGTGAGCACGGTCGCCGTGTCGTCGTTGAGAACGACATGGAGACAGAGAGAATCTAGAACTGTCGGAAGGGAATCAAGATCTGGTGTCCTACTCCCCCCATCACGTACCCTCATCCTCCAAACGAGCGCTCCACTGCTGGACTCGAGCCTCGTCGTATCGAGAAATCCGTGGTAGACGATATCGACCGTCTCACCACCATCGGCCACGACGTCCGAGGAATCGGACCGGACCGGAATCGGCTGTGTCTGCCCGGCCATCATTCTCCCCGTCGCCACCACCGCCAGAAGCGGCAGCAGTCGAAGCAACGGTCGAACCATCGATGGAATCACGTCGGGCACCTGGGCGCGGGAGTGGGTTGAAGATGACGGCGATCGGGCGATCGCTCCGTCGGTCTGCTCCGGCGTCCGGGAGAATCCGTGGGCTTTTCAGCGCATTCCGTAGGAGAAACGACGCCGGTTGCCGCCGGTCCGATAGCCGCAGAAGACGTTGCTGCACCGCGAGCCCTCTTTCTTGCTCTCGGCCGAAAGCGTGCGCTGACCGCACTTCGGGCAGGTCGTGGCGTGGGCGTCCATGGCGAGGCGGGGCTGGGTGTTCACGTTGAAATTGCGTCTCGGCTGCATTGCTGTCACCTGTTCGATTTGATCCTTGAACTGATAATTACTCGGTTTGGTCGCCGGTATCGGCGTCTGTTTCATTACAGATCAAGCACCGTACCAAAACCGTTCGTCAAGGGAGTGGGATCGAAGGAACAGACGAGTCGAGAGGAGAGGAAGCTTCAGAAAGGGTTGTTTCTTTCTGTTTCGCGGGTCTTCCGCGGGAAGGGAGCCGGAGCCGGCCCCCTCCCCGCGGAGAGCGCATCCTAGTATGAGATCAATTCTTTCGCTTTGGTGTACACATCCTCGGCGTTGAGCAGAATCGCCTTTTCGAGGACCGGCGAGAAGCCGACCGGCGAATTCCTGCTGCCGACGCGGAGCACCGGGGCATCGAGATACTGAAATGCATTCTGCATGATGATCGAGACCACCTCGCCGCCGACGCCGCCGGTCAGGTGATCCTCATGGGCCACCAGCACGCGACCGGTCTTCTTGGCCGCGGCCACGATCGCCTCCTCGTCCAGCGGCTTCACGCTCCGGAGATCGACCACCTCGGCCTGAATCCCCTCGCCGGCCAGACGCTCGGCCGCCTGGATCGCCAGGTGGACGGCGTTGCCGTAGCTGATGATCGCCAGATCGCTCCCCTCGCGGCGCACGCGCGCCTTGCCGAACGGCACCTCGAAGCCTTCCGGCACCACCGCCTTGGCCCAGCCGTGATTATAGAGATACTTCGGCTCCAGGAACACCGACATGCCGCGCGAGCGGAGGCAGGTGCGGAGCAGGCCGGCCGCGTCGTCGGCGAACGCCGGGTAGGCGATCCGGAGTCCCGGAAGCGTCTGGAGCGTGGCCTCGATGGTCTGCGAGTGGTAGAGTCCGCCGGTGATGTAACCTCCCGAGGCGAGGCGGATGGTCACGTTCGGCGAGAACTGTCCGCGGGTGCGCCAGTACTCGTGCGTCATCTCCACCGTCTGCTCCATCGCCGGCCAGAAGTAGTCGGCGAACTCGGCGCCCTCGACCAGCACGCGGATCTTGTCATCGAAGCGGCTGAAGCCGTTGGCCGTGCCGACGATGTAGTCCTCGGCGATCGGCGCGTTGTGAACGCGGTCGTAGCCGAACTCCTGCTGCATCCCCTTGGTGACATTGAAGATGCCCCCCTTCTCCTTGGTGGCCACGTCCTGTCCCCAGATGAAGGTGTCCGGATTGTGACGGAACTCCTCCTTCATCGTGGTGTTGAGCGCCTGCAGAAGGGTCATCTCGGTTCCCTCGGAGGAGCGGTTCTCCCGCGCGGCATACGCATCCGGGATGATGAACTCCGACCACGACTTCGGATCGGGATCGGGGGTCGCCTCGGCGCGATCGGCCGCGTCGAGCATCTCCTTCTTGTTGGTGGCCTCGATCTCGACCGCCTTCTCCTCGGTGAGGATTCCCTCGGCGATGAGCATCGCGCGGAACTTCTTCACCGGGTCCTGCTCGCGGGCGGTCGTCAGCTCCTCGGTCGAGCGATAGAGCTCGTGACGATCGGAGTTGGAGTGCGAGCCGATGCGGACGCACTGGGCGTGGATCATCGCCGGCCCCTCGCCGGTGGCGACGTAGGCGATCGCCTCCTGCATGCCGCGCCAGGAATCGAGCGGATCGGTTCCGTCGACGTGGACGATCTTCAGGTTCGGGAAGCCGGAGAAATTGTCCGAGACGATCGGGTTGATGAACGCCTCGCTGATCGGCACCGAGATGCCGTAGCCGTTGTTCTGGATCACGAAGATCACCGGCACGCGCGACTGCGTGGCGCCGTTGACCGCCTCGTAGAAGTAGCCCTCGGCCGAGGCGGACTCGCCACCGGAATAGAACGAGATGCCGTCCGACTTGTAGTACTTGATCGCCTTGGCGGTACCGACGGCATGCTGCGCATGGTTGCCGGTGCAGCTGGAAACGTTCTGGATGCCGATCTCCGGCTTGGCGAAGTGGTTCGACATGTGGCGGCCACCGCCGGCCACGTCACCATCCTTCGACAGGCCATTCAGCACGATCTCGTACGGCGTGATGCCGGCGGCGAGCACCGTCATCAGGTCGCGATAGTAGGGAAACAGGAAGTCCTTCTTCTGCCGGAAGGAAAGCCCGAGAGCGAGCTGGATTCCCTCGTGGCCGGCACACGGAGCATGGTAGCTCCACCCCTTGGCCTGCTTCAGGTAGTTGGCAGCCTTCTCGTCGAGGATGCGGCCGAGGTGCATCAGCCGATACCACTCGACCAGCGTGGCGTTGTCAGGGCGATCCGTGCGGGTTTCGACCGTGACCTCCGGGGCATTCTCGGCGGACGCGCCGTTGGCTACCGAGGCCGGCTTCGGC
Organism: Bacteroidota bacterium; assembly: GCA_048498995.1. GTDB lineage: Bacteria > Bacteroidota > Ignavibacteria > OLB7 > OLB7 > JBEHWX01. The sequence continues at coordinate 35,032 of JBEHWX010000055.1, forward strand.
GTGCCGCCGTTGGTCCCGTTGGACCCGTTCGGGGCCTCCCGCCTGCCTTTCGCTTTTGATTTGCTCGCGCTCATATTTCGTATGTTGAGGCCGAAGAAGAGTTCAAATTTCGCGGAATTCAAATATACGGCTCCGCCTCTCTTCGGCCATGCCTTAAGGTTAGTTTGTTACACCGTGTACAACTTACCGTCCCATGGCGGCCGGCCCGCTCCGGCCAGCATCGCCCGCTCCCGTTCACGCTTCCCCATTTCCGTGAAAAACAGGTCTTCGCTCCGCGCGCTCCTGCCGGCGCTGTCGCTCCTCGCGCTTGCCGCTCCGGCCGTCGCTCCGGCCGTCGCTTCGGCGCAATCCGGCGAGCAGCGCTACTTCCGGATCCAGTTTCGCGACAAGGGAACCCCCGCGCGCGTGCTCACCCCGGCCGATCCCCTCTACGCACAGGCCACCGCGCACCTGACGCCGCGAGCGCTCGCCCGCCGCGCCAAAGTGCTTCCGGCCGACAGCCTCGTCTCGACCGATGATCTGCCGATCCCGACCTCCTACCTCGACGGCGTCAGCGCCACCGGCGCCCGGATCGCCCAGAGCTCCCGCTGGCTCAACTCCGTCACGGTCCTGACCGACTCGGCTACCGCCCTTACCATTCAGAGCCTTCCCTACGTCCAGACCGTCGCCGTCATGCGGACGCGCCGGCCGGACTTCCCCCTCCCCCCGCACGGCAAGGTCGCCGCGCCGGGCTCCCTCGGAGCCGCCTCCGCGGCCATGGTGACCGGCTCCGGCTGCCTGGAAGGGCACTACGGCCAGGCACAGACGCAGAACCACGCCATCGGCATCGACCTCGCCAACCGCCGGGGATTCGCCGGCGAGGGAGTCTTCGTCGGCGTGCTCGACTCCGGCTTCGACTGGCGCAAGGTCGCCGCGCTGCGCGATGCCAGCATCGTTGCCGAGCACGACTTCGTCTTCAACGACGACTACACCGGCTCCGATCAGCCCGGCGAGCCCTCCAATCCGATCGATCCGGCCGGAGGCCACGGTACCCTCGTCACCAGCGTGATCGCCGGCTACCTGCCGGACAAGTTGATCGGCGGCGCCTCGAAGGTGACGCTCGCCCTGGCGCGCACCGAGGATGTGTTCCGCGAGGTGCACCTGGAGGAGGACAACTTCGTCGCCGGCCTGGAATGGCTGGAATCGCTCGGTGTCGACGTGACCAACACCTCGCTCGGCTACACGACGTTCGATTTCCCGGAAACCGGCTTCACCTACGACGAGCTCACCGGGCACACCGCGTTCGCCTCGCGCGGGCTGAACCACGCGGTGCGGCTCGGCATGGCCTGCGTGGTCGCCGCCGGCAACGAGGCGCTCTCCTACAACTACATCGGGGTGCCGGCCGAGGCGGACTCCTCGATCGCGGTCGCGGCCGCCAATCTCGACGGCACCGTCACCTATTTCAGCAGCCGTGGCTTCTCCGATCACGCCGTGCTCAAGCCGGACGTGGCCGCGCTCGGCGTGGCCGTCTTCGGCGCCGACGCGCGCGACAGCAGCCGCCTCACCTCCGCGCAGGGAACGTCGCTCGCCTCCCCGCTGGTCACATCCGCGGCCGGCGTGCTTCTGTCGGCCGCGCCGGAGCTCTCGCCGTTCGAGCTGAAGGATCTGTTGAAACGGAGCGCGGCCCGCGCCGCCTCGCCGGATACCGCCGTCGGCTACGGCGTGATCAACGTGGCCCGCGCCCTCGACACGCTCAGCAGGCGGCGGCCGATCGTCGGCGTGCCGCAGATCTACCTGACGCGCGATTCGATCCATGTCAACGCATGGTCGCAGTATCTCGGCGCCGGAGCCACCGGGAGCGCGCGCTACGTGGCGCTCAAGCTCACCAACGCGGTCACCGGCGCGAGCTTCTTCCTGAACCCGGCGCAGCCGGTGAGCGGCATCGCCACCTGGAGCCTCGCGATGGATCCGGCCGCGCCGTCGTTCAAGCCGGGCGACAGCGTGATCGCGGAGTTCACCGCGCAGGCCGACGGCCGGCATCTCCGCGCCACGCGCGCCACGCTCACCCGGACTGTGGCCTCGCCGGCAAGCACGCTCTGCAACGACATCTCGATCCCGGAGCTTCCGCCGGCCTATCTGCTGCCGGTGCCGAGCGAGGGACGGATGACCTTCGGCTTCACGCTCGACGCAGTGTCGAACATCTCCCTGGTCGTGTACAACACGGCCGGCCAGGAGATCACCCGGCTGATCGACGACGTCCGGATGAATCCCGGCGTCTACGAAACGGTCTGGAACGGCGCCGGGGAGGCCGATGGCGCCTACTTCTTCTCCCTGACGATCGACGGGACGACCACCGTGCAAAAGGGGGTGCTGCTCCACAAGTGAGCGCGTCCGCCGCGGCACCGGTTCCAATTCGGCGGGGCGCCCGGCGTCAACACCTGCGTCGTCAACGTCATCGTCGAGATTATCAATGCCCCTTTCGACCCGCCTTGCCAGGCTGCGGGAGCTGCTGAAACCGCGCGGATCCATGGACGGACTCCGCTTCCTGTTCAGCTACCTGAAACCGTACCGCGGCCGCTTCGCCATCGCGCTCATCGCGCTTCTGCTCTCCTCCCTCTCCGGTCTGGCCTTTCCCGGCCTCACCGGCGGCCTCGTCGACGCCGTCAGCAAGCCGGGTGGCGGGCGCTTCGGCTCGCTCAACACGCTCACGCTCCTCCTGATCGGCGTGCTGGTGGCGCAGTCGGTGTTCAGCTATATCCGCACCTACTACCTGATGGACGTGACCGAGCGATCGGTCGCGCGGCTGCGCCGCGATCTCTACGAGAAGATCCTGACGCTGCCGATGGGCTTCTTCCATCGCAACCGCGTGGGCGATCTCTCGAGCCGTCTGAGCGCGGATCTCGGCACTATCCAGGTCACCCTCACCAACACCCTCTCGGAGCTGATCCGCCAGTCGGTGATCATGATCGGCGGCATCGCGCTGGTGGCCTACACATCCCCGCAGCTCACCTCGGTGATCCTGATCGCGATACCGATTCTGGTGCTGCTGGCGGTGATCTTCGGGCGCGCCATCCGGAGCTCGAGCAAGAAGGTGCAGGACCTGTACGCGCGGCTGAACACGGTGGTCGAGGAGACCTTCCAGGGAATCACGGTGGTCAAGGCGTTCACCGCGGAGGCGCGCGAGGGGGAGCGCTACGGCTCCGAGCTGACGACGCTGGTCGGGATAGCGTTGAAGGTGGCGCGGGCGCGCGGAGCGTTCGTCGCGTTCATCGTCTTCGTCCTCTTCGGCGGCATCGTCGGCGTGATCTGGTACGGCGGCAGGATGGTCCAGAACGGGACGCTGACGATCGGCGACCTGACGTCGTTCGTCCTCTACGCGCTCTTCGTCGGCGGCGCGATGGGGAGCTTCGCCGACCTGTACAGCGGGCTGCAGCGCGCGCTCGGCGCCAGCGAGCGGATCAGGGAGATCATGGCCGAGACATCCGAGGAGCTCGATCCCTCGGTGCCGGCGCCGAAGGTCGAGGGGCATCTGCGGCTGGCCGGGATCGGATTCGCCTACCCGTCGCGCTCGGACGTGGCCGTGCTGAGCGATGTGTCGCTCGATATCCCGGCCGGTTCGAGCCTGGCGATCGTCGGCCCATCCGGCGCCGGCAAGTCGACGCTGGCCGGCCTGATCATGCGCTTTCACGAGCCGTCCTCCGGACGGATGACGATCGACGGGATCGACACCTCGGAGATTCCCCTGTCGGCTTATCGCTCGCTGATCGCGCTGGTGCCGCAGGACATCGTGCTCTTCGGCGGAACGATCGCCGAGAACATCGGCTACGGACGCCCCGGCGCGACCGATCAGGAGATCCGCGACGCGGCGCGGCTGGCCAACGCGCTCGACTTCATCGAGTCGTTCCCGGAGGGATTCGCGACGGTGGTCGGCGAGCGTGGCGTGCAGCTCTCCGGCGGCCAGCGTCAGCGCGTGGCCCTGGCGCGCGCGATCATCAAGGACCCGACGATCCTGCTGCTCGACGAGGCCACCAGCTCGCTCGACTCGGAGTCGGAGCGGCTGGTGCAGGAGGCGCTGGAGCGGGTGATGCGCGGGCGGACCACCATCATCATCGCCCACCGGCTGAGCACGATCCGGAACGCGGATCGGATCGCGGTGGTGAGAAACGGCGTGATCGCCGAGCTCGGCGGCTACGACGAGCTGATCGCCGCCGGAGGACTGTTCGCGCGGCTCGCCTCGGCGCAGAGCAGGGCTGGCGAGGATATCATCGACGAGCGGATGATGGCCGAGTGACGCGGCTCGATCGCGCGTGGCGCATGGGTGGCGCGCGGTCCGTTGCCCTGTGTGGGCTCCCTCCCGTGGCGCGCGCCGGACGGCTCGCGCGCGGCTTCCGAGATCCGGGCGATGAGCGCGCGCGGGAGAATTCGTTTTCTCGGGATCGCCTGCGTGAGTAGATTAGCGGTCGCGCCTCTCCCTCCGATCGCATGGAGGTGAACGACGGGCCGCATGGAGGGCTCGCATAATGGTAGTGCAGCGGTCTTGAAAACCGCCGGGCGCAAGCCTGTGGGGGTTCGAGTCCCTCGCCCTCCGCTTACATATCCGCACTCTCCCGTGCCAGCGCGCATGCACGAACACGCGTCGCTGGCACGTCCATCTCGGAGCTGCCTCACCAGAGCAAGTCCCCGGATAGCCGGC
>JBEHWX010000056.1:0-39436 GCA_048498995.1 Bacteroidota bacterium
GGTCCGGCGGCGCGTGATGAGTGCGTTGAGGATATCCGGGAAAGCCGCGGGCTTCACTCCCAGACCACAACCGGGCGGATCTCGATCGATCCGATCTTGGCCGAGGGGATCTTGGCGGCGAGCTCGAGCGCCTCGTCCAGATCCTTGCAGTCGAGAATATAGTATCCGCCGAGCTGCTCCTTGGTCTCGGCGAACGGGCCGTCGGTGCGGAGCGATTCGCCGTCCCGCACGCGGACGGTCACCGCCTGGTTGGTCGGATGCAGCGCGTCCCCTCCGCGCGAGATTCCCTTTTCCATCACTTCCTGCGTAAACGCCCCATACTCCCCATGCATGGCGTTGCGCTCTTCCTCGCTCATGGCGCTCCAGATGTTCTCGTCGTCATAGATCAGGAACATGTACTTCACGATCGGTCTCCGATTGATGTTGATTGGGAAAGATCGAATGCGGCCGTCCCCGGGCGGGGCGGCATATCACGACGAACGGAGTCGGCCGGATCGACAGGGAAGATGTCACCCGGCGAAATTTTTTCCGCGGCCGTCCGGATGGGATCGGGCGCCGTTGCGGCCGGGGCGTACCTCGACGGCGCCATGCCTGGCGGCCGGCAGCTCGGCCGCGATCCGAAGCGCCTGCTCCAGGTCGGCACAGTCGACGAGATGGAACCCGACAAGCTGCCCCCCGGCATCGGCAAACGGGCCGTCGGTGGTCAGCATCCTCGCGCCCTGCAGGCGGACCGTGGTGGCCGTGCCGGAGGAATGGAGGAGGCAGGTCGCGACCAGCACCCGCTCCCCGACGAGCCTGATGGTGTGCGCGCCGTGGTCGTGATCGAGCGCCGCGAGCTCTTCCGGCGTCAGTCTCTCCTGGAAGCCTTCCCTCTGAAAGATCAGCAGCATGTAGCGCATGAGCGAAATCTCCACGCGATGATTATGGCGCCGTCCGATGGTCCGTTGCCCTACTGATCGGCGCGGGTGAGCGGCGTCTGCCCCATAACGAGCGGGCGCTGGCCGGATCGACATCAAGAGAAGATTTTTGTTCCGCGGGGGATGTTAGAGGGTGTCTTAAAAGGCTCGGTCGGCATCAGTAGCTTTGGGTATGAGCTACCAACTCTACCCAAGCGACCTATCCGACCGAGAGTGGAATCGCCTTGCGGCGTTGATTCCTCCGCGCAAGGTAGGTGGACGGCCTCGATCCAGTGACATGCGGCTGATCGTCAATGCGATCTTCTACATCGCACGCACCGGATGCACGTGGCGATATCTGCCTCGGGAGTATCGGCCGTGGAAGACCGTCTACGGCTACTTCCGACTCTGGCGCATCAATGGCCTCTGGGAGCGTATCAACGATCATCTCCGGGCCGCCGTGCGCACGCAAGAAGGTCGTGAGCGCCAGCCATCAGCCGGGATTGTCGACTCGCAGAGCGTCAAGACCACCGAGCGCGGTGGCCCATCGCGCGGCTACGATGCCGGCAAGAAGGTCAGCGGACGCAAGCGCCACATTCTTGTCGATACGATCGGTCTGCTGCTGGCCGTCGTCGTTCATTCGGCCAGCATTCAGGATCGTGATGGTGCCAAGTTGGTGTTGGGGCGATTGAAACATCGGTTCACGCGGCTGCGGTTGATCTGGGCCGATGGAGGCTATGCCGGCGCGCTGGTCGAATGGGTGCGATCGCTGCGCCGGCGGAATCGCCTACGCCTGGAGATTGTCAAGCGCGGCGATGATGTCAAAGGGTTCGTGGTTCTACCCCGACGATGGGTTGTCGAGCGCACCTTTGCATGGCTGGGTTTTCATCGCCGATTGAGCAAGGATTACGAAGCTCTCCCGGAAACAAGCGAGGCATTTGTTCACGTTGTTACGATCAAGCTGATGCTCGCACGACTTCAGTAATGACTTTTAAGACACCCTCTTACACCCGCGAAGCACGCACGTCCTACCTCTGAATCATCTCCTCCTCAACGCCGGCCGTGCGTTGTCTCCGCGGGTTTGCCCCCTCTTGCCAACGGAGAACGCGGCATTCGAATAATCCCCATACTCCCATGCAAGTGGAACCAGGAATTCGGTTCGTGCGTGCACTGGCGGGCGCGCTCCTGATGTGTACGATCGCGAGCGTGGCTGCCGCCCAGCCGAGGATCGCAATTCTCGGCGGCGATACCGTGAATTTCGGCAGGGTTGGCGCCGAGATTCTGCGCCACGATCTCAACATCGTCAACTCGGGCTCCGACACGCTCCGAATCTCCGAGGTGCGTCCGAGCTGCGGCTGTACCACCGCCCCCATCGACAGAACAGTTCTCCCACCAGGAGATACGGCCACCGTCGACATTACACTGGATATCCGTTCGCGTCGTGGAGAGGTCACGAAATTCGTCGCGATAGCCTCCAATGATCCCAAACGTCCGACCGCGAGCGCGTGCCTGCGCGCATTCGTGGTGCAGGACGTTGTTGCCGAAGCCGGTCATTTCCCATTCGTCGATGCTTTGAAGGTCGGTGAGGATCATCCGTCGGAATTATCCGTCACGAATATCGGAGATACTCCGATCACATTCTCACTGCCCCCAACGATAGATGACGACAGTGTGCGTGTCGAGTTCGCGATGATCGGGGATAACCCCCTTCCTCCGGGCGAGAAAATCGTGGTGCGAGCATTGGTGCGTCCGAAATCCCTGGGGTTGAGCACGCATGTGGTGACGCTTCGAACCAGTGGATTCCATACGCCCGAGTTGAAATTATCGCTGTTCAGCAGAGTATTGAGCTCGCAGAGAGATACTACCGCCAGATAACATAGAGTCCGATAGAACCTCGCACATACTCCATACGGCATTGCCTGCCGTATGATATCTCACATCCTCCAACCACCTTAATTCGAGGTATTGTATGAAGGCAGTTCAACGCACGCTGGCTATCCTGTCAGTCGCAGTGGTTCTCTTCTGTCTCGGCGCGATCGGCGCGCATGCTCAGTGCCAACAGGCTGGGTCGGTCCGTACACGACCACATTTTCCATGACGCTCTCCACGCCGTCGGGACCCTGCGCGACGACCGTCACCGTGGTATACTGCGTTCCTGGGCCTTGGATCGGGCCAACGACGCAGTACTACATGGATCAGGTGACGCTCAACCCCGCCTGTGCATCCTTTACCGGAAGCATCATGCGTCAGATCGGTCTCGAGCTCCTGAGGCAGAACCCGGCGAATCTTCCCTGCGCTCCTTGTCCGGCGCAGAATCCCGACTGGCGAGTCTCCTGGGCCTCCTGCGTCAGGGTCATCACGCTTCCCAACAACCAGATCCAGGCGGTCACCTGTGCCGGCGCGACGGGAGCCTGCATCGACCTCTATCATATCTGCTGTGATCCGAAGACCGGGGCGATGAATATCACGTGGGTGGGGTATAGCCCCACGACGGACTGCACCGATGTGGCCTGCACGCCGGTGTGCCCGCCGGCAATGTGAGCGATGCTCTTGTGATTCTGACGGGAGCGTTCCGGTTTACCGGAACGCTCCCAGGCGTTATCTTGGCTCCGTTCGCGACGGATTCAATAAACTCCCACCATGGATTGTGTCATGACACGGTTCGGTATCACCTCGTTCCTGCGTTACCTTGTAGTCATCGCCATACTCTGCGTCATTACCAGAGCACGATCTCACGCCCAGGAATGGGAGCGCCTGTCGGCCGACAATTCCGCCGTCGAGGTGATCGACGCGTCCACCATTGTCGTCGTTGGAGATATGGGGAAGATCATCCGCTCCGATGATGGCGGCGAGCACTGGCACACGCAGCGAAGCAACCGTTTCGAGGATCTCCATGATGTGCTGTTCACCGATAGGCTCCACGGTCTGATCGTGGGCAACGGGGGCGTCGTTCTCCGTAGTACCGATGGAGGAAGCCGCTGGCATCCCGTCGAGTCCGCGACCGGCCGCGCGCTCACGAGGATCCGCGCCGCATCGGCCACGCGGATGTGCGTCGTTGGCGATAGCGGCACCATTCTCGTCAGCAATGATGGCGGGGGGAGCTGGAGTCCGTCTTCCTCCGGCACGGTACAGGGGCTGTACGGCATTGCGTTCGCCACCGAAAGCACCGGCATCGCCGTCGGTGACAGCGGGACCGCGCTCCGCACAACGGACGGTGGAGAAACGTGGTCCCCGATAATGCTCGGAGCGAGCGAATTCCTGTCGGATGTCGATTTCTCCGACGCGCGCAACGGGATTATCGTCGGTAACAACGAGATCACCTTCAGGACCACCGACGCGGGAGCGACCTGGGTTCAGGGAACGGATATCTCCGAGCAGACGACGTTCTACCGCATCGACATGATCGACAGTCTGCACGCCGTCGCCGTCGGCGCCGATGCGAGAGGGAACACGGTCTGCGTGACGAGCGATGGAGGGGCGTCCTGGATCTCATCGGCGGCCGGCCTTCCGGTTTCCTTTGCCATGATCGTCAAGGATGTCGGGTTTTTCGATCCGCTGCACGGCGCGATCGTCGGCACATTTGGCGTGGTGGCAACGACGGCCGATGGCGGACAATCATGGGTGTTCCGCTCCTTTGCCCCCTTGATCTTTCCCCTGTTCGGGAACCTGGGGCTTTTCGATGCCGGATTCACCGGCATGGACACCATCTGCCTCGCCGCGTCGGAGGGAGGAGTGCTTCGCACGACTGACGGCGGCGCGACCTGGATCGACCGGCACTCTCCGGCCAGTGACAACCTCAGTGGCATTCACTTCTTCGACGGCCAGCGGGGAATCGCTTTCGGCACGACGTTCGGGACGCTTCTGGAGTCGAATAACGCGGGGGAGAGCTGGAGTACGCTCGCCGATGTCAATGGAACCAAGCCGGATGGCCTGACAACCGTCCATTTCCTCGACCGATTCACGGCGCATGCGGTCAACAATACCACGCTGTACACGATCACCGATTTCGGGCGGACCTGGTCGGCAAGGAGCTTCGACGGTAATGAGGGAATTGCGTACGACGTACAGTTCGCCAGCCACGAGGTCGGGTTCGTTCTTCGAGTGTCGCTTCCGGCCCAGCCGAATGATGAGCCAACCTACACGGTACAGCGCACGCTAGATTCCGGGAAAACATGGCGGACGATCCTGACGCGCAAGGGGAGCAACGAGTCGATTCAGTCCCTCTGGTTCCTCGATTCGCTCCGCGGCTTCGTCTGCGCGGGAGCCGGTTTCACGGGGCAGAGCAATGCAAAGCTCCTGAGAACCACCGATGGTGGGCGTAGCTGGGACTCGGTCCTCAATGGCGTCCCGAATCTCGTGAATATCAGATTCTTCAGCCCGACCAGCGGCCTGCTCGTCGGCGCCGGCTCGCAGGTCTACATGACGACGGATGGTGGAGCCACCTGGAACCGCGAGCGGCTCTGGCCCGATGGGACGGTTCCGGACAGCACATTCACGTTCAGTCGAAGCGCCGTCGCTCCAGACAGGCGCACCGTGCTGGTCTATGGATTCGGCGTGATCTTCAGGAAGCAATTCTCGCGGGATGTCGCCGGGGTAGAGATGATCTCGAACGGGACGGCTCCCTACCGTAACCCCTATCTCTACCTCGATATTCGTCCGAACCCCGTGACAGCCAAGGGGACGCATATTACCGTGTATGGCCTCTACAGCGTGCGAGATCAGCAGTCGACCCTCGGTATCTATGACATTCTGGGACGGAGAGTGCTCGACCTTACGCCGGCAATGCAGCTCAATGGCACGGGGACGATGGCGACGGTCGATCTGTCGGGGAGGGATCTGCCCGTGGGCATGTATCTGCTGACGTTCAGAGCCGGCGCGGATTCGAAGACCGAACGGATCTTTATCGCGCGGTAGCGGCCAGATAACGGCTTCGCCACGCGGGAGCCCGCTTCTCAACGGACCACGAGGAGCTCGGAACATGCCGAGCTCCTCGTGGTTTTTTGCATGTGGCGCCTTTCCCCGGCTCGGCGCGGATGTGGCCTCGCCTCGAGGGATCCGCATCGTGAGGGGTATCCCCTTCATGAGATCGCGCGCGTTCGGCGTTGCCCGTTCGACACGGGGAAACGGCAACGGGGGCCGGAATCGTTTCCCCGAAGGAGCATCGTGCCAAGATAAATGTGCATTCGACGCGTCGTCTCATTATATTCCCGCCATCGACGCTCTCCGGCAGGTCCTCCGGCGGCGTCGATCTTCCCGCATCGGCTCTGGATGCCGTGCCTCCATCGGGGAGCAGACTCCGACCAACATCAGCCGTTCTCATTCACCGCCGGGATTCTCACGTTCTCCGATCGCCGGCGCACGTTCATTCACCTATTCTCACCTTGAGGTCACCATGAATGGCCACCGCATCACCGCGCGCGCAGCACTGCTTCTTGTCGGGCTTTCGTTCAGCGCCACCGCCGCCTTCGCGCAGGTCGCCTGGACAGCCGGCACCAACACCGGAGATCTCGTCACCAATGGCTCCACCAGCCGCGTCGGCATCCTCACGAGCACTCCGAACGAGGCGCTCGACGTGAACGGAAATATCGTCGCCTCCGGGGGCATTACCGCCGGGGGGCAGGTCAATATCAGCGCCGGTCTCACCGTGTCCGGCGCGGGGAATTTTCAGTCGGGATCATTTACCGATCTCAGCATCGCCAACGATCTGAACGTTGCCGGCGACGTCAACGCCAACAATAACCTGAATGTGCATGGCAATGTCGACGTGAACGGAACCTTCCACGTCAACGGCACATCGGTCTTCAGCGACAACGTCAGCATGAGCCAGAATCTCAACGTGAACCTCGACGTGACGGCGTCCAATTACTTCACCTGGTCGGACGCGAGACTGAAAGAGAACATCACGCCGATGACGAACGTGCTGGCAAAGCTGGAAAACATCCAGCCGGTCTACTACAACTACAACACCCTGCAGCCGCGACCGGCGGGACGTCAGCTCGGGTTCATCGCGCAGGAGGTGCAGAAGGAATTCCCGGAGGCGGTCACGACGGCGAACAACGGCTACCTCGCGGTCGGTTACGGCAACATGGCCGCCGTTGCCATCGAGGCCGTGAAGGAGCAGCAGAAGACGATTCAGCAGCTTCGCGCCGCCAACGCCGATCTGGAGGCGCGCCTGGCGCGGATGGAAGCGGCTCTTCAGAAGCTCACCGGATGCTGCCCGGAGCCCGGGACGGCGCCGAACCTGAAGTGATGCCCGGATCACGCGTCGTGGAGTAGATGTCGCCGCCGGCCAACAGCCGGCTTGCGGCAACGATGATGGGAGGGGCACGGCGCCATCCGGCGCCGTGCCCGATTCCAAGGAATATTCAGCCCGAATCGATCTCGTTTTATCGTGCCGATTGTCGCGAAGGTCCAGCGGATCGGCATCGAGAGGCGTGCGAGCCCGGAGCTGCCGGCATCGCGCGAAGCGTCGGAATAGTTCCGATCGGTCATCGCGTTCCATCACGTCGCCGGAATCCCATCCCAAGGTACCGGCGCGGCATGTCACACATCATTTCCATCACGAGGCTCATCATGACGAAGCATCGCATCCTTTCGCTCGCCGGCGCGATCGCGCTCGGCATGTCGCTTGCCACCGCCGGTGCGTTCGCGCAGGCCTGGACCACCGGAGGCCCGGGTGATCTTGTCACCACCGCCACTACATCGCGCGTCGGCATTCTCACGGCAACGCCCGGCGCCACGCTGGATGTCAACGGCAGCACGAATATCTCGAACATACTCACCGTCGGCGGCATGTCGAATTTCCAGGATGGGAATTTCAACCTCAACCTGAATGTCAATCAGGATCTCAACGTCAATCAGAACCTCAACGTCAACGTCGACGCGAACTTCAATCACGACGTCAATGTGCAGAACCGGCTCCAGGTCAACCTGGACGCGTTCATTCTGAACGACCTTACCGTGCACCACAATTTGGCCGTGGATAACGATGTGACGGTTGCGGGGTACTCGTCGTTCGGCCAGGACGCGACCTTCAACAACAATGTGTACGTGACCTTGGACGCATGGGCGTCGAATTACTATACCTGGTCGGATGCGCGGCTGAAGGAGAATATCACGCCGATGACGAATGTGCTGGCGAAGCTGGAGAAGATCCAGCCGGTCTACTACAACTACAACAACGTGCTGCGGCGGCCCGAGGGACGCCAGCTCGGATTCATCGCGCAGGAAATACAGAAGGAGTTCCCGGAGGCGGTCCAAGTGGCCAGCAACGGCTATCTGGCGGTCGGCTACGGGAACATGGCGGCGGTGGCGATCGAGGCGGTGAAGGAGCAGCAGAAGACGATCACCGACCAGCGGAAGACGATCGAGCAGCTTCAGGCAACCAACGGCAAGCTGACCTCGACCACCGAGCAGCTGGCCGCGGCCAATGCCGATCTGGCGGCGCGTCTGGCGCGACTCGAGGCGGCCGTGCGGAATCTCACCGGCTGCTGCCCGGAGCCGGGGACCGCGCCGAATCTGAAGTAAGACTCTCCGAGAGCCTCGGCTCCGTCCGACCCCGGAGCTGGACGACCGTTACCACGGTTTCGACAACGACATGGAGCCGCCACCTCCGCCCGACGGCGAGCAGCTCCACCGATATTCGCCGAACGTTCACTGCATCCCATCATGCTGCCGCGGATCACGGTCTATGATCCCGGCAGTCAATGCCTCATATCCATTCATCAAGGGGTTCATCATGACGAAGCATCGTATCCTCTCGCTTGCCGGCGCGGTCGCGCTCGGAATGTCGCTTGCCACCGCCGGAGCCTTCGCGCAGGCCTGGACCACCGGAGGCCCGGGTGATCTCGTGACGAACGGCACCACGAGCCGCGTGGGAATCCTCACGAGCACCCCATCGGCGGAGCTGGATGTCAACGGCAACACGAATATCTCGAACATACTCACCGTCGGCGGCATGTCGAATTTTCAGGATGGGAACTTCAATCAGAACCTGAACGTCAACCAGAATCTGAACGTCAACGTCGACGCGAACTTCAATCACGACGTCAACGTCAACAACAACCTCGAGGTGCAGAATCGGTTGCATGTGAACCAGGATGCCATTGTCACGGGCAATCTCAACGTGGGCCAGGATCTTACCGTTGGCAACGACATGACGGTCACCGGGTACTCATCGTTCGGCCAGGACGCGTCGTTCGGCAATAATATCTACGTGACGCTGGACGCATGGGCGTCGAATTACTATACCTGGTCGGATGCGCGGCTGAAGGAGAATATCACGCCGATGACGAACGTGCTGGCGAAGCTGGAGAAGATCCAGCCGGTCTACTACAATTACAACAACGTGCTGCGGCGGCCGGAAGGACGTCAGCTCGGATTCATCGCGCAGGAAGTGCAGAAGGAGTTCCCGGAGGCGGTCCAAGTGGCAAACAACGGCTATCTGGCGGTCGGCTACGGGAACATGGCGGCGGTGGCGATCGAGGCGGTGAAGGAGCAGCAGAAGACGATCACCGATCAGCGGAAGCAGATCGAGCAGTTGCAGGCGGCCAATAACGATCTCTCGGCGCGTCTTGCCAAGCTCGAGACGCTGCTTGGCCAGGCCCCCGCGTGCTGTGCCGATGGAGCGGCGACCCTCAAATAAGACGCTTGCCGAGAATGAAAATGCGATGAACGTATCGTGAAAATTGGATGAAATGTTCGCGGCCCGACAATTGCGTCGGGCCGCTCTTGTAATAATTGCGACGTTGCCGTACCGTTCACCCATAAGTCGCGAGGTGATTCGATCGGATCGGCGTGGTGCACTTTTTCGTCCCCATGTAACCCGTCTCCGCTGTCCGTGTCACTTCCACGTGAGCGATGGACTTCCCCCTCTCGCCGCGCTGTCCAACTTCACTTTATTCGGCAATCGCATGTTCCGCATCAATGGTCAGGACGGGAGCTCCCGTCGCGACTTCATGGCAACCTGTCTTCACGCTCTGGCCGGCGTCACGATCGTCGGCGTCGTCTCTCCGATACTCTCGGCCTGTGGCGGCACGACTCCCACGTCGGTGGACACGAGCTTTCAGCAGAGTTACAGCGTCGCCACGCTCACCGGCGACGGCAAGGCGTTGATGACCACGACCAAGGGAGCCGACGGGTTCCCGATCATCATCGTCCGACAGAATTCGACGACGTACGTGGCGCTCTCGGCGCGCTGCACGCACGAGAACTGCCAGGTGCAGGCGCCGCAGGGGAGCACGATCACCTGCACCTGTCACGGCTCCCGGTTCGATCTGCAGGGGAACGTGCTGCAGGGGCCGGCCAATACTCCGCTCTACAAGTACAGCGTGACCTACGACGCCTCCGCGCAGAGCGTCACGGTCAAGGCCGTATAACCGGCGGGATCCGATCGCGCGACGCTTTCCGTGGCAACCCGGCAATCCGCGAATGTGGGCGCGGTGACGGGGCCGCGGACAGCGTCCGCGCCGTTTCCTCGGCACCGCGATTCCGGTACCGACGGAAGGCGTGATCGCTCCATCACCAATCCGCGATTATTTCATCAGAGCTTCGCGTAAGCTCGTGGTGCTTTCTCCCTGCACGCGACGGATGGTCTTCTGGAAGAAGACATTGTTCGGCACCTGCACCACGCACTCGCGTCCGTCGTCGCAGGTTTCCCGCAGCGCCGTGTAGAGCACGTTCAGGTCGACCACGGTGCCGCGCAGCCCCTTGCCGCCGGTCGGCTCGATGATCTCGATCTCGTCACCGATCCTGAAGGGGGCGAAGACGATCAGCAGGATCGAGCAGAGGATGTTGCTGAGCACGCTCCAGACGGCGACGAAGCCGACGGCGATCAGCACCGCGAACGCCGAGACCGCGCTCCAGACGGTCGATACCGGAATGCCGACCTGCTGCAGCGCCAGCAGCAGCACCACGATCCCGATCAGCCACCGCGCCATGCCGCGACCGATCACGTGTATCGACAATGGGATGTATTCCCGCTCCCGGAGCGTTCGCAGTCCGCGCCCGACCAGCGCATAGGCGAGCGATCCGACAAGGATGAGCGTGGCGATCTTGATCGCCGCGAGGAGATAATCTGGCATGGGAAATGGCGGGCGCCCGGCCCGCGATGAATGCTCGGGGTTGTCCTTCCATCCGCGATGTCCGGGGAGCGCGAGCCCATCCGGCGCGGAGCCGGAAGATAGGCTCCCGATGTCGTCGATCCACGCGAGGATGCGTGGTGCGCCCTTTGATCCGGATCATGCTCGAGCGCGCCGGCGGCGTCCGTGCCCCCGGCGCTCGAGATCGAACGAAGGAAGGAGATGAGCAGATGCTGGCCGATGATATCGAGCGTACGCCTCGTCAGGTGATCGAGCATCACCTCGGCATGCGGCGCCTCGGGGATATCGAGGAGGATATCCGTCGCAACTATTCCCCCCGCGTGGTGCTGCTGACATGCGACGGCGTGCTTCGCGGGCACGACGGCGTGCGCCGCTCCGCGCGGCTGCTGCGGGAGCGGTTCCCGGGGCACGACTACGAGCAGCGCGATCTCCAGGTCGAAGGGGAGGTGGGATTCCTCGAATGGTCGGGAGCGCGCGACGGCCTACGGATCGTCGGCGCCGACTCGTACGTGGTGCGGGAGGGGAAGATCGTGGCGCAAACGATTCACTACCGCGTGACCGCCGTCAGCGACACGCCGGCGGACCCAGCAGCGGCGTCAGATGACGCGTCAGAACCGTGATCAGCTCGGCGCTCATGTAGGTGTAGAGATCCGGGATGCCGAGCCAGCGGACCGGCGTTGCCGCCTCCGGAAATCTCGCGCGCAGCATCCGCTCGTGCCGCTCCTCCATCGCTATCACCAGATCGGCCCACGCAAGCAGCTCCCCGGTGATCGGCTGGACCGCGTCCGGCAGCATTCCGGCCGAGCGGACCTCGAGTCCCGGGGCGTCGCGATAGAGGAGCTCCGCGGTCGGGCTACGATCGACGTTCGCGGCGCAGACGAACAGCACCCTCCGCGCCGGGGGCGCTGGGGCACCGATCCGATCGTCCGGCCGATCCTCCGCCGTCATTTCGCCGTTCCGTTCGTTCATGGAAAATCAGGTAGGTCTATCAATCATCATGCCAAACGCTGATTTGACTCCCTCTGTCCGGTTTCCGGACTGTGTCGTGGATTCGGACAGTGGTACGACGTGCCAATCGCCGAAATCTTGAGAAAATCACGGATTCCGGGTCCGGCACGGGAATACTAGAAGAGAATTCCAGAGACGCGGAAGTGAAGCGACGGAAGTCACGAGGCGGACCCTCAACGGGAGAAGGCGCATGGACGAGAGAAGCTTCAACGGAAGTTACTACCGGGTGATCGAGCTGATCGTGCGCATCGAGCGATTCCTCAGCCGATCCCGGGCCCGGCTCCGCGGACGAACCTTGAAATAGCATCCCGACCGGCATTGCGGATACGCGTTTGCCGGGGGGCTCGCTGATCCGACAGATGCCACGGATGTGTCGAACAGGGGCCGGAGTCATGCGCATCATATTGGAGAGCATGATGCACGGATTCCGGCTCCGATCGACCTCGCGGCCGAATCGCCGCCGCGCCAGGCGCGCGCGACGTTGACAATCCAGAACATTGGGGTGTGGTGTGACCGAATGGGTGATCGGTCATATCGCATGGGTAAGGGCCCGGTACACAAGGCTCACGACTTTATTGGGTGATAAAGTCGATGAGGCGTGCCGGGTCCTTTTTTTGTTCCATCGTTTCGCTCACCGTGCCGCGCGGCGTCCGGGGCGTTGTCGGGAATCCCGACGCCATGTGGACGAATCGTTACTCGGCGATGGTTGAGCCCGTTGCGCCGTCGATGTACATTCAGCCGACGGCGCTCACACGGGTCGATCGCACGCATCGATCGCATGTCGCGGATCGGGCACGGTGTGGCGCGGGAGCACGCGTGGCGAAACGCTCCGAACGGGTCTGAACCGATCCGGTTCGGATCCGGAACGGATCATCGATGGGAACCTTCCTTCGCCGCCGGCGTGTTCTCCTCCATCCTTCATCTTCATGGAGTTAGTACGATGGCAGAACGAAAGCGTACGGTCCGCTCGATGCTCGCGATGCGCAACGGCGTCAGCGAGGAGAATCGGGTCAAGATCGTCGAGCGGCTCAACCAGCAGCTGGCCGACCATTACGTGCTGGTGACCAAGACGAAATTCTATCACTGGAACGTCGAGGGTCCGGAGTTTCACGATATCCACGAGCTGCTCGACGCGCAGTACGAGACGATCGCCGAGCAGGTGGACGAGATCGCCGAGCAGGCGCTGAAGCTCGGTGGCCAGGCCGCCGGCACCCTCGCCTGGTTCAAGAAGCACGCGCGCATCAAGGAGGACGAGGGGGAGAAGATTCCGGACACGCGCTCGATGATTCTCAATCTGCTGGAGGATCACGAGACGATCATGGAGCACCTTCACGAGGATATCGGCGAGATCGACGACCTCGATGACGCGGTCACCTCGAACCTTCTCCAGGATATCAGCGACGAGCATCACAAGATGGCCTGGATGCTCAGGATGATCGCGCAG
The DNA here is from genome assembly GCA_048498995.1 of Bacteroidota bacterium. Classification (GTDB taxonomy): domain Bacteria; phylum Bacteroidota; class Ignavibacteria; order OLB7; family OLB7; genus JBEHWX01. Next base: position 13,449 of record JBEHWX010000056.1, read on the forward strand.
CCGACGACGCTCGACGCCAAGGCCGCGAGCTGACGCGACGCGCTCCTTCCACGATGGCGCCGTCGGCGCCGGTTCGTGGGGACGCGATCACCATATACGCGAAGGGGCGCCGGCTCGATGTCGGCGCCCCTTCGCTCGTTTTCGTTCGTCGCGGAATCTTCTCAGACTTCCTCTATGTCGTCGCTGGTGACCAGCGCCCGGCCGTCCCGCTCCGGATGCGGCGGCTCCGGCAGCGCCATCAGGTCGTAATCGTTGATCCGGCTGACATCCACCGCGAGCTCGCCGTGATCGGTCTGCTCCTCGAACACCGACCGGAATTTCGCCCCCCAGATCACCTCGTCCCCCTTGTACGATGAGCGCGTGTGCACCGTCTGCGAGAAGGTCTCGTCGAAGCCGCTCAGCAGGATGATGAACTCCACGTCGGACTCATCGAGCTCCCGCTTGCTGAATCCGTACAGCGGGCTGTTCTCGTCGATCGGGTGGACGATGGTCCAGGTGAGTGGGAAGAGGGCGACCTGCGACCGCTCCAGCTCGAGTGTGTGGAACCGGCGCACGCGGCGGCCTCCCTCCATCTCGAAGCGGGAGAGCATCACCGTCGCCTCCATCTCGATCAACTGATTGCTCCGCTGGTTGGCGATGCGGAAGGCGAACGCGGTGATGTCCCGATAGGGCATGATCAGCGCGCGGATGCTGAAGAGGATGCGCGCGGTCGGCCGGGAGAACCGGGCGAACATGACGCCGGTGGCCAGCGCGAAGCCGAGGAGGCCGAAGAGCGATTCGATGGTCACCAGCACGTTGGCCATGATGCCGGAGGGGCTGATATGTCCGTAGCCGATCGTGGCGAACGTCTGCACGCTGAAGAAGAACGCGCGGAGAAACCCGTGGTCCCCGACGGTCACGTTCGGGCCGACGATGGCGTCGCTGCCGGAGACCAGATAGAGGAAGGCGAAGAGGGTGTTGGTCAGCAGATAGCCGATCGTCACCAGGGAGAGGAACTTCCACCACGGCATCGTCAGGAGCGCGTGATAGAGGCTCAGCGACGAGATGAATCCGAGCCCGCGCCGTTTGACGTTGAAGCTCCCATCACGATTCAGGAATCGGATGCGGCTTTCCTGCGTGACGATGCTGCCGAAGCCGAGATCCTGGGCGTCGATCTGCCTGCCAAGTCGTTCACGTTGCCGTCGTTTCACGGGAAGTCGAAGAGAATTGAGAATTGAGAATGCAGAATGCTGAAAGGGGAGCCGGGCCGGGACCCTCACGCGTGGTCCGGTTTGCTCGAGATGGTTTCCCCGCAATGCACGGCGGGCCGTTATGGCGGACCGATGCGGCATGTCCGCGATGCACGCCACGACGAAGATACGGCGGCGGGATTGTCGGATGTGATGGCCACGAAGCGACGCCGCGCAGGCACGATTCCCCTTCCACGTACCGATGCTTGGGGCACTTGTTCCCCGCTAGGTGATGATTTCACCCTTCCGCATCCGCCGCATGTACCGCACGCGCATGCGCCAGGCAGCCGAGGTCCTGATCGGGAAAGATCTCACCCTTCCGCATCCGCCGCATCCGCCGCATCCGCCGCATGCACATGCGCCAGGCAGCCGAGGTCCTGATCGGGAAAGATTTCATCCTTCGCCATTCTCAATTCTCAATTCTCTTTAGCGTGTTGGTCCAGGAAATCGAGAATCGCGCGGTGGGCGATCTGGGAGGCGAAGCCGCCGGCATGGACGTCGAAGCCGTGGTCGGCCCAGGGAAGAAACAGGCTGCGGTGGGGAACGCCGTGGCGCGCCAGCGCGCTGTCGGCGCGGAACAGATGTCCCGGATCGACGATCCTGTCGCGGCCGCCGTGAATCAGGAGCGTCGGCGGCATCGTCGAGTCGATCGTGACGGTGGGAGAGGCGGAGTCGTAGGCGCCGCGCCGCGCCGAGGGGGAGCCGCCGAGGTAGGTCTCGAGCACCTCGCGGGAGTGGATGATATCCGGCAGGGGAGGGGCCTCGTAGCCCCAGACCAGGTCGGTCGGCGCGTAGTAGGCGATCGCCGCGCGGATGCGCACCGGGAGCGCTCGCGCGGGGGCGCCGCCGACCGTGTCGCCATTGGCGGAGAATGTCGGCGGGACATTGCGGAGCATCCGGTTGGCCTCGCCGGCGGCCAGCAGCGCGAGCTCGCCGCCGGCCGAGCGGCCGACGATGATCACGTTGCTGGTGTCGACGCGGTAGCGGTGCGCGTTCTGTCGCAGCCAGGTCAGCGCCGTCATCACATCGTCGAGCTGCACCGGGAACCGGGCGTCCGGACCGGCCAGGTGGTAGTCGATGTCGAACACCACGCGTCCGGTGCCGGCCAGCCATCGATCGAAGGAGGTCAGCTCGCTCCGCTCTCCCCCTCGCCAGGAGCCGCCATGGATCACCACCGCGGCCGGCAGCGTGCCGCTTCCATCGTCGGTGCCGTCGGCCGGACGATAGAGATCGAACCGGAGCGTGTCGGTGCCGAGGCCGTGGTAGGCGATGCCGGGGGTCAGGTCCACCTCCGATTCCTGCGCGCCGAACAGATACTCGCCGATCGAGAGATCGGCATCCTCGCGCGCGGCGGTCCGGAAGGCGGCGATGCTCGGCGTCAGCGCGGCGAGCGTGGTCACCAGCAGCAGGAACACCGGCAGAAAGCGGAGCCAGATCGAGTGGCTGGGGCTCCGGAGCGTCAGCAGGGCGCCGAGGGCCGACATCGGGACCAGCCAGAGGCTCCACTCGCCGGCGGCCAGCGACATCATCCAGAGCAGCATGTTCGGCGCCGGAATGAAGATCAGCGCCGAAAGCAGCGCGCTGACGATCATCAGTATCCAGCCGGTGACCGCGAGGAAGGGACGCATAGATTCGATGCCGAAGGAGCTAGAGCGAATGAACGATGCCCGGGAGGGGAAGAAGATATTCGCGGTCGGTGAAAGCGCCAACGGGGAGAGGAGATCCGTGGGGGATCCCGTCGTTGGCCATGTGGACCGACGTGACCGTGGAGGGGGACGCCCCGGAGAGCGCGCGGGCCGCCGCGGCCCCCCGGGGTCTCGTGCGTCGATCTCCGGCTTACCAGGTAAGGCGGAGCATCCTGTTGCTGCCGACCTGGAACTCGAAGGAGATCGGGCAGATCTCGGCGTGGACGCCGTCGCGCTCCAGCTCGCCGATCAGCTCCCCGAGCTGCGAGTAGGGGAGCCCGGAATGATTCTCGATCGGCAGCAGCGGCATGATCCGGACCTCCTCGCGCGCCACGCGCACCAGCTCGCGGACCGAGCGGAGCACGAAATCGTAGCCGAGCCGGCGGCTGTAGGTGAACAGGAAGTGCCCGCTCAGGACGATGTCGAACGAGTTGTCGTCGAACGGCAGCTCCGGCAGCGAGGCCGGCACGTAGCGTCCCTCGGCCTCGCCGCGGGGAAAGTCCGCCAGGAATCCGCGCAGTGCCAGCGTCCGGGCGCGACGGGTCTCCTCGACATCGTGATAGAAATTCCAGGAGAACTGATCGCGCGCGTGGGCGATGCGTCCGAGCACGTAGCAGATATCCTGCTCGCCGAGCGTGCGAAGCTCGTTCGGATCGCGGTCGTACAGCGGATCGCATCCGACGGCGCGGATGCCGAGCTTGCGCGCCTCGGCGACGAAGGAGGCCGCGCCGGTCGGACAGTCGAGCAGGGACTTGCCGCGCAGCGCGCTCAGGTCCAGATTGAACATCCGCTGGTACTCGGCGATGGTGCGGCCGTAGAAAGCGACATGGTCGAGTGCGAAGCGGGTCTTCGGCGTCGTTGGAGTATCGAGCATCGCTGGGAAGGGCGTATACCGCTGAATCGTTGACGGAAGAGGCCGGCGGATGCGCGTGGCGCGGCCGGCCCGTTGGGAACGGAATCGGAACTCTCCGCGTCGATGCGGCGCGGCCGTGCCGGTGCGTCTCAGGGACGTCCGGCGAACTCGAGGACGTTGCCGTCGGGGTCCGCCACGCGGAACATCGCGAACTCCGGGGAGTACTCGCGATATTCCTCGACCACCGCGACCTCCGCCTGGCGAAGCTTATCGTAGGCGGCGCGGATGCTCGACGAATCGAAGCAGAGCGAGATCGTCGGGCTCACCATGCCGGCGCCCGCGCCGGAGACGCGCCCACCTTCCAGATAGAGGGTAAAGCTGCCGACGCCGAGAAGGACGCCGGGCGCCATTGCTCCCCGTTCCTCGAGCCCGAGCATGTCGACGTAGAAGCGACGCGCGCGATCGAGATCGGATGTGTACACGGCTGCGACCTGGAAGCCGGTCACCAGCGGGGTCTGGGACTGCTGCTGTTCCATCGGTGTGCTTTGAGCGGATGAAAGTTGAACTGACGTTCGGAATCGGCAATGGCCGAGCGGGTGAGGTCGTACATGCACTTCGGGGAGGGGGCCGCGCAATCCCATTCGGAGTGGGACGTCCGGGCGAAGCTCGAAGCGCGGGGGCAAACTTAGAGAGAGTTCACCGAATAGCCTAACGCTTCCGGCATCCCCGCCAACTGCCGCTCCGGCGCCCATCGGCTCCCCGACGCCCGGTTCATGCCGTCACCTTCAACGCCCTGATGAGAAGAAATGCCGGGAATCGCTCCAGGCGCTCGAATCCGCCGGGATCCGCCGCGCGGAACGCCTCGGTCGGCCTCGGCTCGACCATGCGCTCGATCAGAAATCCGGCGTCGGCCAGCGCTTCGACGATCGATGTCAGGGAGCGATGGTGGAATCTGACGCGGCCGATCCCGCTCCAGACCTCCTCGACCGGCGCGGTGGCGAAATATCCTCCGGGCGCATTCCGCTCCGCGTCGGAGCAGGGATGGTGGGTCGAGAAGAGGAGCATGCCTCCCGGCGTGAGCACGCGACGGAGCTCGGCGAGCATCGCCCCCCAGTCCTCCACGTAATGGAGCACGAGCGGCGCCACGATCACCTCGAAGCTCTCCCACTCGAACGGAAGCGGCGCGGCAAGGTCCGCGATGAGCACGCGCCCGCGGTCGCCGACGCGCGCGCGGGTAAGCTCCACCATCCTCGGCGTATTGTCGAACGCCGTCAGCTCGGCGCCACGGGCCAGGAGCTGCTCGGCGTACCAGCCGGAGCCGCAGCCGACGTCCAGCACCGGGCGGCCGTCGAGCTCCGGAAGGAGCGCCATCATCGCCGGGCGCTCGTAGGCGGCGTTCCACGGCTTCACGTCGACGACCGACGCGTAATTGTCCGCGATCTCCTCGTAGGTGAAGGAGCCCGGCGCGCGGCCGTTCGCATCGCCGGTCATCGTCCCTCCGGTCATCGTCCCTCCGGCGTGCTCGCGGCGCGGCAGAGCGACGGCATGGGAACCGAGGCGTAGAGCGGCGCCACGTCCATGAAGATCTGGCAGCGATGCGCGGTATCCCCGGCGACGCGGTAGATCGTCACGGCCGGGAGCGTGAGCTTGCTGCCGTCGTGGCGCGTGTAGCTGACGTCGGCCTCCAGAAGGATCGCGTCATCCTGATGCCAGCGTCCGGTCAGCGCGTGGCTGAGCGCGGCGACCGAGTCGAAGTATTCGCTGAAGGCGGCACGGATCGCGTCGTGGCCGATCACCGGATCGGCGTTGCCGAAGCGGATCCAGGCCTCGGGGTCCAGACGCGCCATGAATCTCTCGACGTCGCGGGCGTCGACGGCGGTGTACATATCGTCCACCCATTCATTCCAGTTGAACATCGTGGTCACTCCTGTCGTTGCTGAAACGGATGCGAGCGGCATGCGCTCGGCGATCGGGGAGCCGTCGAGCGCTCCGGAGGTCATCGTCCGACCTTCGGGAGGTGGATGCGGGATTCGGTGGCCTCGACGCCGGGCGGCGCCGCCCCGGCTCCCGCCGGCTGCTGGAGGTCCGATACCCTGAACGGGAACGGCACGCTGATCCCCTCGGCGCGATAGCGGATCAGCAGACGCTTGATGAACTCGCTTCTGACCATGATGCCGCCGACCGCGTCCGGCGTCGGGAGCGCGATCTGCAGCACCACGCCGTTCTCGACGAGCTCGACGAACCGGACCGGGGGAAGATCGCTCTCGGGGGCGGCCAGGCCATGCTCGGCGATCATGCCGTCGAGCACCTCGCGCGTCACCCGCTCCACCAGCTCCAGGTCGCTGTTGTAGGCCACGCCGGCGCGGAACAGAAGCACCTGCTGGCGATCCGGGAGATGGTAGTTGATGAACGTGCCGGTGGCCATCAGCGAATTCGGGATCACCACCATGTTCGATTCGATCGTCTCGATGATCGTGTTCCGCCAGGTGATGTCCCGCACGAATCCCTCATGTCCGCGGTCGAGCCGGATATAATCTCCCACGTGGATCTGTCGCGCGGCCGCCAGTTGAAGTCCTGCGAAGAGATTCGAGAGCGTCTCCTGCATCGCCAGGGCCACGGCCAGGCCGCCGACGCCGAGCGCGGTGAGGACCGGCGTCACCGAGACGCCGAGGTAGTCCATGCAGACCAGCACGGTGACGATGGTGAAGAAGACGCGGGCCAGGTTCAGGAAGATCGTGGCCGACTGAAGCTCGCCGTGCCATCGCGTTGCCGCGCGCTGAATGTAGGCGAGGGTGATTCTGGCGAGGGTGAGCCCGCCGGTGGCGATCATCAGCATGCCGATCGCGAGCTGCACATCGTGCTTGACGTCGGCCGGAAGCTCGGCGGCGCGGAGCGCCTCGAAGCCGGCGATGAGCGGAAGCCAGAGCGCGAGCAGCCCCTTGACGGCGTGAAGGATCACGTGCGCGCCATGCCATCCGCGGCGGTGCACGGAGCGGGAGAGGCGCGTCAGCACCAGCCGCTCGATGATGATGGCCAGGAGCACGGCGGCCAGCACCACGAGGGCCGCGAGCGCGTTCCGGTCGAGCTGCGAGAGGTCAACCTGCATATCGAGGATCGATCAACGCGTGGGGAGGTCGGGAGAAGGCGCCCGGACCGGGCGCCGGCTGACAAATACGGCAAACGGCCGTTGCCGGTCAAGACGTGGCGCGGAATGGCGCGCGGTATCCTCTCACCGGTAGGGGACTATCGCGCCATATCTTCAACAACGCCTATCTTCCGTTCCGAGCCCGCGCGGTCGCGCGGCACCATCGACGAACCCCTTGCCTGACCCGCGATGTGCCGGATCATGTCTCGCGCATTCCCCATGCTTCTACTGGTGCTTCTGATCTCCTGCAATGCCGGCGGAGAGAAGGCCGACGCCTCCGACGATCGGCCGCCGCTGAAGCGGCTCGACTCGCAGCAGGTATATCGATTCGCGCGGGACATCCCGCCGGGCGTCGCCGAACTGGACCCGACGTTCCTCAATTCCGCGTTCGATCGGGACGCCTGGAGGGGGCGGGTCGCGCATGGCGTCGATGATTCGGCCGCGCTGATCACCGCCGTCGACGCCGATCTCGATGTTCTGTTCGGCGAGATCATTCTCGGGAACGTCGGAGGGAGGAAGCTGCATCTCGTCGACTTTCGCTGGGATGGCGGCCATCCTAGGGCCGTGTATCGAAAGGAAGGCAGTTTTCGGAGTTACTTCGTGCTTCTCCTGGGGGAAGATGCGGGGGGATGGCCGACGGTAATCGATCTGTTCAGGCTCGTCGACATCGATCCACTCAGCGTTCGGATGCGAAGAATTGAAATGGCCAGGCTGTCGAGCCCGAAGCTCCGCCGTGGCCGCGAGCCGTTGACGCTTCGCTCTGCCGTCGGCATGGTGGAGAAGTACGGTGAGTCGTGGCCGTATTCCAACGTCTTCGGCTACTGGGCGTCGCTTCCGGATTCCATCAAATACGACCGATATGTGCTCGGGGCCAGAATCGGTCCAAACAGCAACCTTTCGCACGAAGAGTGGTTGAGCGCGGCCGGGGATCTGCATGCGCGTTATGCCGGGCTCCCGGGAATTTCACTGCTGATGATCAATTATTTCATCGAAATGCGACAATACGATTCCGCCATGGCCGCGATCAACACCGTCGATTCCATCGTCGGCGGTGATCCCTACCTGGACGTGGTACGGGCCATGACGATGTGCCAGTCGGGAAACATTTCCTCGGCGCGGAAGCGCGCGGACCGGATGATCGCGAACGATTCCACGCGCCCGCTTCCATACTTGGTTCGGATACGGGCCTCCATTCTCGACTATGAATTCGCCGAGGCAGCGGAGGAGATAGAGAAATTCGAGGATCGTTTCGGACTGCCTCTGACCTATGCGTGGATCGAGGAAATCGCGTGGGATATTGATGCGCCGACCGATGCGAATCCCGTCTCGATGGATTTCATCGACTTCCTGGAGAGGCATGGTAAGAAGCGGCCGACATCGGAATCCGAATGACGTGCTGCTTTCCGCTCCTGTCGTCGGAGATCCACGTCCGCGTGACTGCCCGTGGCGCGCGGCACCATTGCATCAACACAACCGTACCCGATAGATGAAGAGTCTACTCCATTCTCTCGCCATCGTCATGGTTCTGGCGCTCATAATCGCCGGCTGCGCGCCGGACGCGGATGTCTCCACCGCGCTCCCGGAACAGCCACCCGTGCGCGCCATCACCTACCAGCAGACGTACGAGTTTTCGAAGGAGGTTATGCGCCGTATTCGCCAGGAGGATATTTCGCCGCTCGATTCCATCTTCGATCGGGAAGCGTGGCTCGAGCGCGCTGCGTATACGATGGGCAAGCGGAAACCCGTGCTGGCCGCGCTCGACTCGATGGCGCGTGATCTATCCCCTGGAGCCGCGTTGATGAAACTAGCATCGTCGGCATCCGACATGAAGCTCCTCGGAGTCGAATGGAACGATGGCCGGCCGCGCGCTCGATATAAATTCTCCTTCTCCCGTGGGGGCTTCGACTACTTCCTGGTAATGTATGGCGAGGATCGCCAGGGGAGGTTGCGCGTGATCGATTACCATGCTCTCACCGATATCGATCCGATGAGCGTGCGCGCCAGGCGGATCGCAAACAGTCGCCCTTCGATCTTCGATGCGTTCTCTCGAAGGGGGACGGTGACGCTCGGTACCGCGCTCGATTCGCTGTCGATACTGTGGGACGATGTACGATATCGGAAGATGCTCGACTACTGCGACTCGCTTCCCGATCCGATCAAATACGACCGGTATATCCTCCCGTTCAGAATCGTGGCGGCGCATCACGTGTCGCCATCGGAGGTCGAACGAGCCCTTGGTATCCTGTATGCTCATTACGCCGGATACAAGGATATGGGGATACTGTTGGCCGGTTACTTCTTCGTGAAAAAGCAGCACGATTCGGCGCTACGGGCACTCGACATCGTGGACTCGGTTGTCGGTGGAGATCCGTATCTGGACCTGTTGCGTGCCGGTGTTGCTCGCGAGGCGGGCGATGACGGCCTGAAGCGAATGTACCTGCGGCGGGCGATCACGAAAGATTCCACCATGGTGGCGCCCTACGTGCTGCTGCTGGAAGAGGCGATCGCCGACCGAAAATTCGCCGAGGCCGCGCGGATAACGTCGGATATCAGGAACCGCTTCCGCGTGCTCATGACGCCGGAGAAGCTCGGCCTCGATAGCGAGCTGGCCGCGCGTCCGGCGTTCAAGGAGTATGTGGCGTCGAAGGAGCTGGCGAAGGTGCTGCGTGAGCACCCTGACCGCGGGCGGGCCAATTGAGACCGATGCGCTCCGGTTGGCTCCCGTGATAGATGCCCGTCCCGTACCCCGTTTTCCGCTCCGTGGCGGCCACGATCGGCGGCGCATGTGGAAATCCCGCGATCAACGACTATCTTCGACTGCCCATGCCCGCCGCTCGCCTGCCCGCGGGCGGCGTGGCGCCATCGAATCAACACAACGTTCCCGACCGATGCCGAGCTTCCTCCATCGCCTCTCCATCCTCATGCTGCTTGCGCTCCTCGTGGCCGGCTGCACGCCCGACACGGAAGTCTCCACCGACCTGCCCGAGCAGCCGCACCTTCAACGGCTGACCGAGGATCGTGCGCGCGCATTCGCGCAACAGGTCGTGGCCGACGTCAACGCCGGTGACGGCCGCATGCTCGACTCGGCGTTCGACGCGAAATCCTGGGCGAACCGGGTCTCCTACGGCCTCGAGAATCCCGCCCTGAAGCCCATGGCCGATTCCGTCGCCGGAATGGTGCGTCTCGGGAACATCATGGTGACGATGAGGGCCGCGTGCGCCGACCTGTCGCTCATCAATCTCGACTGGGGGGGCGGTCAGCCGCGCGCGATCTATCGTGCGATTACTCAGAACAATGGGTTCAACCATATCGAGCTCGTGCTCGGGGAGGATCGCAGTGGCAATCCCACCGTGCTCGACTTCTTCAGTCACTACGATATCGATCCGTTCAGCGTGCGCGTGCGGCGCATTCTGAGTTGGCGCGTGTCCATCGTCGATGCCATGTTCGGACGCGGCGCGATGGGGCTCGGCCAGGCGCTCGATTCGATCAGCGGGCTGTGGAAGGATGGCAGATACCGGGACCTGCTCGCCTTCGGCGAGTCGCTTCCGGAGCCGCTCAAGTCCGACAGGTATCTCGTTCCGATGAGGCTCGCCTCGGCGCAGCACGTCTCCGACAGTGTCTGGATGAACGCCCTGGAGGACGTGCATGAGCGATTCGCGGGGAATCGGAGCATGTCGATACTGATGCTGGATTACTTCCTGAAGAAGAAGCAGTACGATTCGGCGATGATCGCCCTGAATGGCCTGGACAACGATATCGGCGGCGATCCGTACTTGAGCGTCCTCCGTGCCGGAATAAAAATCACGACGGGTGATTACGATAAAGCCAGGATGTACGCGTACAGAGCGATCTCGAAGGACTCGTCGATGACCGGAGCATATATCGCGCTCCTGGAAGTGGCGATTTTCGAGCGGCGATTCATCGAGGCCACGCAGATCACCGGGCAGATTCACGACCGCTTCGGCGTGCTCGTGACGCCGGAGATGCTTCGCGCCGACGCCGATCTGGGCTCGCGTCCGGAGCTCAAGGAGTATCTGGCGTCGAAGGAGCTGGCGGCGTTCTCGGCCGCGAATCACAAGAGCAACTGATCGCGCTCCGGGAGCATCGAGCCGCCAATGTCAAACGATGTTCTGTTCGATGCGGGTGGGAATCCGTGTGCCATGCGCGGCACCGAGCGCACGCTGAAGACGTGCGCCTACCGGATAGGAATTTCGGACGTTTGAACATGAAGAAGGGGCCGCCGTGGCGGCCCCTTCGCGTTGTGTGCATTCTCCACCGCGAACGCGGCGTGGCACCGGCGCATGGTCAGCTCGGACACACGAACCTGCATCCGCATGAGCACACGCTGAAATGGCTGGTGCGTCGATACGCGTACGCCCGCCTCAGGCAATCCACGCCGGCAGTTCGGTAGGCGCACCTCTTCAGCGTGCGCGATACCATGCACCGAAATGGGCCCCCTTGCGGAGCCTCCCCACGTTTCGTGGGGCGTCAGTCCTTGTAGGGATCGACCGTGTCCTCGCCGGCCATCGCCACGCCGATCGGGCGGAGCGTGTGGAGCACGCGGATCGAATCGCCGTGGAAGCCGAGTACCTCGGGGAGGCGCTTGTAGACGTGCGGCGACTCATCGGTGCCGCCACCGCGCAGCTCCACGCCGGCGCTCCCCACCCAGTCGCGCATCATCTCCTCGGTCACCTTTCCGCCGGTCCGCGGTGCTCCCCACTTGGTGCGCTTGCCGGCCGCCTCGGTCCGCGACATGATACGTCCGGCGCCGTGCACGGTGGAGTAGAGCGAGACGGATCCCTCGGCCGATTCGGTTCCCTCCACGATCACCGAGATATCTCCCATGCTCCCGCCGATGAACCCTTTCTGTCCGGGGAATGCCGGGGTCGCCCCCTTGCGCACCACCCAGAGGTTGCGCCCGTCGTGCTCCTCCTCCCAGGCGAAGTTGTGGTGATTGTGCACCTCCTCCAGGATGTCCGCGCCGAGAAGGTTGGCCACGTGCTGGCAGACCCAGTCGCGGCCGGCGTAGGCGTAGCGTCCGGCAAGGCGCATGCAGGCGATGTACTGCTGGCCGAGATCGCTTGCGGCATCGAGCACCACCGGATCGACGTTGATGCCGTCGCGTCCGCCGCCGGCCTTGATGAAGTGGGTGGCGAGCTTGTGGCCCAGCCCCCGCGAGCCGAAGTGTACGCCGATCCAGACGCGATCCTGCTCGTCGACGAAGAGGTCCACGTAATGGTTGCCGCTGCCGATGGTGCCGAGCTGGACGCGCGCCGCGTCCCTCAGCGCCCGCGCCTCCGGGATCTCCCAGGCGGGGTCGTCGTGAAAGAGCTCGTGGTCGACATCCGCCCGGTTCTTCCGGCCGACGCCGAAGGAGAGGGTGGAGAAGATCTTGTCCATGATCGGCTTGATGTTGGCGATCACCTCCGCGCTCGGCACGTCCAGCCGGACCGCCTTGTTGCCGCAGGCGATGTCGTAGCCGACGCCGGAGGGGCTCACTTCACCTTCATAGGCCACCACGCCGCCGATCGGCACGGCATATCCCTGGTGATGATCGGCCATCAGCGCCACGTGCGTGGCGTCGCGCCGGCAGTTCAGGATCTGATCCACGGCATTCTGCTGCGGCACGCCCCAGACGGGGACTCCATCGATCAGCGTGTACATCGTCGTTCTCCTCGCGTTGTTCGTTCGTTCTTGGCATGTCCGGCGGCGCGCCCGCGTGGGCCGCGCGGTCGGGACGTATGACATGCCATTTCCAGGCCGGCGTTACGTCACGAGCCGGTGACGGAGGTCGCGCGCTTTCATGCCGTCTCATGAGTGAGACGCCGTCTCGTGATCGTCGTCACGCGGTCGGTGATCGATCTCCAATGTCGGTGCGTCCTCGATGGAGGCGACGGTGGCCGCATCATCAGCGTGCTCCCCGAGCGACGATGGCGGGCGACAACGCAAAGGGGCGGCCCATCGCGGACCGCCCCCATGTTTTCCGTCCCGTTGTTGCACCATCCGATGAGTGCCGCACGAACGGCCGTCGTTCATCGGATGAAGAGCGCACGTTGAAGAGCGCATTCCGAAGAGCGCATTCCGAAGAGCGCACGCTAAAGACGTGCGCCTACCACCGGGCGCCACCACCATGCGCCTACCACCGTGCGGTTATCCGGCGCTCATCGCTGGATCACCAGGGGAGCGGCGCGGAGAAAGCCGGTGGGACCTTCCAGGCGCACCATGTAGATGCCGCCGGCAAGCGTGGACAGGTCGAGCGCCATGGCCCCCTCGCCCCCGGTGGTCTCGATCGCGCGGGCGAGCACTTCCGCGCCGGTCATGTCGGTGACCGCGATGCGCAGCTGGCCGGCGCGCGCCACGCTCCATCGTATCGTGGCGCGATCCATCGCCGGCCGCGGCAGCACCTCGAGCCCGGCCTTGTCCGCCGCGGTCCCGTCCATGGCGACCGCCGATGAGGTGTCCGGGATGGAGACGTAGAAGAACCAGGATGTGGAATCGTTCTCCGGCGCCAGGTCACCGTTTGCCGGGCTCACGAACGCCACGGCCCGGTACGTGCCGCTCGTGCTCGGCGTGAAGTCCGGGAAGCTCTGCAGCCTGACGCCCCCTCCCCACGCGATCGAGGGGATCGTCATGTCGCGATCGTAGACCTTCGATCCGTTCGGGGCCAGGATCCACACATGTGCCTTGAGATCCAGCGCGTCCGTGGCTCCCTGGTTGGTGAACATGGCCATCACCGGCGAGGTGCCGTGGATGGTATCGCCGGCGTGGGGCATGTGCGGATAGAATTCCGGCGTCGCGGTCCGCTCCACGCTCGGGTAAACGATGATCGGCATCGGAGCCGGACGGCGAGCCTCCTGCGTGGTGCCGCGGATGGCCCAGTCGGCGCGGGGCACCGAGGGGAGCGTGTCGTTGCCGGCGATCTGGTCCCCGTCAGGCACCACCGCCGCGTAGACGTAGTAGAAGCCGGGCCGCGTCGGGCGCCACGACGGGAAGTCGACGACCCCCTCCTCGCCCGGGGCCGGCGGGGTAAAGCCGGTGCTGTCGATGTTGCTGAAGACGACCACGCCGCCGGTATCCCGAATCTCGACCCAGCGGACCGCGCGGCGCGCGGTGTCCAGCCCGATGTTCGCCACGCGGAGTCGAATCGGCACGTCGCTCTGGGGCGTGTAGCGGGTCTTGGGATTTCTGCCGAGCACCGGCTGCGCAAGCTCCACCGCCGCCAGATCGACCTTCGGCCGGATATAGGTGCGCCACGCCGCGGTGTCGTTCGCATGGTTCTCGTCGCCGCTCGCGTTGACCGCCGCCACCGTCCAGTACATGCCGGACTCCTGGCCGCGGAAGCTGAACGGAATCGCGACCGTGTCGCGCGCCGGCAGCTTGTCGATCACCGTGTCGTGCGTCGCCACCTCCTTTCCTCCGCGGACGAAGTGGATCGATATCGGCACCTTCACCAGCTCGGTCAATCCGTGATTGATCACGTGCACCGAGTCGATCACCGGCGTGCCGGGCGGGTAGACGGAGGCGGCTCCGAAAATCGGCACCGACAGTCGGACGCAGCTTGCGTCGGCGTCGATCGGCTTCATCTTCAGGCTGCTGTCCGGGAAGGTATAGTGGAAGTAGCTGGAGTAGGGAGTGGTCGCCTCGGCATACCAGTCGGGGGAATAATTCTGCGACATTGCGTAGCGCGTCGGCAGGCGGGTGATCGCCGGGGCCGCGAACGACGAGGGGGTGAACAGCAGATACTTGCCGTCGTCGGCGCCGTAGCCGAGCGGCCCGGGGTTGCCCACGTACTGCCCGACGTTCTTGACGCCGACCTGCGCTCCGTAATGCCCCGGAGGGATCGGACGCGCCAGCGGCGATGTACGATCGTAGTTGAAGATGATCTCGATTTCCGGCGTCGGCAGGCTTGCCCACGGTCCGCGGCGGATGATCTGAAGCTGGAAGCGCCCCTGCGCCATCGGCGCGCTCATCGTCTCGACGCTCCACTCGATGGTCCAGGTGGAGTCCAGCGTGGTGCCGTCCACGTCGAGGCGATGATAGATCCCCTCGCCGGGGAGGCCGCTGGTGCCGAGATCGCTCCAGTAGGGGAAGATCATGGCGTTGAGCGCCGCGTCGGGGACCAGCAGATAGGGAGCCGTGCCGGAGGTGGCCTGCGGCGAGAAGGAGAGGAAACCGCTGACGGCGACGTGCACGGGGGTGCCGGCCGGGTAGAGCGTGTTCAGGAACTCCACGGCGAACGGCAGCGGCAGCGCGAACGTGGGGCCGTAGGGTGCGGCCGCGGCGCTCCCCGGCACCTGGATCGTCCCCGGCTTGCCGATGATCGTCGTGTACGCTCCGACGGTCCGGGAGGGAACCAGGCCGTTCCAGGGAAGGGTATAGCCGGCCTGGGTCTGCGTCGGGTAGGCCACCGACGGCGCGGTCTGCGCCTCGACGGCCGCGGGAAGCGTGGCCAGGAGCATCGCGCCGAGCGCGGCGGCCAAGATGATTCGTCGCATGTCGTTCTCCGAATACAATGTCGAGATCGTTCGGCCGCGCCGGATCGAATGCGCGGCAGTCGATACCAAGGTAGCCGAGGCCGGCCACGAACCGTTTCGACCGTGGCCACGTTTCGCCGATCGTCCGGTCTACCCGGTCACTCCTCCATGTCCAGCGCCTCTTCCGACCGCATCCTGACCCGCTCGGCCTCGAAGCGGAGTCCGGCCGCCTCCAGCGCCTCGCCGAGCAGCTCGGCGATCTCCTCGTCATCCGGCATCCCCTCGAAGGCCATCTTCAGCAGCTCGCCGGCGCTGGCCGGATCGCTCTCGCGCAGCAGCGCGCGCGCCACGTCGATGGTCGTGGTCCGGAGCCGGACCTCGAAATCCTCCCGGAGCGCCTCGAAGAACTCGTCGTAGAGTCCGGGGAAGGGGACCTCGCCGCGGGTGATCGCCAGGGCGCGGAGCGTGGCGGGGAACGCCTTGACCAGCGCCCGCCGTCGGAGCGCATCGCGCGCCTCCTCCAGCAGCGCGTGCGCCTCGAGAAGATCCACCTCCACGGCCGCCATGTTCAGCAGATGCGTCTCCTCGCCGGTGATCACCGCGTCGGCGCCGATCGCCTCGCGAAGGCGCACCGCGGCCATGTTCGCGGTCTTGCGCGCAAGCTCCAGATCGAGCTCGCCGCCGGCGGCCAGGCGGCGGAACTCCTTGTCGGACAGGGGCTCGCCGGACATCTCGATGGCCACCAGCAGTCCGAGCATCGTCCTGACGCGTCCGCCGCGCAACGGCGTCGGGCTCCCTCCGGGGGGAGCCGCCGTGATCGTCCCGAGCATGCCGATCCGGATTCTGCCGGTCGGGGCGGGACGCTCCCGTTCGGCGCGCTCGGCGGCGATGCTCCGCGCGCGGGTCTTCCAGACCCCCTCCTCGCGTGTCGGGAGATATTTCGGATAACGGTCCACCAGCGGCGGAATCAGCGGCGCCAGCGAGCGCCCGGCGGTCCATTCCAGCGCCGCGACGATCGCCCCGCGCGCCAGCTTCGGAAGCTCCGGCCCGAGCGCGTCCCGTCCGGCCGCCTCCATCAGTGAAAGCACCGCGTGCAGCGCCGAGAGATCGTCCAGGCGGAGGATCGGCCGCTCGAGAATGCCGGCGGCCGCGGATCGTGCCTCCTCCCGATCCCCACCGATGGCGGCGAAGGCGGCCAGCGCGCGAAGCTCCACGGCATCCTCGTCCAGATGGTCGAGCGCGCCGGCCAGATCCCCATCGGCCAGCGCGAGAAGGATGGTGCCGGCCGGCCAGAAGATCTCCTCGTCCGGATGGCAGAGCTCCACGATGCGACGCGTCCAGTCGAGCGCGCCGCGGAGCAGGCCGATCTCTGAGAGATAGATGCCGACGTTGCGCCGGAATCCGGCCGAGGAGAAGTGTCCGCCGCGCGCCATGAGGGCCACGGCCTCGGCCTCGATCTTCTCCAGATCGGCGCCGAGCGCGGCCCGCGCCGACAGGGAGAGGAGCATGCAATGCGCGGCGTTTCTGGCCAGCCCGCTGGCGGCGAAGCGCTCGGCGCCGCGGTTGGCCGCCTCCAGCGCCTCGATCATCCGTCCGGTCGTTTCCCAGAGCGCCATCCGATTCAGCTCGATCGAGGCACCCTCGGCATCGAAGCGGATCGGGATCTCGCGGGCCATGGCGGAGCGGCGCTCCAGCTCCTCGGGGGATTCGAAGAAGAGAAGGAAGAGGGGGGCCACGCGGTTGCGCGCGGTGGCCCGTTCGGCCGGCCCGAGCGCGTCGGAGGCGAGCAGCGCCTCCAGCAGATCCTCCACCAGCCGCATCGTGGCCAGGTCCGGGATCCGCTGCGCCGAGCGTGCCGCCTCCTCCAGATAGAAGAGGTAGGCCTCGGTGGCCCGAAGCTCCGGGTGCGCGGCGGTCAGCTCCTCCACCGCGCGCCAGATGTCGGCGCACGCGGCGTACTCGAGCTGCGCCTTGCGAAGATGAAGATGCCGGAGCGCCTGGAGACGATGGTGACGCAGGTGCGCCGGGAGCTCCGTGGCGGTGGTCGCGAGCATGCCGTCGAGCTCGGCGGCAAACGAATCCTCCTGAAGCTCGCGCCGGAGGGTGGAGAGGGTCCGGTTCCGGAGAATCAGATGGAGCTCCAGCTCGAGCTCGCCCGGAAGCCGTCCGGCCAGCCCTTCCATGATCCGTCGGGCCGCCGCCAGCGGTATGGCTCCGAGCCCCCAGTCCGGGCCGTAATCGAGGTGGAACGAGACGTCGACGGCGCGGCGGAGAGCCTCGACGAGGCGCGCGGCCGGCTCGATCCCGCGCGTGTCCGCGCCGGCCACGAGGCCGAACGGCGCCACCGAATAGAGAGGAAGGCCGCTTCCGATCACCTCGACGAGCCGCTCGATCGGCGGCGTGGAGGTGGCCAGGAGATATTGATGGAGGAGCGTGTGGCCGAAGGCCATCGGCGGGGAGGCCGGGGCATCGGAGGTGCCGGGGAGGGGGAGCACCGCCGTGGTCGAGCCGACCACGATCCCCTTGAAGATCAGCGCCGGGAGCGCTCCGGCCGCCTCCTGGTCCAGGGCCAGGGCGGCCTCGCGGGAAAAGACCTCGCCGAGTGCGGCGAGCTTCGAGGCAACGCGCCGCTCCGGATCGGTCAGGTGGGCGGCCATCCCCTCGGCCAGCAGATCGACGTGGCGTCTGAGGGCGCTTCCGAGCGCTTCCCCGCTCAACCGGGAGCGCCAGGTGGCGGTGGCCGGGTCCGGCTCGAGCGCCTTGGAGCGGATCGCCCCGCGGAGCGCGCTCCGGAGCGCCAGCGGGTTGCCGGCGGTCGCCTCCATCAGATGGCCGAGCATCTCCCTGTCGCCCGGGGCATCGAACAGCCGGGTCCAGATCGCCTCCACCGACTCCTGCTCCAGCCCGGCAAGGTGGATCTCCTCGACCAGAAATCGCTCCAGCGGCGCGCGCACCGGCAGGTCCAGCGGACGGGCGGTGAGGATCAGGGAGATCGATTCCTCGGAGAGCGCCTCGAGCAGCGCGGCCATCTCCCGGAGCGCGTCGCCGGCCAGAAGATGCGCGTCCTCGATCAGCAGGAGCGTGGGACGCAGGCGCGAGATGCGCCGGAGCGCGGCCACGACCGACGGCACGCTCTCCTCCGGCTCGGAGCGGAGAAGCCGCCGGGCGATCTCCGAATACCAGAGCCCCTGCGCCAGAAGGGGAACGACGGAGGTGGCCGATTCGGCGAAGAGCTTGGCGTGAATCACCGCGCCGCCGGCGCCGAGGATGTGCGGCATCGTCTCGTCGATCAGACGGCTCTTGCCGATGCCCGCCTCGCCGACCAGCAGGATCGCGCGCAGCTCCTGGGCGTCCTGAGTCCCGCGCCAGAAGGAGAGTAGGCGATCGATCTCCCCACCGCGGCCGGTGAAGGGGAGGATGCCGTGATTCAGGAAGTCGGCGAGCCGTTCCATGCGTTGCCTGGAGAGAGTCCGGGGCATCCGTCGGGCGGCCTTGCGGCCGTGGCCGGCGTGCTCCGGAGTTGAGTCGGAGAGGGGAATGGGGGGCCGGTCGGCCCGGCGGGGCCCCCTCTGCGTGAAGGTGCCGGAAGTTAGCGGAACCGGGAGAAATCTCTCGCCGTCGCCATCCGGGTATCCGGTGGGGAAGTAAAGAAAGTTTGGATGATTTCGACGCGATTTCGGCGCTTTTTCCGCTGTGGCCACTGCTGTGGTCGATCGTGGCCGGGCTCCGATACCTTGAAGGCGTGCTTCGTTGATGAGGCACCCGAGTCCCGCGGAACGGGGCGGTACCGACAGGAACCAGATCATTCAAGGAGCGGATAGCCATGAAACGCAGGACACACACTTCCCGCACTCTCTCCCCGGATCATCCCTTGAGCGTCGCGCTCGGCGCCCCCAACGCATCCATCTCCGCCAACGCCGTGGCCGCCGTCACGTCGATGGCCGGCGCACCGTCGATGGCCGGCGCACCGTCGCGGGGGGCGGACGGCATCGACGCGACCCGTCAGGCAACGCGGGCCATCGCCGGCACGCTCGGCGGCATCATGCTGCTGCTCGTGCTGCTGCTGGCGATCGTGGCCAACGGCCGCGCCCAGTGCGTGGTGCAGAACCCGAGCTTCGAGACCGTCACCACCTCGTCGCTGCCGGCGCCGGGCTGGGGCGCCTCGCCGAGCTCCGAGACGCCGATCCCCGGCCTCCCCGGATGGTACACCCGGGAGCGCTCGCCGGATATCTTCTGGCCCTCGGCCTACGTGCCGAACAACTTCATGAACTCCAGCCCACTCTTCCCGTTCGACGGTAAGAACTACGCCGGGATCTCCTCCGGCCGCTTCTCGCCCGGATATCTGACCGAGACGCTCGCCGGCACGCTTACCAGCTCGCCGGTCGGCGGACCCTACGAGGTGCGCGCCCGGTTCGCGATGGGGAATCTCCGCAACAACCCGGTTCACGTGAAGGTGTATCTCGACGGCCCGTCCGGCCAGTACTTCGTCGGCTACACGCTGGTCAACAGCACGAACTGGACCCTCTTCTCCCGGATCATCAACATCCCGACCGGCAACTACAACCGGATCGTGATCAGCGGCGTCGACTCGATGCCCCGTTACCTCGGCGGCTACGCCTACGTCGACTCCGTGGATATCTGCGCGATCAACGTCTGCGACCATCTCGGCGCGCACATCCGCTACAACGGCGCCGATGCCGCCGGACGATGCTGCTTCGATCTGGTCGTCGACAACACGGTACCCTCCGGCGTGCAGCCATCCTTCGGCGTCCGCGTCCGTCCGGACGCGCCGAGCACGATCATCAGCGCCACGAACAACGCGGGCTGGGGCATCACCCCGAACTATCCGACGCAGGTCACCTGGACCAACGCCACGCCGGGAACGCCGCTCCCCTCCGGATCGAACCTCTTCGCCGGCACCTACTGCATCCAGGCCAACGGCGCCATGCCGCAGCGTCACATCGTCGAGTTCCTCGACCGGCAGGGGAAGGTGATCTGCCGCGACACGCTCTACTCCGAGTGCCAGGGAAAGCCGATCGACTGCATCGACTTCTCGCAGATCAAGATCGAGTGCGGCGATCATGCCGCCGACGGCACCCAGGTCTACAACATCAGCTTCGTGGCGACCAACAACTCCGGCATCGCCGGCACGCTCCACTTCACCTCGCCGTACGGATCGGTCTCGCCGGCCAACTTCGCGGTCGGCACCGGAAGCACGCCGATCTCCCTCAACTTCGTCGACACTCCGCCGGCCAACAACCCGGCCTGCCTCTACGTGACACTCGTGACGCAGCAGAACGGCGCGATCACCGAGATCTGCCGCGATAGCGTCTGCTTCGATCTGCCGCACTGCTTCGAGGGTTGCTGCGACAAGTTCCTGAAGAAGATCGAGAGTGGCGTCAAGTACGTCAACGGCACCGTCGGCATCAACGGCTGCGCCATGGCCGGCCCCTCGCAGATGCGCCGCTTCTCGGCAACGATCGTCGGCGCGGCCACCCGTCGTGTCTGCGGCAACGTCGCCGGCCCCTGGACCCGCGTCTACGGCGACGTGATCGGCGCCAGCCTGGCCGCCCCGCTCCCCGGCCCGTACTACCTGTCGATGTCGCCGTTCAGCCGCGAGGTCGTGTGGGGTGGCCCGTCGAACCCGAACTGCGTCAGCTTCAACCCGTGCGTTCCGTTCAAGCTGAAGACGCTCTTCCCGGACCCGCCCTTCGGCCACGGCTGCCATGACACGCTCCGCTTCTGCGTCCGCTACAGCTTCACCGACTGCGAGTGCCGCACCTGCGACACGGTGATCTGCTACACGATCGCCCGCAAGTACACGCTGGTTCCCTGGATCGGCACCGACATCGATCACGCCTCGGTCACCGGCCGCGGCAAGTCCGACGGCTCCGAGGGCCTCTCCATCCAGCCGGCCGCCGGCCTGCTCGACCTGACGATGTCCAACGCCGACAACGGCACGCTCCGGATCTCCCTGCCGGTCGATACCGACCCCGAGCCGGCCCCGGCCATCCGCATCGTCGGCCTCAGCTTCCGTCCGCGTGACATCGCGCTCGTCTCCCTCACGCCGCGCGGCGCCACGGCCGCCACGATCTCCGGCAACGTGGCCGATCTGCCGCTGAGCCTCACCGCCGGCCAGAGCATGACGGCCGACGTGGTCTACTCGAACTCGGACGCCTTCACGCGGATCGAGAACATCGTGACCTTCCGCTACGTCACCGCCGACGCGCCGGAGGATACGCTGGAGTCGCCGGAGATCCCGGTGATCGGATTCACGCCGGATGCGCTCGGCGGCGACCGGATCGATTCGGCCTCGACGAGCCCCTCGCTCGGCCAGGTGAAGACCTACGCGCTCCATCTGGCGGCCACGAACAAGGCCGGACTCTCCATCGGCTCCTTCCGCATCACGCCGCGCAACGGCGCCACGCTGATCGCCGTCGGCCCGGTCGGTGACGGACACAGCGCGGTTCTCGGCGCCGGCACCGACGCCTCCGGCAAGCCGGCCGTGCAGCTGGCCGACGGTGCCTGGGAGATCACGAGCATCGATCACGGCGCGAGCCTCGACCCGATCTACGTGACGCTGGCCGGCGCGGCCCAGACCGGCATCATGCTCGACTACGCGACGCTCGACGACGACGGCGTGCAGCTGAGCGAGGGAACCGTGGAGCTCGGCTCGGCGATGGCCAGCGTGGATGGCTCGGATGACGCGACCGCTTCCCGCACGGTGCTGGTGGACGTCCGTCCGAACCCGGTCTCGACGATGGCGACGGTGCAGCTCGGCCTCCGCTCGGCGGCCAGCGTGCGGATGACGATCCGTGACCTGCGCGGCGCCGAGGTGCTCCGCCCGATCGACGGTCGCAGGCTGGAAGCCGGCGAGCACGTCTTCACCGTGCCGGTGGACGAGCTTGCGCAGGGGAGCTACCTGATCGTGGTGGAGGTCGACGGCCGGATCGAGAGCCGTCCGCTCCAGGTGGTGCGCTGATCCCGCGCTCCCGACGAATCCAGGATACGAGATCGAATGAACGCGCGAGCGCCGCGTCCCACCAGGGGCGCGGCGCTCGCGGTTTTCGTTCACGACGTCTGGGCGCGACGACCGGAATGGTCCGTCGAGATGCCCTTCATCGGGATGTGGGCGGCTCGCTCCTAACCTCCTCGACTCCGGACGCGGAGGTCCCGGCCCGTCTCGTGATCTCCTTACAGCATCGGGTCGTGCGCCACTCTCGAACCTGATCTCGAATGCCCGGCACATCCCGTCGAGATGCGTATCACACCACGATGGTGTGGGGGCGGACTCCCGTGGCCGCCCCGCTGGTTGGCGCGCGATGCCCGGAATATCGCGTCGCGATAGTCCCGGAGGGGGCGCCCACTCGATCCGGACCGCCGAACGGCCCGCGACGTGAGGTGACGATTCATGCGAAAGCCTCTCCGCATCCTCACTTCCGCAGCGCCAGCGGAAGAATCCGGATCGTGCCGTCGGGCGCCTCCACCCGGACGCGGTACAGGCCGCTTGCCAGGCCGTCGATCGGGATCGGCAGCGAGGAAAGCGCGCCGTTGGTCTCCCAGGACCGGCTCCAGAGCTCGCGGCCCACCGGATCGTACAGCGTCACCCGCGTGGTGCCGGCGATGGTCCGCTCCATCCTGAGCGCCACGCGGTCGGAGGCCGGATTCGGTATCAGCGCAGCATCCGCGGCCATGCCGCGTTCGGCCACGCCGCGTTCGGCCACGGCCGGCTTGGCGCGGCCACGCGGCGGCGTCACCACCACGAACGTCCAGCGCGCGGTGTCGTTGGCCGAGACCGAATCGCGCGTCGCCTCGGCGAAGGTGGCCGTGACCGTGTAGGTTCCGGAGCCGGCGGGCGTGAAGGTGCCGAACGATCGGGTCCGCGTGCGGCGGCCGCCGTCGATCGGATCGAGCGTCGCCGTCCGGTCCACCACGATGCGGCCGGTCGGATCGGCGATCCTCATCCGGGCGTCGACGCGCGAGGAGCGCGAGCCGCCGTTGTTGACGTAGGTGGCCAGCAGCGGCGTCGTCCCCTTTACGGTGTCCCCGGCATAGGGAGCGTGCGGGAAATCGATCCCACCGACGGCCAGGTCGTACGCGTTGAAGACCTCGAAGAAGATCGGACAGACGCCGCGCGCGTCCGATGCGGCGCCGTGCGAGACCCAGTCGCGGACCGGAACCCCCTTGAGCGTATCGTCGCCCCGGAGCGAATCCTCCGGCGAGGAGTAGACGACGACGACGGAGTAGCGTCCGGGGTGGGTCGGCGTAAAGCTCCCCATGGTGCGCCGAACGTCGGCGCCGAGCTGGACCGACGCGCCGGAGAGGGAATCGGTTCCGCTGGCGACTACTTCCCCTTCGTCGTCCCGCACCTTGTACCAGCCGTTGATCCGTTGCGGGCGGGCGCGACCGGCGCTCCGGAAGAACGCCTGTATCGGAATCGGCGTGCCGGTCAGGTAGCGTGGGGCCAGGAGCTGATCGTTCAGCTCCGGCGAGGCGATGCCGACCGGCAGCACGTCGATCGTCGGCGTGAGGAAGAAGGTCCAGACCGCCGTGTCGTTCCACCGGTTCTCGTCGGTCCGGGTGTAGGCTATCGCCCGGGCGCGATAGCCGCCGGCGGCGGTCACCGGAAGCGTGATGGCGAGCGTATCGATCATCTGCGGAGTCATGCCGGTCAGCGTGATGCTGGTGTCGGTGGCGCCGCCGCCGCCGTTGACGACGCCGACGGTGACGAACACCGTGTCGAGCAGCGTGTGCCCGACATTCTCCACGGTGATATGGGTGATCGGCTTGTGGCCGGCCGGGTAGACGTTCCCGCTCGTGTTCAGGCTGTAGCCGGGGGGCGGCTTCAGACATGCGACGTCCGCGTCGATCGGCTTCATGCGGCAGCCGCTGTCCGGATAGCCGTAGAAGAAGAAGGAGGAATAGGGGGAAGCGTACTCGGCGTACCAGTCGGGGACGTTGTTGACCATCGCGGCCTGCATGGTCATCCAGCGCTCGCGGGTCGGCAGCCGGGTGATCGCCGCGCTGTAGGGGGTGATGGCGCCGGTCTGGGTGAAGAGCAGAAACTTGCCGTCGTCGGCACCCGGGCCGAACGGGCCGGGCGGGCCGATATCCTGCCCGAAGCGCTTGGCGCCGACCTGCGCGCCGTAATGCCCCGGCGGACACGCCCTGGAGATCGGGCTCGACTGATCGTACTCGAACTCGAAGTCGGTGTGTTGATATCCGAGCGTATACCAGTTGTCGTGCTTGGTCATCCGGAGCTGAAAGCGCCCGGAGCAGATCGGCGGGCTCATCGTCCTGACGCTCCACTCGATCACCATCGAGGAGTCGTTCGTGGTGTTGTCCACGCTCCATTTGGAGAATATCCCCTCGCCGAGCGTGCCGGTGGTCATCAGATCGGACCAGAAGGGGAACACTACGTCGGTATACCACATGTCCGGCGCGAGGACGTAGGGGGGAGCGCCGTTGAAGACGGCGGGATTGAAGACGAGAAAGCCTCCGACACCGACGCGCGCAACGCTCCCGCGTCCGTAATGGGAGCCAAGGAAATCGATGTCGAACGGCAGTATGATCGGGAACGTCGTGTCGTGCGACGTGCAGGAGCCGCTCCCCGGGATCGGGGCGGAGAGGTTTGTGATGATCGATTGGTAGGGTCGCTGGAACTTCATCGGCTTCAGCATGTTCCATGGCAGCGCGTAGCCGGCATCCGACTGCGTCTGCGCCAGGCAGGCCGCCGCCGGAAGCAACATGAGAATCGTCGCGCGCAGCACCCTCAACATCCAGTTCATGGTAATGCTCTCCAGAGTAGTGATGATCGCCGGGCGCGCCGGTGCGGCGGGTCCGGAATCGTGCTGAATTGTGTACATCGGGATATTATCCGCCGCGGGTGACCGGCGGAGCGTGATGGACGTGAAAACGGGGAGATCGTCCGGCGCGCTCGGCGGCGGGATCGATCGATCGGTTGGCCGACGCCCCGGTGGAGCTCAGAACCGCTCGGCCGGCTCGAGTACCTCCTCGGCGCGCATCCTGGCGCGCTCGGCGTCGGCGCGGCGTCCGGACGCGGCCAGCGTGTCGCGCAGCAGCTCCATCAGCTCCTCGTCGTCCGGCATGCCGTCGAAGGCCAGCCGAAGCAGCTCGGCGGCGCTGGTCGGGTCGGACTCCCGGAGGAGCGCCTGCGCGACGTCGATCACCGTCGATCGGAGTGTATAGTCGAAATCCTCCCGGATCGCCTCGAAGAAATCATCGTAGAGTCCCGGGAAGGGGACCTCCCCCCGGGTCAGCTCCAGCGCGCGCAGCAGCGCCGGGTAGGCGCGCATCAGGGCACGCCGGCGGAGCGCCTCGCGCGCCTCGGCGATCAGCTCGTGCGCCTCAAGCAGGTCGACCGAGACCCGGTCCAGATTGAGCATGTAGGTCTCCTCGCCGGTGAGCACGGCCTCGGCGCCGATCGCCTCGCGAAGGCGGGCGGCGGCCATGATCGCGGTCTTCTTGGCCAGGTCGGGATCGGTTTCGCCGCCGGCGGCAAGACGGGAGAACTCGCGATTGGTCAGCGGCTCGCGCACCATGCGGGCGGCCACCAGAAGGCCGAGCATCGTCCTGAGGCGG
>JBEHWX010000057.1:0-38529 GCA_048498995.1 Bacteroidota bacterium
GGAGGAGACCCTGGGGGGCGAGCCGGAGACGAAGGTGCCGTCTCCACGTCCGGTGGTCTCGGCCGATACCCCCGAGCTGCGCGGCAAGCTCGACGGATGCGACGGCGTGGAAGTCCGTCCGCTTCTGCCGTACGTCTTCTTCGACATGAACAGCGGCGACATCCCGGGACGCTACATCGGCTCGACCGCTCCCGCCGATCAGCCGGTGAAGGGGATGGTGAACCTGAACGACGATCTGCTCGACAGCTATCACGCGATCCTCGACACCGTGGCCGAGCGGATGAAGGCCAACCCGACGAACATCGAGCTGGTCGGCTGCAACGCCGACCGTGGCCCGGAGCGTGGACGCAAGACCCTTTCGATGAAGCGTGCCCGCGCGGTGCGCGATTACCTGGTCGAGCGGGGCGTCGATCCCTCCTACATTACTCTCTCGGCGCGCAATCTGCCGGCGATGCCCTCCCCGCCTGACGACACGCTCGGGATGCAGGAGAACCGTCGCGTGGAGATCATCGCTCCCTGGGAGATCCTTCGTCCGGTGGTGGTGCATCAGGTGCCGCCGACCGCGGCATTTCCCGCGGTGCGCTTCCTGCCGGGGCTCGTGCCGGCCGGGCAGACGGTCGGCAGATGGCGCCTTACCGCCACGCAGGCCGGACGCACCGTCTACACCGAGGAGGGGGATGGCCCCACGCTCCCCGGCGAGGTCCGCTGGCAGCCGACCGGCGATCTGAGCCGGACCGCGCCGATCCAGTACTGGCTCGACGTGACCTCCGCCGACGGCCAGAGCGCCAAGTCTCCCGTGATGCAGATCGCCGTCAGCGACGACGACAATCCCTGCACGATGGTCCGGAGCAGCCTGATCATGTTCGATTTCGACAAGGCCTCGCTCGGCACCTACGATCGCGGCGTGCTCGAGTCCTACATCCGCCCGGCGCTCCGGAGCGGCTCGGCCGTGACCGTGGCCGGCTTCACCGACGAGATGGGGGATGCCGATCACAACCTCGGCCTGTCGCAGGATCGCGCCCGCTCGGTGCTCGATTATCTGGATCTTCCGGACGCCACCGCACGCGGCTACGGAGAGACCGCCTGGCGCTCCGCCTCGAAGTCGCCGGAAGAGCGCTTCTACCGCAGGATCGTCGTCACCGAGGTGAAGAACATGACGGCCCCGTAAGCGATACCGCCCTGGAGCGATTCTTCGAAGCATCGCGCGCCCGCGTCACATCTGGTGGCGCGGGCGCGTCTATTA
This sequence comes from Bacteroidota bacterium, assembly GCA_048498995.1. Classification (GTDB taxonomy): domain Bacteria; phylum Bacteroidota; class Ignavibacteria; order OLB7; family OLB7; genus JBEHWX01. The sequence goes on from JBEHWX010000057.1 coordinate 1,244, forward strand.
GCGGCGGCGCGGTCCGACCGCAACGCTCCGGTGAGAAATGTCGGACTCTGACATGTTCACCATGGCTCGATACTCGAAATCTCGATTCTCGAGAGGGCGCGGCGTACGCTGCTCGAGATCGCCGTCCGGCTCCTCCATGAGGGAGCGGAAGGTGACGCGAGCGACCGTGACGAGCCATGATTCCGCGCCGTATCGCTATCGGTAGTGAGACATCCATGATTGCGAATTCCCATGCCGCGCGCCGGACGGCTCACGGGCGTTCCCTGGTCGTCGCGTCGATGGCGGCGATGATCGCGCTCACCTCGTCGTAGGCGGCGCAGCTGGCCTGGCGCCACTTCGGGCGGCTCGCGGAGAGTGGAGCGCGCTCCGGCGTCTGGTCGTGCTCCGATAGATCGTGTCTCGATAACGACGTCGGCAGTAATTGGAAGACGGTCGCGCGCACGTACTTCGTGGCCGTCGGGCCGATGTCGCTGGACAAAATGAGCGGGGCGCGTCGAGATCATTTTCTCGTCGGTAACGCGGAGAGGCGGCGGCATCTGACCGAGGCGAATCCGGGACGAGGATATATGCCGCGCGGCGGCGTGAAAACGACACGTGCCGGGCTCTGACGATCCCGGCACGTGTCGTTGATGACGAGCATGGTTGTGATATTCACCGCACCACGAGCGGAAACGTACGAGACGAAAGTTCCTCTCTGATGTGCATGAAGTAGATGCCGGGCGGAATTTCGGCGTCGAGCCTGATCAGCAGACGCGCTCCATGTTCATCGGTCTCCGGCCGGATTCCGTCACGAACGACACGGCCCAGCGGATCGACAATCGATATCTCGTTGACGCTCTCCGTTCCCGGTATCGACAGCGTCGCTCCCGGCGAGATGGGATTGGGGTAAAGGAGATCTCGTGTCGTTTCCGAAATGTTCGGCTCATACACGGCCGCCGGCATTTCTCCGTAGCGGAGGATCTGACCATCACTGGTCGCCAACAGCGCGTACGCCAGCGATGGATAGGCGATCGCGCGAAACGAAATCACGGATCGGTAACCCATTGGCACCGTGTCACGTTTCCAGGTAATGCCGCCATCGGAGGTGCGGAGGAGCTTTGGTGTCTGGCCACAGGCAATGCCGTGGAGACTATCGACGAAGGCGATTTGATCGAGGCCATAGCCGAGAGGGTTGAGCGTGTCGAGCTGCAACTGCCAGGTACGCCCGCCGTCGGTCGTCCGATAGATCAGATCGTGTTGCTCGCCAGCCGTGTTGCCGGTCGCGCCTGCCGCCCATCCTCGATTCGTATCGATGAAGTTCAGATACCAGGCTCCTCGCTTGAAAGGAGTAGTGTAGGAATGCCAGGTGGCGCCTTGATCGTCAGATCGCACGATGAGCTGCGTGGGCCCCTTCGAGACATCAAAACCCGTGAGTGCGATGATCGTGTGTGGTGATGCCATCACCGCATGATACACGGACCGCTTTCTAAGGCTGTCGGGAAAATTAGCCGATACCCAGGTGGCGCCTCCATCGCTGGTTCGCAGGAGCAGATGGCTATAGGAGGGGATCACGCCGTTGAGGCTATCGAACATGTGGATGTTCGATAATTGCGAGGAGTCGACCTGGGTTACCGACCAGGAGGCGCCGGCGTCGGTGGAGCGGACAACGGTGCCGCTGTCGGTGACGCCGATGCAGAGATTCGGTGTCGGATATGCAATTCCCTGGATCTTCGGTGGGAAGCGAAACGTGTGAAGGTTGATCGTATCCAGGAAGATGGTCTTCCAGGTGAGACCGGCATCGGTGGATCGACGGATCACGGTCTGCTCATTGCCGTTGTTGCCGGTCACGACGCAGTTGAGCGAATCGGCGCAGGCAACTCCGAAGTAGAACATATTGAATACGGAGTCGACCACTGCCCACTGTCCATTCTGCGCCGAGGTCGAGGAAGTGGCCAGCAGCAGCATTGCGACGGTGGCCAGCGCCGTGGCCCAAAGGGTACGACGCCAGCTGACGATTGAGCGCGGGAGATCCCTCATCGTTGAGAGCGTTATCGTACGATGAATGGAAGAGTTCGGATCGTGTTCTTCGCCTGAATACGGACCAGGTAGAGACCTGGCGGTATTGCCGGATCGAGCCTGAATGCCAGATTCGAGCCGCTGCGACTCGATACCGGGTTCGCATCGTGAAGAACGACACGGCCCAGCGGATCGACGATCGATATCTCGTCGACGCTCTCGGTTCCCGATATCGTCAGCGTCGCGCCCGGTGAGACGGGATTGGGGTAAAGGAGATCGGGCCTCGTTTCCGAAATGCTCGGCTCATGCACTGCCGCCGGCATTTCCGCGTAGCGCAGAATCTGACCTTGAGTTGTGACCGCCAGCGCGTATGCCGGAGAAGGATAGGCGATGGCGTGCACCGAGATCGGGGAGATATATCCCATCGGCACCGTGTCACGTTTCCAGGTAATACCGCCATCGGAGGTGCGGAGGATCTTCGGTGTCTGACCGCAGGCAATGCCGTTCATGCTGTCGAGGAAGGCGATCTGATCGAGTCCGTAGCCGATCGGGTTGAGCGTGTCGAGCTGCAGCTGCCAGGTGCGCCCTCCGTCGGTCGTGTTGTATATCAGATCATGCTGCTCCCCCTCGGTACTGCCGGCAGCGCCCGCGGCCCATCCTCTGTCATCATCGATGAAGCTCAAATACCATGCTCCACGCCGAAATGGTGTGATGTAGCTATGCCAGGTTTGGCCGAAATCGTCGGAGCGGACAATGAGCTGTGTCGGTCCCTTGGAGACATCGAATCCGGTCAGCACGATGATCGTTTGTGCCGTCGGCATCACCGCATGATAGACGGTTCGCTTCCTGAGACTATCCGGAAATCCTGCCGAGACCCAGGTGGCCCCGCCATCGCTGGTGCGCAGAAGCAAATGGCCATACGAAGGCATCACCCCGCGAAGACTGTCGAACATGTAGATGTGTTCCAGCGGGAAGGAGTCGACCTGGGTCACCGACCAGGAGGCGCCAGCGTCGGTGGTGCGAATCACCGTGCCGCTATCGGTGACGCCGATGCAGAGATTCGATGTCGGATACGCGATTCCCTGGATCTTCGGCGGGAAGCGGTGAGTCGTACGGTTCAAGGTGTCCAGGAAGATACCTCGCCACGTGAGACCGGCATCGGTGGATCGACGGATCACGGTCTGCTCATTGCCGTTGTTGCCGGTCACGATGCAGTTGAGCGAATCGGCGCAGGCCACGCCGTAGTAGAGCAGGTTGAAGGTGGAATCGACCAGCGTCCACGTCCCACGTTGTGCCCGGGAGGGAGACGCGGCAAGAAGCATTGCAAGAACAGCCAGCGCCGCGACCCAAAGGGTCCGGCGCTGGCTCACGATTGCGCGCGGGAGATCTCTCATCGTTGAGAGCGTTATCGTACGATGAATGGAAAAGTTCGGATCGTGTTCTTCGCCTGCATACGGACCAGGTAGAGACCTGGCGGTATTGCCGGATCGAGCGTGAAAGCCAGATTCGAGCCGCTGCGACTCGATACCGGGTTCGCATCGTGAAGAACGATACGCCCGAGCGGATCGACAAGGGTGATCTCGTCGACGTTCTCAGTTCCTGGAATCGTCAGCGTCGCGCCCGGCGAGATGGGATTGGGGTAAAGGAGATCACGCGTCTTCGCCGCTGGGCTGGGCTCGTACACGGCCGCCGGCATTTCTCCGTAGCGGAGGATCTGACCATCACTAGTCACCAACAGCGCGTACGCCAGCGATGGATTGGCGATCGCGCGAAACGAAATCACGGATCGGTAACCCATTGGCACCGTGTCACGTTTCCAGGTAATGCCGCCATCGGAGGTGCGGAGGAGCTTTGGTGTCTGACCACAGGCAATGCCGTGGAGACTATCGACGAAGGCGATCTGATCGAGGCCATAGCCGAGAGGATTGAGCGTGTCGAGCTGCAACTGCCAGGCGCGCCCGCCGTCGGAGGTCGCATAGATCAAATCGTGTTGCTGGCCAACCATGTCTCCGTTTGCTCCGACAACCCATCCCCTATTTGTATCGATGAAGTGGAGATAATGAAGGATGGCATTGACATCAAAGGGTGGCCGAATAACCTCCCAGGTCTCTCCGAAGTCATCCGATCGTGCAATTAATTGCGTCGGTCCCTCTGCCATGTCGAAGCCAGTCAGCGCAATAATGGTATGGGGATCTGGCATGCATGCATGTGCGACGGCTCGCTTGGGGATCGCCATGCGAAAGTTGGTTTGTGCCCAGGTGGCTCCACCATCGGTTGTTCGTAGGAGTCGGAAACTCGATGCTACCAGCACGCCGACATGGTCGTCGAACATGAAGATATCTTCTAGCGGAAACGAGTCAACCTGGGTCACCGACCAGGAGGCACCGGCGTCGGTGGTGCGGACGACGGTACCGCTGTCGGTGACGCCAATGCAGAGATTGGGTGTCGGATACGCAATCCCCTGGATCTTCGGTGGGAAGCGAAACGTGTGAAGGTTGATCGTATCCAGAAAGATGGTCTTCCAGGTGAGACCGGCATCGGTGGATCGACGGATCACGGTCTGCTCGTTTCCGTTGTTGCCGGTGACGACGCAGTTGAGCGAATCGGCGCAGGCGACTCCGAAGTAGAACATGTTGAACACGGAGTCGACCACCGTCCACTGTCCTTGTTGCGCCAACGCTGGAGCAGACATCAGCAGGAGTAGGGCGAAGATCGCCGACGCCGGATTCTTCTGAATCCGACGCCGGTTCTTCGTGAAAGGGTTGGAGCTCATTGGGGTCATGGTGCCACGTAAATGGGTGATGACATTACATTCCTTCCGCCATTGACGACCCGGCAAAGATAGGTCCCGGTTGACAGACCATTCAGGCCGACGGTGAATCCGACGTGCAACGTCGCATCCGGCTCCGCCACCATCGAGCGGAGCACGTGGCCGCCCAGATCGACGATCTCGAGGCTTGCCCGGCCGTGATCGACCGCCTGACAAACGATGTTTGCCGTCCCACCCGCCGCATACGTGATCATCTCCGCCGCCGGCCTGACATCCGACGAACCGGATGTGAGCTTGCCGAGCACATCGAGCCAGGTTTCCGAGCAGACCGGGTAGCACTCGCCTCCCGATTCAGCATCGGGGCCACATGGAGGATCGGCCGGAGGCCCGCCCTGCGGGTAAGCGACGAACTTGTCTCCCTCCTTGCAGACCAGATACCTTGTAAAACAGCATGGAGCTGGATCGCACGGCGCTAAGCAGGTGACTACATCGCCAAGCGGCATCACCATGTCGAACTTCCGCCAGCAGGCTCCGATACTGACCCGGAAGTTGGGAATGCATTTCCCCTCTTCAGGCCTTGGTAGCGGTGAGAGCGGATTGGTAAGAAGAAAAGTGATTGCCGCAGCTAGAAGGTCATGCGTGGAGCAGGCATAGCAGCCTGGGGTCAATATCTCGATCCGATGCAGCTGAACGTCGATGTATTGCGCCGGGGGACATGCGGTGCGCTTCGCGTAGTAGCACCTGAACGTGCAAGAGCTCGTCCCACAGGTTATGCCCGCCGTTATCGTGTTATAAACGTTCTGCCACGGGCTCTCCGGGCAGTCGGGGGTGCAGAGGCGTGGCTGCCAGGTCGGCTGGGCCGGCAGTGTGTGGGGCGCAAGCAGCGCCGCGAGGATCAGGAAGGGAAGGAGAAACGAACGTCGAATGGTGCTCATCGTACCGAGCTCCGATTGGTGATTGAAATTTCGCGCCGATGAAGGGGCGCACGGTGAAGATGACTTGCGCGGCGGAAACAACACGGCCGCTCCCGACGCCATGGAGGCCAGGTAGTTCCGGTGCTGCCGCGGGATATGCCATGCGGTGTTCGATGGCGGGGCAATTATACAACGGGACAATCACGCGACGCAAGAGGGGGCATGCATGTCATGCCCCAAAGCATGGCTCCGGAGCTCCTTTCCCCGAAAGCCGTGTCCATGTGCCTGCGATCGTCGGTACCACCGTTCATGAAGCGCCGCGAACGTCCGCACGTGGTGGTCGCGGTCAGATCCAGACCTGCTCGATCAGTCGGGTGCGGGCCGCGCGTCGTGGGGGAGCGATCTCCTTCTTCTCGCACTCGTGCTCGTGGCGGAGATGCGCGTGCGTCTCCTGATAGCCGAGGAAACGCGCGGCCCCCTCGCTCCCCATGTAGCGCTCAAGGATCGAGGGATCGGTGCGGAGCAGATCGACCATGATCAGCGCATCCACGCAGTCGGCGAAGGCACTGTCGACATTGAAGCCGAGCACCGTGGCGCCCAGCTTCAGGTATTGCCGCAGGAGCACCGGCAGGCCACGTCCGTCCCCCTCGATATCGGTGATCGTCCACGCCACTTCCGACTGTTCCATCGAGAGCATCGAGCATCCTTCCTCCGAGATCATCCTTGGATGATCTTCGCGCATCGGCGTGCGTGGTCGCGCCTGCCCGGCCAGCTCCGGCATGGCGTGGCGCCGCTCGAGATAGCGCCGCATAAGCTGTCGCGAGGCCGGGGCATACTCGCCGCTGATGCTCACCGGGCCGATCAGAATGCTGTAGCGCGGGTTGGCCGCCACGAACGCGCCGATCCCTTTCCAGAGGAGCATCAGCGGCGGATAGCTCCGCCGATATTCGGCGCGGACGAACGCGCGGCCGATCTCGAGCGCCGGCCGGAGCCGCTCCAGCAGCGCGGGGGAAAATTCGAAAAGTGTGCTGGTGTAGAGTCCCTCGGCGCCGAGCCTGGTCAGGATGATATCCACCTTGCAGAGACGATACGCTCCGGCCACCTGCTGACGCGCCGCGTCCCAGAGCACCAGGTGGATGTAATGCTCGTCGAACCGGTCGAGGTCGATCGCCTGTCCGGTCCCTTCGCCGACGGCGCGGAAGGTCTCCTCCCGCAGTCGGCCGATCTCGCGCAGGGTGCGGGGGAACTGCGAGGCGCGCCCCCAGAGCACGACGAGATCGCCGCTCTCGATCAGGCGCTGCTCCTCCGGGAGCGCCGCGATCTCGCCGGCCAGCACCCATGCCTGATCCGGGCGGGCCGGCTCGTGGGGGCCGGCGGCCGCGCGGGGGGCGTTGGCTTCGCGTCGGTTGGCAAGGATGTAGACCCGGCTGCGGAGATATTCGACGATCCGCTCCGGGGAGCCGATCGCGGAGATCCGCTCGGCCGGGATGGCCTTGCCGATCACCAGGTCGATCGGCCTGCCGCGCCGCTTCAGCAGCGCGTGCGGGAGCAGCAGCGTGCGCAGCCGCGGGTGCATGATCCCCGCTCCCTGAAACAGCCAGTCGTTCCTGCCGCCAACGAAGATCGGGAGCACCGCCGCGCCGCTCATCGTCGCCAGGCGCGCCACCGTCGGATTCCAGTCGGGATCGCTCACGCGGCGCTCGGCCACCGAAAGGCTGGAGACCTCTCCGGCCGGGAACACCACCAGCGCGCCGCCATCGGCCAGCCATCGCGCGGCCGCCCGCAGCGGCGCGATGTTGGCGCGCGAGGCGCTCTCGCCGCCGAAGGGATCGACGAAGATCATCTCGTCCCGCAGCTCCGGAATCCGCGCCAGCAGGTGATTGGCCATGATCTTCACGTCGGGGCGGATCTCCTTCAGGAGCCTTCCGATCGCCAGCCCCTCGACGGCGCCGAGCGGATGGTTGGCCACCACCAGGAGCGGTCCCGTGGCGGGAATGCGACGGCGATCCTCCTGGTCCACGCACGCCTCGATGCCGAGCTCGTCGAGCACGGCCGGGATGAACCCGCCGGGGCAGGCCATGTCGCGCGCCGCCAGATAATGGCGCTGCAGACTCTTCAGGCCGAGCAGCCATTCGGCGGCGTCCTTCAGGGTGACCAGGGGCGGGCTGAGGAGGGGAGCGGGTACGGCCTCGTCGAGGGCCAGTGCATGGGCTTCCGGATGCATCATCTGCCGGTCGGCGTACGCGAAGTGATGAAGGATGGCGTATCCGCGACACACGGCGCGTGTGCTCGCGGTGCATGTAGACGGTCGCAATCTCCGAACGGGGCATTACCGCCGTGTTACCGGGGCGATTAACAGACGATAACGTCCAACGGATGCGGTGAGGGCGGTCGCGAAGGGGGCTGAATTGGGGGAGGAGAGGAGCGGCGCATGTCGAGCGGGGCGGGACGATAAGCGACGGCCCCGCCCTCATGCGAATGAGAGCGGGGCCGAAGAGTGCCCGGCGGCGGGAGATAACCCATATCACGTATCACACCTCCCGTCGCCCGGCGCGAGCGTCATCCGCGGCGGATCGTCGATGCCCGCGCTCGAGGCGCGGTATACGATTCGATCGCCGCGGCCGGCGTAACCGGCGCGTGGCGCGCCGTTATCCGGTCGAGGACAAAGCTACCGCGATCGTTCCCGGCGGACGTAGGACGATTCGTGGGTTCATCGGTGCTTTCGCCATCGGCGCCATATGCAAGAGAGAGTGGGCGGCGTCGGCCGTGAAATGAGTCCGGTTCAGACGTGGCGTTTGCGGGAGGAGTCGCGGAACTCCTGCGGGGATGCGCCGGTGTGGCGACGGAAGAAGCGGGTGAAATAGGAGGGATCCTCGTAGTTGAGCCGGAAGGCGATCTCCTTCACGCTCAGCTCCGTGTGGAACAGAAGCCGCTTGGCCTCCAGCACGATCCGCTCGTGCAGCAGGTCGCCGATCGTCCGGCCGAGCACCTTGCGCACCGTGCTGTTGAGGTGATTCTGCGAGACGCTCAGCATCTCGGCATAGGCGCCCGAGGCATGGACCGTGGTGAAATGCTCCTCGATCAGCGTGCGGAGCCGTCCGATCAGCTCGGTGGCGGGGCTCGTCTCCGGCGTCTCCGGCGCCGCCGCGTCGTGGCTCCGGCGCGCGTGCAGCAGGAGCACGTTCAGGTAGGCGCGGAGCATCTCCTCGCGGTGCGGGCGGTCCCGGCCGATCTCCTCCTCGATCATCCCGATCGTCTCCAGAAACGGCGCCGCCTCCTCGCGGCTCAGGTGAAGCACCGGCATCCTCGAATGCTGGCCCACGAACGGCAGCTCGGTGTAGATCCTGTCGCGGCCGAGCGCCACCGCGTAGAACTCGGCGGTGAAGAGGATGATGTAGCCGTGCGAATCGGGGGAGCGGCGGAGCTGGTGCACCTGGCCCGGGGCCACGAAGTGCACCGAGTGTTCGGCGATCGGATAGGAGCGGAAGTCGATGTCGTGCTCGCCGCTTCCCTGCTCGAACAGGAAGATCTCGAAGTAGTTGTGACGATGCGGTCGCCCCGGATCGTAGCCGCCGTCGGAGCGCTCGAGCCGGAGAAAGCGGAACGGCATCGACAGGTCGTCGCCGCGCGAAAGATCGTAGGAAGGGATCGTCTGTTCGTTCATCGTCACGGGTCGGGCTGATGGGCTCGCCGGGTCGGCGGTCCCGTCCGGTCAATATAGCTCGCCACGGGGCGTGGCCATCGAACGGATGCCGCGGGCGGAGAGCGCGCCGGTCGGCGCCGGCGTACCCGCCGCCGGTGTACCCGCCGCCGGTGTACCCGCCACCGGCGTACCCGCCTTGTGGGGCGGGGGGCTGAACGACGAACGGAGCGGGCCCAGCGTCGGACCCGCTCCGTTCTCGTTCTTCGGTGCATCCGGCCTCAGCTCCAAGACCCCGGAGCCCGCCGTAACCTGTCGGCGGGCTCCGGAATCAGGAGTGTTCCGGACCTCGGAATCATCATTGTCGACACGATCCCGGTATCAGCGGGAGACGGTCACCATCCGCGTGGTCACCACGCCGTCGCGCACCAGGCGGACCAGATAGGTGCCGCTCGATGCCGGCTGGAACGACCGGCGGAGCGTTCCGGCGCCGTGCTGTTCGCCGTCGATGAGGGTGGCCACCCGCTGGCCGAGCTGCGAATAGACCTCCAGCGTGATCGTCGCCGCGCGGTCGAGCTCGACGGTGATCGCGCACTGCTCCGTGGCCGGGTTCGGCGTCACCGACAGGCGCGCCACGCGGCCGGCCGAGATCTCCTCATCGGCCGACTCCCCGACGGAGCTGGTGAGGGTGCGCCGGCGCAGGATCATGCTCCCGGCGCCGACGGCGTAGACATTGCTGCCGGCGCCGTGAACCGAGGCCAGCGCGAGGTTGCTCTGCGAGAACTCCAGCCCCCAGCTGTCGCCGCCGTCGCTCGTCTTCATGATCAGTCCGTCGGTGCCGGCCACGGCGTAGCCGGTGCGCCCGTCGACGAAGTAGACGGCGGTATACGGCTTGACGTAGCCGGTCGGCGACGGCGTCCAGGTGGTGCCGCCGTTGATCGTCTTCAGGATGCCCCCCATGCCGCAGGCCATGTAGCCGGTGTCGGCGGTGACGAACTGCATCCCGTTCGGGTAGGTCGGGGAGTTGGTCTCGTAGGAGGTCCAGGCGGAGCCGCCGTTGGTGCTCCGGAGCACGACGCCCCGGTTGCCGCTGACGCCGGCGACCGACACGTTCTGCGCGTCGAGCGCCCAGACGCAGTAGTACTCCACGTCCGTCTGATTCTGGAGCGTGGTCCAGTGGGCGCCGCCGTCGGTGGTTTTGAGCACCACTCCCTTCTGCGCCGATCCGCGGTCGCCGCCGGCGGCGAACCCGAGATCGTTGTCGAGGAAGTGGACCGACGTGAGGCGGCTGGTGGTTCCGGAGGTCTGCATCGTCCAGTTGGCTCCCTGGTCGGTGCTCTTGAAAATCTGTCCGGAGCCGTCGACGGCATAGCCGGTCTCCGGCGTCGGGAAATGAATCGCGTAGATCTCGCCGGCAGAGGTCGGAACCTTTGCCGCCTGCCAGGTATCGCCGCCGTTGGTGGTCATCATCAACGTGCGGTATCCTCCCACGTATCCGGTGGTCGGGGAGACGAAGAAGACCGTGTTGAACCTGCTGGCCTGAGACGTCACATTCTGCATGCTCCATTGCGCCTGCTGCGCCTGGACCGGCGTCCGGAACGCGCCGATCATGAGCGCGACGAGCAGCACGGGCCAGCCCGCATGCATCGGTCGTACCTGATGATTCATCATGGTAAGTGTGTTTGGGTGTAGGAATGGGAGTGAGTATTGTGGACGCCACCGGGCATGCCGGTGAGCGGGAGAACGTCCTGCGCTGGCGTGCCGCGGGCGACGGGGGATGATGACGAGTCCTTCCATGGGATCTCGAATGCGGCTGAGCCCGTCGGCCGGCTGCCGACGAGCGAATGGGATCCCGACCTCACGGAGACGGGCGGCTCGTGTGGACCCGTGAGGAGGGAGGCGTCGGGCCGCCCGCGCCGTTCAGGGGAAAACGGGAGGTCGAAGCCCGGCCGGCACGACGGAGGGTGTGGTCGAATCCGTCGAAGAGAGCTCTGCGTCGTAGCGGTCGCTCCAGATCGTGCCTGGCCCAACAACGGATCGGGGGGAGAAAAGGTTAGCGGACGTGAAAAGATTTTTTTCATCGCCGGGCGGGACCTCGTTCGTTCCTCGTTGCCCGCGCGCGATCGACCTCTGATCGCCCGTGAAATCGCGGGAAAACGATGCTCGAGCCGGCTTTTCCTCTCCTCGAACTGGTGCCGCCGGCTCCCTGGATGCACATTACGACCGCCGGAGATGTCCGGTCGTCGCGGGAATTCCAAAATTCGTCCCCGTATCCCTCCCGTTTGCCGTCGGAGCGCCCGGAAGCGCCGGCCGGATTCGACCGGCGACCGGCGCCGAGGGACGGCGGCGGCGATCGGCGCTGTTCCTATTGCTCCGGATCAGGTAGATTTCCCGGTACGTTACAGAGCCGGCGGGGTGTGTCTCTTCTCCAAATGTCCTCGGACCGGACTCGTCGCATATTCTCTTCCGGAGCGCATCCTTCCATGAAGATCTCGATTGCCATTCTCCCCCTGCTTGCCACGCTGGCGCTCGTCGGCTGCGATCCGGCCGACGACGGCCCGGTTACCCCTCCCGGCCGGCTTACTCACGTTCTGGTCGACGACTGGTCGTTCGAGACCAACGGCAAGCCCTACACGTTCGGCTGGGGGATCTCCGATACCGCGCACTCCGGCGTGGTGACCGGCGCTCCCGAGGGGGGCGGCACCTACGCGCTCAAGCTGGAGGCGGTCTGGTCGCCGCCGGAGTTCGCCGAGACCCGCATCCTGGCCTCGCCCGGCAAGCATCGCTACGACCTGAGCTTCTATGCCCGGACCGAGGGAGCGGCTCAGGGCGGGGGAGCGCAGCTGATCGTCCAGGGGAACGGCACCACCGTCAACGGCAAGCTGATCCCGGTGAAGGATACCGTCTGGACGCGCTATACCCTCACCGACACGCTCACCGCCGCCAGCGGCGACACCCTCACGCTCCGGCTCTTCGCTCCCCCCACCGAGCTGGCCACCGGACGGACCTATTACGATCTGATCCGGCTCGACGTCGAACAGTAATCCTCGGCGGGAACAACCTCAACCCTCGAACGCAGCATTGGGAGCGATCACCATGAGATTCATATCCTTCATCGCCGGAGCGGTTCTGATCGTCACGGCCGGATGTCGCTATCAGACCATAGATCCCTCGCCGAGGCCGCCGGTATCCTCGTCGACCGAGAAGCTCACGATCGAACAGAGGACCTCCTACGGCATGTGCATGGGCTATTGCCGCCGGCAGATCACCATCACCCAGGACTCGGTGGTCTTCGTGAAGAAAGCGTGGGGACGGGGTGCCGGCCAGGATCTGCCGGACAGCGTCTTCACCGGAACGATCTCGCCCGCCGAGTGGAACGCGCTGGTCGCCGCCGCCGATCAGGCCTCGATCATGGGGCTCGACTCAGTGATCGGCTGTCCCGACTGCGCCGATGGAGGCGCCGAATACGTGAAGCTGACCCGCGGCGGCCAGACCGGGAAGATCACCTTCGATGCCGGGGCATCGGTCCCACGCATCCAGACGCTGCTGGACCGGGTGCGCGCGATCCGCGCCCGCTTCGAGCACTGACCTCGATACGTTCCGGGATGCCGGCCATTGACAATGGAGGTCCCGGCGACAATGGAGGCCCCGGCTCGCACGTCGTTACTGCGGAGCGTCCGCTGAACCGGTGAGACGCGCGACAGATTCCCCGCGGGACATTCCCCGATGTTCCGCCGTCCGTGCCGAAGAGCCGGGGTCGTTCATGATCCCGGCTCTTCCTATGTTTGCCCCCGGCGATGAGCTCGCCCATGCCCTCGGGCATGTAACGGTACCATCAATGGAGGGTGACGATGACCTGGGTTATCACGCGGCTGTGCACCGATTGTCAGGATACCTCGTGCGTGAACGTGTGTCCGGTCGACTGCATCTACGGACTGAAGCAGGAGGATCCGAGCTATCGCCGGCAGCTGTATATCGATCCGTCCGAGTGCATCGACTGCGGGGCCTGCGAGCCGGAGTGTCCGTGGATGGCGATCTTCGAGGATGCGATGGTACCCGATATGTTTGGTCCCGATACCGACATGAACGCGCGCGTGTTCGATGATCATCCGAAGGGTGATTTCACGAACCATCCCACGCCGCTGCGGGAGTCTCCGACGCCGGACGAGGTGAAGGAGAACGATGCGAAGTGGGGGCTTGTCCGCTGAGGCGAGTCCCGGCCGGGATGCGGTGCCCGCGCGCGGCCCATGCCGCTCGGAGGGGGGGCATCGGCGGCCATGGCGGACGATCGGGAATTCCGGAGCAACGAACATCGCCCCGGCACGGGAGCGATCCGAACAAGGAGCAACCTACATGGCAGCACGAAACAGCGACGGGCGCGGAGGCGTTCGTCTCGGCCCCTGGATCGTCGGGATCGGATTCGCGATTCTCGGCGGAGCATATGTCTATCGCGCCCTGACCAATGCGGCGCGCAGGCGTGAGGAATGGGATCCGTCGATGACCTACGACGAGCCAGACATCGTCGACGAGGCGTCGATGGAATCCTTCCCGGCCAGCGATCCTCCCTCCTGGATCTATCGGGAGCAGTGAGCGGCATGCGGCGGGCGCCCCGACGCCGTATCGGCCCTCGGGGCAGCCCTCCGAACGCTCGCCATCGATTCCTTCCCCGCCTCGAAGTCCGGACGCGGACGCCGCTACTTGCATCATTCCGTTCCGGGGAATATCTTGGCCCCGCACTGACGATCGGACACCTCGACTCGTTGAACAGCCCCCGTTTCTGATCTTCCCCCGACTGACTTCTCTTCGTTGCGCATAATGCCGCTCCGGCATCGCGCCATTCCGGTATCGTGCCCGCGTGGTCGATCTCGCCCACCTGCGAGCGGACCCTTCCATCGTCCCCACGCGTTCACATGCCCGCGCCGCTTTCCGTCGCCCGGGACCTTCCCGTCCCGGCCGGAGAAGCCGACCGAGCCACGTAGTTCCGCCGCCAAGCGCGGCCGCATTTCCGACGACGACAGCATATTCCGAGAGCATAGTTCCGAGACGACATCCGGCGGCATGAGGCCCGAGGGTGCGCTTTCTGGCATCCCTTCCTCCAACGTGTGAGTTCCCCACTCACCTCCGGGCCGATCATCCCATCGATCCTCCGCCGGATCGACCCGTCGCAATGACCGGGTCAGCACGGCCGGTTCCATTCCCGGAGCCATCCGCCGTATCCGCATTTGCAGGAGAACCCTCATGCAACGCTACCTCCGCGCGGCCATGCTGGTCGCGGCCCTGACCCTGTGCGCGCTTCCGACGCGGGGACAGGACACGACCGGAATTCCGGTTCACGAGATCGCCGTCGATCGCGACGCGTTCCGTCCCGTCCTCTCCCTCGATCTGGCCGCCGACGGGCGCTGGCGCTCCGGCGACGGGTTCGCCATGGAGCAGGGGCGCCTCTGGTCGTCGCTCCGGCTGACGAGCGAATTCTCCCTGCTGGCGCTTGTCCGCTCCCCCTACGATTCGACCATCAACTGGTACGATCTCGGGAAGCGCCGTTATAATCTGGCCCAGGCATTCGCGCAGTACAGAAGTACACTTTCGATCTCGACGATCGGCATCGATTACACCGCCCGCGCCGGAAAGCTGGAATGGTATCCGAGCTTCACCGATCCCCGGCTGGTGGTGGAGCATATCGATCAGTTCCTCAACCCGATCGGCTACCACGGCCTGAGCCTCTCGGCCGGCGCGATGCTCTACGCTCCCTACCGGATCTCCGCCTATGCCGAGGGGATCTCCGGCGACCTCATCGATCAGAAGGTGAAGCCGGAGCTGACCGAGGCGGTGCTCCGGGCCGAGCCGCAGCTGATCGGCGACCTCGGCCTGCGCGCGCAGGTGGGGAAATCGCCGGCGAGCATCCACGCGGTCAACTGGGCCTACCTGAGCTATCGCCCCACGTTCCTCGATTACCTGACGCTCGATCTCCGGGCCGGAAAGCTCCCGGCCTTCGACGAGTCGCCGTACGGCGTGCACGTGGAGCTGATCGGCACGTTCACCTATGTCGAGCTCGGCGGCTATTACGAGCGGCGGATCGACCAGGCGCCGGGGACCCAGATCCTCGGATTCTACTATCGCATTATCGGCCCTCCGCTGCTGGCGCGCATCCTCGGGACCTATCAGGTTCTCTACGACTTCAACACGAACACGCTCCGCTTCACGATCCCGTTCATCGCCGTCAACTTCAACTGGTAACGCGCGCGGCCCGCGCGGCCGCCCGGAGTCAACGCCATGGACAGTTCACGACACCGGATCACGGTCCGGCCCCGCATCTCCTTCCTCGGACCGCTGGCGGCGGCGCTTCTGCTCGGCGGATGCCGCTCGGCGGACGTCACCTATCTCGGCCTGATCGACCAGCACATCGAGATCTCCCGCCCGTCGATGACCGCGGCACAGGCGCCGGCGCCGGCCGTGGAGGCCTCCAGCGGGATCTACGTCGACACCACCGGCGGCGGGGCCACCGAGCGGGGAGCGGGGCGCCCCGGCTCGATCAGCGGACGCGTGGCCGGCACCGATGGGAGCGGCATACCGCACGCGCTGATCTCCTTCGTCGGCGGGACGCCGCCGGAGGACGAGGAGTGGCCCAGCTTCCAGACCGATGCCAGCGGAGCCTTCGAGATTCGCAACATCCCCCCCGGTGACTACACCATCGCCGTTCTGCGCAACGGCTACGCGCTGAGGGTCGTGCGGGGAGTTCACGTGGCCGAGGGAAGAGCGACCGGACAGGTCGACATCACGCTCAATCCTTCAGGAGGGGAGCAATGATACGCCAGTACACCACCCGCGTGTCGGGCGGGAGCCGCCCGGTCCCGCTCGCGTTTCTGCTGATGCTTCTGCTTCTTCTTCTGCTGCTGCCGGTCGCCGCGCGCGCGCAGGAGGGGGGAGGGGCCGCGCCGCCGAACAACCAGTGCCCGGTCTACAAGGAGGAGTCGCGCACCACGGTCGTCAGCAGCACGCGTGGACAGCTGTTCGATTCCGGGTGGATCACCGGGCCCACGTTCGCCTCCTGCGATCCGAAGTACCGGGAGGTTCCCAATCCGCCCCCTTCCTGCCAGTCGATCGTTCTCCCCGGCCCCTCGCTCGGACAGAACGATGTGATGATCACCATCTGCAAGGCGAAGCGCTACACCTGCGTGGCCAACTGCGCCTGCGTGGCCAGCCCGCTGACGACGAAGATCGCGGTGAAGTTCCCGAACATCGAGTTCCTCACCAGCAAGCTCTCGGCCGTGGCCAAGGGAGCTCCGATGATCAAGAAGATGACCTTCACCCTCGGCGGACAGGTGACATTGAAGAAGGGGGAGGAATGCTGCCAGCCGCCGCCGGCGCTCGCGCCGGCCAAGTATTCCGAGTATGGCGGCAGCGCCAAGCTCGGGCTCGGCGTGGAGCTTCAGGTGCCCGGCTGGGGCTACAGCTTCGAGCATACCTGGGAGGGGATCTACAAGGTGTCGGCGGAGATCTCGCTCGGCCCCACCGTGAGCGTGGAGCCGTCGGTCACCGCATCGGTGGCCGGCAAGGTGTTCGACAACCAGGTCTGCCCCGGATGCCTCACCACCGGAATCGCCCTGGCCGTCGGCGTCGGCGTCAAGTTCGGCGGCACCGTCAAGGGGACCATCGAGATGTACCGCCCCTGGACCTGGAGCTTCTCCACCGGCGTCAACGCCAGCGCCGAGCTCTCCTCGAGCATCAACGGCGGCGGCGAATATGCCGTCGGCGCCGGATGCAAGAAGGCGGGACTCTCCGGCACCATCGGTTACGGCAAGCTCGACGGCACGGCCACCGTCGGCGCCTCGTTCATGGGCTACGGCTTCTCCTATTCGTGGGGCATCACCCTTCTTCCGGGTGCTTCGTTCAAGTTCTAGGTCATCGACTACTCCCGAGACGACAATGCGCAGAACAGACGTGTTGCTTCCGTTGCTCGCCGCGCTCCTGCTGACGGGGCCGCTGGCGGCGCAGGTGCCCGATATACGGATGAACGATGCCCCCTTCGCCATCCTCCAGGGGGAGGGATCGGTGGCGCTTGCCGCCTCGGTCTCCGACGGACTCTACCCGGCCGGCATCGGCACGGCCAGGATCGGCACGGCCGGGATCGGTTCCTCCGACTTCCAGACCGCGGAGTCGCTCGTGGCCGCGTTCTATCAGCGGATGCGCGCCGGGGACAAAGCCGCGGTGGTGGCCCTCTTCGACGACTCCAGCCGCGTCGCGGCCGAGAGGAAGATCGATATCTCCGCCGCGGCCGATGCCTACTCCCGACTGCGGGATGTGAGCCTGGTGAGCAAGGCGACCTTCGGCGACGTGGTCCGCCTCCGCTTCGAGCTTCTGCGCCGCGATAGCGACACCTCCTTTCCCTGGGTGCTCGAGACCCGGAGGATCGGCGGGCGCTACTACATCACCGAGACGCTTCCGCAGACGAACCTGTTCGTGGAGGTGGCCTCGGCGCATCCGTACAACTACGAGCCGCGCCCCTACACGCCGGCGAGAGTGGATGGGCTCACGGCGATCGGGTTCCAGCAGGCCGGCTCGGAGGTCCGCGCGAGCGGCTCCTCCGGTGGCGCCTCGGGGCTCACGCTCTACCTCCGGCTCTCCTGGCTCTCCGATCCGGCCGCGCGGCTGGAGGCGGCCGGCGCCCTCTCGCTTCTGGAAGGGATGCGCTCGGCCTTCGCCGACAACGACGAAGGGAAGTTCATCGCGCTCTGGGATCCCGCCGAGCGGAAGCGGATCACGTCGGCCGAGAACTACAAGGTGATCTTCATGAGTCAGCAGCATTTCTACTCCCAGGTCGATTCCCTGCGGCCGGTCGCCTTCGTCAAGGCGGGGGCGCAGATGGTGCTCTACTACTACCCGCACGTGGCCGGCGAGCGGCTCGAGCTGCAGGCGCTGCCGATGCGTCTGGTGGGTGGGCGCTACATGCTCACCTCCCGGCTCGATGAATATTATGCGTGGCAGATCCTGAGTAACCCGCAGGTGAAGGCGGCCATCGCCGAGCGCGAGCCGCGCTGATCGCGAGCCACGCCGATCGTCAGCCGCGTTGAGCAACGGCGCCGACGGATGGGAGATGCCGCGCGTGACGGCACGCCGGAAGCCATCGAGGATCAACCCAGGGAGCGAGGCATGACCATGAGAGTCACGTTCGGGAGCGCGCGTCACGCCGCATGGCGTCGCGCCGCACGGCGTCACGCCATGCGGCGTCATGCCGGGAGCGTGCCGTTCGCGCTCGTGATGCTGGCCGGGCTTCTCGTCGGCGCCCGCCCGGCGCGGCTGGCGGCGCAGACCTTCTACGGATCGAGCGGGCTGGTGACGGTGCCGACGGCCGGCGTGCTCGCCGACCGCGAGCTGGTGGTCGGTGGCGGCTACATGCGTGACCGCTGGATCACCAGCGGGGAGCCTCCGGGGCGATACTATCAATGGGCGGCCTTCGGCGCCATCGGCCTGTTCGATCGCTTCGAGATCGTGCTCCGCGTCTCCGGCGTTCCCGGCGCGCGCCTGAGCGATACCACGCTGCCGTACACCTATCCGATCGACAGAATGGTGAGCGTGAAGGGGGTGGCGGTGACCGAGGCGGAGTATCTCCCGGCGCTCGCGCTCGGGATTCAGGATATCGAGGGGAAGCCGCGTCGCAAGCAGTTCAACGCCCTCTACGCCGTGCTCTCGAAGGGAGCGCGCGTGCCCGGCGTGGACAGCGTGCGATGCCACGTCGGGTTCGGCAGCGACCTGTGGGACAAGGTGACGAGCGTCTCGAACGATCACCGCTTCGTCGGCTTCTTCGCCGGAGCGGAGGTGCGTCTGCTCGGCTGGCTCCGCCTGATGGCCGAGTACGATGCCGAGAGCATGAACGTGGGCGCGACCGTGGCGGTGCCCGGCTGGCCGTCGCTGCAGGTTGCCCTCACCGGCGACGGCCGCCTCGGCGCGATCATGGGATACGCGTTCAGGCTGTGAGAGGGGAGTGGGAAGACCGGCGCCCGCCGCTTCCGGCTCAGCGCGGATCGTCGATCATGGAGCGCACCCGCGCCACCGTCTCCTCGTAGCCGGCAATGACCTCCGGCATGTCGGTCGCCGGATCGAGGATCCGCTCGAGCTGCGGATCGTAGGTGGCCAGCCCTCCTTTGCGTTCCAGCAGGATCAGGTAGTTCCAGATCTCCCCGAACGCCGCGCGCGCCGCGGCCCCGGTGTGCCAGTAGGGAATCGTGATCGACGCGGTGTCGTCGAAGAGCGTGATCTGAACGCCGTTGCCGTTCGGGCCCGCGTCCAGCACCCGGTGCCGGTACTGACGGCGCGCCTCCTCGACCGGGATGCCGCGCGAGTGGGCGATCGCCTCATGATCCGTTCCGGATTCCATCAGCCCACGATTGACATCCCGGAGGATCGCGATCAGCGCGCTCTTCCGCTCCTCCGTTGCCGGGAGGATCGGTCCGGGGTTGATCTCCTCCTCATCGGCGAGGAGCACGCGCTCCACGATATCGAGCGGATCGATGCCCGGCTCCGGGCGGAACAGAAGAAGGTCGTAGCTCATGGTCGTTGCCTCGTGGTGTCGATGAATGGCCGGGGAGAGGACCCTTGCTCGCGACGCGCGGCCCCCGCCCCGTGACCGGTGGACGCGAATATAGCATCCGCCTGGAAGAGCTCCGATCGTATACTCACCGCATCTCCGCTAACCAATTCCTCCGATCCCGTGTTAGTTGGGCGTCGGCGCGCCGCCGAGGCCCTTTCACCCCGTGGGCCCCGCGTGACGAACCGACCCGGTCGTGGTTCCAACGCGATCGACGCGGCGATGATGGCCGGCCTCGTCACCCACGGGGCACGGCGCGCTCCATACCGCCACCGGCCCGGCGCGCCGCGGAGCTCGTTCTTCCTCCTGCTTCCGCTCTGGCGACACGTCGGGTCCGGCGGGCGGGTTCCCGACGGCATGGGAAGTGCCGAACGGGAGCTCCCGCGATGTCGAGCCGGTGCCGGCCCGTCAGGCCGGCCAAGGCGCGCGTCACTCCGTCCAGTCATGGGTAGCCATGGACCTTTGAGGACGGGACCGTTCGGAGAGCATCGACCACCGCAGTTCAGCCGGGTGTCGCCCCGGTCGGGGACTGCATCGAAGGCCCGCGGAGACCACCGCGGGCCTTCACCATTTCTGGCCTGCTCTTGGTGCCCTTCTTCCGGCCCCGGGAAGCTCCGGCGACATCGCATGAAAGATATCTGTTGCGACGAATGTTGTCTAGACGCTATATTTGTTCCGTTGTTCGCGCCACGCTCCATCGGGCTGGCGGCGCGGGAGAAAGATCACAAGGCTAGAAACGATAAGACTCGGAGGATCAGATCATGGCATGGAACATTGATGCCTCGCATTCCCAGGTTCAGTTCACGGTCCGTCACATGATGATCTCGAACGTCCGCGGACGCTTCGAGGAGTTCGCCGGCACCGTCGAGTTCGATGAGAACGACCTTTCGACGCTGAAGGTGGAGATCGAGGTCGCCACCCCCAGCATCTATACCCGCGATCAGCAGCGCGACGGCCATCTGAAGTCGCCGGACTTCTTCGACGTGGAGAAGTATCCGAAGATGACCTTCAAGAGCACCGGCGCCGAGGTTACCGGCAAGAACGAGCTGAAGCTCCACGGCGATCTGACCATCAAGGACATCACCCGCCCGGTGACGCTCGACGTCGAGTACTCCGGTCTGATGAAGAGCCCCTGGGGGACCACCAGCGCCGGTTTCAGCGCCCACGGGAAGGTGAACCGGAAGGATTGGGATCTCGTCTGGAATCAGGTTCTCGAGAGCGGCGGTCTGCTCGTCGGCGAGGATGTGAAGATCGACATCGAGGTCGAGGTGGTGAAGCAGGAGGCCCCGGCCGCCGCCGACGTGGCCGAGCAGGTGAGCTCCGCTTCCTGAGGAACTCCCCGCGCGGCATCCTCGGGCGCGTCGCCGAATTCCCTCGGGCCGACGCTTCCATGCCATGACCGATCGATCATCTGGGCTTCCCGGATCGCAATGATGCGGCGGGGGCCGGCGGAACGCTCCGCCGGCCCCCGCGTCGTTTCCGGACCGTGAATAGGGCTTGGGCGCGAGGGGCGCCGGTGTGATGGTTGTGCCCCCGGCGCCGTTCCTGCTGGGGGCCGGGGAGGATGGAAATCGTCGGCGACGTTCGCCGCGATATCCGTATCCTTCCCGGTCGCTCCCGCGCGGACGCGATCGTCACATCAAGCTCGGAGGTATGGAATGCGCTCGGTTGTCCGATGTCATCGACTGGCTCGCCCGTTCATCGTGGCTCTGTTCATCGTGCTGGCGCTCTGTACGCAACTGGTGACGGCGCAGGAGATCGTGATCGATCTTCCGACCGGAAGCCGCGGCCTGCTGGAGGGGGGAGACAGCGTCTACTTCCAGAGCACGGGGGGAGTGCGGGCGGATTCCTGGAAGAGCGGCACCTATGGCTACGTCAGGAACCCGCGCCGCTCGCGTGGCGAAGAGATCTTCACCCGTTTCCATGAGGGGATCGACGTCAAGCCGCTCTACCGCGACGAGCGCGGGGTGCCGCTCGATTCGGTCAGGGCCATCGCCGAGGGACGCGTGGCGCATATCTGCACCCTGGCCGGGCAGTCCAACTACGGCAAGTATGTCGTGGTCGAGCATATCTGGCACGGCTCCCCCTATTACAGCCTCTACGCCCACCTGAACGACGTCTGGGTCACCGAGGGAGCGCGCGTCGCGATCGGCGAGCCGCTCGGCCGGCTCGGCTACACCGGAGCCGGCATCAACCGGACGCGCGCGCACCTGCACCTCGAGGTGGGGCTGCTCCTCAATGGCGATTTCGACGAGTGGTTCGCCGCCGGCCATCCGCGCGAGGTGAATCACAACGGCGTGTTCAACGGACACAACCTCGCCGGCGTGGACGTGCCGCGACTGTTCCGGGAGGCCTCGCGCGATCCGCACGTCACCATCGCCCGGATCGTGGCCTCGGCGCCCCCGTTCTTCCAGCTTCATCTTCCGGCCGCCTCCCGTCCGGATCTTCTCTCACGCTATCCCTGGCTGCTGAGCCGTCCGGCCGATGGCGACACCCGCTCCTGGGTGATCTCCTTCACCCGCGCCGGACTTCCCCTCTGCGTGGAGCCCTCGGCGGATTCCGTCGCCGAGGCTTACGCCGTCCGTCTCGATCGCGGGGCGGCGCCCTGCCGGTTCCTCTCCCGGAGCGGCAAGGATGGCGCCTGCGCCCTTTCCCCCTTCGGCCGCACCTACGTCGACATGCTGACGACGACCCGCGAATCGCTCGAACAGATCTCCTCCCGATAATCGCACCGGCCGGCATGCCACGCGCATGCGCCCCGCGTATGCGGATCGCGCGCGAAATCGTGGTGAATGCCATCCTCGCCGGGCGCGATTCTTGGTTGCTTCGTGGTGATTCTCCGCGCGGCGGACGTGGCGCGATTGCGCGCGCACCGGCCTGCTTCCGCGCGATCGATCGAACAATCCGGATCGAACCACGAGGAGAGAGACAGATGACACGCTACTTTGCCGATAACGATTTCGATCGGGACCACGGCCGTGGGGACCGTGATCGAGGCCATGAGGATCGGTACGCCGGTGACTACGCCGCGCGCGATCGACGTGACGAGCGTCATGATGATCGCGGCTTCGTGGAGCGCGCCGGCGATGAGGTCCGCTCCTGGTTTCGCGATGAGGATGCCGTGCGCCGCCGCACCATGGACGATATCCACGATTACGAGCATGCCCGTGGCTCCTCGCCGGAGCGTCATGACCATGCCGGTCGCGATGTCGGCCGAGACCGAGCGGCGTGGGGGCCGGAGGCGGGCGATATGGGGCGGCGGTCGTTCGTCGGCGGCGAGCGCCATCGTGACGATCGCCCTCGCGATGAGCGGCACGGCAACGAGCCTTACGGCAACGAGCGGTACCGCGATGACCGCGACACTCGGTACCGGAGCGATCGTGAGTGGAATGAGCGCCGCGCTTCCACCAGGTTCTTCAGTGATCGCGGCGCCAACTACAGCAACCCGCGTGAGGAGTGGAACGATCGCGACCGCGGCTACGAGAACTACTATCGCAACGTGGACCATGGTCAGGGAGAATATGCCCGCTCGAATAACCAGCCATGGAGCGGCCAGGGAATCCGAAGCGGCAACGATCTCGACAACGGACGTGCTCCCCGATTCCTCGGCGGCAATCCCGACTACGGTAACAATGGCCCCGACGACCGCGTGATGCGCGCCAGCCGGAGCGACCGGAATGTCTTCGATCGCGCCTCCGATGAAGTACGCTCCTGGGGACGCGACGAGGACGGGCGTCGCGGCGGCAGCCGCTTCGACGACCACGAGAGGAACCGCTATATGCGGGAGAACCGGAGTCGGGAGGAGGAGTGGCATCCGAACCGCTACCAGACGGGAGCGCCGGAGAATCGGGAGCGTGAGGAATGGCACCCGAACCGGTATCAGAACGACCGCGAGCAGCACCCGGCCACGCGCCGGAGCAGCGACCGCTGGTAGTGATCGATATCGGTGGGGCGATGATGGAATAATGGCGGGGCCACGACACGCAGGGTGTCGTGGCCCCGCTCGGTTCCCTCTCGCAATCCCATCATAGGAGGTGAGGTATCCGTCATGGAACCTGCGCCTCTGAATAACGGAAGTGAGCCCCAGTCTGACAGATGCAAGACTACTTTACCGTTGCCATGCGGCCGGTCACTTTGAAGTTGAAGGCAGCATCGATCGGCACACACTGGAGGCTAGAACCGTTGAAGATTTGCGTCGTCGTATAGATATCGAACTTGTTGGTCACCGGATCGATCTGAGACGCGGTGATGAAGGTGCACTGTCCATGCGGGCCACCTGGACCGACGCCACTATTGATGGTTGCGGTGATTGAGGCACAACTGAGGTTGACGCGCGTCGTGTTGTCCGGGAAGGGGAGAACGGTGTTTACCTCGATCTCATACCAGCCGATTCCCCGCTTGATGATGTTCTTCACGCCGAATCCGCAGGTCACCGGAATGCCGTTCATGGGGACGTTCCCCCAGGCATAGATCACGTTATCGGTGTAGGTAGCACCCTTGATAGCGCCGTCGGTCGGACCGTTCTCGTGGAAGACAGTAGTGTGGCCGCTGTAGGAGACTTCGAATGCGTTCGACCGCTGGTTGTGATTCGTGTCGCCATTGCCGACGATCAGAATCGGATCCTGGAAGTTCTGCGGGAAGAGCCCGCCGTAATGAGAGGGGACATTCCCTTTCTGCACGTTGTAGACGCCCATCACGGTCTGTCCCCAGCTCTGCGCGATGTTGTGCTCACCGCCAACGACCGAGGCGCAGGCCACGTTCGGGAGAATCCTATGACCACCCCCACCTCCAATCAGGTTGAAGGGCGATCCATCGTAAATAATATGGTCAACGCCACCACCAATGAAGTTGAAATCGCTGTTCTTCTTGATGAGGTTGTTGTATCCGCCGGCAATGACATTATCCTGTGACTGGATATCGGTGGTGTTCAAATTGCCGCCACCGATCACGCCGTATGAGGATCCGTTCGAGTTGCCCTGCCCTCCGCCGATAAATGCACCGACACCAATCGTGCTGTTCGCGCGTCCTCCCACAACAGCACTCTCGACGCCCGAGGCAGCGTTGTCGATGCCGCCGAGAATTGATGCGTGGTTGGCGGTGACGCTATTGTCTCGTCCACCTCCGATCGTCGCCCACATGCCGACCGTGATCCTGTTCGAATCGCCGCCGCCAATCGCCGCATATTGGGCGGCACCCTTGTTGAACCGGCCTCCACCGATAGCAATGTGATATCCGTCTGCTGTGTTACTGTCGCCGCCGCCGATTGTGGTGTAATGGCCACTACGGGCTACCATGTTGTGCCGTCCGCCGCCGATGAAGCTGTAATCCACAAGCGTGTCGAGGACATTGAACAGGCCGCCTCCGATGCTCGAGAAGTCGGCATTGTCACCGATGCGGTTGACAGTACCGCCGGAAATTGCCGAGTAGCTGGAGACCTGTCCGATAGAATTGCCGAGGCCTCCCGCGATAACCGAGGCGCGTCCGATCGAGTCGACGCCGCCCACGGTGCGTCCTCCATGAATCTCATTGTTCTCTCCCCCGGATATGACACCGCTGACCGTCATCGTGTCCATCGTGTTGAAGCCTCCACCGGCAATGACGGAAACGTCCGATCTGCGATCGATGGTGTTCGAATTTCCGCCACTGATGGTCGAGTAGTTGCCCAAGAATCGGATCTTGTTGTTGTCGCCACCGGCGACCACCGCATGATGGGATGAATCAATCAGGATATCACTTCCGCCTCCTATTGTCGCTCGTCCGGAACGGCCGATGCTGTTACTGGCTCCTCCGCCGATTGCGGCGAAATCTGACGTGCCGGTAATCAAGTTGGTGCCACCGGAAAGACCTCCACCGGCAATCACTGAACCAGTCGCCGCCGACGCAATGAAGTTGTTCTCGTATCCTCCGACAATCGACGGCGTGCCGGTTGAAAGTGCTGGATCCGGTTGATAACGCACAACCCTTCGGCTGTTGACCTTTACATCGAAGGTCTTGTACGTGTTGGATGAAGAGATCGTCGTCCCGATCCAGTTGTTCAACGTGTCGGTAATGAAGACGTGATTGTGGCTGGGATCGACCAGGTCTCCAGCCTGGCGCCACGCATTGTCGGTCCCCAGGGCATGCGGCGCACGTGGATCATCCTGCGCGGCCGGGGAGTTTTTCCCGACCACCAAGCTCTGCGTCTTGTCGTCGAAGGTCACGGCCATCCCCTCTCCGCCTCGAATGTTCAGTCCCGTCCCGGCGCCGGTTACCTTCTGGCCGTTGACGCGGATCTCCGAAACGTAATCGGTGCCGAGCTTCTCGGCCGTGACCGCTCCCGCAGCGAGCTTCTCAGATGTCACCGAGCCATTAGGGAGCGCCAGCGCGTACGGTGCGGCGCTGAGCTGCGTCAGAGGACGCATCTCAGCGCCGTCGCCAACACGTACACCGAGCCAGAGAGGCCTGTTCATTTCGGAAGTTGCTGGAAGTGGATGAGCTCCTCCACCGAGATAGATGCTGAAGACTCCGCCGATTACCTGCGTCTGATACTTGTCGCTCCAGATCGGTGTATTACCGTCTATGTCCCCATATAGAGTGACAACCAATGCGTATTCACCGTCGGGAAGAGAAGCTCCGGTTTTCGTTGAGAGCATTCCTTGATAACTGATCAGACGTGGAATATCCTGAGACGGCTGCTGTGCGCGGGCGCCTAGGCTCAGACCGACCATAAGGGCCGCAATGAGCATCGCGAACATTGCGCGATAGTTCTTCATAGTAAATCCCTGTTGAATGTGAGTGATGCTGGTTTCGGGCAATAGGGAAACGTCGCCGAGCCTGTGCTCGGCGCAATCACGGGATGCATAGCATTATTCTGTGATACAGCCGGGCCTCGAACGAGTCGCTGTTCTTGCCTTGGCTTAAACGAATCTCTGCTAGTGAGATATTATGAATGGTGTTCGCACCGTAACGCCGTCGAATGTGACGATCGCGAAGTACTCACCTGATGCAAGCGATAAGCTGCTAAGTGAAATATCGAGATCGCCCGATTTCTGCTCTCCGAAGATGGGGGGCATAGCAGTTGTGCCAAATACGTCGATGACTCGAATGCTTAACGTCCCAGACCTCGGCAAGGTGATGTGCAGGCGCCCCTCGCCTGTCAGTGGATTTGGAAGGACATTGGCCATTATCGCGGCCGTTGATGCCTTCCACGGAACCTCTGCGGTGGCAGCTTGTGAGCTCGTGTGCCAGAAACCTTCCTGTAGGCCACTTTGAAAAGCAGAAGCACGGCCGATACAGGCCTGGCCAATGGTCGCCGAACATCGCATGTTCTGCGTGCTTGATCGTTCGCCACCACAGCCGAGGACCGAGGCCGTAGCTCCTGCTTGCGCAGAGGCAATGGATGTAATGGCCAGAGGCGCAAGCAAGCATAAAAATGCTCTGAATTGCCAGCGTCCGTTCATACCTCCTCCGTATTGAGAATGAAGTGTGAGGAATTGTCGGCATCGCTTTAGCAAATGCCGGAATAGATCATGGCAGTATATTCACTTCTATAAATCAGAGATGTGTGATGCCCATGCTCATATGCAGTTACATGACGACTGCATGGAGCATGGTTCCTCTGGTCCGAGCATGCGGGGCAAGCGCATGGTAGGCCAAGAAGCTCGAGATAGCCTGATGTTGTCTATGCCACCTACGGGCAGATCACAAGATCGGCGTGCACGTAATGATCTGGCTAGGGGGTTATGAGACGTTATTGGGTCGTCGTGTGCACTGCGATGTGGGCATGAAGTCTCAAGGACTACATCGCACCGGCAAATATAGGAGTTGTCCGTTGAATATCAAAATGGCACGATGGCGAGCCCGCCTGGCACGCAACTATTTATTCTGTTGCTGCGGGGAGCAGTCCATGTAATCCAGCGGGACGCTCGAAGCCGCATCACAGCGAGAGATCGTTGCTGCATGCCATTTCAAAGTGAGCTGCTACTGGCATGACGATTGCTGATGGCTGTGTGTCGAATTCAACCAGCCAAGGAGTTTTTCATTATGGACATCTCGCGTCATTATCGCGCATTTCTTCCCCTCGTCGCCGGAGCCCTGCTCGTCGCGTGCGGAGGCAAGAACGATTCGGCCGGAACGGCCGACACTGCCGCCATGCACAACGACACCATGGCAACGGCGCCCGCCACGCCCGATACCACCGCCAGCATGGCCGCGCCGGCCCCGATGACCGACGCCAACATCATGGCGAAGCTCGCCGAATCGGATTCCATGGAGATCGAGGAAGGGAAGGTCGCCCGCGACAAGGCCAAGAGCGCCGACGTGAAGGCCTACGCCAAGATGATGATCGACGATCACACGAACATGAAGAAGGAGGGCTCCGAGCTCGCCAAGCGTCTGAACATCACTCCGGTGCCTCCGGCCAACGATGCCAGCGGCAGCGCCATGGCCGCCGCCATGGAGTCGATGAAGAACGCCGATGCCGCCGCCTTCGACCGCATGTACATCGACCACGCCGTGATGGATCACCAGAAAGTGCTCGACGATCTGGCCGCCATGGAGTCGCAGGCGCAGAACGACGCGATCAAGGCGCTGATCCAGCGCGCCCGCCCGACCGTGCAGAAGCACCTCGACCGCGCCAAGGAGATCCAGGGAAAGATGGGTGGAGCCACGATGTAAGCACTCTTGACGTGCATCATCACGGCTCGCGGTCGTGAGTGCGGGGCGCAACGGCATGAATCGTCGCGCCCCGCGCCGTTTGTGTCTCGTCCGTCCGCCACCCTCCTTTCCGAGCTCCCACTCCCATCGCTCCACGATACGATGTAGGGCGCCGTGGCGCCGATCGTGGCAACCATGACGCCGGTCATGGTTCCCCCGAGCGGCCCCTCCTAAGTTGCGGTCGTGCCGGAGGAGGAGATGCATCCTCCGTTCGGGAGTGTCGCCATCGCGGCGACGCCGGAGAGCCGGGCTCGTCTCCCGGAACGGCACCCCGACATGTGGTCGCGCTCCTCCCCCGAGCTCGCGGCCATGCCTTCGGGTCACGACTATCCGAGGAACGCCGCAATGGGCTCGATGAGATCATACGCCGCTCTGCTTCCCACGCTGCTCTGGCTTGCCGCGATGCCGGCAAGCGCGCAGACCGACATCAGGACCACGACCGTCGAGCCGGCGATGCGCTTCGGCATCACCGCCGGCGCGGCGCACAACGGGGCCATCGGCGATATCCGCCGCCTGATCGTTCCGGCCGACGACGGTCGCGTTCCGTTGAGCGACTTCAGCGGCGCATCCGGGCTGGTACCCTATGCCGGACTCGCCGCGGTCTACGCGCCCACGGGAGGATTCGGCGGCGTGCTCCGCTTCTCGTTCGATGACCGGAGCGTGAGCAAGACGATCGATGGAACGGAGCTGGCCGCGAGCGCGCTCTACCTCGGTATCGAGCCGGGGCTCCGCCTCTCGCTCGGCTCCGACCGGCTTCATCTGACCGGTGGTCCGTCGATCCTGGTGGCGCTCAGAAGCCGCTTCAGCACGACCTCTCCCGCGGGCGCGACGGCCGAAGGGGAGATCGACGGCGCGAGAAAGGTGGCGGTGGCGCTCTGGGGAGAGCTCGGATACGATATCCCCCTCTCGGCCGAGTCGAGCGCATGGAGCTGGTACGCGACGCCGTTCGTGCAGGCGAGCTACCTCTTCGATCAGCGCGCCGCGCGCCCGGAGTGGGGAGGCGATCCCTGGAGCACGATGACGATCCGCGCCGGGGCGAGCCTCACGCTCGGTCGTCGTCGCGTGATGGAGCTCCCCGCCACGGCCGATGCCCACACGCCCGGGAACCTTCGCTTCACCGTGAACGTGCCGGTGCCGGGCGTGGTCGGCGCCCGCGAGCTGCTGGAACGGATGCCGCTGGTGGATGCGATCTTCTTCGACGACGGGAGCACGGAGATCCCGTCGCGCTATGCCAGGATCGATCCGGCCGACGCCGCGCGCTTCGACGAGACGTCGTTGCCCGAGGCGCCGTCGGCCGGCGGATCGACCCGCCGCCTCCGCGCCGGACGCCAGCTCGCCGCGTATCACAACATCCTGGACATCCTCGGCGCGCGGATGGCGCGCCATCCGGGAACGGCCGTGACGCTGGTCGGATCGGCGGCGGATTCGGCGGAGGGAGGAGCCATGGCGCGCGCGGTCCGCGAGTATCTGGTCGGCACCTTCGGCCTCGATGCCTCCCGCGTCGTTGCCGTGGGAGCAACGCGGCCGCCGCACAGCTCCGGCACCAAGCGGACGCCGGCCGACGATCTTCCGCTGGCCGCGGAGGAGAACCGTCGTGTCGAGATCGTGCCATCCGATCCGCTACTCCTCGATCCGCTCGATGTCCGCTCGGTGCTGGAGGAGCCGTTCGACAACGACCTGCGCGTGGGCGTCAAGTGCGACGAGCCGATCGATCGGTGGTCGGTGGCGATCTCCGGACCAGGCTTCAACCGGACATATGGTCCCTACACGACGCCGATGCAGCGGATTCCCTCGGGCCCCATTCTCGGCGATCGAAACGAGGGGGTGTACGTGGCCCGCCTATCGATGGTGACCACCAGCGGCGACCTCGCAATCCGCGAAGTTTCCTTCACGTTGACGCGAAAGGATCGGGCGCCGGCGCGGGCGCGCCGTTATGCGATTCTCTTCGACTTCGACGAATCGAAAACCGTCGCGGGCTACGAGTGGTTTCTCCGCTCGGTGGTGGCGCCGACGATCGAGGATGGAGGCGCGGTGTTCGTGCACGGACATACCGACGCGATCGGCGATGAGGACCACAACCGGGAGCTCTCGGCGATGCGTGCCCTCAACGCTGAACTGATTCTGGAGGACGAGGTGAAGAAGAAGGGGGAGAGCGTGGTCTTCGACATCTACGGCTTCGGCGAGAACGAGAGCCGCGCTCCGTTTCCGAACGATACCCCCGAGGGACGGTACTACAATCGTACCGTCACGGTCGACGTTGTTCCCCCGGAGCATTGATCGTTTCGGATCTCACACCGCGCCCCTCGATCCGCGGCGATCGGGGGGTGTGTCGCGTTGATGGGATATCGCGCCGTTGACGGGAGAGATGCCACTGCGACCATATTCCCGATGCCCGGTCTGTTCCTTCGAAGTCGAGCATGCCACAAGCTCGCTTCGAGGAGTACGAATGCATAGCGCCATCGCGGCGGTTGCCGCGCTCACCCTGGTTGTTTCAGCAGCCGCGCGCGCCGCGGCGGATATCACCCCCGAACGTTCCCACGTTCTCTCCACGCCGATGATTCCCGTCGATGATTCAGCATGCGTGCGCGGCTCTTCCGTGGAGGTGACGCGCGATCCGATGGTACGATCGAGCCCGACCGACGCCTCCGATCGCGCAATCGCGTCCGACGCTTCGATCATGCCGCGGATGTCCGATTCGGATGAGGTATACATCGGATGTGGTCCGCAGCAGCCATGGTGGATCCTCCAGGTGCACGCGGAGGTGAACACGATGCTCACGACCGAGGGGATGATCTTCTTTCCACGGGGCGTCGAGCTCGATGATGCGGCCGGAGGAATTTCCCGGGTCCAGGAGCTCGGCTTCGGAGTCGGCGTGCGTCTGGAGTACTACCTGCCATGGTCACAATTCGGGCTGTCGGTTGGTCTTGGGTACGACAGACGGTCGGCCAGCAGTTCGGCGCCCGTGCGGGTCGACACGACGTTGATTCCCGTCACCTCCGTGCATCCGATGGATAATCCTCCTCCGCTGGCCTTCGAGCAGCAGGCTTCCGGTAGCATCGTTGGATTCCGAGCGGAGCTGCTGGGTACGTACGATTTCCTGCCGACGAAGCTGTCGGTGTTCGCGGGGCTCGGATTTCGGATCACCGGCTGGGCGAATCGTCGCGTCGTTACCTCGATCGCTGCCCCGTCGAATGCCATCTTCGACTATCCGAATGACCGTTATCTCCCGCTGGATAATCCTCGCAGAAATATCGAATGGTCCGACCGGCTCAGCGCGCGTGGCATTCCGCTCTACGCCAAGCTCGGCGGCGCCTATTGGTTCGCGATGGGGCAGATCGATCTATCCCCCTGGGTCGCCGTCGACTGGCAGTTCGCTCCGCTCATGCGCGATCCGTCGTGGCGGGCGCTCGGCATCACTACCGGCATCGAGGTGGCGATTCCCCTGGGGACGTGATCAATCCGGCGAGTGGAATCGATGAGAGTATCCGGCCACACTCGCACGACCATCGGCGCTTGCCGTGGTTTGGAGAGCATGTCGAACAGTTCCGATATCCGGTCTGTCCCTCAACGGGGGGGAGGCCACAAGCTCGTTCCGAGGAGTACACATGCACAGCGCCATCGCGGCGGTTGCCGCGCTCACCCTGGTTGCTTCAGCATCCGCGCGCGCCGCGGAGGATATCATCCCCGAACGTTCCGACGTTCTTCCGGGCACCCTTTCGGCACCCTCGCTTCCCGTCGTCGATACCGCCTCCACGCGTGTTCCGTCGGGGGAGACGGTGTCCGGCTCGTTATCACCGGCGCCCGGGCTCGAAGCGTCCGATCGGTCGATTATCCCCGGTATCCCGATCCCGCATCAGATGCCTGTTCCCGAGGAAGCCATGGATCCACGGCCGCGTCGGCCGGGCCGGTGGTGGATCTCGGCGCATGGGGAGCTGACCACGATGTTGACCACGGGATTTGCCCCGTTCGGAATTCCCGGCGTCGAGGCCGGGGATGTATCGCAGAGCATGGAGATCGGGTTCGGCGTCGGTGGTCGCGTGGAATATCGATTCCCGAGATCGCGCTTCTCGGTCTCGATCGGCATCGGGTATGACAGTCGGTCGATCAGGTATCGGGCGCCGGCCGTGGTCGACACGACCGTACTGCTGCATCTTACCCCACTCCCCGCGTCCGATAACCCACCCCCGCTCGCCTTCGAGTCCCGGGTCAGCGGCCTCGTCACGGGAATGCGGGTGGAAATGCTGGGGAAATACGATATCGGATCGACGAAGCTTTCCGTGATGGCGGGTCTCGGATGTCGTGTCTCCGGCGCGGTGAGACGTCGTGAGACCATCGCGTTGATCGCTCTGCGGAACGTCAGGATCATTAATCCGGCAAAAAATCATTTCGCCGATGAAAATGACGGCAGCGAGCTCGTCTGGTTCGATGGCGCCGTCTCCGGGGGAATTCCGGTCTATGCGAAGCTCGGCGCGGCGTATCGGATCACGATGGGAGGCATCGAGATATCCCCCTGGGCGGCGGCCGACTGGCAGCTCACGCCGCTCATGCGCGAGACCTCGTGGCGGGCGTTTGGCCTAATGGCGGGCGTCGAGCTGGCGCTTCCCGTTGGACGATAATCATCCGCGTACAACGACAGCGGGGAGATGCCGCCAGAGCATCTCCCCGCTGTTGCATTTCCCCCGCTCGGTGCCGTGCCATATGCGCGACATCTCACCCGACCTTTCCGACCCGCATCGACAGCGGCCAGAGGACGCGCCGCATGTCGGTCGGGTTTCCCCAGGCGCGGTCCAGCTCACCGCGGACCTCCTCGATCGGATGGATTCCCTGCTCGGCCATGTAGCGCTGCGTGGCCGACCAGCTGGAGATGTAGCCGATCAGATCCTCCAGACGCCAGAACGCGGTCAGCTCGAACTGCGGCGCCTCGATCTCCTCGAACGGAAAGGGGAGCGTGCGGTACAGGCTGTTGACGTACTCGATCCGCGGCGACCAGTAGGGGCCGAGTATCTCGAAGTAGATCTGCCCTATCAGCGCGTCGATCTCCGGCGTGACGTGCGTGACGTTGTAGGTCCAGACGGCGATAACGCCGCCGGGGCGGAGCACGCGGCCCACCTCGGCATAGAACCGGTCGAACTCGAACCAGTGCGCCGCCTGCGCCACCGTCACCAGATCCACGGTGCCGCTCGGGATGCCGGAATCCTCCGCCGGCGCCACGCGGTAGCTCACGCGCGGATGCTCCTTGGCGTGCGCTATCTGCACCGAGGAGGCATCGGTGGCGATCACCTGCTCGAAGCGATTGGCAAGCCCGATGGCCGCCTGCCCGTTGCCGGTGCCGCAGTCCCACGCCAGCCGGTTCCCGGGCGCCACCCCCGACAGCCACTCGAACAACTCATCGGGATATCCCGGACGGTACCGCGCGTACTCCGATGCCTGCCGCGAAAACTGATCCTCGAACATTGAAGAGAATTGAGAATGGAGAATTGAGAATGATGAATGCCGAAGAATGTGATCGTTGTCGTGTCTGGATCGTAGGCGTCAGCCGGATTTCCGCGCACGGTCAAGTAGCCGCGGGTCTTCGTCCCGCGCTCATCTGGTCGCCTTCATTTCCGCGCCAGACTCATATCTCCTCCACGATGTCGGCAAGATGATGCCGGAGATGGCGGACGTAGTCGGTCATGAGATAGCCGAGGGAGACCGGCGGAAGCTCGCCGATGATGCAGGGGCGATCGTGAGCCTCTTCCGGTATGCGCGACATCACATGGAGCAGATGCCGGTTGTAGGCGGTCCAGAGCTCCACGATCTGGCGCCATGGCTCCTCGGCGTACTGCTGCACCTCCACCCACGCGTCCTGATCGTAGCGTGGGCCGAAATATTCGTCGGTCTGCATCGCGCGCACGAAGCGCTGATGGTTGTTGGCGGCTGAATCGATCAGATGGCCGAGGATCTCCTTGCGGGTCCATTTCCCCGGCGCCTTCGCTCTCAGGCTCTCCTCCTCGGAGATCTCCGTCAGGCGCGTCACGCTCGCTTCCAGCGTCAGCGCGAATTCTCGCAATGTCTCCTGCATGCGCTCATCCTCCATGATGAGCGCGAATATACCCTCTTCGCCGCGATCGGATCGCGATGCGCGCCATGCCGCTGGTTGTCCGCTCCGGCGGCACCGGCCGGTTCAACTCCTGGTGGCCGGTTCCCCGGACGGGCGCTCGGCCGGCGCATGCTCGCGCATCATCTCGGCCATCCCTCGTCGAGCAAGCTTCGCGGCCACCCACCTCTCCAGATCCAGGTACACGAACGCGACCGATTCCTCCGGCATGGCGCGCAGACGCTCCAGCTCCCCGCGCGCCGCCTCGAGGATGCTCCGGACCTGATCGGCCGGAACGCGGAGCAGACGTCGCACGAGCGCCAGCAGGCTCTCCTCGAATCCGGGAGAGCGGCTGTGGCAGGCCAGATAGCGACGGACCGAGGCCATCAGCGATTCGAGCATCTCCCAATGGCCGAGCTCGTAATGCAGCAGCAGCTCGAGCAGGCGGGCGTAATGATAGAGATCGGCGTGCAGCTCCCCCCGCCGCTCGTGGACGATCCTGTTGGTCCACACGAGCGATTCGGCGATGTCGCCGCAGACGAAGTGGATGTAGGCGAACAGGTAGCGCGTGTAGGTGTCGAAGCCGATCCGGAGGCCGTCGCGGCGGAGGTGGTAGAGCTCGGCCAGGTCGGCCAGTTGCGCGCGGGCCTCGACGAACTCGCGCGTCTCGATACGGTAGCGGACTCCCAGCAGCCGGATGTGCAGGTCGTTGTAGCCGCGGTCGATGGCGCGCGCCTCCTCGGCCAGGCGGAGCAGCTCGTCGTAGCGCGCCGCGAACTCCGAGAACCGACGCGTCTGGATCAGCGACAGGCAGAGGTTGTGCAGCGAGGGAAGATGCCGGTCGATCAGCGCGGCGCGAAGCCGGGGCGTCTCCTCGATGTACGAAACGATATTCCGCCTGATGCCGCACGACTCCTCGGCGTTCCCGCTGGCCTCGTAATACTGATCGAGCGCGTAGAGCGCATAGAGCCGCGTAACCGGATCGACGAGCTCGGTCATCTCCTCGGGAAGCTCCGTTCGAAGCCGCTCCCAGGCGCGCAGCTTGACCTCCTCCGGCAGGATGCCGTAGCGCGTGCCGTCCACGTAGGTGGATGCCTGCAGGTGCCACATCCGATAGCGGTCCGGGAGGATCGAGGCCAGCTCGCGCATCTGGCCGAAGATCCTGTCCACCTCCTCGCCGCGCGATCCGGTTCCCGCCTCGATCAGCAACAGCCGGTATTCGAGAATCAGGATCTCCATCTGCCGGAGAATGCGTCCCCCTTGCTCGGTCAGCCGTCGCGCGCGGCGGAGCACCTTCCGGCACTGATCGAACAGCCCTTTCTCGTACAGGATGCGGTAGGACGCCAGCAGCTCCTCGAACTGCGAGTCCTCGTCGCGGTTGATCCGATACTGATTGAGCGCGCGGAGAATGGTCCGGTGGAGATAGTTCTTCCATTGCGGCAGGAAGCGGCGGGCGCCCCCCTCGATCGAGGCGAGCAGGGCCGCCTCGTCGTACTGCCGCATCCCGTCGATCAGATCGAAGAGCCGGAGATAATCGGTGCCGCCGGCGTCGTTCTGGCGGGCCGCGTAGAGGTGGAAATAGCGCTTCTCGTTCCGGTCGAGCGACTTGATGAGGCGAAAGAGATCATCGGTCGATTTCATGGTTCCGACATCATCCTCTCCGCGCTCCTGGTCGGCCACGCATGGGGTGCACGCGGCCGCGCAGGGGAGCACGGGACTTGGAATTATTACCATCGGCCAACTTTGAGTTGAGAGCCCCTGGCGCTTGGGGATAGTTTCGAGACGCCCATGCTCGAGAAACGGCCGGATCGATGCTCGCGACGCAACCGCGGGAAGGAGTCCGCGTCCCGTTCGACCGATCCACAATCCGTTTTCTGGAGTGGCAATGAACGATCCCAGGCATTTCCCCACGAACGATCTCCACGACTGCGGGAACCCCGCGGGCAGACACTTGACGGGTGGCTCCAATCAATATGTGTCGCGCTCGCGGGGAGTCCGCGGTCTCCTCCTCGCGCTGCTTCTGCTGCTGGCCCCGGCGTGCCCGGCCGGCGCGCAATGGTCGAGCGTCGCCATCGACGGGCTGACGGCCGATCTCTACGGCGCCGACGTGGTCGACCCCTCCACCGCGTGGGCCGTCGGGTGGGGCATCCAGGAGGATTATGCGAGCTTTCTCAAGACCACCGACGGCGGCGCTCACTGGGAGAGGCGGACGCGCTCGAACACGTTCCTCTTCGGCGTCGATTTTCTCGACCGCGACCACGGCTTCCTGACCGGCTACGATGCCTCCTGCAACTGCGCGCTGCTGATGTCCACGACCGATGGCGGCGGGAGCTGGGAGCAGCGTCTGTTTCCTCCGGAGGATGAGGCCGCGAGCTTCGGCTTCTACGGCGCGCTGTTCCTCGATGCTCGAACCGGCTTTCTCTACGGCTACAACGGCGCGATCGTGAAGACCACCGACGGCGGCGCCACCTGGGCGCGCACGGTGACGGGACTGGATACCGACGTGGTCCGGATGTTCACGATGGCGGATCGACAGGTGGGATACGCCGCCTCCGGCGGCAGCTTCCTGCAGATGGATCACCTGATAAAGACTATCGATGGCGGGGAAACCTGGC
>JBEHWX010000058.1:0-37526 GCA_048498995.1 Bacteroidota bacterium
CTTCTTATTGCCGTCATCGGGCCCCCGCTCCAATGTGGCGGTGACTTCATGATTCATCATTCTCACTTCTTATTGCCGTCATCGGGCCTCTGCTCCAATGTGGCGGTGATTTCATGATTCATCATTCTCACTTCTTATTGCCGTCATCGGGCCCCCGCTCCAATGTGGCGGTGACTTCATGATTCATCATTCTCACTTCTTATTGCCGTCATCGGGCCTCTGCTCCAATCTGGCGGTGATTTCATGATTCATCATTCTCACTTCTCAATTCTCTTCAGCTTCCATGTTTTCACGGTTTCGTAGGTGGGGCCGGAGCGGTCGAGGGTGCTGCGGATCAAGAGCAGCTCGCTCACCTCGCAGAGCAGGGAGCGGCAGTCGCGCGCGATCATGTCGTCGATCAGCTCGCGGACATGGCTGAACGGCGGGCGGACGCGTCCGATGGTGATATGCGGCTTGAACCGCTTTTCCTCCGGCGGCAGCCCGATCCGCCGCGCCCAGAGCTCCGTCCGCTTCTGCAGGTGGCGCAGGTGATCCAGATCGCGCTCGGTCGCGGCCGCCACCCCGGTCCAGAGCACCTTCGGCGCCCTGAGCAGAGGAAACGCGCCGAGCCCCTCCACCCGAAGCAGAAACGAGCTCCCCATCTCCTCCTCGTCCGGAATCCGCTGCGCCGCCGCGAACGCCGTGTCGTTCAGTTCGCCGAGAAAGCGGAGCGTCAGGTGGATGTTCCGAGGCGACGTCCACTTCACGTCGGCGCGGTGCCGTTGCAGCTCGCCGACCAGATCGGCCACGTAGCGGGTCACCTCCGGTGAGAACTTCACGGCGAAGAAGCAGCGATGGGTCGTGTTGAAGTCGGGATGCATCGGCATGTCTGGCTGGTTCGATCGCCAAGTGGCGAAGCGGCGCGCTCCCGGCGCTCCAATCTCCGCGGGAAACGTATACTTGGCGCTCAATGATACGGAAGATGAGCCCGATGACCAGTCATGATCCATCCGGACGCGCCCCCTCCCCGGAGGGAGTGCCGGAGCAGATGCCGGAGCAGGTTTCGGATACGATGCGGGAGCCCGCCCCGATGGCGTCCGACGCGGCGCCTGTCGACGCGGCGCCCATCGCCGCCGCCGCCGGCGTGCCGGCCGATGAGATCCCCACGATCGGCGGAGCCGACGCGGACGACGCCCCTTCCTCCGGGGATGCTTCCGGAGCGGATATCCCGGACGTCGATGAGCCCGCCTCCGCCGCGGAGCCGGGGCCGGTGCTCTGTCCGGTCTGCGGCGCGGCGGAGGAGAGCGACGCCAACGGCGCGTTCATCCCGTTCGATCTCTACCCGACCGAGCAGCGGGAGCTGCTGGCACGTGCGCTTGCCGAGCGCGATCCCGCGTGGCTCGCCGGCGGGCTGGCCCACCTCGGGTGTCTGCGGGCGCTGGAGCGGGAGCTGCAGCGGAAGCAGATCGTGACCGAGGGAGGAGAGGCGTTCTACGTCGATCCCGATCTCGGCGGCATCCCGATCATGCCGACGCCGGAGCGGATGGAGGGGAGCGTCCGTTTCACCGGACGTGGCGTCACCATCGCCTTCGTCGACAGCGCGTTCTACCCGCATCCCGATCTGGTCTACCCGGCGCGGCGGATCGTCGCGGTTTACGACGCCGTGCGCGGCCGGATGATGCGTGACTTCTACGAGCTGGCCGGGACGGATCCGAAGCCGGAGATGTGGCATGGCACCATGACCGCCTGCGCCGCCGCCGGGAACGGCTACGAATCGCACGGACGTTACCGAGGGCTGGCGAGCGACGCGCGCGTGGTGCTGATCCGGACGATGACGCGCGCCTACCGGATCCAGACGCCGCAGGTGGTGCGCGCGCTCACCTGGATCAAACGGAACCACGAGCGCTACGGCATCCGCGTGGTGAACATGTCGATCGGCGTGGACGAGTTCACCGACTCGATGGAGCACCCGGTGATCGCGCTGGTCGAAGAGCTCGCGGCGCGTGGTATCGTGGTGGTGGCCGCCTCCGGCAACAATCCGATGAATCCGATCAAGCCTCCCGGCTCAGCACCCTCGGCCATCACGGCCGGCGGCTACAACGACCGGAACTCCACCGAGTGGATGCGTCGCGAGCTGTGGCATTTCTCCTATGGCGGCACCCCGAACGGCGCGCGCAAGCCGGAGCTGCTGGCCCCCTCGATCTGGGTGGCCGCGCCGATCCTGCCGCGCACGGCGGTGCGCGAGGAGTCGCGGGCCCTCCTCCGGATGGCCGCCGCCGATGACGACGCGCTGCTGCGGATGATCCCGGAGCAGGCGCCCCACACCACGATCGCCGATAAGCTGATGGCCGCGACCGATCCGCTTCTGGCGCGCTCGGCGGTGCTCCGCAGGATCGCCGACGAGAAGCTTATCACCGCCGCCTACAAGCATGTGGATGGAACGTCGTTCGCCTCGCCGATCATCGCATCGATCGTGGCGCAGATGCTGGAGGCGCGGCCGAACCTGAACCCGGCCGAGGTGAAGGAGATCCTGACGGCGACCGCCGACCCGCTGCCGAACGTGCCGGCCGAAGTGCAGGGATACGGCATCGTCAACGCCGCGAAGGCGCTCGAGATGACGCTCACGCTGGTGCGCCCGCCGGAGTCCGCCGAGGGGCACGCCAGGCCCGGCGCCGGCGACCTGCTGCTGCGCGATTAATGTGTGGCGCATCGCGTCGAGGCTCCGGCCATCGACGTTCCCATAATCGACGCTCCGGTAGCCGCGGGTCTTCAGCCGCGCTCATGTCGGGACAGATCAACGCTCGGGTAGCCGCGGGTCTTCAGCCCGCGCTTGTGCCGTCGCATGCCGAAGAGCGCACGCTGAAGACATGCGCCTACCGATGCGCGATGCCGGGATCGCATGGCCGCGAAGAGCGCACGCTGAAGACGTGCGCCTACCGATGCGCGATGCCGGGATCGCATGGCCGCGAAGAGCGCACGCTGAAGACATGCGCCACCAATGCGCCAATCGCCGCGTGACCCGTGCGGGCGGCTCCCGTGGCCGCCCCCTCCCGCACCTACCAAAGGGTGGAAGACACGCGGCTACCGGATTCTTCCGGTCACCGCGAACATGAAGCCGAGCTTGTAGTCGCGCTGCACGGGGAGCGGGTCCGGAAGGGAGGCGGGGATCGGATCGCCGATGCGGAATCCGCCGGCGAGCTCGCTGATCCGCGCGGCGTGGCCGGCGAAGGTCAGCAGCAGGTTGTCGTTGATCGCACCGATCGTCAGCCCCAGCATGTACTGCCCATCCCCCTCCAGGAAATTGCTCCCGAGCACGTAGCCGATGCTCAACCCCGCCGACATATCCTTCTCCCCGAACCAGCTCCAGTGCGCCGCGTGGAAGTTCAGCGCCAGAAGCGTGCTCGGGATGAACCGCGAG
This sequence comes from Bacteroidota bacterium, assembly GCA_048498995.1. Classification (GTDB taxonomy): domain Bacteria; phylum Bacteroidota; class Ignavibacteria; order OLB7; family OLB7; genus JBEHWX01. Next base: position 3,398 of record JBEHWX010000058.1, read on the forward strand.
TTGTACTTGTAGCCGAAGACCGTCCCGAGCGTGTCGGCCACCTTCCCGCTCTGACGGACGTAGCTGACCTCGCGCAGCGAGCTGAAGCCGAAGCCGGCGCTCACCGAGATGCTCCGCGCCTCGCCGATCTGGAGCTGCACCGCCCCGACCCGTTTCTCCCCCTCGTCGCGCGAGCGGAGGTTGCGCCGGAAGATCTCCACCTGCACCGCCGACGGACGCCCCTCGGTATACGGATAGAGAAGCTCCGTGAAGGAGCCCCCGCTGCCGGCCGCGTAGATCACGCGCGTCAGATCCTCGAACTGCTGGCGTCGCGCGGCCAGATCGCCGATGTAGCGGTCGATCGCGTCGACGTAGGCGCGCAGTCCGGACATCTGCGACTCCCGCTCCTCCTGCACGTGCGCGCGGCACTCGGCCGGCGCTCCCTCGATGATCCGTCCGAGCTCGCCGAACCGCGTGTCGACCTCCCGCAGGCTCGCGCGCAGCCGATCAAGGCGCGAGCGGGCGTCGGTCAGGTGGATCATCCCGTCGAGCAGCGGCAGCAGCTTCGTGGCCTGGTCCAGCGCGGCGTCGCAGTTGATCCGGTCGTTGTCGGTGCTCAGCAGAAACGCGTCGTACTGGCTCACGCCGTTGTCGAGCTGATCCTTCTGTCCCTCGTACTCCCGACGGAACGCGTCGATGCTCTCCTGGATCCCCGCGATCCTCTCCTCCTGTCCCTTCATGTCGTCGGCCGAGCAGGGGGAGCCGCCTCCCTTGAACGAGGTGATCAGCTCGTCGATGGTGAAGCGGGCGGTCTGCTGGAAGCGTGGAAGCTTGTCGCGGAAGATCGGGCCGAGCGGTGTGAGGAAGTCCGAGGCGATCGCCGGCTGGAGCGGGTTGGCGGTCACGTCGAAACGGTAGGCGTACTTGTAGGGGTTCTTGTTCCTGACGATCACCTCCACGCGATCCCCCTCCAGAAACCGGGTCGAGCCCTCCAGGATGCCGCCGGTGTTGGCGTCGACGACCACGAAATTCCGGAGCCGTTCGTTCGGCGCCGGCTCGCCGCACTTGCCGGCCGGCTGGGCATGAACGGCGATGGTCATCATCAGCAGCAGCGGAAGCCAGAGATGCGCCAGCGGGCGCGTCGCAAAGCGCTGGGAGGTAGCCATTGTGAATCCTCGTGATGACGGAGCAGGTGAATCGCGTCGCCGGCGCGCCGAAGGGGTGGAGGAGAACGTGCGCGGCAACCGGCGGGCATGGTCGGAGCGTCCCGCGCGCGCTGGGGGCGGCGTCGGCTCCGGATATCGAACGATTCGGGCACGAATCGCGGCGGAAAATAGTCCGGCGCGCCCTCGGAATCAACGCTCGCCGGTTGGTGAGCGCCCCCGGGAATCAGCCGAGGAGCCGATCGATCGTTGCGTGGAGCGTGCTGGCGGTGACCGGGCGGATCAGCATGGTGCCGTGATGCGCCCCGTCGAGCGCGCGGGCCGCGTCGCTCACCACGATCATCCGTTGCCGGCCGGAGCGTCGAAGCTCCTCCAGCAGGGAATCCGCCCCCTGTCCGAGTCCCATGCTGCCGACCACGATGTCGAACTCCTGATGCTCGGCCAGCTCGCCGACGAGCGCGGGATCGAACGCGGTGTACAGCTGTAATCCCCGCCGCTCCATCAGCATCCGCATCAGCCCGTCGCCGTCGCGATGGTCGTCGATCACCAGCACCTTCGCCTCGCGGATGGAGGCCGGCGCCGGCTCGACGCGCGGCGCTCCCGCGGTGGCCGGGGCCAGCGGAAGGGTGACCGTGAAGGCCGCTCCCTGTCCCTCCCCCGGGCTTGCCGCGCGCACCGTGCCGCCATGCATCTCGACGATCGAACGGGTGATCGCCAGTCCGAGCCCGAGCCCTTCCCGACGGATCGACGCTTCGGATTCCCCCTGCACGAACGCGTCGAAGATCGAGTCGACCATCGTGGCCGGAATGCCGATGCCGCTGTCGGCGACCGTCACCTCCAGCTCGGTCGCGGTGGATCGGGTGGCGATGGTGATATGCCCGCCGGCCGGGGTGAACTTGACGGCGTTCTTCAGAAGATTCCAGAACACCTGCTGCAGCCGTGCCGCGTCGCCGACGAACAGATCCTCTCCGGCGGCCAGATCGATCACCACCATCAGCCGCTTGCCGCGGATATCCGCGCGGCAGATCTCGAGCGCGCTCCTGAGCAGGGAATGCACCGACACCTCGCGCGGATCGAGCGAGAGCTTCCCCTTGATGATGCGCGTCAGATCGAGCAGGTCGTCGATCAGCCGCGCCTCCAGCTCGATGTTGCGGCCGATCACCTCGACGAGCTGGGCCAGATCGGCCGGCAGGTCGTCGTCGCGCAGGGCATGCACGGCCGCGAGCGCCGGGGTGAGCGGCGTGCGGAGCTCGTGGCTGAGCACGGCCAGGAACCGGTCCTTCGCGGCGTTGGCGTCGCGCGCCTCGCCGTAGAGCCGTGCGTTGTCGATCGCGGTGGCGGCGCGTCGCGCCAGATCCTCGCCGAGCGCGAGGTCGTCCGGCGTGAAGTGCTCGCCGTCGCGCGTCAGCCCCAGCATCAGCAGGCCGACCATCCGGCCATGCGCGGCGATCGGGAGGATCATGAACGAGGTGGGATGCATCGCCACCATGATCTCGGCGAGCTCGGGATCCTGTTCCTTCCAGAACTCGATGTTCGCGTCGTACTCGGCGATCAGCAGCGGCTCGCCGGTTCGCATCACGATGCCGGTGGGGCTGGCGGCGTTCCGCGCGGAGATCGGGAAGATCTCCATCACCCGCCGGATCAGCGGCTCCTTCTCCGGCTCCGCGTGCGCCACCGCCCGGTCGGTCAGCGTGCCGTCGTCGAGCACTTCGAAGATCACGCAGTAATCGGCGACGAACGGCACCGCCAGACGTGCCAGGCTTTCGAGCGGCGTATCGCGATCGAGCGACGATGCGAGAATGGCGGATGCCTCGGCCAGGAACGACGAGCGGCGCAGCGCCTTCTCGGCCAGCGCGTGCGCTTCCCGCTCGGCCGTCAGCAGCCGCAGCCGCTCCTCGGCCGCGCTCTTCCACGCGGTGATGTCCAGGCAGGCGCCGATCACGTGGGTCACTTTCCCGGCCTCGTCGAAGAAGGGGCGCCCGGTGTCGACGAGCCAGTGAACGCTGGCGTCCGGCCAGATCACGCGATACTCCACCTCGAAGTGATGGCCGCTCTCGACAGCGTCGTTGATGGCGCGCACGGCCGCCTCGCGATCCTCGGGATGGATCGCCGCCACGAATCCCTCGAACGTGGACTTCTCCGGCCCGAGCCCGAGGCCGAACAGATGCTCCAGGTGCTCGTCGCGATCGGAGCGGTTGGCGGCCACATCCCAGCGGTAGGTGCCGGCCCCGGCGGCGGCGAGCGCCATGCGAAGGCGCTCGCGGCTTTCCTGCAGCGCGGCGTCGGCGCTCTTGCGCGCGGTGATGTCGGCGGTGGCGCCGAGCATGCGTACCGGCTTCCCCTCCTCGTCGTAGATCGTTCGTCCGGTGGTCGTCAGCCATCGCACCTCGCCGGTCGGATGCACCGTGCGGAACTCCGCCTCGTAGGTCGCGTGGCGCGCTATCGCGTCGTCGATCGCCTCGCGCACGCGCTGAAAGTCGTCGGGATGAATCATCCTGCTGAACGACGCGATCGTGCCGTCGAACTCCTCGCGCGTCACGCCGTGGAAGGCGTAGACCGGCTCGGACCATTCCACCCGATCCCTGAGGATATCCCAGTCCCAGACACCGACGTTGCCGGCGATGAGCGCCAGGCGAAGCCGCTCCTCGCTTTCGCGAAGCGCCTCCTCGGTCTCCTTGCGCGAGGTGATGTCCATGGCCAGGCCGGCCATGCGCGTCACCCGCCCCTGGTCGTCGACGATGGTGCGGCCGAGCGCGGCGATCCAGCGCGTCCCCCGTCGGGGGTTGGCGATCCGGAACTCGACGTTCAGATCGGCCCGTTGCTCCACGGCGGCCAGCGCCGCCCGGTTCACCCGCTCGCGATCCTCCGGGAGGATGCAGTCGAGCCAGGTCTGGTAGGAAGGGGGCACCTTCGCCGGATCGAGGCCGTAGAGCTCGTAGTAGATATCGGACCAGCGGACGATGTGGTTGGCCACGTCCCACTCCCAGACGCCCGCGTCGGCGGCGCGCTGCGCCAGCCGAAGCCGCTCCTCGCTCTGGCGGAGCGCGTGCTCGGTCTGCCGCCGCGCGGTGATGTCGTGGTCGCGTCCCTGCACGCCGATCTGGCGCCCTTCCTCGTCGTGGATCGGACCCCAGCTGCAGAGGAGCCAGCGGACCTGGCCGTCGCGGGTGATGATCCGGACTTCCTCGTTCTGAAAGCCGTGGCCGGCGAAGACCCGATCGCAGAGCAGGCTCCAGCGCTCGCGATCATCCGGATGGAGGATGCTCGGGAGCGAGCCGGCGTGGAGCTCGTCGATCCGGTAGCCGGTGGAATGCTCGAAGGCGGAGTTGACGTAGATCGGGCGGCGCTCCATGTCGAAGGCATAGATCACGTCGACGGTGTGCTCGGCGATCAGCCGGAGTTTCCGTTCGGAGGAGGTGAGCGCCTCGGAGATCCGCTCCCGCTCGCTCATGTCGCGGAAGATCGAGAGGAAGCGGGTGGCGGAGATCCGCGAGCCGGTTCCCTCCACCGGAATGTAGGCGCCGTCGTTGCGCCGGAGCCTCCGCGACTGCGTGGCCAGTCCGACGCTGAACAGCCCGGCCGCGGTTCCATCCTCCGTCGGTATCAGGTCGGCAAGCCTCTTGCCGATGAGCTCCCGTTCCGCGTAGCCGAGCATCGCAAGCGCGCCGGCGTTGGCCTCGAGCACCATGCCGTCGCTGTCGGTGATGATGATGCCGTCGCTTTCGCGCGCCATGATCGCGTGGTAGAGCTCCTCGTTGGCGCGGCGGCGCGCATCGGAGCGGCGCTTGTACGACATGAGCCAGGAGAAGAGGGCGGCGATCGTTCCCCAGGCCAGAACCCTGATCACGTCGCGGGTGTTGGTCGGCGCTAGCAATCGGGGGAAGCGAAGCAGGAGCGCCGTGGCGATGAAGACCGCCGTCGAGGCCAGCGCGGGAACTAGTCCGGCGCGCCACGCGATGGCGCCGACCGCGATGAAGTAGAGGAGGAAGATGCTCCTGGCGAGCATCGTGGAGAGGAGCGCCGTCAGCAGGATTGCCACCGCCGTCAGCGCAAGTGCGAGAGCGTATCGTTTGAACATGGCGAGCATCACCGGAACCGGACGTGGTCACCGTCTCCGCATGGAGGTTCGGTCCGCATCGGATTGGCCGGAAAAGTACTACGAAATCCGATCCACCGGATCGGCGCGTCGTCGGCATGCGGGCATGCCCCGCGCCGCCTCCCATGACACGCGTCGGCTGACGCCTCGCGGGATCCTAAGCCGCGTGGACGCAACGGCCGCGAGGAGGGGATCGGAGACTGGAGTCGCGCGTTGCCGCGTGGCGTCGCCGGGTGGCGTTGAGCGATCATCGATTGCCATGGCCGGAAACGGCCGCGCCCCGTCCGGAGTACGAACGGGGCGCGGCGGATGTGCCCGTGAGATATCGTGTGTCGCGCCGGGCGGCGGATCAGTCGAGGCCCATGAAGCCGAGATTGTTCGGCTGGTCGATCACCACCTCGATCGGGGCATCCTTCGATTCTCCCCAGGTGGTTCCCATGCCGGCCTGCGCCACCAGGAATCCCTGCGCGATGCTGAAGCCGGGCCTGAACGTATCCAGCCAGTTCCACTTGTTCACGTGGTGAAGGCTCGTCGGGCGGTAGAAGACCGCGGTGCGGAGGGCCATGCCGAGCGTGGTTGCCACGCGTAGATCGCTCGGGGTCAGAAGCCCCGCGCCGAGCGTCTGGTCGGTGGTGATGAACACCACGCCGCAGGCCAGATCCTGATAGTTGATCATCGGCCGGGTCGGAAGCTTGTCGATCGAGATGGTGAAGGTGCTGTCGGCCAGGTTCACCGTCCCCTCGTCGGTGACGTAGTAGCCATCGGTGCCATCCTCCATGTACCAGCCGATCATCGCGCGGGCATTGGGGGGAACGACGATCGGCGCGTTCCACCGGAGCTTGCCGTGGACCACGTAGGGAAGCCCAGGCGCGGCAGACGCCTGCCGGCGGTAGTGCAGGAGGGTGGTGCCGTCGCCATAATGGATCCACAGATCATCCCCGCTCTGCTTCATCTTCGTGACCGCGCGGAGATCGGCCATGTACTCGGTGTACTGGCTCGTCGGGTTGCAGGCGCGCTTGGTCGAGACCAGATCGTCCAGAACGAGCGCGCCGGTGGAGCTCCACTGGTAGTTCGCCGAGATATCGTTGCAGTCGGCCAGCCCGCTGAAATGCCGGTCGCTGTCGAAGAGGAGCGTGAAAGTGCCGGTCGGCATCGCGGTGATCGTGCCGTCGACCTTCTCCCAGGAGATGAGCTCCCACTGGTAGCCGACGATGGCGGAGGGTGACCCTCCGCCGGGCGGGTTCTGCGAGCCCCCCGTGGGATCGGTCGGGTTCGGGTAGATGCTCCCCTCGTGGCACGCCGCGATGAGCAGCGCGCAGAGCGGGAGCAGGAACAGATATGCCTTCATGGTCATGATTCCTCGAGTATACGTTAGTGATCGTTGCTGTCGTGTATCGTCATCTCGCCCTGGCTCGCTCCCATGCATGGCGCCGTGCTGCAGCGACCGGCGTCGTGGTGGGGAGCGCGCGTGAGGGATGGCCGAGGCATCACGCCGGCCGCGGCTTCCTTAGAGCCCCACACGGAATGAAGCTACTCGAAGGGAAGTGGAGGGGTAGCCGCACGTCTTCAGCGTGCGCCCCTCATGTCGTGAGTGCCTCTTAGAAGTGAACCGCCATGCCGAGCGTGATGCCCGCGTTCCGCGCCGAGAAGAGCATCCCCTGGCGCGAGTAGAGAAAGGCCGTGGCCTCGGCGCCGGCCGTGAGCGTGATGCGCCGCTCCGGCGTGAAGGCCAGCCCGAGCGAGCCCTTGCCGACCGGGCCGAGCGGCGTAATGCCGACCAGCGCGTGCATGCTCGGCCGGAGCGCGTCGACCAGGATCGGCGCCGCCGGCGTGTAATCGAGCGCGACGCCTCCCCAGACGATTCTCGGATGGTAGACCTCGCCGCCGTTGGCCAGATCGTAGTGCGGGAAATCCTCCTGCCCTCCCTCCAGCCCGAGGCCGAGCTCGTCGGAGATCCGGTAGAGGAGGGAAAGGGACATGTTGTTGAACCACGGCCCGCCGGCCGGCGCCCGCTGTCGCGGCCAGGAGGCCAGCTCACCCCTGCTCCGGAGCGCGGCCGTGAAGCGGCCTCCGGAGATCGGAGCGGATATCTCGGTGATCGCGGGCTCCGTCGCCGCCGACCCGCCTCCGAGCGCGACGAGCGCGCTCGCCACGGCCGTCGTCGTATCGGTTTCCGTCCAGATGCTCGCCGCGTCGGAGCTCGGGCGCGCCACGCCATGCGAGCTGTCGATTCGTGGATCGCGCGTCGAGGGGAGGTTGGCCGGTGCCGTGGGCGCGATAGGCGTCGTGGAGGTCTCGTCGAGTCCGGACGGCTTGGTTATCCCGACCGCGACGTGCCCTTCATTGCGTCCACCCCGCCTCGATCCGGCCGATGAGCGCGCTCCAGGAAGCGCGTCGCGCCCATCCTCGGCGAGTGGACCGTCGTACCGTGGCGTTGTCTCGGCCTCGCGCGCTTGCGGGGCGCGCGCTTGCGAGGCGAGCTGGGCCAGGCGATCCTCCAGTCGGCCGACGCGTCGATCCTGTACGCCGAAGAGGATCAGCGCGGTGACGAGCGCGCCGGTGACCGCCGCCAGCGCCAGCCCGGTCCAGGTGGCGAGCGATGAGCCGAAGTGCCACCCGAGCGAAGCCGGGGGGGGCGCTCCCGGAAGCGAGGGGACTGGAGGAGCAAACCCGGCCTGGCGGAACAGATCGGCCGTGAGGGTCGAGGGGGGACGCGTCTCCGTTCGCTCAAGCTCCGTCGCCGCCCGTATCCTCAACGCCTCGGCGAACTCCGTCTGCAGCTCGTCATCCTTGGCCAGGCTCTGAAAGAGGACCGCCTGCTGGGCTCCGCTGGCCTCCCCGTCGAGAAAGAGGTAGATCAGATCGGAGGGAGAGTCGATGTGGCTCTGTTCCATGGCGCTCGGAATTAGTGGCCGTGCTCGATCAGGTATGGGGAGAGGATCTCCCGGATCTTCTGTTTTGCGCGGACGATGCGGTTGCGCACCGTCGACAGGGGAGCGTCGATGATCTCGGCGATCTCCTTGTAAGAGAGGCCGTTGTAGGCCTGGAGGACGAACGCCTCGCGGTACTCCTCCGGGAGCAGATCCACGGCCATCGTCACCAGGGACGCCAGCTCCCGCGTTTCGAGCGAGACATCCTCCACCGCCAGCCGGAACTCGTCCAGCGGGATCGTTGCCGCCCCGCTCCTCCGCTTCTCGTTCAGGCAGATGTTCCGCGCGATCCGGAGAAGAAACGCCGGGACGTTGGTCATCGGCCGCTCGCTCCGGGCGCTCTTCAGGAATCGGAGGAATGTCTGCTGAAACGCATCCTCGGCCGGCGCGTCGGCGCCGAGGATCTTCCGGCAGTAGAGATAGATCCGGGAGGAGTGGCGACCATATAGCTCGCCGAAGGCCGCCTCGCGCAGGCGCGTGGAGCCGCGAAGCAGCTCGCAGAGCCGCGCGTCGCTGTATGTGCGCAGGTCGTCGGTCGTCATGTCGCCATCGATGCCGGGTTCGTGTCGGCAAGGCCGCCATTACGCGGGGCCGCCGTTACGTGCCGGGGGCATGGGAGGCTCCCGCATCGTATCTGCAATAACCGATGAGGCGCGGGTTTGTATCAGGCGGTGGTGAGACGAGGGAAAAACGGGATGAGAGCGGGCTCGTGAACATGCGACGAGGCGCCCCTCCGGCCGGAAGGGCGCCTCGCGCGGATGGTCCGATATCGTGTACGTCCGTCGGTTACTGACGGACCAGCGTGGCGGCATCCGGCGGATCGCTGTCGAGCTGGAGAATGACCAGATAGACTCCGCTCTGGAGCGAGGCGACGTTGAGCATTGCGGTGTTCGATCCGGCGGAGAACGTCCCCAGGGCGCTCGTCATCTGCACATTGCCGTTGCAGTCGACCACGGTCAGGTTGACGTTGCCGGCGTGTTGCGTCACGAAGTCCGCGGCGACGGGACCGGTGGTAACGCTTGGGCGCAGCGCGACGAGCGAGATCTTCTTCCCCTGGTTGGAGGTGTTGGTCGGATTCTCCCCCATCGTGCCGATGCAGCTATCGAAGCTGACGGTGGTTGTCGTGATGCAGCCGCGGGCGTCCTTGACCTTGATGGTGTAAGTGCCCGGCGTGCTCACCGGCCAGGAGTCGATCGATCCGTAGCCGCCGCCGAATCCCCAGTCGATCTGATACGGCGCTTTGCCTCCACCGATGTGCATCGTCAGCTTTGCCCAGCAAGGGCCGGTATAGTTGACGGCGTTGAATTGCTGGCTGGTGATCGTCGCGGTCAGCGGCAGATCCTGCGATGGATCGGTGAGGATCACATTGCGCGTGGAGGTGCAGCCATTGGCATCGGTGATGGTAACCTGATATCCGCCGGCGTCGAGATTGTCGAGCGTCGCCTGGTCGCCGCCGACCGGGACGCCGTTTCTCGTCCAGGAATAGTGGAACGGGGCAACGCCGTCAGGCATCGAGGCGGTGATGGAGCCGCCTCTATAGGAGCCGCAGGGAATCTCCGTGATGCTCACGTCGGACGGGCACTCGGTGCGTGTCACGGTAAAGCCCGCCTGCCAGGGCTCTCTATCGTCGAGGCCGGCACCGACGATGAACGCGCTCGCCGAGCCTTTCGGAGGAATGAGGGTGATACAACGCTCGTTGGTCGGTCCAACGACGGTCCACCCGGCCGGGATGGTCCAATCATAGCCGAGCATGCCGTCGGGCTCGAAGCAGTAGGTCACCGGCGCCGTCGAGCAGCAGGGGATCTCCCGTGGGCCGATCACCCTGAACCCGGATTGGGCACGCAAAGAGTTGACGGCAAGCAGGCAGAGCATCAGGCATGCGACGAACATCGAGCCGGGAGAACAGCGATGCGCGCGGGGTAGCGGACAGCCGGACGCTTCCGCGGAAAAGGAAAGCTTCATAATTCAGTCTCCGGGATGAAATGGTAGTTCAGTCTTCGAGCCGCGCCACGAGCCCGCCGCGTACATCTGTAATGATGACCGGCCCGCACGCGCCGTGCGGGAGTCTCGATCATTGTACGTGAGAGGTCTCGGCAATGAGGAGGGTGAGCTCCACGCCATGCTGTGCCACACGGTTACGGCATGGTCAATGCGATACAATCGGATATCGCCGTGGCCACGTGCATCGTGGCCGCTATGTGGGATCGGCTCGAAGTTGGTGATGAGACACGGTGGTGATCGGGAATGTGACGCCGCCGACATCCTCCCATGCAAATATTCCCATGATCGATGTCCGGCAATCCGTCGAGGTGGAAGTGGCGTACAGGGATATCGTATGTCGCGTCGGCGTCGAGGCTGACTTGTCTCCGGAAATGACATCCGGAAATGATGTCGGCGGGAATGCTGTCGGCGGGAATGCGTCCGGTTCGCTATCCGGCGGCCGTGCCGTCGGAGCCGCTGATCGGCCGGGCGCGGTAGCCGACGAGTCGCAGGTGCCCCGCGGCATCGCGCGTCACCGTCGCGGTGACGTGAAGCTCCACGTTCAAGGAATCCCCTGGCCCGGTAGGAGCGGCGCCGACATCGGCCAGCACGCTGTAGCGTCCGTCCGGGAGCATGGCAACCGCGCGGACGACGGCGAGATAGTTGTCCGCATCGTCGTCGTCGATGTCGTAGCGGTGGATGTAATAGAAGCCATCGTGGTACGAATAGCCTCCACGGTTCTCCCAGGGATCGAGCCCGCGCCGCGCGGGGGCGCGGCCGAACGTCCCGATGGCGCGGCGATCAGCGAGCATCTCCGGGATCAGGTAATACTCGGCGTTCGAGGCGCGCTCCACCGCCGCCCGATCGTAGTGCATGGCGGCCATCACCCCGAAGGCCTCGATCGTCGTGTCGTTGATCGGGACAACTTCCCGCTCACCGTGGCCGAAGTACACCGCGGCCAGCGGCGCAAGGAATCGCTCCATCTCCCGGCGAAGTCCGGGATCGTTCACGGCCGCTCCACGCATCGTCGCGGCGGAATCCGTCGTGGTGGAATCCGTCGCGGCGATATCCGAGGAAGCGGCTCGTTGCCGGGCGTTGACGGCGCGCGCGGTGTCGGAATGCTCCACGGAGCGATCGGGCGAGCAGGCGCCGAGGAGCAGCGTCAGTAGCATGGCGCGCGTCGATACGCGCGCGGCGCGGGGAGTCGGTGTCATATCGTGGAAAGCACTGGAGGTTGGGATCGTATCACGCGCGATGCGCGGGGCCACGCGGCGAGCGGGCGGAACCGGCGCATGCCCGGCCCCGCCCGCTCGGTTGATGGATGGTCCCCCGCGGAACGATTGGATTGCTCTAGGCCAGTATCTCCTCCTCGTGTCGCGCGGCCGGGAACAGAACGCCGGCGACGGCGGAGATCGTGTCGTTCAGCTCGGTGGCCACGCTGCCGGCGGCGCGCACGCACGCCAGCGCGAGCTGCATCAGCGGCCGATCGTACTCGGCCGGCTCCGGGCGACGGAAGAAGCGGCGGGGCGGGCGCGCGCGGTCCACCATGCCGGCGATCAGCGTCTCCCGCTCCTTCGGCTGGAGCATGCCGGCGGCGAAGATGATCGTATCCCACCACATGTCGTCGGTCGCATGGTCGAGCAGCAGCGCCGTTCCATCCTCCCGCACGATCGCGCGCGCGGCCAGATATTCCTGGAACGCGCGGTGGACGAACTCGATCCGCCCCTGCGCGTTCTCGCGCAGCAGTTCCTCGTGATCGACGAAGGCCATTCTGACCGCGGTGCCGGAGACGGCTCGCGGAAGGTTCATCACCTTCACCAGATCGGCGAACCGCTTGTCGGCCTGGATCGGCGTGGCGTCGGTCATGCCGTTCTTCACCAGCCAGGAGGCAAGCCCTTCCAGGAGCAGACGCTTCTGCGTCTCGGTGAGCCGGAGCGCGGTCGGATCGAAGCGCCCACGGTTCTCCTCCGGCCGATCGAGAAACGCGGTGCAGGAAGTATCGAACAGGACCGGGCGGGTGGCCGGTCGCGGCTCGCTCCCCTCCCGCGCGAGCGTGCAGAGAAGCGCGCACTGGAGCGGGTTGCGCGCCAGCCGGGCCAGTCGCGGATCGGCGCGGAGCAGCTCGGCCAGGCTCGCCGCGCGCGAGCGTGCTTCGCGCCTGACCGACGGATGCTCGCTCGCGGCCGCCTCGGCCATGTGCCAACGGTCGATCATCGTGTCGACCGCTCCCTCGGAGAGAGGAGCGATCTCGACGGTGCGGAGCTCCGCGCGTCCGGCCCACTCGGTCCACTCCGGCCAGAGATCGGCCGAGACGGCCGCCGGCCGTGAGGCGAGGATGAAGCGGGCAAGCGGATAGCGATCCACCAGCGTCCGGAGACGCTCGATGAACAGTCCGCGACGGCTGCGCGGCAGCTCGTCGATGCCATCGATCAGCACCACGCCACGCCCCCGCTCCAACTGGCGATGAAGCCAGCCGTCGGGAAGCACCGCCTCGAGCGACGGGGAGAGCGCGCGCGCCAGCGCGTCGACATCCGGCAGGCCGGTCTCGGCCAGCTCGCGCAGCCGGAGATAGATCGGCACCGTGCGGTTCCACCGTCCGAGCTCGCGCGGAAACTCGCGGCAGGCAGCGCGCATGGCGATCCAGCGGAGCAGCGCGCTCTTGCCGGAGCCGGCCTCGCCGACCACCAGAAGCCGCCACGCTCCGTCGAGAACCCGCTCGGCAGTCATCTCGGCGCCCCCGCTCCGGGAGCCCATCGCCGCGCGGCGCGCCGGATCGGCGCCGGTCGGCACGAGGTCCGGCGGGACGAACGTCCGGTAGAGTCCCTGCTCCGCCTTGGTCGCGTCGGTGGCGAAGATGCCGGGAGGGCCCGGCCGGTCGAGCACGCGGAGCAGCTCGTCGAGATAGGAGCGGAGGATTCGCGTCGATTCGGCGTCGGCAAGGTCGGGCTCGTCGGCCAGCGCGGTCAGGATCAGCTCCTGTCCCTCGGCCGAGGCGGCCACGGGGGAGCCTTCGAAGTCGTGGATCTCCGCGGCGACCCTGATGATGCCGCGGCAGACCTCGCGAACCAGGCGGCGATAGAACATCAGCTCCGCCTCATCGAGCCCGGCAAGCGCCTGGCGGCTCCGCTCCTCCAGATACTGTTCCAGAGCGGCCGAATCGTTCCCGATCTCGGACAGCAGCACGTCGTCCACGTCGTCGCGGGAAAGGGATTCGCAGACGGCCAGGAGCACCGTCAGGCGGGAGCGTGGGGGAAGTGTCGTGGTCTCCGACGCGAACATGGTCAGCAGCCGGGAGGCGAAACGTTCGGCAAGCGGCTCCAGCGGACGCGCCGTCCGCCGCAGCCGGATGTAATCGAGCCCGCGCGCGGTGATTCCCTGCTGGAAATCCGCGGCAAGCTCCGGGAGGCAACCTTCCTGCGCTATCGCGTCGTAGACCGATTTGACAATCGCAGGGGAAACCGCTGGGAGAATCTGAACGATGGACATAGGTCTCGGGACATCGTCAATGAACGGATTGGTCGCCGGAACAGTCGAAGCCGACGGTCGGCCGGGAGCGAATCGCGGTCTGGACCGGACCGGATTGGACTGCCACGTGCCGAAACGACAACACGATCGCCTGCGAGGGGTGAGCTCGGAGTTGTTGGGGTGTTCTGGACGGACGGAAAGTACGCCGTCGGATCGGACGACGCAACCGACGTACCCGCCGTATCGATGCCCATGGCATCGTCACTCATGCCGCCGGAAATCCCCGTCACGACGAAGATTCCAGTCCCCGCCATCCGGTCCGGCATCAGCCGGAGATGGCGGCAATGCTCCGAGGAGACATCAACCCTTCTGCCAGACTCTTCTCCGCCGTCGGTCCTGACGCGGTCCATGCACGGACCGGCGGCATCCGCGGGGCCGGGAGGGAGAGCGCGGGGTGGGGCAACACGCCGCGCGAGGCGCCTGGGGGAGGCGAATCATGTCCGACAACGCGGGATGTCCGATGCCGGGGCGCGCGATACCAGGCGCGCCGTCTACTCGCAGGGGCCGGCGGTGTAGCCGGCGAGGCTCTCGACGCCGAGCATCCGCTCCACCGCGTCGACCCGCTCGACGGCGGCCGCGAGCTCCGCCGCGCCGAGTCCGTGCCCGGCGATCGCGCCGGCCAGCGCGGCCAGATCGCGTCGCGGCAGGAGATCCGACAGAAGGGGGAAGAGTGCCGTTTCCTCGCGCGCGGCGTGGGCGCGCATCATCCGCGCATAGGCGCGAAGGGCCGTGGCCAGTTCGAGCCGTTCCCGCTGCGTGCCGAGCGCGCCGGGACGCGCGCCACGTCCGATCTCGGCCGTCATCCGCCGGCCGGCGGCATGCTGGCACCGAAGCACCGGGAGCAGCGGGGCGGCGCTCGGGCTCCGCTCGAGGCGGGGGAAGATCAGCGTCTCCTCGACGGCGATCTGCGTTGCCTGGTAGTCGCTCTCGATCACGCCGGCCGCTCCGGCCAGTGCCTCCGGCGGGAAGGGGGCGCCCCCTTCGAGCCGGGCCGCTATCTCATCGTAGATCATGAGGATGCGCCCGAGCAGGGCGTGTCCGCGGCCGAGCGCCTCGGTCGGCGCCAGGACAACTGGGACTTCCGTCGTTGCGCGGGAGCATCCGCCGAGGAGGAGTCCCGCGCCGAGCGGGGCGAGCATCGTCAGCAGTCTCCGTCGGCTTGCGCCGTCCGTCGGCCGGCATCGATCCCCACCCCGTTCGAACACGGCTCCGTTGACGGTCCCGCTCGCGATCCCGCGATCGTCGTATCGCGTCGATCGCGCTTCATCATCCATGTTCCTATCGATCATATCCGGGTTGTGTCATCGTTTCCCGGATCGCGAACGGTCGTCATATCGCATAACAGCTTCGCGTCGGGAAAGGTTAGCGGCCGTCGGGCTCAATTCTCCTCGATCAGATTCACCTGCTCCACGCCGTCCGGCGTAAGGCGCCACGTGCCGACCTGATGCGGCCCGAGCGTAATGCTCCAGCGATGTCCGAGCAGGTGAAGGTCCACATCCGCCTCGGTCGCGATGCCGCCCGTTTCATGGAGCCGGACGATCCAGCCGCGTCCCTCCTCGCAGCGCTTGAGCGCGGCCAGGAGCACGTTCGGCGCGGAGATCCCGACGCCGCGATACGTCTTCGGCAGGGTGCCGCCGGCGTGCCACGATTCCAGATGCGGGATCAGCGGCGAGCAGAGGAGCGACGCGGCGCGCGCCATCCGCGTGGGAAGATCCCGGTTCATTACCGGTACGATCGTATAACGGAACCGGGTGATCCCGTGGTCGAGGAAGTCGAGATCCTCGTCGGGATGATGCGGGTGCGGATCGTGGAGCGCGTAGGGGGAGCCACGCAGGATCGAGAGCCGGAGCGACGCGCCATCGCCACGATCGGTCGCATCGAAGCCGTGCACCAGATCGGTGGCGATGCCGAGCCCCGTGGAATCGGCGGCGGGATCGCCGGAGCCGCCGTCGCGGAAGCCGGTGAGCGCCGTCCAGCTTCCGCAGGGGCGCTCGGTGCCGTCGCACTCCTTCTCCACCACGCAGTAGGCTCCCTCGTTGATCGAGCGCGCGCCGGCGATCGGCAGCTCGAATCCGAGCTTGAGCATCGTGTACTCCTCGGCCCAGAAGATCTTCACATCGACCACGATCTCCTCGGAAGCCACGTGGAGCCGGAAATCCTGCTGCACCCAGGAGTCGCGCCAGCGGCTCCGGGTTCTGATCGTCGCGTGCGTGGGACCATGCTCCACCAGCCGCGCCTCGGCCTGGCCGAACGTGCCGGCGATCCGATCGAAGCGGGTAACGCCGTGTCCCCATGTATCGGTGCGATCGGTGATCGCGATCGGCAGCGCGGAGCGATCGGCCAGCAGCTCCGTTCCGGTCGGGATGTGGTAGAGCCGCGCGATCCCTCCATGCTCCGGGGAGATCTCGATCCGCAGACGCTCGTTCTCCATCACGGTATCGGAGGCCACGATGGCCGGCTCGCTCGCGGCGGAGCCGAGCGGGCGCTGCTCGCCGTAGATCACGTGGTAGCTGCTCCATCCGAGCGGCGGGGCCGTGGCGCGGAAGGTGACCGCCACCCGGTCCCGGCCGATCTTTCCCGAGGTGAATCCGACCGTGCAGGGGATATCGGCTCCCGCCTCGTCGATCATCCGCACGTGAACCGGCTCGCTCCAGAGTCGCTTGTCGATGTCGTGCCAGAGCTCGAAGGTCACGGGGGCGGAGACCTCCCAGGAATGCGGGTTGAAGACGAGCAGCGCCTGTCCGGGGCCCATCGTGTCGATGCAGCGCGCGATCGCCTGCAGGCCGTGGCGCTCGGCGCGCGTGGCGGCGATCATCGCCGTGCCGTAGCCGTGGAGCGCCTCATCGAGCGCCTCGCGGATCGCCACGCCGCAGAGGATGTCGTGAAAGTGATTGAAGCAGACCTGCTCCCATCCGTGACGCAGCTCGGCCGCGGGATACGGAAGGCGGGCGAGGATGGAGGCGGCCGAGGCGATCTTCTCGGCGCGCGCGAGCGACGTTTCGGCGCGGCGGTTGGCTCCCTTGATGGCCGCGCTGGCTGAGTAGCAGCCCGGGGCATCGATCTGCAGATCGTCGCGCCACGCTGGAATCACCCACTCCTCGCGATGGCCTCGGACGGCGCCGAAGAACTGATCGGGGCCGGCGAAGCGGAGCCGGGAGCGATGCGGATCGTGATCGATCTCGATGATCTGGCGGATCTGTTCGCGGGTCGGCCCGCCACCGTGATTGCCGACGCCGTAGAAGAGACACCAGTCCGCGCCGAAATCGCGCAGCGGGCGCTCGTCGGCCGCCAGCGCCGAGGGTGCGTCGAGCGCGGCTTCCAGGTCGGCGACCTTCTTCGGCACCGTGGTCTCGTACATGTTGTAGTGGAACGGCACGCGATAGGCGAGCACCTCCGCTCCGTCCGGCGAGCTCCAGGCGACGAGCGGCGAGGGGAGCGTCAGCTCGGTCGGATCGGGACGGCAGAAGATGTAGTTGCTCATGCCGGCGCCGACGAGCAGCTGCGGGAGCCCGGCATTGTGGCCGAACGCGTCCGGGGAATAACCGGTGGTCGCGATCCGGCCGAAGCGCTCGCGGAAGTACCGCTGTCCGAGCAATGCCTGGCGGACGAATCCCTCGCCGGAGGGGAGATTGCAGTCGGCCTGCACCCACCATCCGCCGACCACGGCCCAGCGTCCCTCGGCGGCGCGACGGCGGATCTGGGCGAAGAGCGCCGGCTCCACCTCCTCGACCCATCGGTAGTGCGCCGCGGAGCTGCAGGTGAAGACGAACGCGGGGGTCTCCTCCATCCGATCGAGCGCCGACCGGCAGGTGGCAAGGAATGCCTCCATCCCCTCACCCCATTTCCACATCCACGCCGGGTCGAGATGCGCATTCCCGACCATGAAGAGAATTGAGAATTGAGAATGAGGAATCATGAAATCACTGCTGGACTGGGGTTGAGAAGCTCCCTGCCGTGAGGCGAGGAGAACCAGGAATGGAGAGAATTGAGAATGAAGAACCATGAAATTACTGCCGGACGGAGGGGAACGCTCCGTGCGCCCGCGGAGGCGGGGAGCCGGCCTGCTCTCTTGGTCCACGCGAGGGCATTGTCGCGCTCGATCGTCGAATGAGCCACTTCCTGGACTCTTCGGATGTTCCTCGACTGGGTTCGTCGACCGGACTTGTCGGCCGGGTTTGCTCGCGGAGCGTCATGGACTGGCACCGGTGCCGGTGCTAGGGGCAGTGCCGGTGGCGGTGCCGGTGCCGGTGCGGGGGCGGGAACGAGGCTTGACGACCCCTGTGTTCGCCGAGCGGCGCGCGATCGTAGTGAGGATGGCGACAAGCTGGTTCGACTCGTGGATGAGAGGGATGAGGCGATGCTCCTCGACGAGACCTGACGCGGCGAACAGGCGAAGCCAGTAATGCACTTCCCGTGCTTCCTTCAAGGCGATTCGGCACCTGCAGACGAAGTCGCGGCGGCTCTGCGCGGCGTAGGCTTCCTCGAGATTGGCGCCGATCGACGTACCCGACCGCAGCAGTTGAAGCGCGAGCGTCCGCGCCGAGCCTCCCCGGCGCGCGGCATGTCCGGCCAGTCGAACGACGCGCACGGCGAATTCGAACGACCGGGCCTGGATATCATACGTAGCCATCGGATCCTCCGACATGCATGGAAGCGGAAACGATCTGACGGGGTATGACGGGGCATCAACCTACGGCATCGCGGCGAATGAAACCAGGCGTCACGCACCCGCGAGCCACCACCGGCGAACAGGACCTTTCCCTCCGATCGTCGCGGGAACCACGCCCTCCCACCGTCGGGACCGAGTTCATGGTTCGTCGCTGCTCCATACCACACCATGCCCCAAATTCCAATCAGCACCGACTTCATGGCTCGTCGCTGCTCCAGACCACACCATACCCCAAATCCCAACCAGCACCGACTTCATGGTTCGTCGCTGCTCCAGACCACACCATACCCCAAATCCCAACCAGCACCGACTTCATGGTTCTTCATTCTCAATTCTCAATTCCCCCAATTCCCTTCATTTCAGGAACCACGCTCCCCCCCAGCCGGCACTGATTTCATGGTTCTTCATTCTCAATTCTCACTTCTTCTCACTTCCCTCCTTCTCCCTCGAAGTCTCCGATTGCGCCGCGCACCTGGAGAACCCATCCGGCGACGCGCTGGCCGAGGGCGTAGGCCTGCTCGGCCGATTCGCCGCGCGCGAGTCCGGCGATGAAGCCGGCGTTGAAGGCATCACCGGCGCCGGTGGCGTCCACCACGTCGGGAACCTCGTCGGCAAGGGGCATCATGTCGAGCTCGCCGTCACGGAAGATGGCTCCGCCGCTGGCGCCGGCGGTCATCGCGATGGTGGATGTGCCTCCCTCGACGAAGCGCGTCAGCACGCTCTGAAGATCCTCGTCGGGATAGAGCTCCTCCAGGTCGCTCATGCTCGGCAGGAACACGTCGACCCACGGCATGATCTGCTCCATCCGCGCGCGGTAGGTCTCGGCCGAGGGCCAGAGCCGCGCGCGATAGTTCGTGTCGAAGACGATCTTCGTCCGGCCGTGCAGTCGTCGCAGAAGCATGTCCAGCCGCTCCGGTCCCTTCATCACCGCGAGGGTGATGCCGGTGAAGAGGAACCAGTTGGAGAGGGAGCAGTAGGAGACGAGCTCGTCGAGATCGCTGCGCAACAGCGTTTCGGTGGCCGCGGAGCTCTCCCGCCAGTAGTCGAACGTATACTCGCCGCGCGCGTCGGTCTCGATCACGTAGAGCCCGTTGTTCCGTCCGGACAGGCGGAGCAGGTGTGAGCTGTCGATTCCCTCGCGGCCGATGCCGTCGAGGATCATCGAGGTGAACCGGTCCTCGCCGACGGCCGAGACGAAGCCGGTGCGGAGCCCGAGGCGCGAGGCGTAGAAGAGGGTGTTGAACGCGTCGCCGGCGAAGCCGGCATCGAACGCGCCATCCTCCCGCTTGATCAGCTCGACGAGGCATTCGCCGAGCGAGATAAGGTCGAGGCGGAGCGTGTGCGAGAAGGAGAGATCGTCGGTCACGGAGTTCAAGATGTTCGTTCGTGAGCTGTCGATGTCGGGACGCGATGCGTCGCGAGGCGTGATGCGTCGTGATGCGCGCTCGCGCCATGTCGGGGGCGCATCGCGGGCGTGCCAGGCTCGTTCGGCCCGTTCCGTGCAATGCGGAGTTGCAACACGGGGGATCGGGAGACTGGCATCATCCTCCCGCGTGCGAATCTACGCTCCGGCGCGCCGATCCCCATCTCCGTTCCATCTGGTCCGTGCTTTGCGCGTTGATGGAACGGGCGCAGGGCCGGACGCCGCATGGACTCCGAGCCCGAACCCCGTCGAGTCGTTGCGAGCGTGTGATGCGGGAGCGGGCCGGGCATGTTCCGTGTTTAGATGCTTCTGGTCCCCTCGCGGGCAAGCTCGACTCGATCCGTACGACATACCTGTATACCTGTTGTGCTATCAGGTGGGGTGGGCGGGGCTCGGCAGGAGGACAGACGAAGTCGTAGAACAATTGAAGATGTTTCCGCGTCGGATGCCTCGATACGTCGTCGGCATGTACACCTCGATGCGGGAATCAGAAGGGGCGATCGTGATCGATCGCCCCTTCGAGCTTTTGGTGGCCACCGCGACGGATCGGCCCGCCGCGCGATTCAGTCCGCCGCGCGATTCAGTTCGCCGCGGATCGCGCGGGAGCAACCGACGGAGATCACTGCACGATCGCCATCGACACGGCTTGGACGCGATCCTCCACGATCGTTCGCACCATGTAGGCGCCGGGAGCCAGGCCGGTAAGATCGAGCGGCAGCTGCTGCTCCCCCGCATCGAGCACCCGATCCTGCGTCCGGGCCACCGTGCGGCCGAGGAGATTCGTCACCACGATCCCGACGCGCGACGTTCCGCCGAGCGACAGGCCGATCGTCGTGACGCCGGAGGTGGGGTTCGGGTAGACCGTCACCGGCCGCGTCATGCCGGAGCCGCCAGGCGCGGGCGTCGTGCCCCCGGTGGCGCCGGCAACGCCGATGCCGGGATCGGCATTCCCGTCGAGGATCGCAAGCCCTGTTTCGGTAAGGAACCAGATCGCGTTGCTCTTCGGATCGACCTGGATATAGAAAACGTTGTTGTCCGGGAGTCCGGAGTTCTCCTGCGTGTAGTGCCACCATGTGGTCCCATCGAAGCGATGGACGCCGGCCGGGGCTCGCCGATCCTGCAAATAGTAGGGGGATCTGCCATGCCCGAGCCACATGTGCCCCCGTGTATCCCAGGCAAGGCTGAGCACGCCGCGGCGCGCCGAATCGGTGCCGTCATCCATGGTGAACTCGGTTGCCTTCATCGTCGCCGGATCGAGCGTGTACAGGGTGTTGGGATACCCATGGGTGGTCCAGAGTCTTCCGCTCGGGTCGATGGCAACGAAGATGCCCATGTTCGGGTAGCCGAGCTCGGCAATCGGATAATCGTTCCAGAACTTCCCGTCGAAGGTGGCGACCTCATACGGCTTGGTCATGCTCAGCACGGGAAACCAGAGCCGCCCGTCGTTGCCGGCGACCATCCAGTATATCGCATCCACCGGTATCCGCTGAACGTGGAATCCAGTCGCGTCGTGATGGAGCAGGCCGTTGTAGCTCCGTACCCAGAGTCCGCTCGGAAGCGCCACGGCGAAGGTCAGCCCCCCTTCGTTCTCGACCGTCCATCCGATCAGGGAATCGGAATAACCGGTCGTCGTATCGAAGTGGCTCCAGGAGCTTCCGTCATAATAGGCCAGCCCGGCCTTATGGGGGTTGACGATCGTGGACACCCAGACGCCGTTGCGATCGGCCGCGAGCATGGCGGAGGCGATGACGCCGGGAGCGATCTCGGAGAAGGAGGTCCAGCTGGTGCCGTCGAAGCGCTGAACGCTCGTGCCCAGACCGAACCACCCGTTGCCGCTGCTGTCGATGATGAACTTTTTCCCCATGGCGCCGCCGAACTGCGAATTCTGCCTGGTGAACGTTCTCCACGCCGACGTGCTCGGCGCGGTCAGCGTGATCGTGTCGCGTGACGATACGATGCCGTTGTATCCCTCGATCTCGAGCCTGTGCGTGCTTCCGTTCTTCACGCCGTTGTAGGTGAGCGTGAGGGTGACGGGGGTACCGTACGGCGACCGAAGGACCTCCGGTGAGAAGCTCGTCGTCGCGTTGAGATCGTCGAGCGGACGGGCGTTGAAGAAGACCGGCGCGGAGAAACCTCCGCTGGGAGTCACGGTCACGGTCCATGTGGTCGTTGCCTCCGGCAGGATGCGCTGAGGAGGATCGACGCTGATCGTGAAGCTCTGCGCCGAAAGTCGCGCGACGCAGCAGAGCAGAAGCAGCGAGATGGTAAGAGTTCGCATGGGATTCCTGGAGTGCGAGGTCCGATCCATCCGGACCGATCCGCCCGGATCGATCCTCATGGATACGCGATGCGATACGTGACCGTCGGCCGGCCCGGCCACCATGCCGGTGACGGCCGGTCGGAGATATCAGACCGCGTGGGACGCGCAAAAGTGACTGCGACGGAGAAACGGGTGGAGCGTGGGCGGGTGGCGACCGGCGGGGGAGGGAAAGGGGAACTGAGATCGGGATCGGAAACCGGGATCGGAAACCGGGATCGGAAACGGGCGGAGCCGACCTCATCCGGGGCCGGCTCCGCCGTTGCGTCATGCGTGCATCAGCCCTCGAACAGCGGGAGCGTGCCGTGCCCCGACGTCCGCTCGCGATCCCACGCCTCGGTGACGGTGATCGCCGTGATGTTGACGATATCCTGCACGTCGGCCGAGCGCTGGGCCACGTGCACCGGGCGGTTCATTCCCATCAGGATCGGCCCGATCGCCTCGCACTCGCCGATGCGCATCAGGAGCTTGTAGGCGATGTTCCCCGCGTCGATGTTCGGGAAGATCAGCACGTTGGCCGCCTCGCCGCCGAGCGTGTTGAACGGATAGGAGCCGGTCAGGATCTCCTCGACCACCGCCGTGTCCGCCTGCATCTCGCCGTCGACCAGCAGTTGCGGGTGCTCGGACTTCAGCAGCTCGGCGGCGCGGCGCATCTTCACCGCGGCCGGATGGCGGGAGTCGCCGAAGTTCGAGAAGGAGAGAAGCGCGACGCGCGGGATCGCCCCGAAGCGGCGCGCGGTCTCGGCCGCCATCATCGCGATCTCGGCCACTTCCTCGGCCGTCGGGTCGATGTTCACCGTGGTGTCGGCCAGGAAGTAGAGCCCGCCGGACTTCGGCATGATGATATACAATCCGGCAACGCGCGAGTAGCGGTTGTCCCGTCCGATCACCTGGAGCGCCGGGCGGATCACGTCCGGGTAGGAGATCGACGCGCCGGCCACCACGCCGTCGGCGTCATGCTCGTGCGCCATCATCATCCCGAAATAGATCGGACGCTGGAGCATCCGCCGCGCAGCCGCCTGGGTCACTCCCTTGCGTCCGCGCACCTGGAAGAGCACCTCCCGATAGCGATAGCGCCGCTCGTCGGCGGCGGGGTTGATCAGGGTGACCCCTTCGAGGTCGACGTGGTTCTGCTCGGCGATGCGGCGCATCTCGCGACGGCTGCCGAGAAGGATCGGCTCGCAGATCCGCTCCTCGACCAGGCGCTGCGCCGCGCGGAGCACCAGCAGCTCCTCCCCTTCCGGGAAAACGATCCGCTTCATCGGGCGGCGCGACTGCGCGCTGTTGATGATCGGCACCATGAAGCCGCGCGACTTGCCAAGGCGCGCCTCCAGCTCGTCGTTGTAGGCCTCCCAGTCGGTGATCGGCCGGCGGGCCACGCCGCTCTCCATCGCCGCGCGCGCCACCGCCGGCGCCACCCAGAGGAGCACCCGCTCGTCGAACGGCTTCGGGATGATGTACTCCGGACCGAAGGCGAGCGGACCGTCGCCGTAGCTGCGGGTGACCGAATCGATCACATCCTCGCGCGCCAGCTCGGCGATGGCGCGAGCGGCGGCCAGCTTCATCTCGTCGTTGATCGCGCGCGCGCGGACGTCGAGCGCGCCGCGGAAGATAAAGGGAAAGCCGAGCACGTTGTTCACCTGGTTCGGCGTGTCGCTTCGTCCGGTGGCCATGATGATATCCTCGCGGACCGAGGTGGCCTCGTCGTAGCCGATCTCCGGATCGGGGTTGGCCATGGCGAAGACGATCGGCTTGTCGGCCATCGAGGCCACCATCTCCTTGGTCATCAGCCCTGCCTGCGACAGGCCGATGAAGACGTCGGCGCCTTCGAGCACCTGGCCGAGCGAGGCGGGGGCGTCGCCGTTGGCGAACTCCTCCTTGTACTTGTTCAGGTCGGTGCGGTTCCGATGGATCAGCCCCTTGGAGTCGCACATGTAGATGTTCTCCTGGCGGGCGCCGAGCAGCACGTAGAAGCGGGAGCAGGAGATGGCCGCTGCGCCGGCGCCGGAGACCACGATCTTCACCTGGTCGATCTTCTTTCCCTGAAGGTCGAGCGCGTTGATCAGCGCCGCGCCGGAGATGATGGCCGTGCCGTGCTGATCGTCGTGGAAGACCGGGATATTCATCCGGGCCTTGAGCGTCTCCTCCACCTCGAAGCACTCCGGCGCCTTGATATCCTCCAGGTTGATGCCGCCGAAGGTCGGCTCCATGGCGGCGATCGTCTCGATCAGCCGGTCGGTCTCAGAAACGTTCAGCTCGATATCGAACACGTCGATGTCGGCGAACTTCTTGAAGAGCACACCCTTCCCCTCCATCACCGGCTTGCCGGCGGCCGCGCCGATATTGCCCAGGCCGAGCACGGCGGTGCCGTTGGTGACCACCGCGACCAGGTTCCCCTTGGCTGTATAATCGTAGACCTTCTCCTCGTCGACGGCGATCTCGCGGCAGGGCTCGGCAACGCCGGGCGTGTAGGCCAGCGACAGGTCGCGCTGCGTGGAGACCGGCTTGGTCGGAATCACCTCGATCTTGCCGCGGCGCCCCATCTGATGATACTCGAGGGCATCTTCCCGCTTTATCGTGATGTTGTTCATTACGCTCCTTGTCTGAACTGATGGACGCTCCACCGTGGCCGCGGCGCGGCACGGCCGGAGCGCGGCGATCCGCGGCCGGGATGCTCCGGTTCGGAATCTCCGTCCGGAATGCGTGGCCGGCGCGGGCGCATGTCCCGCTCCGCTCGCCGGGGGGCAAACATATCGAATAGTTCGATCCGGGGTCGTGAGAATGTGGTGATCTCCGGGAGCCCCGGCCGCGCCGGTTCCGAAGCCGCGTCGTGCCGGTCCCGAAGCCGCGTCGTGCCGGTTCCGAAGCCACGTCGTGCCGGTTCCGAAGCCGCGCCGGGGCCGCGCGACGGAGCATCCGGCCCGAAACGGAGCGAGCCGGACCTCTCCCCATCGGAGATGCCCGGCTCCCGTCCGATCCCATTCGTGCCCGCTCAGGTGGGGAGCACCACGCAGTCGCAGCGCCGGTTCATCCTGCGCTCCTCCTCGGTCACTCCCGGCGCCACCGGCCGCGCCGCGTCGGCGCCCCGCACCATCAGCCGCTCCGGCGCGATGCCGCCGACGTTGACCAGGTAGTTCCTCACCGCCTCGGCGCGCGCCTCGGCCAGCTGCTCGCTCCCATGTCCATTCCCCTCGCCGTCGACATGCCCCTCCACCTGCAGCCGCGCCGTGGGATACTCCTTCAGGATCGCGACGATGTGATCGAGATCGTGATAGGCCTTCGGCGCCAGGGTGGCGGAGTTGTAGTTGAAGAGGACGCGGTTGGCGAAGAAGCTCCGGCCGGGGGTGAGCTTCTCCAGCCGGACGTCCTTCGAATATTCGGTGTAGGCGCCGCCGGCCGGCACCTCGTAGCTGTCGGCCACCAGCGAGTATCCCGGCGCGGAGACCGAGACCCGGTAGGGGTGGCTCGGGTTGAGGATCACCTGGTAGCGTCCCGTCTCGGCCGAGCTCGTGGTGCCGGTGGCGACCAGCCCGGTCTGAAGATCCTCGATCAGCACGTCGGCCCGTACCGGGCGCCCCGTCTCGTTGTCGAGGACGATGCCGGTGAGAGTGACGATCCGGGCCAGCGTGCCGGCCGCCGACGCGCTCGGGATCGAGACCATGTCGGTCTCCCCGGAGCCGTCGCTCGCGCCGATCGGCATCACGTACCCCTCGCCCGCCTTGGCGGTGCCGAAGAAGGCATCGGCGCCGATCGGTGCCTGCCACGCGCCGTCGCGCAGGAGGGAGACGAGCGTCTGATCCCGCTTGCGCGCCTTGACGTCCCGATGCTGGAAGAAGAGCGCGTGACCATCGGCGGCGATGCGTGGCGCGTAGCTGCCGTCGCCGTCGTTGATCGCCGCGCCGAGATTTTCCGGGCTGCTCCAGACGCCGTCGACCAGATGGGAGACCCATATCTGATGCTTCCCCTCGGAGGAGCCGACGGTGGTCGCGAAGTAGAAGTCCCGTCCATCCGGGGAGATCGTGGCGCCGTAGATCCGGAAGCGGGCTATCCGGTCGCGGTGGGCGAAGAAGTCGGTGATCCCGCCGCCGAGTCCGCGCGGATCGGCCAGGAGCGAATCCTCCAGGCGCGCGCGGTAGAAGGGGCCGCCATCGCTCTCCCATCCCGGCTTCAGCGAGGAGAAGTAGACTGAGCCGCCATCGGCGGCCACCGCCTCGATGCCGTCGTCCTCGCCGGAGTTGATCCTGGCGCCGACGTTGACCGGCCGCTGCCAGCCGCCGCCGGACTTTCTGACCAGGTAGATATCGGCATCGTAGCGTCCGCGCTCCTGATCGAACTGCGCCCAGTCGCGTCCGGCGCGGCTGGCGGAGTTGAAGAGCATCGCCGATCCGTCACCGACGAGTATCGGGTTGTGGTCAGGGTCGATCATCGTTGCGCGTCCTGCGCCCCGCGCGGCCACTCCATGCCGAGGCGCGCTTCCACCGGAGACGCCCGAGGCGCTCTGCGCCGCGGCCTGTTCATGCACGAGCACGGTTCCGCCCAGCACCGTCGCCGCGGCGATCCAGCTTCGCATCCGTATCCATCCCTTCATCTCGGTATCCCTCCATCACAATGTCCACCGCACATCTCCACGCGCCGGATGCGCCTTTCGCATCCGTGTCGCCGCGCGCCCCGAGCCGTGGTCCCGTGTCGACGCGTCGCGGCGGCTGCCGGGGGAGACTCAACGGACGTACCAGAAGAAGCGGAAGGGGATGAGGGGATCGGCTCCGTGGCGTCTCCGACGGGGAGCGCCGTCGCCGTCGGGAGCCTCCGGCGGGGGGATAATCCGTGGAATTTCGGAGAAACGGGGAGATGAAGCGGAGCGTGGAGGATGCGTCGGTGGCGGATGTCCGCGTCTGGGCGGCGTTGCCCCGGAGCGCGCGATACAACGGCGGGTTGCAAAGAGAACGATGCCGGGAGATCGCCCGCCGGTCGGAAACGAAAAGGCCGGAGTCCGACAGGCGGACTCCGGCCTTCGTCCGGCGCGCCAGGGAGCTGGCGGCGCGTCGAGCGATGCGAAACTGTCTCGGGATTACATCGACACCACCATGAACTCGGTGCGACGGTTCTGGCGACGGCCGTCGTCGGATGCATTGGAGGCAACCGGCTTGGAGTAGCCGTAGCCCTTGGCCTGAATCCGGTCCGGGGCGATGCCGGCCGTCTGGGTCAGGTAGGCGCGGACGGCGTCGGCGCGGCGGACCGAGAGGCGGAAGTTGTAATCGGCCGGGCCGATGTTGTCGGTGTGGCCATCCACCTCGATCACCATCTTCGGATACTGGCGCATCAGCGCCGCGATCCGATCCAGCTCCGGGCGGGAGCTCGCGGTCAGCTCCGCCTCGTCATACTGGAAGAAGACGTTGTTGAGCACGAAGCTCTTTCCCTGGCTGAGCTTTCCCATCTCGAAGTTGCGGGAGAACTCCTTGTACGGGGTCCCCTCCGGCACCGTGTAGCGGTCGGAGATGAAGACGTAGCCGGGAGCGGTGATCGTGATGCCGTAGTCGCGGCCGGGCTGCAGCAGCGCGGTGAAGCGTCCGCTGGCCATGTTGCTGTTGGTCGCGTAGACCGACTTGCCGGTCTCCAGATCCTCGATATAGACCGTGGCGCCGATCGGGAGCTTTCCTTCCTTGTCCAGGACGGTGCCGTTGAGCAGCGCGACCTTCGTCGGCTGATACTGCTCCGGCAGGGCGGCCGTGTAGATGTCGTCGTCGCCATCACCGGCGATCGACAGATAGATCCGGTCGCCGGAGGCCGGGACCGACGGGAAGGACTCGTCGCGGTCGCTGTTGATCGAGCTCAGCGGTGCCGGGTGGCCCCAGACGCCGTTCTGCAGGGAGGCCACGAAGATGTCGTCGGAGCCGTCGCCGTTCTGCGAGCTGGATGTGAAGAAGAGGGTCTTGCCGTCGGCGGCGATGAACGGCGCGTAGCTGCCCACGCCGGAGTTGATGTTCTTGCCGAGGTTCACCGGATCGCTCCAGGCGCCGTCGATCAGGTGCGAGACCCAGATCTCGTGGCGGCCGTTGGAGGAGCCGACCGTGGTCGCGAAATAGAAGTCCTTGCCGTCGCCGCTGATCGTGGCGCCGTAGACGAGGAATCCGACCTTCTTGTCGCGGTTGAGGAAGAACCTGGTGATGCCGCCGCCGAGCCCCTCGATGTTGCTCCACTCGACTCCCTTGAGCTTGGCCGCGTAGAAGGGGCCGCCATCCTGCTCCCACCCTTTCTTCAGCGAGTTGAAGTAGACGGTGTTGCCGTCCGGCCCGATGGCCACCACGCCATCGTCCTCGCTGGAGTTGATCGCGCTGCCGAGGTTGACCGGGGTCTTCCAGTACTCGCCGTCGGCGCGGGAGTAATCGCGGACCGAATAGTAGATATCCTCGTCGTAGCGATTCTTGTGATAGTTGAAGCGGGCCCACTCGCGATCGCCGCGGCGGGTCGAGTTGAAGAACATGATCGAGCCGTCGGCCGAGATGATCGGGCTGTTGTCGCGGTCGGAGGAGTTGACGCCGTTGACCTTCACCGGAGCGAAGATGCTGGAGCCGCCGGTACCGCTGGTGGTGCCGGAGCTGGCGATGATCTTTTCAATGACGGGAGGAGCTGCGGGGGATTCCTCATCGAGCATCGCCAGCGTGCTCTGATCGGCATGCTGCGCGTGTAGGAGCGATGGGACCGAAAGGATGAGCGCGCCCATGAGGGCGAGCACAGTCAAGTGTACCCGGGACATTTGGGGGGACCTCCCAAAGTTGAGTTTTATGTTGGACCTGGGGACTGCTGCGGACCGATGCAACCGTGGACCTGGTTTCGGTCGGGGAGGCCGTTGGACGGTGACCTCCCCATGACCGCAGCGGAATCTACACTACCTCATCGACACTGCAAATGGGCGTACTGCATGTTTCCGAGGTTTCACCGGCCGCGCTCAGGGGTACGCGGAGGGTGTCAGAGGAACTGGACGGGAGCGAAACTACAAGGCTCGAATGATGTGAAGATGATGACATGTATCGTCCCCGACGTTGGTCCTTCTCTCGGAAGGCCGGCCGATGCTTCAACTCGCGCCGGCTCCGATCCCCGATCCGGATCGGGGAACCCGTCGATTTTACTCTCATTCCCGCCTTCCTCCTCTCCGGCCGCTCCGGACCCATCGGTCGATCTCGTCGACCGGCCGGTGTCCGGGGATCGCGATCGCTCCGCGACGGAAGGGAACGGGGGCCGAAAAAAATGTGATCGATGCGTCCGCGAGGGGTGAGAACTTCCCGGACGGCGGGTGTCCTTCCATCGTTGTGCAACTTCTCACCAACGAAGATGCCGGTGCTGACCGAATTATCCCAGTCGATGACCGCTGATGAGCGCACCCTGGCCCGACAGGCCGGAGAGGGGGACCACCACGCATTCAGCGTGTTGTTCACGCGGTACAAGAACACCCTCTATCGTTTCTGCCTCTACATGCTCGGCGACGAGGCGGCGGCCGAGGATATCTATCAGGAAGTATTCCTGAACTTCTACCGCGCCTGCCGGTCCGGGCGTGAGATGCACAACGTGCGCGGCTATCTGATCACGGCCGCGCGGAGCCGCTGCCTGAATCACCTCCGGAGCAGCAACCGGACCTCGAAGCTCGAGGAATGGTCGGAGCCGACCTACGAGCCGGACATCGCCGCCGGCGATACGTCGGATCACCTCCGGCACGCGCTGATGAAGATTCCCCCGCAGTATCGGGAATCGTTTCTCCTGTTCGAGATCGAGGGGTACAGCTACGAGGAGATCGCCACGCAGGTGGGCATCACCCGCGACGTGGTCAAGAACAGGATCTACCGCGCCAAGCAGGCGCTGCAGAAGCTTCTCGGCCCCCTGCTTCGCGACGGTTCGTCGGATGGACACGCAGCGGAATCGCTCTAAGGATCGACTACACATCATGAGCATACAGGAACAGATCATCGCCCTGCTCAACGGGGACCTTCACGACCCGGCACAGGTCGAGGAGCTGATGCACGTGCTGGCGGTTTCGCCGGAGAAGCGGGCGCTCTTCGTCGATCAGGTGCGGCTGTCGCGCGCGTTCAGCGCCGCCGCCGGCGCGGTAACGCCGAGTCGGCGGGCCGATGAGCGACTCTGGGAGGGGATCAGGGCCATCGACGCGGGGCTGGCGCCCGGCTCCGCGGCCGATGCCGGCTCCGTCGCCTCCGGCCTTACTTCCTCCGGCGTGTCGGCCATCGGCTCCTCCGCGGCCGGCGCGTCGGCGGTCGGCGCATCGGCGATCGGAGCATCGGCGATCGGCATGGCTTTCCGCCGGTACTGGATGCGGGGGGTGATGGCGGTGCTGCTGCTCGGGGCGGGAATCGGCCTCGGCTACCTCGTCAAGGACTCGGTATCCCCCGCGGGCTCCCGCCCTGCGCTGGTCGTCAAGCTTCCGCCGGGGGGGCGGATCGCTCCGCTTCCCGGCACCTCCTGGTACGGCGAATCATCGGCCGCGATCGATGCCAGGGAACCGGTTCCCCCGCCTCCCGCGGAGGTCCTGGCGGAGATCGCCGAGCTCCGGCGTGAGCGCGCTCGCCTTGCGCGCGAGGTGGATCATCTGCGGGCCGCCCGTTCGAGCGCGCTTCAGGCCAACGCAGTTCGCTCCGGCGCATCGGGCTCCGGCGCATCGGGCTCCGGCGCATCGGGCTCCGATGCGTCCGGCAACATCGGCATGGGGCGCATCGGCAACGGGCTCGTGAGCCTCGGCGCGAACGGCTCGACTCCGACGGCGACGGAGCTCCCGGAGGTGCGCGCGCTGCGGGAGCACGAGCTGCCGCTCGACGACCGTGAGTGGCGCGAGCGCCGCGCGGCCGCCCGCTCCGGCAGGGAGATCGGAGGGGAGATCGAGCGGGTGAAGCTGCGTGAGGGGGCCTATCTTCGCGCGGCCGGAGAGGAGCCGCTGGCGCAGCCGCTGGCGCAGCCGCTGGCGCGGATCGGCGGGCTCGACCCGCTGACCGTCGAGTCCCCCTCGGCCGAGGCCGCGATCAGCGATCCGGGGCCGTGGAGGCTCGGGATCAACAACCTCTTCCGGCTCTCCCTTCCGCGGATCTACGGCATCACGCCGAAGACCACCGTGGCGACCGACCGGGAGGTGGATCTGAGCTACCGGTTCGGCCATGACCATGGAGGGATGCTCACCTCCCTCCGGCTGGGAGCGGCGGCCGGACAGACTCCGTTCGCGCAGGTCTACTACAAGAGCGGATCCGGGCCGAATCCGGTGGATACGCTCATCGAGCAGCGGCCGGCCCTCTTCTACGGACGCGGGTACGTGGCGCCGGAGGTCATCAGAAGCGGCATCATCAGCGGGATGATGGAGCTCGGCATCGGCGGCACCGGCATCGGCCCGTTCGTCACCGTCGGAACGAGCGTGGAGGCGTCCACCGACGCCAGCTTCGGGCCGTTCGACGGCATCGCGACCCATCTCGGCGTCTCCACCTGGATCCTCTGGACCCAGACCGGGGATCGCACCTACACGAGCACCAATCTGAACGTACAGCTTGGCGCGGCGCTCAGATTCTGAGGCATCACATCGGACCGGCGGTATGACACTGGCTCGGACGCGCCTTCGCGGGTGCGCGGTATTGGTCTGTTCGCTGCTCCCCTGGGCGTTCCAGGGGTGCGGGGATCCCATTGCCCCGGAGCACAAGGAGACCTACATCCACCACGATCCGATCGACACCACCGTGCACAACGGTCCGGCGACCGATTCGATCTCCGCGTTCGTTCACGATCGGGAGATCCTCTTCGTGGCCCGTCCGCGACGGCCGATCTTCTACAACGGCGAGGTCGGCGGACGCCAGTATCTGACCGCCGAGGTGTGGCGCGAGGGGGAGAACGGCGCCGACTTCGACATCATCTTTCTCCGGCTCGACGCGGTGAGCGACACCGGCGTCTACCGGATCAACGCCCCCTACAGCGCCCCGCGCAACGGCATCGACACCCTGGCGCGACCGGAGGTCGGGGCCGCCTACTGGCATCGGATCGACGGCGGCACGCCGGAGATCTATACCACCGACGCGGATCGGCCTCGGGGGGAGATCCACGTCGACCGGATCGACCGGAAGAACCGGATGCTCTACGGCACCTTCTGGTTCGTCGCCTTCACGCCGAAGTATCAGGACTCGGTCGTCGTCGACCGGGGCACGTTCCGGCTCGGCCTCAGGTGACCCGGCCGGCGCCGCCGGCCCGCATGGGCCCGCGCTTTCGGGGAGTGAGAACTGGTCCCTCCCCGCGTGTTCCCTCACCGACGGCGATGATTATCTCCAAGCGGACATCATGAAGTATCGGTCGCGACATATCCTTCTGCTGGCGACGCTCGCGGCACTCGGCCACGAGAGCGCGGGGGTTGCCAGCGCGCAGACCGCGCCGACGCCGCGGGGGCGGCGGAGCTCGGTGAGCGACGTCGACTTCTTCGTCACCGGCGACGGCCGGCTCGGCTTCGACGAGGCGGCTCCGCGCACCGGGTTCTTCGCGCCGCGCGGAAGCCAGCATTCCTATCTCTTCGGCGCCGGGTTATGGTTCGGCACCGTCCGGCCCGGTCCCTCCGGCCCACGGACGCTCGTCTTCTCGACCTACAATCCGAACACCGGCTGGTCCAACGCCACGCCGGGGGATACCGGCGCCGCCGGATCGCTCGCCTCCCCCTACGTCTTCCACAGCGTGGACTACGATCGGCACGGCGCGCCGCTGGTGGCGGAGGTTCCCTCCTGGCCGCTCTGGCTGCCGACGCCCGCCGACTCGGTACGGATGATGGCGCCCGGCACGTTCATCCTCGACCCGGCGCTCCGCTCGCCGGACGCGCAGCCGGGGGGAGCCGCGTTCGTTACCCGCGCCGACGAGGAGATGGTGGTCCGCTACAACGATCTCTCCCTGGAGCAGTACGAGGACGGCCCCACCGTGGCGGCCGCGCAGGGATATCCGATCGGCCTCCAGATCCAGCAGAACATCTACGCCTGGCGCTTCAGCCCGCTTCGCGACGCGCTGATCATCCAGTACCAGATCGTCAACGTCACCGCCGACACGCTCCGCGGATGCGTGGCCGGGCACGTGGTCGATCCGGAGATCGGCGCCGGCGAGAACGATCGGGTCTCCCGCGTCTCGAGCGATCCGCGTCGCAGAACGATCCTCGCCACCACCGACGCGACCTCCGGGGACGACGGGCTCGGCAAGCTGGCGATGGTGCTCGTCGAGGCGCCGGTCGTCGACAAGGCCGGCTTCATCGACCCCTCGCGGCGGGCGGGGTTCCGCCAGAGCGGGACCATCGGCGTCTTTTCCCCCTGGCGGGGAGATGCCGGGCCGGCAACCGCCAAGGACCGCTACGACGCGATGACCCTTCCGGACTGGGCGCCGGATGACGACCGCGGTCCGGCCGATCAGCGGATGGTGGTCGCCTCCGATACCTTCGCGATGCGCCCCGGCGACACGGCGTGGTTCGCGGTGGCCTACGCGGTGATCGATCCGAAGCTCGGCAAGCGGTCGGTCGTCGGCGAAGGGCTGCTCGGCGAGTCGGCATCCGAGGTCGATCCGCGGAGCGCGCGCGCGGCCGAGCTGACCGATGTGGTGGACCGTCTCTTCAATGTCTATTACTCCATCGCCGACACGCAGCCGGCCTCGTTCGACGATCGATCGATCGATGGCGGAGCCGCGATCGGCGGTGAGATCCCGGTGGCGACTCCGAACCCGGCTTCCGGGAGCGCCCTGCTCGGCTTCCGTCTCGACCGGCCGGAGCGGGTGCGGCTACGCCTGATCGACGGGCTGGGGAGAACGGTCGGCCGGGAGGATCTCGGACCGCTGGCGCCGGGAGAGTATCGTTATCCGATAGATCTCGCCGCGCTCGATCCGGGGCTCTACCTGGTCGAGCTCGAGCGGGGGAGCGAGCGGCGGGCGATCCGCTTGAGCGTGCTTCGCTGAGACTCCGCGCCGGTGGCGACCGCGTCCGGTTGTTTCGCGGCGATCGAACATTGCCCACACCACCCGCCCGGAAGGGGCATGGCCCAGGGGGGGGGGGGGTC
>JBEHWX010000059.1:0-36890 GCA_048498995.1 Bacteroidota bacterium
CATCGGTAGGCGCACATCGGTAGGCGCACATCGGTAGGCGCACATCGGTAGGCGCACATCGGTAGGCGCACATCGGTAGGCGCACATCGGTAGGCGCACATCGGTAGGCGCACGTCTTCAGCGTGCGCCATGGTGCGAGTACGCGGCCATGGTGCGAGTACGCGGCCATGGTGCGAGTACGCGGCCATGGTGCGAGTATGCGGCCATGGTGCGAGTACGCGGCCATGGTGCGAGTACGCGGCCATGGTGCGAGTACGCGGCCATGGTGCGATTACGCGGGCATGATGCGAGTACGCGGGCCGGAAGGCACGAGGCCGCGTCGTCCACCCGCGGGGCGACCACGGAGGGCCGCGCTCCACGTGGTGGTACCATCGACCGGCGGCCACGCGAGCTGGATACTTCGGGGTTCGATGGCGTTCCGCGCGCGCTGGAAAGGCCTCGCTTCAATGCTCGACCTCCATCATCGGCGGATGAATCGTTAAACAATCGTGAGCAACGGCAACGAATTGTATGGTTACAATGGCGCTATTTAGTAACATACGTGACGTATCAGTCGCAATTGAGGACGTCTACAGTCGCTCCACAGCCGGTTCTCGTCGGACCTGTCAGACCTTTATGTACTTCGATCGATGTTCACGCGCGCCGCGTCCCTGAAGTCGTGCCCCGGCATTCGGGGGGCCGACATTCGAGGGGGAGAGTGCGCGCCGCGTGTATCGCATTGCAGGTCGTCGCCGCAATCGCGTGGAGAAGTAAACACCAACAAAGGATGGCATCGCGATGTTACTCACATTGGTTCTCGTCATCTCAGTACTCTCGATCGGCGTAGCATTCTATCTGATTCGGTGGGTGATGGCCCGCGACACGGGAACTCCGGAGATGCGTACGATTTCGGACGCAATCAAGGAGGGGGCGGAGGCATTCCTTCGACGTCAGAACCGCACCATCGCGATCATGGCGGCCATTCTGGCCGTGGTCATCTTTCTTCTCTACGGCTTCGTCCGCAGCCATCAGCAGTTCGATCCGCTGGCATCGACCGTGCAGATGGCCTTCTGGATCACCGTCTCCTTCATTCTCGGCGCGCTCTGTTCTGTGATCGCCGGCTATATCGGCATGTGGGTCTCGATCCGCTCGAACATCCGAACGGCCTCGGCGGCGCGAACCTCGCTCAATGACGCCCTCCGGACCGCCCTCCGCGGCGGCGCGGTGGCCGGGCTCTTCGTGGTCTCGATGTCGCTCCTCGGCATCGGCGGCCTCTTCTCGGCGGTGCGCGCGTTCACCGATGTTCCGCTGTCGCAGATCCCGCTGCT
Source organism: Bacteroidota bacterium (assembly GCA_048498995.1). Lineage (GTDB taxonomy): Bacteria > Bacteroidota > Ignavibacteria > OLB7 > OLB7 > JBEHWX01. Next base: position 1,308 of record JBEHWX010000059.1, read on the forward strand.
GATCGTCGGCTACGGCTTCGGCGCCTCGTTCGTGGCGCTGTTCGCCCAGCTCGGCGGCGGCATCTACACCAAGGCCGCCGACGTCGGCGCCGACCTGGTCGGCAAGGTGGAGGCCGGCATCCCGGAGGATGATCCCCGCAACCCGGCGGTGATCGCCGATCTGGTGGGTGACAACGTCGGCGACTGCGCCGGCCGCGGCGCCGACCTGTTCGAGTCGACGGCCGCCGAGAACATCGGCGCCATGGTGCTCGGCGCCACGCTCGCCACCCGCGCCGACGCGCTCGGCATCGGCTTCACCAACGGCGTGCTCGGCGTGATGCTCTTCCCGCTGGTCTCCTGCGCACTCGGCCTGATCGCCGCAATCGTCGGCATCTTCGTGGTCAAGACGCGCGAGGACGCCGACCCGATGGCCGCCCTGAACCGCGGCTACGCCGTCACCGCCATTCTGGCGATCATCGGCTTCGGCGGCGCCACCCACGAGCTGCTCAACAGCACGGCGCGTCCGGATGCCTGGTGGATGTTCTTCCTCTGCGGCGTGGTCGGCGTGCTCACCGCGTGGGCGTTCGTCTGGATCACGCAGTACTACACCGAATATCGCTACCGTCCGGTCCGCGAGATCGCCAACTCCTCGATGACCGGTCCGGCCACGAACATCATCTCCGGCATCGCGGTCGGCATGGAGTCGACGCTGCTGCCGGTGCTGACCATCTCGATCGCGATCCTCGCCTCCTACTTCATCGGCTCCTCGGCGATGCCCGAGGGTGGTCTGTTCGGCACCGCCGTGGCCACGATGGGCATGCTCGGCACCGCCGCCTACATCCTGGCGATGGACACCTTCGGCCCGATCACCGACAACGCCGGCGGCATCGTCGAGATGTCGCAGCAGCCGGACTCGGTCCGCGCCAAGACCGACCTGCTCGACTCGGTCGGCAACACGACCAAGGCGGTCACCAAGGGCTACGCCATCGGCTCGGCCGCGCTGGCCGCGTTCCTCCTCTTCTCGGCCTACATCGACGAGGTGCGGAACTATCTCGGCGGCGCCACCGGCGCCAACGGCAGGGTCTTCGGCTCGGTGGATATCTCCAAGCCGCCGATCTTCATCGGCGCGCTCATCGGCGCGGTGCTCGTGTTCTACTTCTCCTCACTGGCGATCAAGGCGGTGGGACGCGCCGCGCAGTCGGTGATCGCCGACGTCCGCGCGCAGTTCCGCGAGAAGCCGGGGATCATGCTGGGAACGGACCGTCCGGACTACGCCCGCTCGGTGGATATCGTCACCCGTGGCGCGCTGCGCCAGATGGTGCTCCCGGGAGCGGTCGCCGTCGGCACGCCGATCCTCGTCGGCCTGGTCTTCAAGGCGTTCAACACCGAGGCCGATCGCACGGTGGCGAGCGAGGCGGTGGCGGCGCTGCTGATGGTCGGCACGATCGCCGGCATCCTGATGGCGCTCTTCCTGAACAACGGCGGCGGCGCCTGGGACAACGCCAAGAAGTACATCGAGTCCAACGAGTTCACCGTCGACGGCAAGGTCTACGGCAAGCGCTCGGATCCGCACAAGGCGGCGGTGGTGGGAGACACGGTGGGCGATCCGTTCAAGGACACGGCCGGCCCGTCGCTTCACGTGCTGATCAAGCTTCTGTCGACGATCACGCTCGTACTGGCGCCGCTCTTCATCTGAGAGCAGTCGGCATCGTGATACGAAACGCTTCGGAGAAACGGGCGGTCGGGAACGATCGCCCGTTTCGTTTGTTGCATGGGTGCGGGGCGCACGTCGTATCTGCGATGGCCCTCCTGGCCGCGCGGCCGCATCGGATCGTCGCGCGCGAGCCCCTTTCTCCCATCATTCTCAGACACGAGACATGGCAATTACCGAGCTTCCATCGGCGGGCGCGCTGTGCGTGACCGCGGAGATCTCCTGGGGAGATCCCTCGACGATCTTCACCTACTGGACCGATCCGGATCTTCTGAGCCAGTGGTGGCCGGAGGAGGCGGAGATCGATCCCTCCATCGGCGGTATCTATCATCTCCACTGGAAGACGCATTTCACCTCGACGATGACCGGGCTGATCACCGCCTTCGAGCCGGGGAGGCATCTCGGCTTCACCTGGCACTGGAGCCATTATCCGGAGGATCGCGCCCCGCTCCGCGTCGACGTTCGCTTCGAGCCGTGGGAGGGGGGAACGCGCCTCACCGTGGAGCATGGACCGATCGGCGGCTCCGGCGAGCAGGCGGTGATGCGCGTCGGCCTCCTGAACGGGTGGGACCAGTTTCTCGGCCGCCTTCAGGATCTGAACGTGACCGTCTGAGCGCCGGCAAACGTCCCGTCGCGGGCCTTCCACTCGCGGCCCGTTCTCGCGAATCGTTGTGCCGCCGCCACGCAGTGCCTTGTCTGATCCCGCGCGGGATCACCGCGCGGCGACCCCGGTGGCACGATATTCCTGGTCGCGACGGGATGGAAGTTCGATTCAGTTGGAGGAGATGTGATGACCACGAAGCGGAAGCTGGAGGAGCAGGCCTCCGACCGGGAGGCGGAGGAGACGACCGACGCGAACATCGAGCTGGCGCGCCAGACGGACGCGGCCGGCGAAACCCGCGAGGAGACGCGCCTGGAGCGGGTCTCCGACGGCGAGGTGACGGAGCATCCGACGGGCGAGGGAGATCCGGACGCGGAGGAGAAGGCGGAGCGGATCCTCCGCGATGGCCTGATCTGGCTCTGATGGAGATCGGCTCTCGCCGAGATCGGTTCTCGCCGAGATCGGTTCTCGCCGAGATCGCGGGTCCGGTTGCACGATCGCGACATCCGATGAAGGTCGCGGTCTGGACCATGGGCCTGTCCGTATCGGAGCGCCGAATCCACGCGCGGCATGAGAATGAAACGGCCTCACGGTTGGTACCGCGAGGCCGTTGTCATATCGGACCGGAATGTCGTGTCTCGAAACGCGCTCTGGTCATCGGCCGCGTCAGCCGGCGGGGATCGCTTCCCGCGATCGGTCGTACGCCTTCTCCAGGGCCCCGGCCAGGCGCTCCGGATGCTGCGAGCCGATCAGGATCTTCTTGCCGTCGGCAAGCTCCACCTGCACCCCCACGATCCCATTGACCGCGTAGACGCGGTGGAGTCCCGCGCGGATCTTCCGTCGCATCCGCCAGCGAAGGGCCCCGGAGCGCATGTGGTAGACCCGCACCTCCCAGCGGACCACCTGCTCGATCGGGATCAGCCGACGTTGCCAGAGGCGGAAGGAGATCTCGATCTGGCGCTCGGTGACCCGTACCTGAAGGCGGCGGAAATACCACCATGGGAGGAACAGGCCCAGTGCCAACGGCAGCCCCACCAGAAAGCTGTAGGTCAACAGGAACCATTCGCCGCGGTCGGCCCGCGGGGCCATCGCCGAGGCCTCGAGCGCGTAGTAGATGCCGATGCCGAGAAACAGGACCGAGAAGGTGAGCGCCAGGTACCAGGTCTTGGGATCGAGCTCGACCTGTTTTTCCTTGAAGAGCGCGCCACGCCCCTCGCCGCGGTCGCGAGTGAGAGCGTCGGTCCGTGAATCGTAATTCATGGAAGTGCCCATACGTCTTCGTCCGGAATTGGGTACGAGCCTCCGCTCCATCGAGCAGTTCGACCTGCTCCGGGAACGGCCGAAGCTCATCGCAAACATGCACGATCGAACGTATGCCCGTCAGTTAAAGGAGCCTAACGTCTGCGCGTGGAAGGGAGATTGCCAAATGTTGTTCCCTCCGCTGGCTGGGGGAACGATCGGGCGTGCGTCGCCGGACTTGCGCGTCCCTCGGCACCGGTAGCCGTGGCTGATCGGGACGACGATTCGGTCGTGGTGCCATCGACGGACAAGGAGGTCGACGGCGCGGCCGTGTGGTCTTGGGGGGACCTGGGGATGTATGGGCGTATGGGCGTGACGGGGCTGTCGAGCGCGATCGCACGTGCCGGCGATGGCCGGATGGATGGAACGATCGTGCCGCGCGATGGAACCTGAACCGGCCGTTGCCGCGGAAGGGGGTAGGACTTCCCCCTCCCGCGGCGGCCGCACTCCGACTTACTGACGAGCGTCCGGGACGGCGTGCTCGATGCTCGACTCGTCGTGGATCTCGACGGCCGGCGCGACCGCGAGCCCCTTGGCCGCGACCTTGTCCAGGTCGTTCAGCTCACGGAACTCCGCGATCATCTCCTGCAGCGGACGGCGCCCCTGATCTCCCTCGCCATGCTTCCTGATGGCGACCGAGCCGCTGGCCCGCTCCTCGTCGCCGACGATCAGCATGTAGGGGATCTTCTGAAGCTCCGACTCGCGGATCTTATATCCGAGCTTCTCGTTCCGCTCGTCGACCTCCGAGCGGACCCCGGCGTCGCGCAGGGTCTGGCTCACCTGGCGGGCGTAGTCGATGTAATGCTCCGACAGGGGAAGCACCACCGCCTGCACCGGGGCGAGCCAGAAGGGGAAGTTGCCGGCGAAATGCTCGATCAGCACGCCGGTGAAGCGCTCCAGCGAGCCGAACGGCGCGCGATGGATCATCACCGGACGATGCTTGGCGCCATCCTGGCCGGTATACTCCAGGTTGAAGCGCTCCGGCAGGTTGTAATCGAGCTGCACGGTGCCGAGCTGCCACTGACGGCCGATCGCGTCACGCACCATGAAGTCGATCTTCGGTCCGTAGAACGCCGCCTCGCCAAGGCCGATCGTGTAGTTGAGTCCGAAGGCCTCGGCCGCTTCCTGCAGCGCCTGCTCGGCGTTGGCCCAGAGCTCGTCGGAGCCGACATACTTCTCCTTATTCTCCGGGTCGCGGAAGGAGAGGCGGACGTGGAAGTTCCCGAAGTCGAGCGTCGCCATCACGAACTGCACCAGATCGAGCACGTTCCGGAGCTCCTCCTGTACCTGGTCCGGACGGACGAACAGGTGGGCGTCATCCTGCGTGATGCCGCGCACGCGGGTCAGTCCGTGGAGCTGCCCCGACTTCTCGTAGCGGTAGACCGTGCCGAACTCCGCCAGGCGGATCGGCAGATCGCGGTAGCTTCGCGGCTTGCTCGCGTAGATCATGCAGTGATGCGGGCAGTTCATCGGCTTGAGCAGATACTCCTCGTGCTCGTCGAGCTCCAGCGGCGGGAACTGCGACTCGGAGTAGTACGGGTAATGTCCGCTCGTCCGGTACAGGTCCAGATTGCCGAGATGCGGCGTCACCACCGGCTGGTAGCCGCGGCGGCGCTGCTCGCGGCGGAGCAGTCCCTCCAGCGTCTCGCGCAGAATCGTCCCCTTCGGCAGCCAGACCGGCAGGCCGAGTCCGACCTCCTGGGAGATCAGGAACAGCTCGAGCTCGCGTCCCAGCTTCCGGTGGTCGCGCTTCTTGGCCTCCTCCAGCATCGTCAGGTGCTCGTCGAGCTGCGACTTCTTCGGGAAGGTGACGCCGTAGACGCGCTGCAGCTGCTTGCGCTTGATATCGCCGCGCCAGTACGCGCTCGAGACCGACAGCAGCTTCACCGCCTTGATCGATCCGGTGGAGGGGACGTGCGTGCCCCGGCAGAGATCGGTGAAGTTCCCCTGGCGGTAGAGCGTGATCTCGCGATCCTTGAAATCCTCCAGCAGCTCGAGCTTGTACTCGTCCCCCTTCTGACGGAAGTAGGCCACCGCCTCCTCCCAGGAGACCGGGATGCGGGAGAACTCGTTGTCCTGCTTGGCAAGCTCGGACATCTTCTTCTCGATGGTCGTCAGATCGTCCGGCGTGAGCACATGTCCGCCGGCGATATCCATGTCGTAGTAGAAGCCGTTCTCGATGGGCGGGCCGATACCGAACTTGGTGCCGGGATACAGTGCCTCGATCGCCTCGGCCATCAGGTGGGCCGAGGAGTGCCAGAAGATCGCCTTCCCCTCGTCGTCGTCGAAGGTGACGATGCGGATATGGGCGTCCTCGGTGATCGGGCGGGAAAGATCGAACGGCTGGTCGTTGACGAAGATGCCGACCGAGGCGCGGGCCAGTCCATGCGAGATCGACTTGGCGATCTCCATCCCCGTCACTCCTTCCGGGAATTCCCGCACGGAGCCGTCGGGAAGCGTGATTCTGATCATATGAGTGTCCAGAAACGAAACAGGGCAATGGACGCACGCCTGTATCGCTGCCCATCACCCTGGGGGTTCGTAAGAACAGTAGCCATTACAACAGGCGTGCTCGTTGAATTGACCCGAAGATACGAAGGGACGTTCTGGGAGGGAAGCGGAAAGAAGCCGTGTCATCAACCGGTTATTCGGACCGGCTTCTGATGGCCGGCTCCGGACTCAGGCCCCGTCCGATGGCTCCTCGCGATCCGGCACCACTTCCTGTTCGGCGCTCCAGGGGGGATCGACGATGCAGAGGAACTCGAAGCGCACCGGTCCCGCGTTGACCAGATACTGACGGCAGCCGGAGGGGATGTAGTAGGAGCTCCCCGCGGCCACCGCGTGCGCCACGCCGTCGAGATACATCGTGGCCGAGCCGGCTATCACGTAGTAGATCTCGCTCTGCCCCAGCCAGTGCTCCAGCGTCCGCCCGCCGGGCTCGACCCTGGCGTGGGCCAGGCTGTGGCCGATCGCCACCGGGTCCCGGTCGGGATGGAAGATCTCGCGGAGGAAGCAGCCGTCGCCGGCCACGATCTCCGGGATCGATTCCAGCCGCTTCAGGATCGGCGTGTCGGCGCGTGTGCCGGTCGGCCGCTCCGCGGCGGGGCTCGTGCTCTGCTCCATCGGTTCCTCTCCTGATTGTCGATGATTTCTGATGTGGGTGGGAAGATACGGGACGGCGCGAGGGGAGGGGCGATGATCCCCACGGTATGATCCGCCGCGGATGCCGCCGGCGCGTCGTGATTCGTTACCGGAGCGTCTCGGGGCGGGGCAGTAATTTCCGGCCATGGTGACGAGGCTCAGGAGACGATTCGAGGCGCAGACACGGGAATACGACGCGATCGCCCGGGAGTATCCGCATTTCCGGCGCAATTATCTGCTCGGCATCGTCAACGGGATCCTCTACAACAGCGGGCTCTCGTTCTTCAATCGCACCACGATCGTCCCGGTGTTCATGCAGGGGCTCGGCGCGCCGAGCGTCCTGATCTCCCTGACCTCCCTCTTCGAATCGCTCGGCTGGCACCTGCCGCAGTTCTTCGCCTCCAAGCTGATCGTCCATCGCTCCCGGAAGCTTCCGCTCTACCGCGCCGCGGCGATCGTCCGCCTGGCCGGACTCTGCCTGGCGATCGTGGCTGCGCTGGTGGCCACGCGGACCGCGCCGGCGATCGCGCTGCTGCTGTTCGTGCTCGGCTTCGGGCTCTACTCGATCGCCGGCGGCTTCGCCGGCATCGTCTTCACCGAGCTGCTGGCCAAGACTTGTCCGAAGGAGAAGAGGGGGAGCTATTTCGGCTGGCGGCAGATCCTGAGCGGCATCACCGGCTTCTATCTCGGCGTCGGGGTGATCCGGCCGATCTTCGCGCACATGCCCTACGCGCGCAACTACATGCTCGCCTTCGGGATCGGCACGGCGCTGATCGCGGTCAGCTTCTTCCTCTTTCTCCAGCAGAAGGAGCCTGACCAGTCGAGCCTGCCGCCGCGCCGCACCTTCCGGATGCAGTTCACCAAGGCGCGCCGCATTCTGCTGGTGGACCACACGTTCCGCCGCTTCGTGCTCTATCGCGCGCTGATGATGCTCTGGTTCGCGGGCGTTCCCTTCTTCATGCTCTTCGCCAAGGAATCGCTCGGCGCGCGCGACGCGCAGATCGGCTTCTACATCAGCCTGGAGTTCGCCGGATCGATCACCGCGAACTTTCTCTGGGGCTTCATCTCCAACCGCGTCGGCAACCGGATTCTTCTGATCGTGGTCTGCGCCATGGCGCTCCTGGTCTCGGCCGCGGTGATCCTCTTCGGCCTCGGGGTGCTGCCGGCCTGGGCGTTCGGGGCGATCTTCTTCTTCGGCGCCGCGGTCGACTCCGGGGCCGGCAACGGGGGGATCAACTACGCGCTGGAGATCGTGCCGGAAGGGGAGCGCCCCACCTACATCGGCCTGATGAACACGCTGCTGGCCTGCGCGCTGATCGTGGCCGCGCTCGCCGCCACGCTCCGCGACCTGATCGGCTACACCGGACTCTACGCGGCCACCGGTGCCGTGGCGATCGCCGCGTTCGTGATGATTCTCCGCCTCCCGGAGCCCCGCCGCGCCGTCATTACCCGCCGCGTGCAGCGCCGTCCCGCCTGAGCCCGTCCGCCGGTCCGCGCGCTCCTCGGGGCGAAACGCCGTTGCCGCGCCCGGGGCGACTTCGTACGTTACGCGCCAATGCTCCCTCGTCCGAACCTCGCGAAACCGCGTCTCCTCGCCGTCCCGGCCGATCCCATGTCGATCGGTCCGGTTCGTGCATTCCGGCCATCGCCGTTGCCGCGCCGTCGGCATCCGATGGTGCATCGTCGATCGGGACGGATCTTCCGACTCCCCGCCCGCGCTCGGAGCGATCAGGGAGGGGACGGACGCGGACGAGGCTCGAGGCGATTCGGTCTCGGAGCGACCTGGCGATCGATGATGATGGCGGCCGTGGCGGCTCTGCTCATGGCCGCGGCGCCCCTTGCCGCGCAGATGCCGGCGCACGACACGCTCGTGCCGATCAAGCGGATGTTCGGCGTCGGCGACAACGAGTTCTATATCGGCGCGTGGTGTTTCATGCACCCGGCCAACGCCGTCTCCTGGTCCGGCGCGTTGTTCGTCAACGAGGCCACCGGCATGGACAGCCTCTGGAAATTCGCGGGGGAGATGGGCTTCAACATCCTCCGCCCGCAGCTCCACGGCGTGGTCCATTGGATCGACGAGCTGGCCGAGAGCCACCGCTTCGACATCCCCGGACGCGACTTCCGTTTCTACGTCCACCCCGATCAATATTCCCGCTTCGATTTCTACGGCGTCGGCTTCGGCCGCGAGATCCGCTTCTTCCCGTTCGACAGCGCGCAGTCGCCCTACTACCCGGCCCTCTTCATGCGGCACGATGGGGAGTCCCACTACAATCCGGTCGAGCGTGGGGCACAGGAGCGCTGGTATACACAAAGCACGGCGCGGCCGGGAGATACCGTCGCCTCCGACATACGCTTCAACGTCGGGACCTGCGAGACGGAGAACCGCCACGAGTTTCTCACCGAGCACACGATCGGCGGCCGGATCGCCGGCACCATCTCGATCGGCGTGTCGGCGCATCTGGTGACCGACCGGATCGTGATGCCGGACACCGCGCCGATCCTCTCGATCCAGCTCTGGCACGTGATCGACAAGGGGAAGTGGTATGCGGTCAAGGAGCGTGAGGGGTATGGTGGACGGCGCGCCACGCGTGACACGGCCATCCTCTGCGACACGGTGCTGGTGCGCCGGGGAGAGCTGGCCGCGGGAGACAGCGGCCTGCCGGCGAACGCGTATCGGGAGATCTGGCGACGGAAATCCCTGGTGACGCGCGAGGATGGCGGCCCCGGACCATTCCACCCGAAGCAGCCCGGCGGGAGGGATGCCATCGTGGTGATCGATGGCGAGGGCTCGCTCGACATCGACCTGCGCGTGGTCTGGCTCGGACCGGAGGGGGTGGCGCTCCGGAGCGTGATGCTGCGCGACTCGCTTGCCGAGCTGATTCTGGGAGAGACGATGCTCAGCCGGAACTTCCGGCGCGAGCTTCGTTCCAGCACGCTCCGGCTGCTGCGCGGACCCGACACCGTTGCCGGTCCCCGGCGCAAGCGGATCATCGGGGTGCTCAGCGGCATCGAGCAGCAGCGGATGAATTACGCCGGGTTCGTCGGCATTTCGGAATTCCTCCGGAAGAACTTCAACTGGCACGGCGACAGCCTTTCGGCGCACACCGAGGACGCGGCGACCTTTCACTTCCATCACCTGGCGCGTCCGGACGGCGCGTTTCCGGAGATCGGGATCGGCATCGAGGTCGGGGTGGAGGGGGCGCTCGAGCTGCCGTACGAGCTGGCGCCGCAGATCGCCGAGCACAACGGCGCGCGCTTCCGCGAGGCATACACGCGTCGCACTCCGACACTTCTCGTGCCGAGGCCGGATGCGATCGAGCGCTATGAGGACATGATGCAGCGCGGCACGTTCACACGCTTCGTTCCCGGCGTCAACTGCTACCCCTATCACACCGGCACCGCGCACCGACTCGGCATGGCCGCCGAGGTGAGCCGACGCACCGGGCGCCGTATGATCCCGGTGGTCTTCTGCATGGGGGGTGGCATCGAGCGGGCGCTCGACGTACAGGGAAATCTGGAGACATTTCTCTCCCGGATTCCGGAGGGGAGCGAGCTGCGCGCGGTGGTGATGATGGGGCTCTGCTATGGCGCGCACGGCATTCTCTGGACGCAGCTCGGCAGCGACATGAACCTCCTGAGGCCGCTGGCCGGGCGCCCGGACCTCTGGATCGGCGGCACCGATTCCTGGGGCGCCGGCGGGCCCCGCCTGGGAGATACGCTCGTCGATCTGGCCGACACGCTCCGCCTCACCGGCACGGCGGACACGATAACGCGCGCGGCGATCCCGAACGTCTGGATCGGGCATCGCTCGCGGACGCGCGAGATCCGGGAGCTGAACCGCTGGCTGGCCGCGATCGGCCCGGAGCTGACGCGGCTCCGCTGGCGCGATTCCTACTCGATCTACTATACGACACCCACTCCCGGCCTCCGCCGCGATACCGGTCACCGGCCGATTGCGCCTGGGGAGATCGTGACCGGCGTGCACGCGCGCGCGCTCCACGCGGCCTGGCCCGCGAGTGTTGCCGACGATCCGCTCCACCGGACGTTCGTCGAGCTCGGGCTCTTCGAGCCGCTGCCGGGGTTCCGCGGCGCGCTGCGCGATTCGATGAACGATACGCTCCACCTCTTCCTGGTGAACCGCCGCACCTTCGAGCGTCCGATCGACGTGGACCCGGGCTCGGCGCGGGGGCGGCTGATGGACACGCTCGCCGAGTCGCGGCGGATCACGGTCGACCTGCGGCGGCTCTTTCCCGCGAGCGTCGAGCGGTTGCGCATCCGGGAGGTGCGTCCGGATGTGGCGCCGATCCCGCTTGCCGGCGTGCGCGTGGGGCTCGATACCGTGATCGCCGATGGCGGGAGCTTCTCGATCGACCTGCGACCGGGCGGCGGCGCGCTGATCGAGATCACCCGGCTCCCGGTCGAGCTGTTCGGCGAGATGCTGGTGGCGCATGGAAGCATCGCGACGCCGACAGTGATTCCGGTGAGCGGCTCGCACGATCTCCGCGAGCTGGCGTTCCCCGCCGCGCCGATCGATCCGCTCCGCGAGCTTCGTCCGCTGGCGCGACCGGCGCTGGGTCCGCGTTCCGTGATCACCACCCATCGGCTTCCGTAAGTACCATCGAATCGTGGTTGCCCAGGCAATCGCGACACCCATCGTCGGCATGCGTCGGCGACCCGCCAGCCCGCATGGGCGCTCGATCCGTGAACGATTTTTCTTCCGCGGACATCTTGACACGAAGCGCGCGCATGTCTACTTTTGGCCGGTCCAATTCACCATCGAAACGCAACCGGAGTCATCACCATGCCACGGGAAATCAAGCAGATCAATGAGATATCGGAAACCATCCACACGTTCTGGCGTCGCGTGCTGATCGTGGTCGGATTCGTCACGACCCTGAAAGTTCTGTTCATGTTCACCGCGGCGCACTGAGGGGGCGGCGCCGTGATGGGTAGCCCGGAGTGGGACGGAAAGGGAGCTCCCGGCGATCTCCCGATCCGTCCCCCGCGGGCGTGAAGGGCCGAGGCGAGGACGATCGACGGCGGATGCCCGGCGCGCTCCGGATCCGAAGGAGTGCATCTGAGCGGGTGCTTCCGTACTTTCGTCGCGGGCCGGAGGCGAAGGATTCAACGAACCATGACCATTCCCATGGCCGAACAGACCACGAAGAAAGAACACCAGCAGAGCCAGTTCACGCAGGAGAAAATCGATCTGCTGAAGCGGACCGTCGCCGTCGGCGTCACCGATGACGAGCTTCTCCTGTTTCTGCACATCGCCGAGCGGACCGGGCTCGATCCGTTCGCGCGGCAGATCCACTGCGTCAAGCGGGGGAACAAGGTGATGGTGCAGACCGGCATCGACGGCTACCGCCTGATCGCCGACCGCACCGGCAAATATGCCGGCAGCGACGACTACCGCTTCGACGAGGGGCTCGACGAGTATCAGCATATCCAGCGCCACCGCGGCAACCCGGTTACCGCGACCGTCACCGTGTACAAGCTCGTCGACGGCATCCGCTGCCCGTTCACGGCCACCGTCCGCTGGGAGGAATATTATCCCGGCCGGCATCAGGGTTATATGTGGGACAAGATGCCCTACCTGATGCTCGGCAAGACCGCCGAGGCGCTGGCGCTCCGGAAGGCGTTCCCGGCCGAGCTCTCCGGACTTTACAGCGACGAGGAGATGGCGCAGGCCGGCGAGACGATCGACGCCGAGACGCTCGCCAATGAGCTGGAGGGGAAGCAGCGCGCCAGCGGCACCGCCGCCAAGCCGGCGCGTCCGCTGGCGCCGTCGGTGCTCCGCGAGGCGATGCAGCGCGCCACCGCCGGCAAGCTCGGCAAGCCGGATGCGACGCTCCTGCGCAAGACCTCCGCCGCGCTCGGCAACCTCACCGACAATCACGGCGAGCAGCGGCGCGCCATTCTCGGCTATCTCTTCGGCGTGCGCAACGAGCGGGAGCTGTCGCAGGCGATGTGCGAGGTGATCTGCAAATGGGTCGACAGCAGAAAACGGAAGGATGGCGACTGGCGGCCACGCAAGGAATCGGCCGAGGAGGCCGCGCTGATCCTGGAGGAGGTGACCTCGCGCGGTGATCGCGATGCCGGTCGGCATTCCGAGCCCTCCGCGCCGCTCGATGGCGCCGCGCCGACTCCGCCGATCGGACACGCGCATCCGCTGACCGCGATCCCGGTGCCCGGGCCGGTCGGCGCGGCGACACCGCACGCGACGGCTTCACCGGCCGCGCCGCTGCCGGAGTCCGAGGCCACCGTGGCCTGAGCCGCCCGCGATCCCGCGGAAGTGAACATCGATGGCGATCACGAGAACGGCCGCGCTCCCTGGGGAGGCGGCCGTTCGTGCTTCGATGCCGGATCGCGCTTCCGATCGTTCGAGATCGGCGCGCCATCATGCGAACGGGGCCGGCATCCCTTCTGGCGATGCCGGCCCCGCGTGCGTCATGACCGTTTCTTCTTGCCGCTCTTCTTCGTGTCCTTCTCCGCCTCGTCGGCCGGAGGAGTACGTCCGAGTGCCTTGTCCCGATCCTCGATCCACTTCTTCAGCTCCCGCTTCGAGGTGTGCTTCGGGTCGGGGATCTTGTCCAGCTCGAAGAGGACGAGGGAGTTGTTCTCGTCGGCCTTCAGATCCGCCGCGCGCCGGATCGACGCTTCGTCGTTCCACTCGAGCGCCAGGCGGACGCCGCCGGCGCGGACGCGGGGGGAGGGATCCTTCAGCAGCCCGTCGAGGATCATCTCGCGGCTCTCCTCGTTCTTGACCGAGGTGGCCAGCGCGTAGAGCAGATCGTAGGAGAAGCCCTTGCGCTCGGCCAGCAGCGCCTGCGTGTAGATGGCGCGAAGGCTGTCCGGCGTGCGCCCGCGAAGGCCGAGCTGCACCTGATAGCGGACCATCTGGTTGGGATCGTTCAGCAGCGGCATCAGCAGCGCGAAGTCGGACGTGTCGGCGATCCGGCTGAGCGCGCGCGCGGCATAACCGCGGACCAGCTCCACCGTGTCCTTGAGCGCGCGGCGCAGATACTCGCGGGCCGGGCCGGCACTCTTCAGCTTCAGGATCGCCTCGCCGGCGGCCACCCGGATCCGCATGTCGGCCGTATCCACCAGCTTTTCGCCGAGCACCTCGGCGGCGGCCGAGTCGCGCATCTCGCCGAGCGTGAAGACCGCCATCGAAACGCGGGAGCGCTCGCCATGGCGCACGGTATCGATCAGCGGCCCCATGGCCCGCGCCCCGATCCTCGGCAGGATGGTCCCGAGCGCCAGACGCTCGCGCGGCGATTCGCTGTCGAGCTGGCCAAGGAGATAGGGGAGCGCCTCGTCGGCGCGCTCGACCATCCGCTTGCGGGCCGGCTCGACGATATACTGGTACTTCTGCGGCGCGGCGGAGGCCTGCGTGAAGAGCGTCTCCATGTCCTTGCCGAGCTCGGCCTCGATCTGCTCCTTCGATTTGGTCGGCTCCGCCGGCGCCTCGGGGTCGACCTCGTCCTTCGGGCGAAGCTCGGCGTCGAGGCCGGCGCCGTAGTAGTTGCCGGTCCAGACCGAGTTGTTGGCGCCGCGCGTGGTGCCGTAGAAATCCTTCCCCTGAAGGTCGAGGAAGATGCCCATCATGCCATACTCGCGGCGGATATCGCTGTAGCCGAGCGTGTTGTCCACGCGGGCGATGTAGCCGTCGTTCCCTCCGCCGTCGATGAAGACCGAGATGGCGTCGGCGTTGCCGCCGCCGAGCGAGAGGGATTCCACCACGTAGTTGTCGTTGCCGTTCTTGTCGTAGAGTCCGCCGAAACCGATGTCGTGGCCGCACCCCTGCGAAACGCCGTGCGAGACGTAGTTGTCGTCGCCGGAGCGGTCGATCAGGGTGCCGAAGGCCAGATGGATGCCGGCCCCCTGGGCATACTGATAGGCGGTATAGCTGTCGTTCCCCTTGCCGTCGGCCAGCACGCCGAAGCCGTACCAGTAGGCGGTTCCCTGTCCGAAGATGTCGCAGACGTAGGTGTCGTTGCCGGCGCTGTCGGCGATGATGCCGAAGCCTCCGGAGGCAACGTTCCGATAGCCGAAGGCGGCACCCTGGCAGAAGGTCTCGTAGTGATCGGAGTAGCGGAGGTAGTCGGTGTAGGGGGAGGCAGCCAGGTAGGTATCGTTGCCGCCATGCTCGATGATCGCGCCGATGCCGCGGGTGTAGCCGAAGCCCTGCGACTCGAAGTGGGCGGTGTAGACGTCGTTCCCCTTGCCGTCGAAGATCGCGCCGATGCCGAACAGGCCGGCTCCCTCGACGCAGGTCCCGCCGCTGTAGTGATCGCTCCCCTCGCCGTCGTAGATCACGCCGACGCCGAAGTAGCCGCAGCCGAGGGAGAAGTTCCCCGCCGTGTAATTGTCGTCCCCCTTCAGGTCGATGATCGTGGAGGCGCCGAAGAGGGTGCCGCCGAAATCGTAGTCGTTGCCGATATAGGTGTCGTTGCCGTTGAAGTCGACGATCAGCGTCGTGGTCCGCTCGGCCGCCTGGCGCTTGGTCTTCCTGGCCGGCTTGTAGATGTCGTTGCCGCCGACGTCGACGATCAGAAAGTAGTCGCCGTCGTAGATGTCGTCTCCGGGGCCGCCGAGCGCGATCCGTCCCTGCGGCGTGTTCCAGACGCGGGTCTTGAACGACTTGCCGTAGTTCTCCGCTTCCGGGGTCATCGCCCGTGCGGACTCCAGGGCAAAGAGGAAGAGTCCCACGCCGGGGCTGAGGAGGCTCTGGTATTCGAGGCCGCGCGCGTCCTTGTTGAAGAACTGCTTGGCGCGGGCCAGTCCGTAGCGCTCGGCCGCCTTCAGCTCCACGAGCGAGGCATCGGCATCCTCGGAGGATTCGAGCACGAGGCTGTCGGAGTAATCGATCAGACGCTGGAGCTGATCCGGGGTCATCGTGCCCCGGTTGCTCAGTACCTTCACGTCGGTGGCCAGCGCCAGGGAGAGGAAGCGCCGGAGGATGGTGGCCGCGCCGAAATCCATCGAGTCCAGGTTGATCTTCGAGAGGACCCGGATCTCCTGATCGTTGACCAGCGGCCGCGTCTGCGCCACCAGGTTGCCGTCGAGATCGAGCAGGCGGCTGAAGTTGGTGAAGAGCATCCCAGGCTCGTCATAGCCGGCGAAGCCGATCGTCCCGAGCGTGTCGGCCAGCGAGAAGCAGTCCAGCGGGGAGCCGAACAGGCGCTTGATCGTCGAGAGGCGATGGTAGTCGTTCGGCGTGATATCCCACCGCATCGTCAGGTCCGCCCGCGTCATGAAGATCGAGGCGAGCGCGGAATCGAGTCCCTGGAGGACATAGGGGGGAAGGCTCTGGGCGCGGGCCCCGCCGGTGGGGGCAAGCCCCATGAGCACCGCGAGCAGAGCCGGTGCGAGGAAACGTGTGATACGCTGCATGGCGTGAGCGGAGAATGAGGAAGCAATCGAAGCGGCCGTCCCGGCCACCCTTCCGGAGGCATCGCCGGGGACGCCGGTCATGGTCCCGATGGCGTTCCCGCCGCGGGGGAGGGCATCCGGAGGAGTCGCGTGGCTCTCCTCGCGGGATATCCTGCCGTCAGGCAAGAGTGTTTGTGAAAAACGTGGTCGTACGATCGATCGCGTGCTCCAGGACCTCGTTGGTCCCGGCGAACGGATGAACGGCGCCGAAGGTGTGATTGGTCCGGGGAATCTTCTCGAGCTCGGTCAGCGCCGGATCGGCCAGCGAGGCAAGTCGCTCCCCATCCTCGAGGCGAACGGTGAGATCCTGTTCGCCGTGGAGGATCAGCAGCGGCCGGGCCAGCCGCGCCGCGGCCGAACCGATGTCCAGGCGGGCCGTGTTCAGCTCCAGATCCTCGAGCAGTCCCACGCCGAGCGGCATGATCTGGCCTGTCCGCATGTTCTTCGTCTCGAACACGCCGGCCGCGCGCCAGATCTCCTTCTGCCGGTCGGTGTAGCGGTTGAAGTCGCTCACCGATGCCCAGACCGTCACCGAGCGGACGCGGGGGCTTTCGGCCGCGGCCAGCAGCGCGATGCCGCCGCCGCGGGAGTGGCCGAGCAACCCGATCCGCTCGCGCGAGGCCCGCTCGCGCCGGGGAAGCTCCCCGGTGGCGACCTGATCGATCACCGCCTCCAGCTCGTCGACCTCCCGGCTGAACGTGTTCCGCTCGAACCGGTCGAGCCTGGTGAACTCCTGACTGTTCCCCTCCACGCCGTTGTGGCTGAAGTTGAAGGAGACGACATAGAATCCGCGCCGGGCCAGCGACTCGCAGATATGGGGGATCGAGCCCCAGTCCTTGAAGCCCTTGAAGCCGTGAACGAAGATGACGGCCGGCAGTTCCCCGGAGCCGTCCGGAAACCGGGCGTCGCAGGAGAGAACCTCGCCATTCGGGGTCGGAAGAGAAAAGCTGACGCGGCTGACGGGGGGCTGATCGATCGGATTGTTCATGACCCGCCAATGTACGCCGGTTCGGGTCACCCCCGCAAGGGAACCCCACGCCGGAGGGTCGGCCGTTCCGGGCCCTCCGGCGTGCCCGGGTTCGGACGCCGTGACGGCATGCGGCCCGGTCCGGTTCTCTCGGGCGATGTCGGGAAGCCGTCCCCATCCCCCGATGACCGGATTCGTTCGTCCCGTGGCGGGATCACGCAATGGGACGTCCACGAGCCGGCCTCCGGGCGAAGGTGCGCGGCGCGGCACTCCGGCGGGTCCGATCAGGGACGTGGCGCCGTGGTACCGACCCAGCGCGTGCCGGTATCCTGGTGCGAACGGAGCGCCGTGGCGAGCTGGCCGGTATGGTGCTGGAGATGGCGGATGTTGTAGAGGTGCAGCTCCAGCCGCGGCATGTCGCCGTGCCAGAAGCCCCCCGGTCCGGCGAGGGTAGCCTCGGTCTCACTCATTATCGTCTCCACGACCTTGTTCCGGCAGTGATCGATATAGGCGAGGAGCAGCTCCTTGTCGCACGGCGCGTTCTCCTCCGGTCGTGCCGGGTCGCGGCGAAGCTCCACGGCGGCCTCCAGGTGAAACGGCTGTTCGGTGAACGACGCCTCGTTGCGCGAGAGGTAGAGATCGGTGAAGTACAGCGCGTGATACGCGATGTGCGAGAACGGCGAGGTTCCGACGCTCGATACCCAGAGCTCGGCCGGCGTGACGGCGTTGGCGAACATGCTCAGCCCCGCGCCATACTGCGCGATGAGGGCCGATCGGACCAGCTCGATCATGATCGAAGGTGAGATTGAATGGAAGAAGCGGCGCGCGACGAAGCCTGAACGTGCCCCGTCGCGGCATGAACGACCCGCGCGGCGGCCGCCGCCGCGCATAGCCACGCACGAAACTACCAGGAAATCTCGGAGCGCGCGGTGGCGGCCGATACAGTTGCGGCGTAAGCACCCGGAGCCGGAGTCTCCGAAGCTGGTATCCCTGGAGCCGGAGCTGGGGGATCGGCGCGGGGAGGAGGGGCGGGACGGATTTCGTAACTTCGCCCGCTCGATTCTCTTTCTCGAACCTCAAATCCGACGGTCATGTTCGATACAATGAAAGGGCCGCTCCAGCAGGAGCTCGCCAGCATCCAGGAAGCCGGCCTCTACAAGCGTGAACGGGTGATCACCTCGCCGCAGGGGGCCGAGATCACGGTCGAGGGACTCGATCGTCCCGTCCTGAATTTCTGCGCGAACAATTATCTCGGGCTCAGCTCCCATCCGCGCGTGATCGAGGCGGCGCACAAGGCGCTCGATTCCCACGGCTACGGCATGAGCTCGGTCCGCTTCATCTGCGGCACCCAGGATCTGCACAAGGAGCTGGAGCGGAAGCTCGCCGAGTTCCACGGCACCGACGATACCATCCTCTACGCCGCCTGCTTCGACGCCAACGGCGGCGTCTTCGAGCCGCTGCTCGGCGAGAACGACGCGATCATCTCCGACTCGCTCAACCATGCCTCGATCATCGACGGCGTCCGCCTCTGCAAGGCCAAGCGCTATCGCTACGCCAACGCCGACATGGCCGATCTCGAGCGCCAGCTTCAGCAGGCGACCGCCGACGGCGCCGTTCAGAAGATCATCGCCACCGACGGCGTCTTCTCGATGGACGGCATCATCGCCCCGATCGACAAGGTCTGCGACCTGGCCGAGAAGTACGGCGCGCTGGTGATGGTCGACGAGTCGCATGCCACCGGATTCATGGGGAAGACCGGCCGCGGATCGATCGAGCACTGCAATGCCATGGGGCGCGTGGACATCATCACCAGCACCCTCGGCAAGGCGCTCGGCGGCGCCATCGGCGGCTACACGACCGGACGCAAGGAGATCATCGACATGCTCCGCCAGCGCTCCCGTCCCTATCTCTTCTCGAACTCCCTGCCGCCGATGGTCGTCGGCGCCAGCATCGCGGTGATCGACATGCTCTCGGAGACCACCGAGCTGCGCGACAAGCTCGAGGAGAACACCCGCTACTTCCGCGAGAAGATGACCGACGCCGGCTTCGACATCATCCCCGGCGAGCACCCGATCGTCCCGATCATGCTCTACGACGCCCCGCTGGCGCAGCGCTTCGCCGACGGACTGCTGGCCGAGGGGATCTACGTGATCGGCTTCTTCTATCCGGTGGTGCCGAAGGGACAGGCGCGCATCCGCGTGCAGATCTCCGCCGGCCATGACCGCGATCAGCTCGACCGCGCCGTGGAGGCCTTCACCAAGATCGGCCGCGAGCTCGGCGTGGTGAAGACCAGCGCCGCCGAGGCCTGAGCCCGGTCGCGCCGACATCTCGTTCTCTCTGTTACATCGAGCCTCCGGGGGCGCAGAATGCGGCTCCGGAGGCTTGTGCTTTCACGCCACGCTCGTCATCTCCCGAGCGCCGTACGTTCCCGGACGCGGCACAACGCATCACATCGCCACGCGGCGGATCATCACGCTCGTCGCCGTCCGACATCGCGCTGCTGACACGACAGTACCGGAATCCGCCATTGCCCATCACGCGGCATCCTTCCTACGTTCGCCCCGCTCCCGATGGGAGCCGGCGCGCCCGGTGACACCGTTTCCGCTTCCGCGCGCCTCCCGCTTCAACCACGGATATCGGAGCTTCATTGAGACGAGCGCTCCACCATGCTCGGACGTCGCGTCGCCGTGGGTCGGCGCGCGCCACGGACCCGCACCATCATCGAGGGAACCACATGCGCACAACACGGCTCATCCTCCTTGCCGCCGCGACGGCGATGCTCGCATCCTGCGGAGACTCCCAGCCACACGACCCGATCGACGAGACGTATTCGACGTATCCTCCCATTCCCACATACGCCGGCGCCGACGGGTTCGCCATCAGCGGCAACGGCATGAACGCCGCGAGCTTCACCTCGGACAGCAGCGCGTCGCTCGTGGCCGAGCAGGCGCCGCTGATATTCACGAGCATCCGGCAGGACGGTCTGCTGCGTGGAGGGCGTGCCTCCGTGGAGATCGCCATCACGCATCCGGTCGCGCTCGGCACGTTCCGCTGGTCGGACGATTCCCTCTCGCGCAGCGAGGTGGCGATAACGATCCCCACGGATGGGGCATGGACCTACCGATCGATGGAGGGATCCACGACCATCACCAGGCTCGGCGCGGTGGGAGAGAGGATAGAGGGAACCTACCGTGGGATGATGTTGGCGCGCGGCAACCCGCTGCCCGTGAGCGTTGCCGGCGCCTTCTCCGCGATCCGTCGGAACTGATCCCCCCTTGCCCGAGCGCTCGACAGCGCCACGTGCCATGGTGCGGCGAGACGATGCTCCGGCCGCGTCGGGGATGGCTCCGGCGCGGCTGCTTGTTTTGTTCATACGCGTCTATCGCTATCTTCCGCGCCAATCACGCCGTCCTCGGGCCCGATCGGACGGCATAACAGACATAGAAACGGCGAGAACCGTATGTCCAACGAGAAGATCTGCGATCGCCTCAATGAGATCCTTGCCAATGAGCTGGCCGGGACGCTGATGTATCTCCACTATTCCTTCTACATCTACGGCCACGCCCGTATCCCGATCGTCGGATGGCTCCGGTCGCAGGCCAACGAGGGAGTTGCCCACGCGACGCTGGTCGGTGACAAGATCATCTACTATGGCGGCGATCCGGTGACCGAGCCGGCCAAGGGAATGTTCCCGCCCAAGTTCGATTCGCTCGACGGAATGCTCCGCGTGGCGCTGAAGCTCGAGCGCGATACCTTCGACCTCTACGCCGACCTGCTCAAGTCGATCGACGACTCCAACCTCGGCCTTCGGGTGTTCCTGGAGCAGCAGATCATGGAGGAGAGCCAGCATATCGAGGAGATCGAGAAGATGCTCCGCCCCGACGTGGTGCACTGAGCAGCGATGACCATTCCGTCGTCGTCGTCCCGGCAACGTGCCCGGGACGACGACGATCCGGATATGTCACGCGTTCGATTATTCGTTGCAACAATTAAATTGCTCTCCTCCCGTCGCCATGGTGGGACGCCCGGCCGTCGGAGTATGGCGATGGCCGGCGTCGGTCATCCGGCCGGGGAGCACGTGACGTATCCGAACCGCGATGCAACGACGAACCTTTCTTCATGCCGCCGCGCTCGCGCCGGCGGCACTGGCAACCATGAACCTCAACGATCTCAGAAACGTCGCCGACGGACTCGGCGCCACCGCGCCGATGCCGGTGCTTTTCATCGGCCACGGCAGCCCGATGAACGCGATTCTCGACAACCCGTTCACCCGCGCCCTGACCCGCATGGGAGAAGGGGTGGAGACCCGCCCGAACGCCATCCTGGTGGTCTCGGCGCACTGGCTCACGCGGGGCACGGCGGTGGCGACGACCACGAAGCCGGAGACGATCCACGACTTCGGCGGCTTTCCGGAGGAGCTCTACAAGGTGGTCTATCCCGCCCCCGGCTCTCCGGAATACGCGCGTGAGGTGAAGCGGCTGATCCCGGAGGCGGTGGAGGATTCGGAGTGGGGGCTCGACCACGGTTCCTGGACGGTGCTGAAGCATCTTTTTCCCGGCGCCGATATCCCGGTCTTCCAGCTCTCGATCGATTACTACCGGCCGATGTCGTATCACTTCGATCTGGCCGCGCGCCTGAAGGAGCTGCGCCGCAAGGGAGTGCTGGTGATCGGCAGCGGCAACATCGTCCACAATCTCCGCCTCTGGTTCGCGAAGAGGGACCAGTCGCCGTACGACTGGAACGTGGAGTTCGACACGTGGGTGAAGGGACGGATCGACGATGGCGACTTCAAAAGCCTGGTCGATTACGAGAGTCAGGGGAGCGTGGCGCGCCTGGCCGTGCCGACGGTGGACCATTACGTGCCGCTGATCTACACGCTGGCGCTTGCCGAGCCTGGGGAGAAGATCGTTCACACCTACGAGGAGCTGATCTCCGGCGGCAGCATGCGCAGCTTCCGGATCGGATAGCGCGGGCGCTCTTCCGGGTACGCGATTTGATCGGACTTCGATGGCGCGGGCGTTGTGCGACGTCCGCGCTATCGTTGCCGCCCCGGCGGCGTCATTGAAAGCACGGAGCTCGTGAGATGTCCTACGCGGTTACCATACATCTCGACGCCGAGGGAGAGCGTCAGCTTGCCCGACTCTGGCGTCATCTGGCCGAGGATCGGGTCACCAGCGAGATGATCGATCTCGGCATTCCACCCCATGTCACGCTCCTCGTGGCCGACGACATCGAGCAGACGCACGCGCGCCGCGCCCTGTCTGAGCTGGCCTCCGGCATGGCGCCGTTCGCGATCACCGCGACCCATATCGGCGTCTTCTCCGGCGAGCGCGGCGTCACCTTCGTCGGCCTGGCGACAACGCGCGCGCTTCTGTCGCTCCACGACCGGTTGCTCACCTGCCTGGACGGGGCGGTGACCGGCGTCTGGAAGAATTACCTCCGCGACTCCTGGGTTCCGCATTGTACACTCGCGATGCACCTCGATGATGCCGTGGTGCCGCGCGCGGTCGCGTCGGCGCTGGAATCGTTCACGCCGTTCACCGTCGGCGTCACCGGGCTCGGCATCGCGGAGCTTCCGAACGGCCGGATGGTGGCGATAGCCCCCTTCGGCGCCGGCAGCCCGGACCGGATCGAGACGCATCGGAGCGCTCGCGGCGCCGACGTCTGATTCGCGATTCGAGCGATCCCACCGTTCCGCCGAAGCCCCGCCTCTGACTATCTTCCGCCGCCCCGCGCCGGCGGGGCGATCCGTTCACATCGTCCCGTCGGAAGATGATCACACGTCGAGAGTTTCTGAAGGGGGGCGCGGTGCTGGCCGCGGGCTCCCCGTTGCTGTTCGGCAGCGTGCTGGCACGCGGCACGCCGAGCTGCGTCGTTATCGGCGCCGGTCTGGCCGGGCTTGCCGCCGCCTACACGCTCAAGCGCGCCGGATGGAGCGTGACGGTGCTCGAGGCGAGGCAACGGACCGGGGGACGCGTCTTCAGCCACCGCCCGCCGCAGAACCCCGCGCTCGTCTGCGAGCTCGGCGCCGAGTGGGTGGGTGAGAGCCACGAGCGGATCAAGGAGCTCTGCGCCACCTTCGGACTCCCCCTCAAGGACCACCGCTTCGCCAGCTCTCTGCTCAGGAACGGCCACTATCTGGCTCCCGATCAATGGCGGTTCTCGCCGGAGGCGACCGCGGCATTCGAGCGGTTCCGCGGCGAGTTCCATCGCTTCAAGGAGTCCGATCGCCGACGACTGGATCGCTACGACTGGTGGACCTGGCTCGAGAAGATCGGGTTCCCGGAGGATGATCTTCTCCTGCGCGATCTGTTCGACAGCACCGACTTCGGCGAATCGATCCGCCACGTCTCCGCCTACGCCGCGGCCTCCGAGTACTTCGAGTCGAGCCCGGCCAACGAGATGGATTATCGGATCGAGGGGGGAAACTCCCGGCTGATCGAGGAGCTTGCCCGCCGCGTCGGCGTGGAGTCGATCCTGCTCGGGCGTCCGGTCGAGAGCATCACGCAGAAGCGCGGGCGCGTCACCGTGACCTCCGGGGAGGCGTCCTGGAGCGCGGACGCCTGCATCTGCACGGTCCCGACGCACGCGCTCGGCGCCATCCGCTTCGATCCGCCGCTGCCGGAGGAGCAGCGCGCCGCCGCCGATCAGCTCCTGTACAGCCGGATCATCAAGAGCCAGGTGCTCTACGATGAGCGGTTCTGGCGCGCCGAGGATTTCTCCCTCGTCTCCGACGTCACCTCGCATTACTACTTCCACACCACCAAGGGGCAGCCCGGCCCGCAGGGGATCCTCACCAGCTACGCCGTCGGCGACAAGGCGGACGTGCTGGCCGCGCAGGACGACCCGCGTCGCACCGCCCTCATCACCGCCGATCTGGCGTCGATGGAGCCGCGGGCCCCGTCGCTCGCGCGGGGTATCGTCTCGTATGCCTGGCAGCGGGACCGGTATTCCGCCGGCGCCTACGCGCTCTACCGTCCCGGACAGTGGTTCACGATCCGCCCGATCCTGGCGCGTCCGCACGGCAAGGTGCTCTTCGCCGGGGAGCATCTGGCCGACTGGCAGGGCTTCATGGAGGGGGCGGTGGTGACCGGCGAGGAGGCCGCCAAGGCGCTGCTCGACTGATGCGTCACGGCCGACGTGGACGAACCCGAACCAGAGGAGCAGGATGATGGCGATTCACTTCTTCGACGCGCGCGAGCACCTGGAGGAGGAAGCCCTCGGCGCGATGCTGGCCGCGGCCGGCGATCTCGACGACGACATGCTGGAGGCGACGCTCGAGCGCTACGCCGGCCAGGAGCGGGCGCGGCTGATCGGCGCGCTCGACGAGCAAGGGGAGCTGCTCGGCCTGCTCGGGATCGAGATGGCGCCCGATGTCTCGGGGACCATCCTTCACCTGTATGTCCATCCCGCCGCGCGCCGCCGCGGCGTTGGGGGCGGTCTGCTGCGCGCCGCCATTTCGATGCTGACGCCGCTCCGGATCGACGCGCGCTGCGCCGAGGATCGGGTCCCATTCTTCGAGCGGGTCGGTTTCAGCTCGCGGATCGTCGGCGCGGTCCCACCCGGCAGGCTTCTCTACGGCGTCCGCTGGGAGCGGCCGATGCCGGGGGGCGGGGCCGGTGATGATCATGGCGATGAGGATGGCGACGGAGATCGTTGATAGCGGGGCTCAGCCGGGTGCCGGGGAATCCCGATATTTGCCGGCTCAGGATTCGGACATCGGTTCGAACATCAACCAGAAGACATTCGCACAGCGATGAATAACAGGATCGAACGTGATACGATGGGGGAGATCGAGGTGCCGGCCGACCGGTACTACGGCGCGCAGACCGCCCGCTCCCTGCACAACTTCAAGATCGGCGGAGACCGCTTCCCGCGTGAGATGATCCGCGCGCTCGGCATCCTGAAGAAGGCCGCGGCCATCACCAACCAGGAGCTTGGGCTGATGCCGGCCGAGAAGGCAGACCTGATCGTCCGCGCCGCCGACGAGGTGATCGATGGCCGCCTGGACGAGCATTTCCCGCTGGTGATCTGGCAGACCGGCAGCGGCACCCAGACGAACATGAACGCCAACGAGGTGATCTCCAACCGCGCCATCGAGATGGCCGGCGGCGAGCTCGGCTCCAAGAAGCCGATCCACCCGAACGACGACGTCAACAAGGCGCAGTCCTCCAACGACACGTTCCCGACGGCGATGCACATCGCCGCGGCCGAGCGGGTGGTGCGCCACCTGGTGCCGCGCGTCCGCTCGCTGCGCGATACGTTCGCGGCCAAGAGCGCCGAGTTCATGAACGTGGTGAAGATCGGCCGCACCCACCTGATGGATGCCACGCCGCTGACGCTCGGCCAGGAGATCTCCGGCTGGGTGCAGCAGCTGGACAACGATCTGAAGCGGATCGAGTTCGCGCTGGACGGGCTCTACGAGCTGGCCCTCGGCGGCACCGCGGTCGGCACCGGCCTGAACACGCATCCGGAGTTCGCCGAGCGCGCCGCCGCCCGGATCGCCGAGATCAGCGGGCTGCCGTTCCGGAGCGCGCCGAACAAGTTCGAGGCGCTCGCCGCGCACGACGCGCTCGTGTTCGCCTCCGGCGCGCTCAAGACGCTTGCCTCCTCACTGATGAAGATCGCCAACGATGTCCGCTGGCTTGCCTCCGGCCCGCGCAGCGGCATCGGCGAGATCTCGATCCCGGAGAACGAGCCGGGGAGCTCGATCATGCCCGGCAAGGTGAACCCGACCCAGTCGGAGGCGATGACGATGGTCTGCGCCCAGGTGATCGGCAACGACGTGGCGATCAACGTCGGCGGCATGTCCGGCAACTTCGAGCTGAACGTCTTCAAGCCGGTGATCATCTTCAACTTCCTCAACTCGGTCCGTCTGCTGGGAGATGCCTGCGAGAGCTTCAACGAGCACTGCGCGGTCGGCCTGGAGCCGAACCCGGAGGGGATCAGGAAGCACCTGGAAAACTCGCTGATGCTGGTCACGGCGCTGAATCATCACATCGGCTACGACAACGCGGCCAAGATCGCCAAGAAGGCGCACAAGGAGGGGACGACCCTCCGCCAGGCGGCGCTCGATCTGGGGCTGCTCACCGACGAGCAGTTCACCGACTGGGTCCGTCCGGAGAAGATGATCGGTCCCGAGGCGCACTGATCCCGCCGCCGCGGGAAAGCCGCGGGGAAAGCCGCGGGGAAAGCCGCGGGGAAAGCCGCGGGGAAGGCCGCGGCCGCTCCGGTGCTCCCCCGAGCCAAGGGATACTCCCGGCGCGGTGGGACGTTCCCGATCCGATATCACGATTCCGTCACCGACGAGGCATGCCACGCAGAGTGGCATGCCTCGTTTCGTTCATGGAGATCTCGACGGGGAACGGATGCCAGGATCGAAACGGCAAGGGGCGGGAACGGCGTAGGATTCAGCGTGATTTCGTGATGGCACGGTTCTGGTGATCGCTACGTCGGGGTTGAATATCCCCGAACCGTAACGATGTCCCCCGGCACAGCACAGATATCAGACCATCGAGGCAGGGAATCATGAAGAACAGCTTTGTCAGCAGAGACCGCGGTCCCCGCGTTGCCTATATCTCGTCCTACGCTCCGCAGCAGTGCGGGCTGGCCACATTCACGCAGGATCTGGCGGTGGCCACGGTGGACCAGGTAGGGCCGGAGAACGTGAACGTGCTGGCCGTCAGCGAAACGCCGAACGCCTTTCTCTATCCGAGCGAGGTCGCGCTCAGGATTCCGCGCAACAGCCGGAATGCCTTCCGCGCCGCGGCCGACTTCATCAACGCTTCCGGCGTCGACGCGGTCTGCGTGCAGCATGAGTTCGGTCTGTTCGGCGGGGAGGAGGG
The DNA here is from genome assembly GCA_048498995.1 of Bacteroidota bacterium. Classification (GTDB taxonomy): domain Bacteria; phylum Bacteroidota; class Ignavibacteria; order OLB7; family OLB7; genus JBEHWX01. The sequence continues at coordinate 28,289 of JBEHWX010000059.1, forward strand.
GAGCCATATCCTCGACCTGATGCGCGCCGTGCGCAAGCCGGTGGTGACCGCGCTCCACACGGTGCTGGCCGAGCCGGAGCCGGCCTACCGTCAGCGGACGATCGAGCTGATCGAGGCCTCCAGCGCCGTCGTGGGCCTTACGCCGCGCGCCGTCTCGCTGCTGTGCAAGACCTACAGCGCCCCGATCGAGAAGATTCACCTGATTCCCCACGGCATCCCGGACTTCACCTTCGCCAACCCGGAGCTCCACAAGCGTCGCTTCGGCATCGAGGGGCGGACCGTGATCATGACCTTCGGGCTGATCGGGCCGAGCAAGGGGATCGAGGATATGATCGAGGCGATGCCGGCGATCGTCGCCGCGCATCCGAACGTGCTCTACATGATCGTCGGCGCCACGCATCCCGGCGTGAAGGCGCATCAGGGAGAAGAATACCGGATGCGGCTCCAGCGCCGCGTCAAGGAGCTCGGGCTCGAGGAGAACGTGGTGTTCCACGACAAGTATCTCGAGCGCGACGAGCTGCGGGAGTATCTCCAGGCCTGCGACATCTACGTTACGCCGTATCCGAACCGCGACCAGATCTCCAGCGGAACGCTCGCTTACGCCGCCGGCATGGGACGCGCCGTGGTCGCCACCCGCTATTGGTACGCCTGCGACCTGCTCGGCGATGATCGTGGCCGCCTCGTCGATTTCCGCTCCCCGTCGGAGCTCTCGCGCGCCATCATCGAGCTGGCCGGCGACGAGGAGGCACGCCTGACGATGGGGCGCCGCGCCTTCGAGTACTGCCAGCGGATGACCTGGGGAAATGTCGCGGCCGATTACGTGAAGCTCTTCGAGGATCTCCGCGTTCCGGAGCGTCCGCGCCTGTTCGTCCGTCAGACCACCTCGCCGGTCCGGAGCACGACGACCGCGGAGCCGCGCCTGTTCTGGCACACGAGCCAGGGAAGCATGCAGGGTGGGGCCCGCCAGCAGATGTGAGATGATCGGCCGCCCGAAGCGCGCGCGCGACCGTTTTCCCGACGGCCGCGCGTTTGCATGCGGCGCGGTGAGGATCGTACATGAGGATGGCACGCCCCATGCGGGCATGCCTGAGGTGGTTCGCCTGAGGTGGTTCGCTTGACGCGGTCCGCCTGACGTGGCTCGCACGACATCCCGCGACCGCACCCGGCCGCGGCGACGCCGTGCGTGCATCGATGCCGCCCGGCTCCGGAGGCCCGAGACTCGCGGAGCCCGGGAGCGTTGGCGCGTGGAATCCGGAGCTCGAATCTCCACGCCGGTGCTCCCCCGGACCGGCCGGCGACGGTACGACGTGAGCAACGATTGATCGACTCAAAGGAGCTCAGATTGCGCATCGCGATGCTCGCCCCGATTGCCTGGCGCACCCCTCCACGGCACTACGGTCCGTGGGAGCGTGTGACGTCGCTTCTTACCGAGGCATTGCTGGCGCGCGGCGTCGACGTGACGCTGTTCGCCACGGCCGATTCCGCCACGCGCGGCACGCTGCGCGCCGTGGCGCCGGCCGGCTACGAGGAGGATCCCTCCGTCGACGCCAACGTCTGGCGCTCGCTCCATATCGCCCAGGTATTCGAGAGCGCGGCGGAGTTCGATCTCATCCATAATCAGTTCGATTTCATCCCCCTCAGCTACAGCCGTCTGGTCGCCACGCCGGTGGTCACGACCATCCACGGCTTTTCCTCCCCACGTATCCTCCCCGTCTACCGCGAATACGCGGACACGACCGATTATGTCTCGATCAGCGACGCCGATCGCGCGCCGGATCTGGAGTATATCGCCACGATCCATCACGGCATCGACGTCGAGAGCTTCACGCCGCGCCGCGAGCCGGGCGACTATCTTCTCTATTTCTCGCGCATTCATCCCGACAAGGGAGCACGCGAGGCGGTGGAGGTGGCGCGCCGCACCGGCCAGCGTCTGATGATGGCCGGGATCGTGCACGATCGGGAATATTTCGAGCGATGGGTCGAGCCGTTCCTTGACGACGAAACGATCGTCTACCTCGGGAGCGTCGGGCCCGATCGGCGCGATGAGCTCCTGGGAGGCGCGCGCGCGCTCCTCCATCCGATCGGCTTCCGCGAGCCGTTCGGACTTTCGGTGGTCGAGGCGATGGCCTGCGGCACCCCGGTGATCGCCTTCGACAAGGGGAGCATGCCGGAGATCATCCGGGATGGGGTGGACGGGTTCCTGGTCGATGACGTCGAGGAGATGATCGACGCGCTGGCCGGGGTCGACGCGCTCGACCGGCGGCAGCCGCGCGCGCGAGTAGAGGAGTGCTTCAGCGCCGACCGCATGGCGCGCGACTACATCGCGGTCTACGAGCGCATGCTGGAGCGGGGGCCGAAGCGCGCCTCGCGTGGCAAGGCATCGAGAGCCGAGGTTTCGTGTGTCGGCGCGGCGGCTGCCGACGCCGCGCAAACCGATGTGGCGGGCGCCGATGCAGCGCAAACCGATGCAGCGCAAACCGATGCCGCGCATGGCGTGGAGGGACGCTCCGTTGGGAATTGATTTCGGGAGGATGATGATGCGATATCCGATCGTACATCGCCATGAGGGGAATCCGATCCTGACGCGGGATCACGTTCCCTATCCGGTGGTGACGGTACACAATGCCGGCGTGGCCCGGCACGACGGCCGGTACGTGATGCTCTTCCGCTCGCACCGGCACAACGGCCGCTCGATCATCGGCCTGGCCGAGAGCGACGACGGCTACGACTTCACCGTGCACCCGGAGCCGTTCCTGGTGCCGGCGGCCGAGGGGATCTTCGCCGAGTACGAGGAGTACGGCGTGGAGGACCTTCGGATCTGTCCGATCGACGGCGAATATCTGCTCACCTACAGCGCCTATTCACGCCACGGCGTCCGGGTGGCGCTGGCCCGCACGCGGGATTTCCGGAGCGTGGAGCGCGTGGCGCTGATCACCGAGGCGGACTACCGGAACGTGGTGATCTTTCCGGAGAAGATCGGCGGCCGTTGGGCCCGGCTCGATCGGCCCCATTCGGAGATATCTCCCTGGTCGATCTGGATCTCCTATTCTCCCGATCTGATCCACTGGGGAGATTCGCGGCTGGTGATGAAGCCGGTGCAGTATCACTGGGACGAGATGAAGATCGGGCCGGGGGCGACCCCGATCCGGACCGATCGGGGCTGGCTCCACATCTATCACGGCGTCTTCCCGACCATGGACGGCTCGGTCTATCGGCTCGGCGTGGCGCTGCACGATCTGGAGGATCCCTCCCGCGTGATCGCGGTCGCCGACGAGTTCATCCTGCAGCCGGAGGCGCCGTGGGAGCTGGTGGGCTACGTGCACAACGTGGTCTTCACCTGCGGCGCGGTGCCGGAGGAGGATGGGACGGTGAAGATCTACTGGGGAGGAGCCGACACGGTGATGTGCGTCGGCACGGCGCGGATCGACGATCTGGTCGATCTCTGTCTTGAATCGTCGAGGCCGGCGCTGTGATCCGGCCGGCGCTCGAGGGGAACGCAGAAGCTCAACGCAGTTCGATGGAAGTCACGACATCACGGTTTCACGTCAGGCGACGCGCCGAGCGCTTCCTTCCGGAGCACACGCGCGTCATCACGAAGTTCTATCGGCCGGGGGGAGACCGTCGGCTCGGGCATGTCATCGACCGGGTGCTCGGCCTGAGCGACGAGACGGTGATCGCCGAGCTCGATCGGATCTTCCAGGAGTTCGGGCATAGGCACCGCCGGTTCCGGGACTCGCTGCTGAAGCACTTCCGGATGATCGCCCCGCATCTGCCGGAGGGAGTCGCGCTCTCGCCGGAGCGGGAGCTTCTGCTCGGCGCCTTCTTCACCCATGAGTACGCCATCAGCGCGGCCGCGATGTTCAACCCGTCGATCGTGCCGCACCCGGATCAGAGCGCCGTGGAGGATGGGGCGCTCCGCTTCATCATGAGCTTCCGCGCCGTCGGGGAGGGGCATCTCTCCTCGGTCGAGTTCCGCAGTGGCGTGATCGATCGCGGCGGCGTGATCGCGTTCGATCCGGTGAGCCCCTACATCGAGATCCCGGAAGTCCAGGTCGACTCGCGCTACGAGAAGAAGCTCTTCGGCCTGAAGATCGCCGAGATGGGAGGGCACGACGAGCTGACCGCCTGCGTGCTCGACCGGCTCCCTGAGGAGTTCACGATCGGCGATCTGCGCGAGACGATCGACCGGATCCGTCACGAGCGCGCCCTGCATGCCGATTCCGGGAGCGACACGCTCGGCGGCATGCTCTGGCTGGCCACCTCGAACTATACCGTCAGCTTTCCGGAGGAGCACGGCATCTCCGAGCGGGTGCTCTTTCCGGTCTCCGAAAACGAGAGCCGCGGCATCGAGGATGCCCGCTTCGTCCGCTTCGTCGATGACGACGGCGAGGTCACCTATTACGCGACCTACACCGCGTACAACGGCTTCCGCATTCTGCCGCAGTTGATCGAGACGCGCGACTTCATGACGTTCAAGGTCTTGACGCTCAACGGCAACGCCGTGGTCGACAAGGGGATGGCGCTCTTTCCGCGGAGGGTCGGCGGGGCCTACGTGATGCTCGGCCGGCAGGACGGGGAGAACAACTACATCATGTTCTCCGAGCATCTTCATTTCTGGCAGGAGACGATCCCGCTGCAGCGACCGGAGGAGCCGTGGGAGTTCATCCAGATCGGCAACAACGGGTCGCCGATCGAGACGAGCCACGGGTGGCTGGTGCTGACGCACGGCGTGGGGGCGATGCGCAAATACTGCATCGGCGCGCTCCTGCTTGATCTCGACGACCCGACGCGCGTGATCGGCCGGCTGCGCGAGCCGCTGATTGCGCCGGACACGCAGGAACGCGAAGGATATGTTCCGAACGTCGTCTATACGTGCGGCGCGATGATCCACGGCGATGACCTGATCATCCCCTACGCGATGTCGGATTCGGTCTCCGGCATCGCGACGATCCCCATGACCGAGCTTCTGTCGCAACTGAGCTCATGATCGATAGCGTCCTTGTTCATCCAGTGGTGTGGAACAGCCTCGAGGAGAAGGAGATGGATACACGTGAACAGCACATCGGACCGGTCGCTCCCAAGGAGATGCCGCCGATAGATCTCAGGCACCTGCGGGTGCTCACCGACGATACCGGCGTTCTGCAGCACGCGCGTTACTGCGTGCCGGACCGGACGCACGGCTATTGCACCGACGACAACGCCCGCGGCCTGATCGCGCTCTCGCTCTATCAGTCGCCGGTCCCCGATCCGTCGGTGCCGCGGATGGTCGCGACCTGCCTGTCGTATCTCCAGCACGCGTTCGACAAGGAGAGCGGGCGCTTCCGGAACTTCATGTCGTACGATCGGCGCTGGCTCGAGGAAGAGGGGAGCGAGGACGCGCATGGCCGGGCGCTCTGGGCGCTGGGGACCGCGGCGCTCTGCGCCCCCTACGAGTCGCAGCGGAAGCTCTCGGCGCTTCTGTTCCGGGAGGCGCTGCCGGAGGCCGCGCGTCTGATCTCGCCGAGGGCGCGCTCGTTCGCGCTGCTCGGAATCGATCCCTATTTGACCGCGGTCTGCGTCGATGCCTCGGCGCACGCGATCCTCTCGCGCACCGCCACGGAGATCACCGCCGCCTTTCACGCCAACCGCTCCGACGACTGGCAGTGGTGCGAGGATATCCTCGCCTATTCCAACGCCAAGATTCCCGCGGCGCTGCTGACGGCCGGACGCCGCCTGAAGGATGGGGAGGTGATCGAGACCGGCCTGAAGGCGCTCGGCTGGCTCTTCTCCCTCTACCTGCACGAGAACGGGCACCTGTCGCTGATCGGCAACAACGGCTGGTGGCGCCGCGGAGGGGTCCGCGCCGCGTACGATCAGCAGCCGGTCGACGCCATGTCGCTCGTGGTGGCCTCGGTGGAGGCCTATCGCGCCACGCTGGACCGCGTCTGGCTCAACCGCGCGCGCATGGGACTGGAGTGGTTCCTCGGACGGAACGATATCGGCCTTCCCCTCTACGACCCGGAGACCGGCGGCTGCCGCGACGGCCTGGAGCCGCGCGGCGTCAACCAGAACCAGGGGGCGGAGTCGACGCTGGCGTGGCTGATATCCGCGGCCGTCTTCGCGCGCGTCGAGCGGGAGTTCGGCGCCGGCGAGGCCGATCGGCTGGCATGGCCGGCGATCAACTGAGCGTCGCCGGCGCGCCCCGTTACCGCGGGGCATGATCGCGGGCGCCGAATGAGTGTGGGCGGCTTCCGAAGCGGCTCGACGCCATGTCGAGGCAACGCTCGGGAGCCGCCCGGTTCGTATATTGGGCCCCACTCACTTCGTCGGTCACCCCCTCACGATCTTCACAGGAGACTAGCCTTCATGAGACGACCAGTACTGGCTCGCGCTCTATTGCTCCCTCTGTTCATGGCCGTGGCATTCTGCTCTTCGCTCCACGCGCAGCAGTCGGGGCTCCGGGCCATCAACCTTCTGGCCGATAGCGGCCCGCTCGATCTGTTCGTCGCGGACACCATGCAGCCCCGGGCGGTCAATCTTCCCTACGGCGCCGCCTCCCAGATCATCGGGCTGTCGCCGGGACCGACCATGGTGATCGGCAACCCCTCCGGGCTGCGCGACCAGCGGCTCCTGAACACTTCCGTCGATGTCGCCCCCGGCACGATCTACGATCTCATGCTGGTCGGCTCCTCCGCGAACGTCGACCCGACGCCGATCGAGTTCACCCCCCCAGCGGCGGTAAGCCCCGATTCGATCTACCTCAGAATCGTCAACGCGTCGACCTCGCTCGCCACGGCAGACTACGTGTTCGTTGCTCCCGGAGGGGGGCCGATGGTGCTGACCGGCAACGCGTTCAAGAGCGCCACATCCTTCATGCTGATGCCGCGCGGATCGGTGCGCCTGAAGGTGACCGCCCCGAACGGTGGGGCGACCTACGCCGATATGTCGGCGAACATCGCCGGCGGCACCTACGCCACCATCTTCATCTCCGGTCCGCTGAACAACCTGCGCGTGCAGATCCTCTCCGAGGGGAATCCCGGCCCGCAGCTGCCGATGACCGCGATGACCCCGACGCCGGTGGTCTCCACCGGAACCACGCGGGTTCGCCTTGTGAATCTCGTTACCGGAAGCTCGTCGGCCACGCTCGGCGATTCGGTGACCTCGACGACCATCGTCGGCGGCGTGCCGTACCGCGGCGCCTCGGCCAGCGTGACTACCGAGGCGGGACTGCGGACCTTCACGATCTCCGCCGGAAGCCTCCTGGTGCACGGGACGAGGTATTTCAGCCCCGACCGTGAGTATATCGTCTACGTCTACGGCACGGAGCAGGCGCCGGGGATCGCGCTCGACAGCGTTACCGGTCCGGGAATGATTGCGCAGGATAGCGCCTTTGTCCAGATCTTCTACGGATTGACCGGCACCGAGCGGCCACGTGTGTGGGTCACCGACCGGGTCTTCAACCCGCACGGGTTCCTGCCGAGCGCTGGCGCCTGGAGCGAGTGGATCCGTGTTCCGGCCGGCGGCGTGGTGGTGACCGTTGTCGGCGCCGGTGCCGGAGGAAAGGACTATCAGGGATTCACCAATGTTCCGGGTGGCGCCTATCAGGAGATCGTCCTCTCCGGCGCCTTCGGCTCGGCGAGCTTCGGCGGAAACGTGCTCCGCATCCGCGACACGAGCCAGCAGCCGGCGCTGCCGCCGCTGACGCCGATCGGCTCCGGCTATCTCCGCGTGATCAACGTGGCCCCGCCGAAGAGCGATTCGGTCTCGATCTATTCCGACACCGCGGGCTCGTCGGGAGCATATCGGCTCAGCTATCTCTCCGCCGGACCGATGTCCCGTTCCCTTCCGGCGATGGGGCTCACCCTGAAGGTGGCGCATAACTACGCGCCGGTCACCGCCTCGGAGCTCGACGTCCCGCTCACGATCAAGGCGGATACGCTCACGAGCGTGGCGCTGATCGGCGGCACCGGCGGAGCGCTCTACCGCGCGATCTTCCTGAACGCAGCCCTGGCGGATGTGCCGACGACGCCGGGACGGATGGCAATCCGGTTCGTCAACGCCTCGCCGGATGCCGGTTCGATCGACCTGAGCGTGAAGTTCGCCGACGGCTCCGGAACCACGGTGACGAGCCTCGGCTATGGTGAGTACACCGCGATCATGCCCGAGCCGGCCGGAAAGGTGACCGTCAGGATCACCCGCGCCGGCACCGCCGGCGATCTCGCCATCCTGGAGGGGCCGGTGGCGGCCAACAAGCTGATCAACGCGTTCATCGTCGGCAACGTGGCCGACAACACGCTCGGCGTCCGCCTGCAGGATGAGACGGCGATGGACGGCGAGATCCCGCTGCCGGCGCTTGCCGCTCCGGCCGCGGTCCCGATGACGTCCGCCGCCCCGGTGGTCGCGCTCGACGTAATGCCGAACCCGGCGAGCAACCAGGCACGGCTGGTGGTTCCGGCCACGCTCGGCGAGATCCGCTCGGTCGATATCGTCGACGGCTTCGGCCGCCGCGTGCACCATATGGAGGGAGGAGTCGCCGCAGGAGCGGGGGGAACGATCGCCCTGCCGGTGAGCGGGCTCGCCTCCGGCGCCTACATCGTCGAGCTGCGCGGCGCGGACCGCGCGG
>JBEHWX010000060.1:0-36168 GCA_048498995.1 Bacteroidota bacterium
AGGGTCCATGTTGAACTCCACCTGGAGCGCGCCGCTCCCTCCGGTGGCCGCCCGTCTCAGCTCCCGGGGAATGTCGGCGCTCACATGATCCAGCGCATCCAGAACGGCGGCCGCCACGCGGTCCAGGTAGTCGCTGAACGAGATTCCGGGCTCGATCCTGGTCCTGACCGGAAGCATCGTGATGCAGTGTCCGATCAGGCTTCCGGCAGGGGCGGAGCTCCGGCGAGAGGTGGGCACGCCGACGAGGAGATCGCCCGAGGAGCTGACGCGATAGAGCCAGAGTTTGAACACGGCGAGCAGGAGCGTGAAGGGTGTCACTCCCGATGCGGCGGCGAGCCGTCTGACGTCGGCGGCCGCGCGGCCATGCTCGACGTGCCGGTGCCTGGCGCCCCGGAAGGAGCGCACGTCCGGACGATGCCGGCTTACCGGGAGGTTGATCGTGGTTATCCCCGCCAGGGCACGCTCCCAGTAGGCCCGCGATCGCTCGTCGCGATCGGCGACAATGGCGGCCCGGAACGCGGCGTATCCGACCGGCTCCGGAAGCCCCTGGGCCTCGCGGCCGACCTTGCCACCGACGTCGATGTCGTCGCCATAGAACCGAGCCACCTCATCCAGCATCACGGCGAAGGAGCCGCCATCGACCACCACGTGGTGCGCGACGGCCAGCAGCAGGTGGGCATCGTCGGCGAGCCGGAACAGCCGCAGCCGCAGGAGCGGCCCCTTCTCGAGATCGAACGGCTCGCGCGCCGCGTCACGCACGATCCCGGACAGGCGGGCGATCCCGTCGCCGTCGGCCATCGACTCGCAGGGAAGAACGTCGAATGGAACGCTTGCCAGGGGGGAAACGATCGCGAAGTCTCCGGAGGGATCGAACACGGTCCGCAGCGCGTCGTGGCGCTCGGCAACGCGCAGGAACGCCATGCGCAGCCGATCGACATCGAGCGATCCCCGAAGCGAGATCACCAGCGGCTCGTTGTAGGCCACCGAGGCGTCGTGCCCCAATCGGGAGGCAAGCCACAGCTCCTTCTGATCGCCATCGAGCGGATACCGTCCGACGACGGGAGATCGCGCCCCTGTGGACGGTGCGGCGGTGCTCCCGGAGGGGAGAAACTCCCCGTCGGCAAGCTGCGTGACGCTCCGCTCCACGGCCCCGACGATCCGTTCCAGATCATCGTCATCATGCGCGGTCGACAGGAAGAAATTGCGCCCCTCCCAGACGAAGAGCCCGTTGGCGGCCAGGTGATAGAAGAACAGATCCTGGTTGCCGGCGAAGGTGAATCGGAAGAGCGAGGAGAAATGATCGACGCGGATCGGGACGCCACGGCCGCCGAGGAGATCGTTGAGGCGGCCGGCCAGACGAGCGGTTCTCCGATCGAGACCCTGCTGCAGCGCCGGCCCCTGTTCCTCGATCCGGCGGAGCACCGCGCCGGCCGCGGCGATCGTGAGCGGATTCTTGCCGAACGTGCTGGCGAAGAAGGTCAGCTCGGTGGAGGGAAACGAGTCATCGCCATAGGTCCAGGCTCCGCCATCGATGGGGTTCATGCACGCGGCGCGTCCGGCGACCGCGCCGATCGGCATTCCGCCTCCGAGAATCTTTCCATAGGTCGCCAGATCGGCCTTCACGTCGAAGTAGGCCATCGCTCCACCCGGATGGCATCGGAATCCGGTAACGACCTCATCGAAGATGAGGAGCGCGCCGATCCGCTCGGTCAGACGGCGAAGCTCGCGCAGGAAGGCACCGGGCTGCAGGTCGGGGCGGCGGCTCTGCACCGGCTCCACCAGTACGGCCGCTATCCGGTCGCCGGCCGCGGCGATCGCGCGGAGCGACTCCGGATCGTCATAGCCCAGCACGAGCAGATCGGCGGCGACGGCGCTCATCACGCCGGGAGTCATCGGCTCGGTGGCGCGATCATCCCCGCTACCGCGGACGACGAGCGTGCCGTCGTAGAATCCGTGATAGGATCCCTCGAACAGCACGATCGTGCGGCGCCCGGTAACCGTGCGCGCCAGACGCATCGCGGTCATCACCGCCTCGGTCCCCGAGTTGCAGAAGGTCACCCGCTCGTGGCCGGTCAGATGGCAGAGAAGCTCGGCAACCTCGCCGGCGTGGCGGGCCTGCGGGCCGATCTGCAGCCCCTTCCGGATCTGCGCGTCGATGGCATCCATGATGAACGGGGCGCCATGGCCGAACAGATGGACTCCGAATCCCATGGAGATATCCACGTACTCGTTGCCGTCGACATCCCAGATCCGTGATCCCATCGATCGTTCGCCGACGATCGGGTAGAGCATCTCCTTGATCGAGAATCGGAAGCCGGCGGCGCCGCGACTGTCGGCCAGCACCGGACGGTACCGCTCGGCCAGCCGCCGGGATCCCGACGTCCTCCGCACGTAGAGGTCGGCAAACCGGGCCAGATACTCACGTTGCGCGGCGGTCAGACTGGCGCCGGCGAAGGGACGAATTCGCTGATACGGAACGAACGGCCCCGGCGCGCCGGCATCGGACGCTTCGGACAGTCCCCGCCGCTCACGCTCCCGATGATCGGCCCGACCGGCATCGGCGCCCGGCTCAACCATCCGCGCCGCCTCCGCCCCGTTCCTCACACCGTTACCGGATTCCGCCCGGTCGGCGGGATCTGAAGCGATCGCCTTCGGAAGCGCGACATCGACCGCGATCTCCCGGGCGCGGAGCTCCTCGCGCGGAGCTTCGGCCGGCGTGACCCGCGCCGGGGCGGCGTCGCGAGGCATCGATGAGCCCACCCCCGCTTCACCGTCCCGAGGGGCGTCCGTCGAGGTGGGAACCGGCTCGGCATCGTCCTCCGCGGGAAGCCTGCTGACGAGATACGCGGCGATCTTATCGACCGTCGAGAGCTCGGCAAACATCTGCCGCGCGGCAATGGAGACGCCGTGCCGCTCTCTGATGCTCCTGATCGCCTCGGTGAAGACGAGAGAATCCGCGCCGAGCTCCAGCAGCGGCACATCGTCCGGCAGATGCGCCGGATCGAGCTTGAGCGACCGCGCGAGCGTGTCGCGCACCATGTCGGCGATGCGACGATGTCGTTCCATGAGAGCGGCTCCGGAATGGTGGTGATCGGGAGCGATCGGGTCATCCGGCTCCGACGCGGTGCGCGGAGCCGTGGGCGTCGCCGGCGGCCCGGTTGCCGGCGCATCATGCGATGGGAATTCTTCGGTCGCGGAAGCTCCGGCCAGGCGACCGCCGGACGGGAGATCAGCGACCATGGGATCGTCGGCCGGACGATCGTCGCGCGCCGGGGAGCGCGGGAGAGTAGCGCCGGATGGCTCGTCGGGCGACCGACGCGTGGCGGCATCCATCGGATCGAGCCACCGCAACGGGTGGCGGCTCCTCTCGAATGGATAGGTCGGCATCGGCACGCGACGGTATCGATCACCTCCGTAGTAGGCGCTCCAGTCGATCGGGACACCTGCGGTGTAGAGGCGACCGAGCGCTTCCAGGCGAGCGGACGCTCCCCGCTCCCTGGAAAGCAGCGAGCACCAGACGTGCGACGGATCGGGACAGCACCGACGTCCGAGTCCGGTGAGCACAGGAGCCGGTCCGATCTCGATGAAGAGCGTGAACCCGGCGGCCTCCAGAGCCCGGATGCCCGAGGCGAACAGCACCGGCTCCAGAACGTGACGCATCCAATATTCCGCATCGATCCGATCCCCCTCCCGAGCGATCGCGCCGGTGACATTCGAAACGAAGGGAATGGCTGGCGGGCGATAGTCCACGGCGCGCGCGGCCTGGCCGAAGGATTCGAGCATCGGCGCCATCAACGACGAATGGAACGCATGGCTCACCCGAAGCGGCTGCGCATGCACGCCGCGGACCTCCATGTCGCGCAGGAGCAGGTCGAGCGCGGCGCTCTCGCCGGAAACGACGAAGCTGTCCGGGCCATTGGCCGCCGCTATCGAGAGCGCGTCGCCAAACGTCGTGAGCGCCGAGCGCAGCGTCCGCTCGTCGGTCATGATCACCGCCATGCCGCCGTTGTCCGGGAGCATCTGCATCCGACGTCCGCGCGCGGCCACAAGCCGCAGCGCGTCGTCGAGGCTCATGATCCCGGCGACGCAGGCGGCCACATATTCCCCGAGACTGTGTCCGAGCACGCCGTCGGGCTCCACGCCCCAGGATTTCATCAGCTCGACCAGGGCATATTCGATGGCGAAAAGAGCCACCTGCGTGTACATCGTCTGGTGGATCGTCCGCCGCCCCACCGCCTCATCGAACATCACGGCGAGCAGCGGGTGATCGAGGAGTGGATCGGCGATACCGGCACAGCGATCGAGCGCGGCGCGGAACTCCGGATACTCCCGATACAGCTCTCTCCCCATGCCGACATACTGGCTACCCTGACCGGTGAAGAGGAAGGCGATTTTCCGACCGGCGTGGCCGGAGCTCGTCCCCGCCATTGCGCCGGCGCTTCGAGGCTCCTCGCCGCCGGCGACACGACGGCAGATCTCCCCGAGCTTCCCCGTGTCGTCGACGATCGCGGCGAGGCGGTGCGCGAAGTGCGCGCGGCCGGCGGCAAGCGTATGGCAGAGATCGCCAAGAGCCAGACCGGGACGCGAGGCCAGGTGTCGTCCTATGTCGCCGGCCAGCCGCCGGAGCGCCTCGGCGCTCCGCGCCGAGAGCACCGCCAGATGCCGGCCCGGCGGGCGCTCCCCATCAAGGCATGGACCGCTATCGGCAACGGGCTCGCGGCCGGATATCGAGGGAGGCTCCTCCAGCACCACGTGGGCGTTGACCCCGCCGATGCCGAACGCGCTCAGTCCCGCGCGGCGTGGGCGCCCCGGGGAGCCCTCCCACGGCATCCGCCGATCGACCACGAAGAAGGGGGAATCCTCGAACGGGATCTCGGGATTCGGCGCGCGCAGATGTATACTCGGGGGAAGCATCCGGTGGTCGAAGGAGAGCAGAATCTTGATCAGACCCATGATGCCGGCCGCCGGCTCGAGATGCCCGACGTTGGTCTTGACCGACCCGATGCCGCAGTACTGACGGCGGACCGTATCCGGACCGAACGCCATGCTCAACCCATCGAGCTCTATCGGATCACCGAGCTCGGTTCCGGTGCCGTGCGCCTCCACGTAGGAGATGTCATCGGCCGATACGCCGGCATCGGCGAGCGCCGCGCGGATCACCTCCGCCTGCGCCGAGGCTCTCGGCGCCATCATTCCACTCCCCTGACCGGTGTGATTCACCGCGATCCCGCGCACGATCCCCGCGACGTGATCGCGATCGGCCAGCGCCCGCGCGAGCGGCTTCAGCACGATCACCCCGATCCCCTCCCCCGGCACCATTCCATCGGCCCCGCCGTCGAACGTCCGGCACCGTCCGGTGGGGGAAAGGGCGTGGAGCCGGCAGGCGCCCTGATAGTGGACCGGGGGAATTCCCACCCGCACGCCGGCAACGATCGCGTACTCGCACTCTCCCCGGCGCATGCTCTCGACGGCAAGCTGAAGCGCCACGAGCGAGGAGGAGCAGAGCGTGTCCACCGTCATGCTCGGCCCCTTGAGGTCGAGGAAGTAGGAGACCCGGTTGGCCAGAATGGAGATGCTGTTCCCCAGCAGCGTGTACTGGTTGATCTCGTCCGACGGGAGGCTCCCCTGAAACGGCGTGCGGCTGGCGCCGACGAACACTCCGGCGCGACGCCGCGCGAGCTCGCCGCCGGCATATCCGGCCGATTCGATCGCCTCCCAGGCGATCTCCAGCAACAGCCGCTGCTGCGCGTCCATCTCCTCCACCTCCCGAGGCGAGAGCCGGAAGAACGCCGCGTCGAACAGATCCACGTCATCGAGGAAGCTCCCGGCCGAGGCGTAGATGGCTCCGGCGCCGTTCGAATCGGTATCGCGATAGCGCGACGCATCCCACCGCGACGCGGGAACCTCGGTGACGAGGTCGACGCCGTCGACGAGCTTCGTCCAGAGCTCCTCCAGGCTCCGGGCGCCGGGAAAGCGTCCGGCCATGCCGATGATCGCGATCGGCTCGCGACCGGCCGCTCCCCTCTCGATCGTCGGGCGCACATCTCCTTGGGAAGGCGCGTCCGCCGGGGAAGGGTCGTCGGCCGGCGGTGCCGCCGGAGTATCCTTCCGTTCGGTGACGACGTCCCGCGGCGGCGCGCTGCCGGGCGATTCCCGCTCCGTGACGCGCGTCACCGTCGGCACCGCCACGGAGGGCGCGCCGGCGCTATCGACCGTCTCGTCGTGGGGCGAGCGCGGCGGATCGGAGTCGGGGCTGGCCGTCAGCGCGGCGCACCAGTCGGGAGCCCGCTCGATGAGAAATCTCGCGAGCGCGTCGACGGTGGAGTGCTCGAACAGCAGAGTGCGTCGGAGCGATATGCCGGCGGCATCGGCCAGCGATGCCACGAGCGAGGTGGCCATGATCGAGTCCAGCCCAAGCTCGAGGAACGGACGCCGCGCGCGCAGCTCCTCGGGATCGACCTCCAGTCGCGATGCGAGGAACCGCGTCAGATACTCCTCGACATCGCGCGCGGAGCGCGCGCGGCCGGCTGGCGCCGAGAGCACGCCCGGCGCAATCTCGCGGTTGTCATCACCGACGCCATCGACGCGGGCGGCGACGATTCTGGCCATGCCGATCGACATCGCGCGCTCAAGCAGCCTCATACCGAGCCGGGGCTCGATACGCTCATCGGAGGTCGTGTTGCCGGCTTCCGCTCCGCCGCCGAGCGCGAGCCCCATGCCGACACGGCTCCAGCCCCCCCAGTCGATGCTCTGCGTGAACGCGCCGCGCGTGGAGCGCCATTCGGCGAAGGCATCGAGGAACCTGTTCGCGGCCGAGTATCTCCCCTGGAACACATTGCCCCGCACCGAGGCGAGCGACGAGAAGAGAACGAGGAAATCCAGCCGGCGCTCCCCGACGATCCGATCGAGTATCCATGCCCCCTCCACCTTTGGCGCCATGACGCGGGCGAAGCCGGCGGCCGAGCCCTCGGTCAGCAGCGCATGATCCACGATGCCGGCCAGATGGAAGATGCCGTGGGGCATTCCATGCTCGTCGACGAAGGTCTCGAACGCGGAGGTCATGGCGGCCAGATCGGTCACGTCCGCCGTCACGACATCCACGGCGGCGGCGGTCGAGCGGATATCGTCGAGCTTGCGGGCAAGCACCTCATCTCCTGACGGCTCGCCGCGCGCGATCAGGAGGAGCGCCGCGTCGTGCTCCCGGGCGAGCCATGCCGCGAGCTCGAGCGCGATGCCACCGAGACCGCCGGTGATCATGTACCTCCCTCCCCGGCGCAGGCGAGCTCCGCGGTCCGCGGAGCCTGCCACCGGTTCGATGCGAGGAACGAGTCGACGTCCCGCTCGCAGCGCGACCTCGGTATCGACGGAGGCGGAGCGAAGCTCGTTCAGGAGCATCTCCACGGTGCCGCCATCCCGGTCGAACCGCGACGCCACGTCGATGCAACGGCAGAGAATCGAGGGGATCTCGCGGCCGAGCACGCGCGCGACGCCGATCGACGGCGAGCCCCAGGGATGGACCTCGTCATCGACCGGCTGCACGCCGGAGGTCACCACAGACAGCCGCGTGGGTCCGGCGGCGGCGAGCCGTCGAAGAAACGGGGCCAGCATCACCAGGGTTCCGCTTCCCCGCGCAAGCTCTTGCCGCAGATCCTCCGGGCTCGTGGGAGCCGGAGCGCCGCCGAACGCCTGCCAGAGGTGAACCACCGCATCGATCCGGGCGTGCCCGCTCTCGAGCGTCCTGAACAGTCGCTCGTATGCAGCCTCGTCGAGCGGGTCGATCGCGAATCGATCCTCATCGACCTGTTCGAAGCCGGTTCCGCGAGCGACGGTAATCACCGGAGCGCCTCGATCGCGAAGGCAACGGGCGAGGTCGGCGCCGAGGCCGTCGTCGTCGATGAAGCAGAGCCAGCGGAGCCTCTCCTCGCGATCGGCCGCCGGTAAGGGAGCCTCGGTCCACGCGATCCGATGCAACCATCCATCCGTGTCGGTCTCCCGCGCCGCTCCCTCCCCGGCTCCGGAGGTGAGGTCCGATCCCATCGCGCCGCGCGGCTCCTGAGGCTCCCGCGCGTCGACGGCTGGTCCGGCGACATGCATCGGGTCGGTGACCCAGCAGCGGCGACGCATGAAGGGATATGGCGGAACGGGCGTCCAATGACGCTCGTACCCGGCATCCAATCGTTTCCAGTCGATCTCTCCACCGACCAGGTGGATCGAGCCCAGCAGGGACAGCAGCTCGATCCAGGCGTGCTCATCCAGGCCGGAGATCGGTCCCCTCGGCGATGTCGCGATTCCGGTCGCCGCGATTCCGGTCGGCGCGAGGCGACGCAGCATCTCCACTACCGGCCCGCGCGCGCATCCGAGAAGGAATGCCCGCGTCGGCTCCGACAGACGCCGGATGCGCGGAGCGATCTCCTGTTCGATCACGCGATCGGCCGCCTCGGCGTCGAGAGGGCGACTGGCGATGACGGCCCCGCCGACGCTTCCCGACGAAAGCAGGTGCTCCGGACGAAGCGCCTCGATGAAGGCGGCGCGATCACGCGCGACGATCGCGATCCTGCGGTCGAAGTCCGGCTGCGTCCGGCCGATCATGGCGCAGATGCTCGGCAGATCTTCGTCAGACGCGGCGGACAGGCGCGCGCGGCATGCATCGGCCAGCCGCGTCAGCGCGCCCCGGGTGCGCGCCGACAGGACCAGCAGATGCGCCGGACGCTCGACGGCCGGGCCCGCGTCGCGCGGGGCGGCTTCCGGGGATATCTCGGGCGCCTCCTCCAGCACGACATGGGCGTTGGTGCCGCCGAAGCCGAAGGAGCAGACGCCGGCGCGGCGGGCCCTCTCCGACGTCCACGGCCGCGCCCGATCGTTGATGAAGAACGGCGTCTCCTCGAACGTGATCCCCCTGTTCGGGGTCTCCAGGTGAAGCGTGGGAGGGATGACGCGATGCGTGAGCATGAGCGCGACCTTCACCAGGCCGGCCATGCCGGCGGCGGGCCCGGCGTGGCCGATCGCGCTCTTGACCGAGCCGATGGCGCAGAACCCGTTCGCGCTCGTATGAGCGCGGAGCGCCTCGGTCAGTCCGCGCACTTCGACCGGATCGCCCAGCGGCGTCCCGGTACCATGAGCCTCCACATAGCTCAGCATGGACGGATCGATCCCGGCATCGGCGAACGCGGCCAGCAGCACGTCCCGCTGCGCGGCGGGACTGGGAGCGGTCAGGCCGATCTTCGAATGCCCATCGTGATTGATCGCGGTCCCCTTTATCACCCCCCAGACCTTGTCGCCGTCGCGCAGCGCGGCGTCCAACGGCTTCAACAGCACGGCAACCACTCCCTCGGCCGGCGCGTAGCCGTCGGCGCCATCGTCGAACGTCCGGCACGCGCCGCTGGCCGAGAGCATCCCCGCGAGCTTCCAGGTGATCACGTTGTCGGGAACGAGCATGAGGTTCACCCCGCCGGCGATCGCCATGTCCGCCTCTCCGGCGCGCAGACTTCGACACGCCATGTGCAGGGCCACGAGCGAGGAGGAGCAGGCGGTATCGATGGTAAGGCTGGGGCCGCGCAGGTCGAGGATGTAGGAGATGCGATTGGCGAGCATCGACAGCGCGTTGCCGGTGCTGGTGTAGGCATCCAGGTGCGCGCCGGCCCGTTCGAGAACGCGACCATAATCGTTGAACGACGCGCCGACGAACATGCCCACGCGCCGCCCGGACGTTCCCCGCGCCGGATACCCGGCGTGCGTCATCGTCTCCCAGACCACCTCGAGCATCAACCGCTGCTGAGGATCGATCCAGCGCGCCTCCCTCATCGAGAGCCTGAAGATCTCCGGCTCGAAGTCGGCGACTCCCTCCAGGTAGCCTCCGCGCAGCGTTCCGTCCAGGTCGGCGGCCGCCGGGGCATGGCCGAGCGGCGGGCCCATCTCCCGGTCATCGGGCGGATCGGCGATCGCGTCCACGCCGGCCACGAGATTGGCCCAGAACCGGTCGGGATTCGACGCGCCGGGGAGCCGGCAGCCGATGCCGATGATCGCGATATCTCCCGACCGATCATTCCCCGACGCATCCGCCGTTGCCCGGCCGGCGCGCCGCTCGGAGGAGGTGGCGGAAGTAGCGCCGGGAGGAGCGCTCTCGAGCTCGCCATCGTTTCCGGTCGCGGACATCGCCGCGGGCCGAGCGGCCGGACGGGATCGCGCCCCCCGTCGCGAGGCCACGATGCCGGCGAGGCCGGCGACGGTCGGATGGGCGAAGAAATCGGTGAGCTCGAGCGCGACGCCGGTCGCCGCCGCGATCCTATCGCGCAGAGGAACGAGCAGGAGCGAATGCCCGCCGAGATCGAAGAAGTTGTCGTTGATGCCGACACGCCCGGTGGCAAGCAGATCGCGCCAGATATCGGCGACCGTCAGTTCCAGCTCGTCGGAGGGGGGCTGGAACCGCTGCTCCAGCAGGGATCGGTCCGGCACCGGCGCTGGGAGAGCGGCGTGATCGAGCTTGCCGTTGACGCCCCGCGGAAGCACGTCCAGCCGCAGGAGCACCGACGGGATCATGTGCTCCGGCAGCATCTCCCTCAGATGTCGTTTCACGTCGCCGGCCGTGAGCGGCGCGACGCTGGTGAAGTAGGCGGCGAGCGTCGGCGCTCCCTCGGCCGGACGCGCCACCACGACGCCGCAGTCGGTGATCGCCGGATGCTCCTTCAACGCCGACTCGACCTCGCCGAGCTCGATACGATACCCTCGAACCTTCACCTGGCGATCGGCCCGCCCGGCAAAGACGATCGATCCATCGGCGCGATAGCGCGCCAGGTCTCCGGTGCGGTACAGCCGCTCGCCCGGAACGGCCGAGAAGGGATCCGGAAGGAATCGCGCCGCCGTCAGCTCCGGATGCCCGACATATCCGCGCGTCACCCCCGCGCCGGCGATATGGATCTCGCCGGTGACGCCAACGGGAACCGGCGACAGACGGGTATCGAGGATGTGGATCCGCATGTTCGGCAGCGGCCGGCCGATCGTCGGGTCATCCTCGGCGTCGATCGGCACCAGCCCTCCCGTCGCGAAGACGGTCCCCTCGGTGGGACCGTAGAGATCCCAGACGGCCGTGACATGTCCGGTGCGGTAGAGCGCGCGCACGAGAGAGCCGGCCACCGGCTCCCCGGCCAGGATGATCGTGCCGACCGAGGAGGGAATGCCGCCGGAGCGGAGCAGCTCGGCGACCCCTGCGGGAGCTCCCGAGGAGAGGAGCACGATCTCCTCGGCCGCCGGGAGCGACGGAAGGTGCAGCAGGTTCTCGGCCATCACGATGCAGCCGCCGTGGGCCAGGGGAACGAAGATCTCGAAGACCGACGAATCGAAGCAGAGGGAGCTGGCGAAGAGCACCCGCGAAAGCTCCCGCTCGGAAAAGAGCTCTCCTCCCCAGTGCACGAGGTTCGCGAGGTTGCGGTGCTCGACGGCAACCCCCTTCGGCGCTCCGGTCGATCCCGATGTGTAGATCACGTACGCAAGCGAGGTCGCGGCGATCGTGCTCTCCCCCTCCACCACCTCCTCGCCGTCAGCATCGGAGCAGTCGTCCCGCTCCGACGGCCACGCGCCGAGGTCGACGATCCTGGGGCATCCGTCGGCCGCCGTCGACATCGCGGTCGATGGGAACGGCCGATCGGTGAGGATCACCGCGGGAGCAGCGTCCTCGATCTGAAGAGCCGTTCGCGCCGCCGGATACGCCGGGTCCAGGGGAAGGTATGCGCCGCCGGAGCGGAGCACCCCGATCACCGCGGCGATCATCCGCCATGACCGCGCCATATGAATGCCGACCAGCACCTCCGGCCCCACGCCGAGACGCCGGAGCAGACGGGCCACCCGATCGGCGTGCGCGCTCAGCGACGCATATGTCACGCGCTCATGCCCATCGATCACCGCCACCCGCTCCCGGTCGCGCTGGACGCACGCGCCGAAGAGATCGACGAATCCCTCGGCGGGAGGATAGGAGCGCCCGGTGGCGTTCCACCGGTACAGGATCTTCTCACGCTCCGGCGCGGGGATCAGCGGCATCCTCGCGATGCACGTGGAGGGATCGGCCGCGATGCCCGACAGTAGCTCGATGTAGGCCGAGCCGATCCGGACGATCGTCTCGTGGTCGAACAGATCGGTTGCATACTGCAGGTCGCAGACCGGTCCGGAGGAGGTTTCGCGAACCTGCAGAAAGAGATCGAACTCGCTCGCGCCACGATACTCTTCCTCGGGAATCATGATTCCCCCGAGCTCCTCGAAAACACGGTCGATCTCTCCCATCGAGTTCTGCATCACGAAGAGCGTGGAGAACAGCACCCCGCGCTCCGGCGTCCGCTCGGGATTGAGTCGCGCGACGAGCCGCTGGAACGGAAAGCGCTGATGCCGGATCGCCAGAAGGAGCTCCTCCCGCACATCCGCCAAGAGCCGCTCGAACGGCGTATCCGGACGCGGCCGCAGACGCAGCGCGACGGTGTTGGCGAAACAGCCGATCATCCGGCGCTCGTCGGCCGCCAGCCTCCCGGCCAGCATCGTTCCGATCACGATCTCCTCCTGCCCGGAATACCGGTGCAGCAGCATGGCGTACGCGGCAAACAGGATCATCGCGAGCGTGCCCCGCCCGCGATGCGCGACGCCGCCGAGAGCCTCGGCGAGCGAGGGATCGATCGCCACGCGGTGCACGCCCCCACGGAAGCTCGGCCGCGAGGGACGCGGCCTGTCGGTCGGAAGCTCCAGCACCGGAAGGTCGCCGGCGAATCGCCCCATCCAGTGGCGCTCATCCTCCTCGCTCCAGGCATCTCCGGCGAGGCCACGGAGCAGACACTCCCGATACGTGACGGCCGGCGGCGGCAAGAGCGGCTCCGCTCCCTCGACCTCGGCGCGATAGAGCGCGGCCATATCGCCGAAGAGCACGCCGAAGCTCCAGCCGTCGGAGATGATGTGATGAAGGGTGAGGTGGAGATGGTAGTCCTCGTCGCCGAGCCGGTAGAGTCGCATCCGCCACGCCGGCTCGGTCTCCAGGGAGAACGGCGTATCCAGCTCCTCGGAGAGCGCGGTGGCCAGCAGCCGCTCCCTTTCCGGTCCCGGATGGCGCGATAGATCGATCACCTCGAAGGGAACGGCCACCTCACCGACCGGCGCGATTCTCTGAGCCACGTGCCGGCCGCGCTCGACGAAGAGCGCCCGCAGCGCCTCGTGCCGCGCCGCGAGCCGGCGCACCGCCCTCCCGATCGCGTCGGGGTCGAGCCCCCGTCGGAACCGGAAGCCCAGCGGACAGCGATGTGCCCGGCTGGTCGGATGCGCCTGCAGCGTCCACCAGAAGCGCTCCTGATTCGGAGTGAGCGGGATTTCCACGAGCGCGGATCCCGAACACGGGCCGTCGGATTCCGCTGAGCCATCTTCCATGCGTCCGGACCGGATCTGGTTGCGCGGTGACATGACTAACCTCCTGTTGAGCGTTGCTTCGTTGCGGACATCCCTTCGATGCCGGGGCTTCCAGGGAGGAAGCCGCCGGCGTGACCCCGATTCAGGAGGGGCGGCTCAGGTCGCCGAGCTCCCGATAGACTTTCCGCGGGCCGCGTCCGAATCCGGTGGGCGGCGGCGCATGTCGGTTCAATCCGAGCCGATCGTGTCCTCGACAGACGAAGACCGCGAAGTCGCTCCAATCGCCGTTCTCGTTCCGCGTGCTCGCGTCGCCGCGGACATTGGTGGAGGCGTAGCAGATCTGAATGCCGCATCGCCTCCGGGCCGAGTCGTTGCCGTCGGAACAGTGGATCGTCAGCGGATGGTGAAGCGACATCTGGCCGGCCTTCAGCGGGAGCGCGACCGATTCGGTGGCATCGAAGAACGCCTCGTCGGTGTGAAACGGAAGCAGCGCCGCCTGCCCTCCGCGTGGCCCGGGGCGGTAGCAGTGGTGCCGGACTTCGCCGAGCAGATGAGAGCGGGGAACCATCCTCAGACATCCGTTCTCCTCGTCGGCATCGTCGAACGCCAGCCACGCGGTGACCAGCTCGAGCGGCCGGAGCGGCCAGTCGTGGCAGTCCTGATGCCACGGCACATACAGCCCCTCGAACGGCATCTTGCACATGATGTTCGAGCCCCATTGGTAGAAATCCGGGCCGAGCAGATCCTCGATGCAGTCAAGAATGCGCGGGTGCATCACCAGATCGTACAGCCAGGTATTCTGCTTCTCCCATCCGTCCATCACGTACGGAGTCTCCCCGTCGAACAGCAGCTGGCAGAGGCGGTCGAATCCGTCGTGAAGCATTGCGATCTCCTCACCCTCGAAGACCGTGATGCTCGGAATGAACCCCTCTCGGGTATACTGTTCGATATCGGCCGGTGTCAATCCCTTCAGCGTGTTCATGGGCGTGGTGAATACGTGGATGCGATATGTGGAAACAATGTGAGTCGTCCGGCAACGGTGCGTGGCGCCGTGCTGGTGAAGGCCCGCCGGTGATCGCGGATGTGCCGCGTGAGGTCCATCTTCGTCCGAGCCGGCCGGAGCCGTGCGCGTCCGGCCTGTTCCACCGGGCGGGCCCGGCTCCGAAAGGCCGCGCACGGCATCAGCTCCCGCGAACGTGCCGGTCGAGGCTGCCGACCACGCGGTCGAGTCGGCCGATCAGGTCGCGGATCTCCCTCAGAAGTCGACGCGCCTCTCCGGCAACGGAATCATCGGCAACGGAATCATCGGCAACGGAATCATCGGCAACGGAATCATCGGCAGCGGAATCATCGGTGGCGGAATTATCCGCGGCCGGCTCGACGACGTCGGTCCCGAGCACGCGGTCACATGCCCGCCGATGCGCGGAACGGAGGTGGCGGGCCAACGCGCCGACCGAGCCATGCTCGAACAGCAGTATCGGTGAGAGCGCCACTCCCAGCTCGCGCTCGAGGATCGCGACCGACTCGACCATCCTGATCGAATCGAGGCCGATCTCCAGGAACTCGTCCTCGATGGCAACGGACCGTCCACCGAGAGGCTCGCGCAGAAGCTCCATCAACCATGCCTCCATCGTCGCGTCCTCGCTCCCCTCGTCCGGGCTCACCGCATCCGCGCTCGCCATATCCTCGAGGCACGTGGGAACGGTCGCGCCGGACGCGGTCGCGCCAGACGCGGTCGCGCCGGACGCGGTCGCGCCATGGGGGGAGGTTAGGCCGAGCCGCTCGGCCAGGCCGATGCGCTGGAGCTTGCCGGTCGGACCCTTCGGCAGCTCGTCGAGAACGAGGATCGTCCGCGGAACCTTGAAGTAGCTCAGACGAGCGGCCACGACATCGGAGAGCTCGGCCGCCGTCGGCGTGGCTCCGTCGGCGGCAACCACGGCGGCCGCGACGATCTCGCCGAGCCGTGGATGCGGCATCGGGAAGGCGACCGCCTCGGCGACCGACGGGTGAGCCTTCAGGGCCTCCTCGACCTCGTACGGCGAGATCTTCTCCCCTCCCCTGACGATCAACTCCTTGAGACGGCCGGTGATCGTCAGATATCCGTCCCGGTCCATCATTCCCTGATCACCGGTTCTGAAATAGCCGTTGACGAATGCCCGCGCGTTCGCCTCCGGATCGTTCTCGTAGCCGTGCATCATGCCGCCACCGCGCACCACGATTTCCCCCACCTCGCCGGGGGGAAGGATCCGGCCATGCTCTCCCATGATCGCCACGGTGGGGCCGGCCGGGATGCCGACCGTTCCCGGGCGGCGCTGGCGCGGCGGCAGCGGTCCCGAAGCGATCGATTCCACCTCCGTCATGCCGTACGCCTCGATCACCGGCGCTCCGAGGAGCTCCTCCAGCTCCGCCTGGAGCCTGGATCCGAGACTCGCCGAGGAGGATCTGATGAATCGTAGCCGGTGTCCGTCGCAGATGCCGCGATGCCGCTCGAGATACGTCGCCACGCTCCGGTGGATCGTCGGCACCGCCGAATACCAGCTTGGGGCCAGCTCGACGAGGCGCGCGGCGAACTTCGCGGCGTCGAACCCCGGCTCGCAGATGATGCTCCCGCCGGAGATCAGCGACGCCACCAGCGCGTTGATGATCCCATGTACATGAAACAGCGGCATCACGTTCAGGCACCGATCCGAGGGACGCAGCTCCAGCGCGCGGGCGATGCTTTGCCCGGACGTGATGATGTTTCCCCGCGTCAGCGGCACGATCTTCGGGCGCGACGTTGTTCCCGATGTGTGGAGGACCAGTGCCGTCTCGCCGGTCAGGCACTCGGTATCAGCATCGGCCGCGGCCCTGGACCAGCCACCGATGGGGCGCAACCGGAACCAGGCGCCGCGCCCCTCGCGCTCCAGCCCGATCACCCGCGCGCCGGTTCGGCCGGCCGCGGCGATCGAGGATGGAATCGACACATCGCACACCACCGCCGCGAGTCCGAGATCCGCGACAACGAACTCGAGCTCGGCCGCCCGGCACATCGGGTTGATCGGCGCGGCAACGGCCGAGGAGATCGTCGCAAGCAGCATGATCGCCATCTCGGGTCCGTTCGGCAGAAGGAGACCGACACGATCGTCGGGGCCGATGCCGAGGTCGCGCAGCATGGCGATACTCTCCTCCAGCCGCGCGTGGAGGTCGGCGTGGGTCACCACCTCGCGCCGCGATACGACGATCGCGGGGTGATCTCCGATCGTCGAGGCCAGCCGCGAGAAGATCCGGGAGAAGGTGGCGTTCATCGGATCGACCGGCATCGAATCCTGAAGGCTCGTCATGGCGATTGCCTGATGGTGTGAGTGAATCCGGACGGATACGTGATGGCGAGACGCGTGTCGGCCGTTGAAGCTCGGGTCCGTGAGCATCGTGCCCTGGAGCATCGGACGGCCGGATATCAGGCGCCCGGCGCTCCGGTCCGCGACGATCGGCCGGAACTCGGCTCGCGCGCCGGCGGCTGCATCCCGAACATATCGGCGACTTCCCGCAGGCGCGCTTCGAGCTCGGCGGCGCCGACCCGTTTCGCCTCGAGAATCGAGGCCAGCATCGCCAGCGCCTCGCGGGCGCGTGCCGGCTCCATCGGTGCATCTGCGGTCTGTTCCGCCCAGGCCCGGATTCTCCGCGTCGGCTCGATCACGTCACGCGCGTAGTTATCCGCGTCGAAATTTCCGTTGGGGGTGCAGACGATCGCTTTCAGTATCGTCCCGAGCAGTGTCGGAGTCTGAATGGCCATGATGAGTACCTCGTCGGGATTGATTGCCGCGATCTTCGATGAGCGTTGCGCCGCCGCGCGCCGCGATGCGCGCGAGGATGCCGGGGCCGGCGCGTTGCGGACGCACCGGCCGGTGATTATTCGACGACGCCGTCCAGTACCGGCGCGTCCACGGGAAATCCGAATCCGCTCCGTACCTGGGGGAACACATCCAGATGATCCTGAATGATATCGCGCACCACCTCGCGCGGAATCGGCCGATAGCTTTCCCGATATCCCTGGCGCACGGCGTCGATGAACGCGTTGCCGAACAGCGCGATCGATTTCGGCCGCATATCGGTCAGGAACACGAAGCTTTCGCTGCAGTAATTGTTGAATTCCATCCGCATGATGTGCGTGGCGATCTCCCGGGAATAGGCGCTCATGCTGTTGGTGCCGCCGTCGAAGTCGACGATGCTGATCTCCCCGGATGCATCGACGACCTCGTTGCCGAACCAGGAGCTGCCGATGCCGCGGACGTAGCCGGCGTCGTGAACGCGGCGGTACATCGACCCGACGCTGAGGCCGAGCAATTCGACGCGTTCGAGGATGTGCGGCCACGATGAAAGGGTTCTGGCAACCGGAATTCCCTTCGCCTCGAAAAATCCGGAATGGGGATCGTAGGCCAGCCTCCCCTGCTCGAATGCCTCGGCAAGCACGGGCGAGAGCGCCATGTGCACCAGCTCGTCGACGCGCAGGTCGCTTTCGACCTCGGTCACGACCGCGCCGATCGAGCGCTTGGCGAACGGAGAATCCGGAAGCGCCGAGATCATGATCACGCCGACCGGACGGTACGCGCGGCACAGGCCGTTGTCGTTCAGGATCTGGGTCATCCTGCACTCGATCAGCGCGTCCGGAAATCCCATGAGCCCTCCCATCTGCCGCTGCGTGAGCTCGAAGTGATCACCGTCGCGGGGAATGCTGATATGCGTGTCGAACGGCTCCTCGATGAATCCGCGATCGGCCAGCCCGCAGCGCTTGATCTTGTAGGTCGTTCCCTCGCTCCGGAACAATGCCGAGCCGCCGCCGGAGCTGAGTCCGATGGCCCAGTAGTCATCGGCCATGGGGTTGAAGGGACCCTTGCGGACGAAGGGAATCGAGTTGATCTCCGCCACGCTCCGTGGAGGGGTGAGCTCGCCGTCGATCATGCGGAACAGAAGCGAGCCACCCACGCTTCTCAGCAGCGTCAACCGCCTCGGCGCCAGATCCGGCTGGCGCTTCAGGCTGAATTCGATCGTCGAGAGCCACCCGCTGGAGTTGCCATAGGCCCCGTAGGGGAAGGCGAAGTCGAACTCGTCGAAGCTCTTCGGTATCTGCGGAACAATCGATTCCACGTGCAACCTCGTTGTGTCGTTGTGATGATGCGTGGTCGGGATGTCATGACGGCGCCACCATGCGCCGATGCATCGTGACGCCGGAAGGATGACGTCGCCTTGATGAGTCGGTCCCGCGACGCCGCCACGCGCCGTCGGTCGCGACGCCGGTTCACGGCGCCGGACTCCGAGGAACGAACCGTGGCGGGCGGGATCGGGGATACGAGCCCGCCTCCAGGCCGGCGGATTGCCTGCCTGGAGGCGAAGCTCAACGACGGCGTGAGATCAGCAGCGCGTGCCGCTCGGCAGGCCGAGCACCGAGTTATCGTAGGACACGTTGCTGTCGACCAGGCTGAGAAGCGTGTTCTTCAGACTGCAGATCGAGGTCGCGGCGCTCTGATTGGCGCTGATGAGGGTGTTGGCGGCGGAGCTTCCGTCCCCCTTGAGCCCGTTGATGTCGTCGGAAAGCGTCCGGTTGAGCCTCGTGAGCTCGTTGACGACGCCATTGAGCTGATCGATTGTAAGCATGGTTTCAACTCCTTGCTTGGTTGTTGTACATCGCCCATGTGGTGGGCCTGATTGTGAGCACCGTTCACGGCGGATTATCGCCGCAGCCAATGCTCCGGAAAGAACGATGGAACGATCGCGCCCGCCCCGTTGTCCCGGGCAAGCCTCTGTGCCTCCACGGCCAGCGCGAGGTCGAGCACGCCGAGACCGAAGGGACTGAACACCGTCACCGCGTCGCTGGCGCCACCGATGCGCCCCAGCAGCAGCTCGCCGAGTGTTCCGTCGATGAATTCCCGATGTCCGACCAACTGCTCGGCCAGGTGCGCCGAGGTGCGCGCGCGGCAGACATGGTCGACGTCGTCGACGATGTTCCGCGATGCCAGCAAAATCGACGGGCTCAGGTCCCGCAGGGAAACATGGAGGATGACGGTGCCGGGAGCGACGGCCGGAAGCTGGTCGACATGTGGCTCCAGCGCGGTGGTGGCGAACGAGATCAGCGTATTCCGCGCAAGCACTTCTCCGATGCTCGCGGCGCGCTCGACGCGCAGATCCTTCCGGATCGCGTGGAGCTTCCCGGCGAAGGACGCGACAGCGTCCGGACGGAGATCGTGGAGGTCGACCCGATCGATCCCGGGAAGCGCGGCGACGATGAACCTGACGATCTCGAAATTGATCGGTCCGCATCCGACGATGCCGAGGGTGGTTCCGCCGTCGCCGAGCCGCGCCGCCGCCAGCGCGGCGCTCGCCGCGGTCCGCTTGGCGCTGATGACCGATCCCTCGGCCATCAGTGTCGGGCGGCCGGTCAGGTTGTCGTTCAGGATGATGACGGCCGAGGCTCTCTCGAGGGATCGCTCGCGGTTCGCGGGATACGACGAGATCCATTTGATGCCCGCGGCATCGACATCTCCCCCCAGATAGGCCGGAAGCGCGATGATCCGGTTATCGGGTCTGCCGGGAAATCCGAGGAAGGTCGAGGCCGGCAGGAAGGAGTCGCCGAGCGCATGGAGCCTGTAGGCATGCTCGACGGCGTTCATGATCTCCAGCTCCCGTCCGTCGAACAACGCGAGCACATCCTCGCCGGTAAGTATCCGGATGGCGTCGTCGCTCATTTCGGCACCTCCTCCGACATCAGTTCGCGCGGCACGGCGCCGAAATGCTCGGTCACCCAAGTATCCGAATAGACGGTATCGAGATAGCGCTCCCCCCGGTCGCAGAGCAGCAGTACGCAGTTCGATCCGGGAGGTATTTCTCCGGCGAACCGGCTCACGCCGGCGACGATCGCTCCGGAGGAGCCGCCGGCCAGGATCGCCTCGCGCTTCAGCAGACTCCTGCAACCGGCGATGCACTCGATATCGGAGACCTGCATCGAGCGGCCGGCCAGACCTTCGACGAAGAGCTCGGGACGCCTCGCCGAGCCATGTCCGGGAATGAGACGTCGCCCCCCGGAGGCGCCGAAAATCGCGCTGCCGACGGCATCGACGGCCACGATGGTGGTTGCAAGACCGTTGGCGCGAACGAATTCCGCGCACCCCCTCAGGGTGCCGCAGGTGCTGGTGGCGCAGAAGAGATAGTCCACTTTTCCACGCAATGCGAAGGTTATCTCCCGCATGGTGCGGTAGTGCGCGGCGGCATTGCTGAGGTTCGCGTACTGGTTCGGCCAGTAGCTGTCCTCGATGGATGTCAGCAGCGCCTGCACGCGCGCGATTCTCGCGGTCAGAAAATCGCCGGTTTCCCGATCGGGCTCCGTGATCTCGTCGATCTCGGCGCCATAGGCTCTCAGAATCGCGACGGTCTGACGATTTATTTTCGGGTCGACGACGGCGATGAACCTGAGGTGGAAATAGGAGCATGCCTGCGCAAGTCCGATCGCCATATTGCCGGAGCTCGATTCGACGATGGTGGTTCCCTCGCGAATATTTCCACGCTGCATGCCGTCGCGAATAATCTCCAGCGCGGCCCGATCCTTCAGGCTGCCGCCGGGATTATGTCCCTCCATTTTCGCGTAGAGCGCGAACGGGACATCGAACAATCGGCCCAGCCTGACCAGGGGCGTCGCGCCGATCGCGGCAAGAATTCCGTCGCACGGATCCATTCTGGTTATGCGATGTTTCACGGTTGTCGAAAACATGATGGCGATCCTGGAGGCCATGGCACGGCCCTTCCCCGCTGGTCGTGTACCGCGTGGAGCCGCGTGGACCGACCGCGCGACGCGGCCGATGCCCGCTTTCGCTCAAGCGCGGCGCGGCCTCGGGATGACTCGGGCCACCGGGATGAGCGGCGGAATGAACGGCATGAGGAAGCCGTGCCCGCGTGCCTGGTCGCGTGACGTCGGCCCGCGCGGCATCGTCCGTCGCGATGGTGCTCGCGATGACGCGTGTGCCGTCAGTGAAGCAACGGCGAAGCCAGCACGCTACCTGCGCGGGATGCGGGCGCTCGGTGACGATATCGCGCACGGAACCGCTGGCGCACGCCACACTCCGCGCCGCGAACGGCTGGGAATGACGGTGTACCACTCTCCAGGCGGGGGCAGTACCATGAATGCCTCCGCAATGCGCGAATCGATCATGCGGAGAAATCCGCGCCGTTCGCGTTGTATCGATGGGAAGTATGAATGAAATGGCGACGTTTTCGGCGGGAGACTGGCGGCTTGGTGCGCCTGATCGCTCCCACGTGACGATTCACCAATAACTCGGAATCTATGATGCAGTGATGCGAGGCGATTGGCACCGGTAATGCGTGCCGAAGAAACAACTGAGACGACGGATGATGGCGTTTATCTGTATATCGAACCTCGAATTCGAGGACCGGCGTAAACATACATCCGCGAACGGCCATGCGCAAGAAAAAAGATCGCAAAAAACATTTCCGCCACCGACATGTCATGAATCGGACATTTTTCCGGCAGGACGCGATTGATTTCCGGAATTTTCGCGCATTTCCCCCGCCATGAACAATCCCGCCCTCCGCGAGGCGAGCATCGCGATCCCCGTGGCCATGCCCCGCTCCCCGGTCGCCGCTCCGGGCATGCGACGGCACCGGGGCAGTCATCGCCGCGATCTCCCGGCGGAACGATCCGGTGGTCGCCGTTCGACGTCCGCGGGGCGTCGGGCGGAAGGACCATGTCACATCGGATCACCGCCGGGCGGCCGTCGGGTCACGATCGGCCCGCGACCGGCGGCGAGGAGATTTCAGGAGGGCGCGTCGACTCTTGCGCATGGCGCGAGACCTCCCGGACGGCTATGTTTGTGGTCCGGGCAGGCGCCAGCCGTCCGGAGCGCTCTCACTCATGTCCGGCCCGTACGATCACTATGAGCAAGGTCACGTCCGGCGGCGGGTTCGCCGCGGTCTACTATACATTCCAGCAGTCGATGAAGGCCCATGGCGGCCCGCTCGAGTTCTGGCGGCGGATGAACTCCCGCAATTCCTGCAAAACCTGCGCGCTCGGCATGGGAGGGCAGATCGGCGGCATGCGCAATGAAGCCGGACACTGGCCGGAGTTCTGCAAGAAGTCGGTCCAGGCGATGGCGCACGACATGCAGCCGCCGATCGCCCGCGACTTCTTCGAGCGCCACCCGGTGGCGGAACTGGCCCGGATGACCCCGCGCCAGCTCGAGAATCTCGGCCGCCTCTCCTACCCGATCCGCCTCGCCGCCGGCGACACGCATTATCGTCCCGTCGACTGGGAGCAGGCGCTCGACGGCATCGCCGTGGCGCTTCGCGGCACCGATCCGGCGCGAAGCTTCTTCTACTCCTCCGGGCGGAGCAGCAACGAGGCCGCCTTTCTGCTGCAATGGCTCGCCCGCGTCTACGGCACCAACAACGTCAATAACTGCTCCTACTACTGCCACCAGGCAAGCGGCGTCGGACTCGGACAGAGCGTCGGCACCGGCACGGCCACGGTCACGCTGGAGGATCTGGATCACGCGGACTTCGCGCTGGTGATCGGCGCCAACCCCGCCAGCAACCATCCACGGCTGATCACGCAGCTCGTGGCGCTGCGCGAGCGCGGCGGCACGGTGGTGATCGTCAACCCGCTGCGCGAGACCGGACTCGACCGCTTCAACGTTCCCTCGCGTCCCGGATCGCTCCTGTTCGGCTCCACGGTCAACGACCTCTACGTGCAGCCACGCATCGGCGGCGACATCCCATTCCTGAAGGGGCTGCTCAAGGTGGTGATCGAGGAGGGGGCGCTCGACGCCGCGTTCATCGACCGTCACACCGGCGGCTTCGACGCGGTGCGCCGGGAGCTCGAGCGGGAATCGCTGGATGAGCTGGCGCGCGCCTCCGGCGTGGATCGTGAGACGATCGTCACGGTGGGTCGGATGTACGCGCGCTCGGCCAACGCGATCTTCATGTGGGCGATGGGCATCACCCATCATGAGCATGGCGTGGACAACGTGCTGGCCATCACCAACCTCGCGCTGGCGCGCGGCATGGTCGGCCGGCCGCATGCCGGGCTGATGCCGATCCGCGGCCACAGCAACGTGCAGGGCATCGGCTCGGTCGGGTTCGCGCCGGAGCTGAAGGCCGGCTTCCTGGCGGCGATGGAGGATCTCTACGGACTCGAGGCGCCGGAGGGGGACGGGCTGGATTCGATCAACTCGGTCCACGCCGCGGTCCGCGGCCAGATCGACGCGGCGCTCTTCCTCGGCGGCAACTTCTACGCGGCCAATCCCGATCTCGGCTACGCCGCCCAGGGACTCTCCCGGATCGGAACCGCCGTGCATATCAACACCAAGCTCAACCAGGGACATGTCTGCGTCACGCCGGCGCGCTCCGACGGCGAGGTCTACATCCTCCCCACCCTCACGCGCGACGAGGAGATGCAGCCGACGACGCAGGAGAGCATGTTCAGCTTTGTCCGCCTGTCCGACGGCGGCATGATTCCTCCCGCGGGGGAGATGCGCTCGGAGGTCGCGATCATCACCGCCATCGGCGCCCGGCTGCTCCCATCGGACGGACCGATCGATTTCACGAAGCTCAGGAACCACGACGAGATCCGCCGCGTGATGGCGCGCGTGGTCCCGGGCTACGCGGAGGTCGGCGAGATCGGCTCGACGCGCAAGGAATTCCATGTGGCCGGACGCGTCCGGCACGAGCCGGGATTTCCGCTGCCGGAGGGGCGCGCCCGGTTCTTCCCCGTGGCCACGCCGGTCGATGATCTTGCCGACGACGAGCTCCGGCTGATGACCATCCGCTCCGAGGGACAGTTCAATACCGTGGTCTACGAGGAGCACGACCGCTACCGGAATCAGCCCTCGCGCGATGTGATCCTGATGCATCCCGACGATATCGGCCGGCTCGGCCTGCGCGACGGCCAGCGGGTCGCGGTCGCCTCCGAGGCGGCCACGATGCGGGGCATACGCGTGGCCGCCTACGACATCGCTCGCGGCTGCGCGGCGATGTACTACCCGGAGGCCAACGCCCTGGTGACCACGAGCGTCGATCCGAAAAGCGGCACGCCGGCGTACAAGAACGTGCGCGTGAGGATCGCCGCCGAGAGCGGCGAGACGGCGTCGCGAACTGCTTCCGTCGGAGCGGGGACGCGATGAGCCGCGAGAGGCATACGGCAACGCGCGCCAGCCGGTGGCCGGCGCGTCTGCTGTTGTCGATCCCTCTCCTCCTGATCGTGACGCTGGGAACCTATCACTGGTGGTATCTGCTGAGAGGCTCCGAGCCGCTCGAGGCGGATGTCCGGGAAGAGCTGCGCCGGCTCGGCGCCGGATGCGTCGCCTCACGGGACGTTCCGGTGGCGGCGGTGATACTGTATGGCGGGAAGATTATCGGCCGTGGCCGAAACACGGTTCTGCGCGATGCGAACGCGGCGGGGCACGCCGAGATCAACGCCATCACCGATGCCATCCGACGCTTCGGGAAGGAAGGCTTCATGCGCCTGAATCGGGACTCGCTGGAGCTGATCTCCACGCTCGAGCCCTGTCCGATGTGCGCCGGCGCGATCGCCGAGTACCGGATCCGGAGCGTCTCCTTCCTGAAATCCGCTCCGGTCGACTTCGAGCTCTCGATGGACTATCAGCTGGCCCGCTATCATTTCCGGGCGCGACGGCGGGGAGACGCCTCCCTGCAGGACTCGCTGCTCCAGCAGTTGCGGATCGCCAATCGGTCGGATCGCGATCGGGCATCGTCCGCGCCTCCCGCCGTCGGAGCCGATTCCGCGCCGCGGCATTGAGCGATGCGCCTCCGCCCCGATGACGCGTGACGGCGATCCTCCGGACAACGTGGCCGTACCGCTCCATCCGCCGTTGCGCGGCGGGGATCGCCGAATGCTTATCAACTCAACAGGTCCAATTCCAGTAGCCTCTATACCGATGACAACGACCCTGAGATCCTCCCTCCTCGCGGGCATGACGCTCTGCGCCCTGCTCCTTGCCGGCTGCGCGGGATCGACCACGAGCACAAGCCCCAGGAAAGCCGAGAAGGAGGAGATTCTGAGGCCCCGGGCCGACGGCGCGCGGTTTCTCGCGCTCGGCGATTCCTACACGATCGGCGAGGGAGTGGAGGAGGATGTGCGCTGGCCCTCGCAGCTGGCCGACTCGCTCCGCCGCCGCAACTTCCCGATGGCCGAGCCGGAGATCGTCGCACGCACCGGCTGGACCACCGCCGATCTGCTGGCCGAGCTCAACCGGAATCCACCGAGCGGCCCCTTCACGCTGGTGACCCTCCAGATCGGCGTGAACGATCAGTTCCAGGGACGCCCCATCGAGGAGTTCCGCCGCGATTTCAAGGCGCTCCTCGACCGGGCCATCGATCTTGCCGGCGGCAAGCGGATGCACGTGGTGGTGGTCTCCATTCCCGACTGGAGCGTGACGCCGTTCGCCGAGGGGAAGGATCGGAAGAAGATCGCCGCCGAGATCGATCAGTTCAACGAGGCGATGCACCAGTCGATGATGGGCTCCGGAACGATGTTCGTCGACGTCACCTCGATCTCCCGCGAGGGAGCCGGCGACACCACGATGGTCACGACCGACAAGCTCCATCCCTCCGGCCCGATGTATACGCGCTGGGTCGGCGCCATCCTCTCGCCGGCGCTCGGCGCCATCATCCCCGAGCGACCGCGCAAGCACAAGTAAGCCTCCGTTGCAACGGAGATTCGGCATGGAGCTTGTCCGGCATTCGACGATTCACGCGGGAGAACCGCTCCCGCCCCGCCCATTCACGAAGAGCCCGGAGAAGCATTCATGAGATTCCGTAGCCCCCTGTTCCTCCTTCTCGCGATCGTCGCGCTCACCTCCACGCTCGCCGCGCAGCAGGCGGTGGAGTCGAGGACGCGCGGCGGACGCCTGCAGATCACCTGGCTCGGCCACGCGACGTTCGAGGTGGTCTCCCCCGGAGGAACGCGGATCCTGATCGATCCCTTTCTGAAGAACAATCCCTCCACGCCGGCCGCCTTCAAGGATCTGGCCCGCTACCGTCCGAACGCGATCCTGGTGACGCACTCGCACCCGGATCACGCCTCCGACGCGGTGGAGATCGCCCGGTCGAGCGGCGCCCCGGTGATCGGCACCGCCGAGTGGGTCGCCTCCCTCGGACTCCCCCAGCCCCAGGCGATGGGGGGAAGCGTCGGCGGCACCTTCACCATCGGCGACGTGACGATCCACCTGGTCCCGGCCGTCCACTCCAGCGAGCCGAGCGGACGTCCCCTCGGGTTCGTCCTCAGCTTCACCGACGGCCAGACGATCTACCATACCGGCGATACCTGGCTCACGGCCGACATGTCGCTGATTCAGGAGCTCTACAAGCCGAGCATCCTCCTTCTCTGCGTCGGCGGCGGCCCCTACACGCAGGATCCGACCGCGGCCGCGCTCGAGGTGAAAAAGTACTTCAAGCCGACCACGATCATCCCGATGCACTACGGCACCATGCCGGGGCTGGCCACCGAGGCCGATGTCCGCGCCGCGTTCAAGAACGACAAGCGACTCCGCGTGATGCGCCCGGGAGAGACCGCGACCTTCTGAGCGATCGCGACGCTCCGCCTGAGCGTCACACTCCGCCTGAGCGCGACACTCCGCGCCAGCGCGATGTTTCGAGAGACCGCGACGCCGATCGTCGCGCTCGGACGGGCCCGATGCCGATTCCGCGCATCGGGCCCGTCCCGCTTCGGGACGGAAGGTCGTATCTTCCCGTCCGACGTGCTCCAGCCGGAGCGGAGCCCCGCACAGGACCTTCTTCTTCCCATGACCTCCTCTCCCCCACCCGACGATACTCCTCAGCTTCTGAGGCGCTTCACCGATACGTTTCTACGCGCGATCGACGCCGAGATGCGGGCGATGCGCGACCGGCTCGGTCCGTTCGAGATCCAGCTTGCCAACGGCCGCCGCGAGGGGGATCCCGATCAGGAGGATGCCGGACTCTACGCGTTCGATCTTCTTTCGACCGACGAGAAGCTGGTGCCGCAGCTGGAGTGCACGCTCCGCGGCGACGCCGGCGAGCAGCTCGTGACCGTGATCGCCGTCGACGCGCGCGAGGTGGTGATCCAGACCTCGAAGGAGATCCGGATGGACCGGAACTATTCGCTGGTGATCTATCCCTGGTTCCTCTACGAGCGGCTGAAGGAAGCGCTCGACGGGCTCCCGGAATCGACGCGCCACCGACCGAAGGGCGCGCTCCGGCTGTTCGGCAAGCTGCCGGCCACGCGCGTGCCGTGCGAGCTCCTGGCCGACCACGAGGAGCTGAACGGGAGCCAGACCGCCGCGGTGCGACTCTCGGCCGAGAGCGACGTGGCCTTCGTCTGGGGTCCGCCGGGCACCGGCAAGACCCACACGCTCGGGCATATCGTGGCCGAGCTGGTGCGCCGCGGCGAGCGGGTGCTGATAACCTCCACGACCAACGCCGCCGTCGATCAGGCGCTCCGCAAGCTGATGGAGATCGAGGAGACGCGGGCGCTGATCGAGCGAGGGCTGGTGATCCGGATCGGGCAGCAGCCGGCCGAGCAGATGGGGGTCGATCTTCGGGAGGCGGTGCGCCGACAGAACGAGGAGCTCGGCGCGAAGGTGACGCGGCTTCGGGAGCGGATCACGCAACTGCGGGAAGAGCTCGCCAGGGCCGCGAAGCTGATGGAGCTCTACGCCGCGGCGGCGACGCCGATGCAGTTCGACATGTTTCGGGAGGTACGCCAGAAGCTGCCGGGCGCCGTGGAGCTTGCGGCGATCTTCGGCGCGGAGCGGGGCGCCCATGTGGCGCGGCTGCCGGCCGAGGAGCAGGCCCCGATCGTGCAGCGCCACATCGAGCGGCTGGGGCGGGCGGCGAAGCTTGCCGCCGCCCGCGGCGGCGTTCTGACCAAGGAGCTACGCGGCCGCGAGGGCTCGGCCATCGAGCGCGCCAGCGTGATCCTTGCGACGATGACGAACCTCTATCTGAGCCCGCAGCTGAAGGGGGATCTCTTCGACGCGGTGATCATCGAGGAGGCAGGCATGGCGGTGCTGCCGACCCTCTTCTACGCGGCATCGCTGGCGCACAAGCGGGTGATCGCCGTGGGAGATCCGCGACAGCTTCCGCCGATCGTCCAGTCGAACGAGGAGTACGCGCGCCGCGCGATGGGACGGAACATCTTCGACGTGGCCGCGCCGGACCCACTGACCTCGGAGCTGGTGGCGCTGCTGGACACGCAGTACCGGATGCACCCGCGCATTGGCGGGCTCGTCAGCGAGCTCTACTATCAGGGACGCCTGGCCAACGGCCGCGAGGCGGATGTACGGAACGATATCGCCGCGCGCGCTCCCTTTCCGGGAGAGCCGCTGGTGCTGGTCGACGTGGCCGGCGCAACGGCCGTCGCCGGACGCTCCGGCGGACGCTCGCGGAGCAACGAGACCACGGCCGGCCTCGCCGTGGAGCTCGCGGTGGAGGGAGTGCGGAGCGGGCTCTCATCGGTGGCGATCATCACGCCGTACGTCGATCAGGCGCGGCTGATCCGGGAGATGCTCGGCCGATTCCGCCTGGAAGCCTCGCAGATCGAGTGCCGCACCGTGCACCGGTTTCAGGGGAGCGAGCGCGACATGGTGATTCTCGACACGGTGGACGCGCCGCCGCTGAACCCGGGGACGCTGCTGGCCGGCGAGGGCTCCGGCGCGCGCAATCTTCTGAACGTCGGCATCTCCCGCGCGCGCGGCAAGCTGATCGTCCTGGCCGACGTTGCCTACTTTACCCGTCGCGCCCCGCGCGCGCCGATCACCGAGCTGCTGGAGCGCGCCACCTCGACCGGCGCGCATCTGGCCACGCCGTGATCCCCGCGCGGACGACATCCCGACATCACCGGAGTGAGCCATGACATACTCGACGACATTCGACAGCACGCCGGAGCTGCGCCAGAAGGCCCTGGCCTCCCATGCGTCACGAAGACCGAGGGCGACCGTGTGGGGCATCACCTGCCTGGCCGTCGGCATCTTCTTCATCTGGCTCGACGGCGCGGGGTTCATCGAGGGAGTGGCGATCGCCGCCGGCGCGATCGGCATCCTCGCCGATATGAACGCGCGTCGGATCGGCCGGCGTCGAGCACTCGCTCGCGGCGTGATCAGAACGCACGTGATCGCCGATGACGAAGGACTCACGATCGAGATGCCGCTGATCAGCGCGCGAATCGCCTGGGAGTATGTGGACGATCTCCGCCGGAGCCCGGAGCTCTGGACGCTCATGTACGGCCAGGGCGTGGGACTCCCGATTCCGACCGACGCGATGAGTCCGGAGATGCGGGACTTCATCGAGCGATCGTTCGCCGAGTCGAAGCGGCGGCGCGCGGCAAAGGCCGCATGATCTCCACGACTACCATTCGCTCCCCTCACCGCGAGGATCATCACGATGAAGCAATCGGAAGAATCGTCAACCGGATCGCACACGATCGAGTTCGTCACCACGCCGGCGTTCCGCATGGGGACGCTCCGGCATCTGCTCATGAGCCGCCGCAATAGCCTGCTCGGCATGCTCGCGCTCGCCCTATTCACGGTCGTGATGGGCATCACCTCCGGCAATGGGCTTCTGCTCGGCGGCTCGATCGTGCTGCTGGTGATCGTGCTGGCGATCGTCCCGATCACGATGGCGCGGCACCGGAGCTATTACCGGAAGGTCGGCGACCTGCCGACACTGATCACCCTCGATGATGAAGGGATCGGCATCGCCGCCGAGAGCGGCAGCGCGCGCTACGGATGGCCGACGATCTCGAAGGTGATTCGGGGAGAGGATCAGTGGGTGTTCTTTCTGGCAAACTCACGGGGGACGATCGGCGTCCCGGCGGCGCTGGTTACGCCGGAGATGCGCGCGACGGTGGACGAGCATGTCGGCAAGCGGTGATATCCCCTTGGGAGGAAACGCCGATCTCGACGTGCCGCGAGGTCAGCGTACGATAGGGAACGCATGGCTTCGGCGCATGCTCCTCGGCGGACGGCGGGGCGGCCACGGAGGGCCGCCCGTACAGCGCACGGCATCAGCGCGCTCCTCGGCGGACGGTGGAGGCTCGGCCGATCAGAGCAGGCGGCGCGCGCCGAGGCAGCTGACCAGCCAGTTCCGCTTCTTCACCAGCTCGGTGATGCTCAGCTCGTCCTGCGATTTGGAGAACTGCCGCTTCGCCTCGGCGTGAATGGTGCTCACCTCGATGTTCCGCCCCATCGACTTCAGCATGAACGAGAGCTTCGAGGCGAGCACGGCGCACTCCTGCCGGAGCTCCTGCTCCTGCTGCCGGATATCGACGGCGTGCGACTCGACGGCCGCCTCATCCTTCCTCGGCTTCTCCACGGTCGGACGCGCGTACTCGGGGAACAGCTCCAGGCTGTGGGTCAGCATCTCCCGGTGCTCCACCTCGCGCAGCTCCCAGGGGGATTCCTGCGGAGCGTCGCGCACCGGCGCGTTCTCCACCACGCGAAGCCCCTTCATCTTGATGCCGAGCTGCTCCTCGGAGGTGATCAGCTCCAGCAGACGCACCACCTCGGAATCGTTCGCCGCGTAGATATCGCAGACGTTCTCATCCTCGCCGAAGCCGTCGTAGTAGCGCATCCCGCGGAACACCTGCTGCATCGTCTTGGAATAGGCGCGCACCAGATCGGCCTTCACGATCACGCTGATCGGCTTGATGTCGGTTCCCTCGCCGATCATGTCCACCTGCACCATCACGTCGACCTTGCCGGCGCGATATGCCTCCAGCAGCTCCTGACGCTCGGCCGCGGCGATATCCTGCCCGATCCTGGCCGCGGTGAAAATCGGGAAGCGGGACTTGACGAACTCCAGAATGGCCGCGGCGTGGCGGTTGCTCATCGCGATGATCAGCATCTGGTGCTGACGATAGCGCATCTCCCCGCGCGACTCCTTGTTCTTGCGCAGCCGCTCCCGCTTGGCCGTGAAGCGCTCGAACGCCGGACGGAGCAGCGAGTCCAGATAGACCTCGTGGAACCGGAGCTTCTTGCGCGCCAGGAACGCATCCACGTCGCTCTTGCTCCGGGACAGCTCCGCCAGCTTCGACAGCGACATCTCCACCATCTCGTTGGTGTCGGAGCGGACCATCTTCAGCTTGTAGTCGACCACGTGCGCCTTCACATGCTTCAGGATCTTCCCCTCGGCGTGCGCGTCGCGCATCGTCACTTCGTGGAGCGAGACGTAGTACTGCTCGCCGTTCTCCCGCATCTCGAACGGGACGCCGAACAGGGTCTTGTCGTCCGAGCGCATCGGGGTGCCGGAAAGGGCCACGCTGCAGACGTGCGGGAACTCGGAGATCTTCGCGGCCCAGAGCCCCTCATCCGACAGATGGTGCACCTCGTCGAAGACGAACATGCAGGGAGCCGACTGGCAGAACTGCAGCAGCGCCTTGTGCCCGCCACGACCGGAGGCGTACTGATAGGTCGTGATGATGATCGTGGTGTCGAGATTCTTGATGAAGACCTTCTCGGAGTCGGCGACGCAGAAGGAGAGCGATGGCGCGCCGAGGCTGTAGAAGACCCGTCCGAGCTCGCGCGGATCGGCGTACTGATCGCGCAGGTTGCCGCGCGGAACGAAGACGACGAGCTTCCGGACGATGCCGAGGGAGCGGGCGACGATGAAGGAGGCGAGCGCGGTGATCGTCTTGCCGTAGCCCGGGACGAAGACGCCGAGATGGTTGTTCTCGCCGCGGGAAAGGGCGCCGGCCAGCTTCAGGAGAAAGATCTCCTGGCCGGCGCGGAGCCGGAAGCCATCGCGCAGCGTGATCCCCGGAAGCCCCGAGCCGTCACCGCGCGACAGCGGCCTGGCTGTCGTCGTACCGTTCTGTGTCATCAACGCTTCCGTCATCAACGCGATCGTATCCGCTGTCGTCAGAAATTCATGTCTCGTGTCATCCGGCTGAAGCCGTCATCCGGCCGAGGCCGTCGCCCACCCGATACTCGCCGATCGACGGAGCACATGGCGTGCCCGTTCCTCCCCGCATCGCGGAGAGAACGCCGATTCTCGAACAGTCGGAAGGGAATGCATGGCCCCGCGTCCGGCCGCTCCGGGGATGGGTCGTCGGGAGGACCGGGCCGTCGCTAGGGGGGGCAATAATACGGTGGAGAACGGAAGAAACCCGATAGAACTTTGTTATGGTTTTGCGAACGGCGCTCCCCTCCCGGAACAGGACATCTCCACATCCCGGCCAGCGTGAATTCCGAGAAATTTCGGCGATTCCAGCCATGGCCGATGTTACGACGTCCGGGAGAGCGCGTCCTTCGGCAAGCCGTCCGGCCGGCCACGCGGGCCCCGGCCCGGGCATCCGCGCCCCGGCCTCCGCGACCGATGCCCCGGATGCGCCCGGCTCCGTCGATGATCCCGTTTTCGTGCTCGACCTCCCTCCCCCGCTCCGTCGGGCAAGCCTCCCCGGCGCACACGGGAGCCGGCGCCGATTTCGTCATCCTCGGGTGACCATCCCGGAGCGGAGCGAGTCTCGAGCCATCCCCCTCGAACTCCCCGTGGAGAGGCTCCGAGGCGGCCGGCGGCACGGAGACCTCCGGAAGTGCTCCGGAACTGATCCCGACAGATAGTAACTTCCGTTTCGATGGCGCGAGGGCACGTATCGCGCACCGCATCGAACGATCCTTCTACCAACACGCGACACATCCATGAGAACGTCGAACCCGGCGCTGCGCGCCAAGACCTTTGTCGGACTTTCCCGGTCGGAAAGCGATGCGCCGATGACGCTTCGCGGCACGATCGACCGGAGCTTCCTGCTGCTGTTCCTGGTCATGGCCACGGCCACCATCACCTGGGACATGGCCGCCAGCGGCTCCGACGCGGTCGGCGGCCTGGTGATGCTCGGCCTCATCGGCGGCTTCGCGACCGCCATCGTGACCATCTTCAAGAAAGATTGGGCGATGGTGACCGCGCCGCTCTACGCGATCTTCGAGGGACTCCTGCTCGGCGCGATCTCCTCGTTGTTCGAGATGGCCTACCACGGCATCGTTGCCCAAGCGATCGCCCTCACCTTCGGCATCTTCGTGGCTATGCTGACCCTCTACCGCACCGGCGTGATCAAGGCGACCCAGAAGTTCAAGCTCGGCGTGGTCGGCGCCACCGCCGGCATCGCGGTGGCCTATCTGATCAGCTTCGTCCTCAGCCTCTTCGGGATGCACATGGGTCTGTTCGGCGGCACCTTCGGCATCGTCTTCGGACTGATCGTGGTGGTGGTGGCCGCGCTCAACCTGATCCTGGACTTCGACTTCATCGAGCAGGGAGTGGCCGCCGGCGCGCCGAAGTACATGGAATGGTATGGCGCCTTCGGCCTGATGGTGACGATGATCTGGCTCTATATGACGATCCTTCGTCTCCTCGCCCGCCTGAGCCGCCGCTGATCGGCGCGCGGCACGCTCCGGCAGCGGATCTTCGCGACTGATTCGCCGACAACGGATTCGCGAAAGCGCGGTCTTCGACAACCGAAGCTCCGGCAATGGGCCTTCCGGCAACGCCGTCGGAAGGCCCTTCCGTTTCCCGTATCGGCAACGTCATATTCCGACAACACGAACGACATCGATCGACAAGGAACCCATAGATGAACAAGAAGGATATGGAGCTGAGCAAGTTCCTCAGCTTCGTGCTCCGGCATAGGCCGGAGGAGATCGGGCTCGAGCTCGGAGAACAGGGATGGGTGGAGGTGGATCTGCTGATCGAGGCGGCCGCGCGCTCCGGCAGACGCTTCACGCGCGAGGAGCTCGACCGCGTGGTGGCCACCAACGACAAGCAGCGATTCGCGCTGAGCGACGACGGCCGGCTGATCCGCGCCAGCCAGGGGCATTCGGTGCGGGTGGATCTGGCGCTCGAGCCGGTCGAGCCTCCCGAAACCCTCTTCCACGGCACCGCCACCCGGTTCCTGAAGAGCATCGCCCGCGAGGGCCTGCGCCCGGGGAGCCGGCAGCACGTGCACCTGTCGCTGGACGAGAAGACCGCGACCACCGTCGGATCGCGCCACGGCGTGCCGGCCGTGCTCGTGATCCGCGCCGGCTCGATGCACCGGGAAGGGTTCGTCTTCTACCGCTCCGACAACGGCGTCTGGCTCACTGA
The DNA here is from genome assembly GCA_048498995.1 of Bacteroidota bacterium. GTDB lineage: Bacteria > Bacteroidota > Ignavibacteria > OLB7 > OLB7 > JBEHWX01. The sequence continues at coordinate 34,480 of JBEHWX010000060.1, forward strand.
TGCGGTGCCGGTGGCGTATATTGACTTTCCCTGATTCCCCGAGGATGCGCGCGAGGCGGCGGGCATCGACTGACCGCGGGCCGAGCGCGCCGAGGTAGGTAACGACCACATGCCCTACAAGATCGACCTCATCGAATTTCCCGGCATGCCGGTGGCGAGCATCAGACGTCGCGTCCGCTCCGATCGCCTCGCGCGGAGCATCGCCGAGTTCGTCAACGAGGTTGCCGCGCGCCTGGCGAGGCTCGGTGTGATGCCGCGCGGCGGCCCGTTCACCAGAATCCACGCGTTCGAGCCGTTCTGGGTCGATCTGGAGGCGGGTCTTCCGGTGCCGGAGGAGATTCCCTCCGATGGGAGAGTACTCCCCGGCCACCTGCCGGAAGGACCGACGCTCTCGACCTTTCACGAAGGCTCGTACGAGGGGCTCCCCGTGGCCAAGGAGGCGCTGGAGCTCTGGGCCGAGCGGTACGGATGGGCCTCGGCCGGAACGAGCTGGGTCTTCTACTGGATAACGCCGATGACCAGCCCCGATCCCTCCTCCTGGCGGACCGAGCTGTTCAAGCCGGTGCGCCCGAGCATCATGTCGCGGAACTGAGTCCGCTCGCGGAACCGATTCCGCTCTCCGATCCCCCACAACGCCACGCACATCCTCAACCTGCAAGCCGCGCGGCCGGATCATCGCGCGCGTCGAGGCCCCGAATCCCTTCTCCGGAGCCCGCGGCCGGCGGCACAATCCGTCACCAGAGGATGCGGCACGGAAGTTGGCCACCGAGATGCCGAGCCCTATCTTCGCGGTCGACATCGGTCACTTCCCAGACCTGGATGCGATTTTCATCCATGGATGCAGATCATCGACGTATGGGGCTGATCGTACGTACAGAAAACAGACATTGGAATCGGAGTTCTGCATGCCTAAGGTGATTTCCTTCCACTACACGATGACCTCTCCGGAAGGAGAGGAGATCTTCTCCTCGAAAGAGCACGAGCCGATGACCTATCTGGAGGGGTCTGGGCAGATCCTTCCGAGCCTCGAGAACGAGCTCAACGACATGGAGCCGGGCCAGACCAAGCGCGTCGAGGTCAAGTCGGATGACGCCTTCGGCGACTACGACGAGAACCAGGTGATCCGCGTCGAGAAGAGCCAGCTCCCCGTTCAGGACGTCCAGCTCGGCGACCAGTTCCAGACCGATCCGCAGTCCCCGCCGCTGACGGTGATCGAGGTCGGCGACGATCACGTCACAATGGACGCGAACCATCCGCTGGCCGGCATGGATATCGTCTTCGACATCGAGCTGCTCGAGGTGCGCGAGGCGACGTCCGAAGAGATCGCGCACGGACACGTCCATGGCGAGGGCGGCCATCACCACTGATCGGCCCCCACGCGACAGATGAAGATCGAGGATGACGGCGCCCACGCGGCGCCGTCGTCGTATACTCCCCGGCCGATCGCGCGCGGCATGGGCATCGCAACGAATCGCGCGAGCCGGCGTAGCCAGCCGTGTCCGGCCCCGGCCGCTCCACGGCGGACCGCGTCACGGCTGGCCGCGCCGCGGATCTCGCGCGCCCGGCCACGACCGGCCGGCCGGCGCTCCCGGACCTTCATTCAGCGCACCCATGTCGACATCCACGCATCCCGCCCCGCGCCGCCGCGCGCGCCCTCGCCGCTGGCAACGTGCGCTGCTGATCGCCGGC
>JBEHWX010000061.1:0-35946 GCA_048498995.1 Bacteroidota bacterium
TGACATTGCTGGGATAGCCGGATCGGATCTTCTTCTCTTTGCGCTGCTTCATGCCCCAAGAGTACGAATTCAGCTCTTAAAGTGCATAACAGGCTCTAGAGGCACCATCGGGAGCGCCGCCCTGGAGGGAGCTCCCTCCGGGGGCATCCGGAGAGCGCGCATCAGCCGCCACATTCGCGTCGGGGAGCGAAGGGCCGGAACGACGCGGGGCGGATATCCGATCGGATATCCGCCCCGGTACGATTGCACAACCACCCCGAGGCCCGAAGAAGCCTCAGCGGGCGCCGCCGATCGCCTCGAAGTAGCGGCGGATCAGGTATTCGTAGTCCTTGGTGTAGCCCTGCTCGCGCGAGTGAAGCGGATCGCTCTGTTGCGGCCGGTCCTTGTCGAAGCGGGCGTCGAGCGGAGGCGGGGTGGAGCGGACCACGTCCACGCCGGCATGCGACTCGCGCTCCTTCTCGAAGTCCCGCTCCCGCTGCGACTTGAGCGCATCGAGCAGGCGGCTCAGGATCCGCTCCTGGCGCTGGACGGTCTCCGGGGTCACCTGGCCGGACTGCATGTCGCCGAGCACTTCCTCCATCTCCTTGGAAGCCCGCTCCAGATCGCCGATCGAGTTCTTGCGGGTGCCGCCGGCATCGCGCGCCTCCTTGTTCAGCTCATCGACGGACTTCTTCACATCCCCCTGCTCCTTGGCCAGCCGCTTCATCTGTCCGGCATTCTCACCTTCCTTTCCTCCTTCTCCCTGGCCGTTCTTCCCCTCCTTGCCGTTCTGTCCCTGCTGCCCCTGCTCTCCCTGCCCCATCTGCTGTCCCATCGCCATGTTGATCATCTGCTGCTGGGCGGCCATCTGCTGCAGGCGCTGCTGGAACGACTGCATGCCCATCCCCATGCCGCCGCTCTGCCCCTGTCCCTGCATCTGCGCCAGCGCCTGCTGCATCATCATGGCGGCGCGATTGAGCGCCCCCATGGCGCCGCCTTCCTTCTGCGCGGCGTTGTAGCCGTCGCGCCCCTCGAGCGACTGCGTGGCCCCCTGCATCTGGCGCATGGCGTCACCGAGCTCGCGGCCGAGCTCCGGGGTGATCGCGAAGGTCTTCTGCGAGAGCTCGCCGAGCTGATCGGCCACGTTGCCGAGATCCCCCTGCATCTGCGACTGATCCTGCGCCAGATCGCGGAAGCGCTGGCTGTTCGGCTGCGTGCTCTCGGTCTGCTCCTTCAGATCCTCCTCCCGCTTGGAGAGATCGAGAAGATCCTGGAGCGCCTTGCGCATCTTGTTGGTCACCTCGCGCTTGGTGTTCTCCGAGAGCTTCTGCTTCACCTCCTGCATCTGCTGCTTGAAACGCTGGGCCGACTGCTTGGCCTGCTCTCCCTGCTGGCGCGCCTGCTGCATCTGGCCGTTCTGCATCTGCTGGCTGGCCTGATCCATATGCTCCTGGGGACCATCCTGCTGGAGCGATTCCTGCGCCTGCTGCATCTCGCGGTTCGGCATCTCCTCGCCGAGCTCGTTCATCTGCTTGGAGAGATCGCCGGTCTCCTCCTCCAGGCGCTTGGCCTGCTCGGAGAGATCCTTCTGGCGATCGGCCAGCTGCTGGCGCGCCTCCTTGTCCTGCGGGTTGGCGTTCTGCATCTGGTCGTTGAGATTCTCCTGCTGGCGCGCCAGCTCGTCGGCGCGACGGATCATCTCATCCACCTTCTGCTCGGCCTGCATCCGCTTCAGCACCTTCATGGTCCGGTCGATCGACTGGCGGAACTGCTCCTCGTTGAACTTGTAGTTCTTCATCGCCTCGGCCATCTGCTCCGGCGTCATCTTCTCCATCGCGTTCTGGAGCTTCTCCATCGCCTTCATCAGGTCGGGATTCTTCAGATCCTGGAAGAGCTTCTGCAGGTCCATGTACTTCTGCAGCGTCTCCGGCGAGATGGCGTTGGCCTGCTGAAGCTTTTCGGTCATCTCCTGCAGGTTGTCGGCGATGTCGGAGAGCTTCCGCTCCATCTCCTCGTGCTTCTGGATCAGCTCCTGCAGCTTCTGCTTCTCCTGCCAGCCGGCGTCCTGCTTGTTCTGGGCAAGCTGCTTCATCAGCTCCCGGTTCAGATCCTCCATCTGCCGCTTGGCCTCCTGCGCCTGCTGGAGCACCTTGTTCAGATCGGCCGACGCCTGCGTCTGCGTCTGATCCGCCTTCTTGAGCACCTCCTCGAGCGAGGGGAGCCGGAGCGTCACCGTTTCGGTGCGCGCCATCTTCGGGCCGGTGACCACGTCGTTGTCGTAGACCTCGAAGTAGATCTCGATCTCGTCCTCCGGCACCAGGCTCATCCTGGCCATGTTCCAGATGTAGGGAACGTCGAGGCCGGAGACCGGCCCCGAGGGGATCGGAACGGCCAGCGGACGGAAGGCGCTCCAGGGCTGCTCGTACTTGCTGACGGCCAGGCGATACATCAGGCGAAGGCGGGAGAAGCCGTAGTCGTCGGAGATGTGCACGCGCGTCGGCAGCAGCATCGACTGATCGATATCCCCCTTGCCGGTCGGCTCCAGGAGCGTGATCGCGGGGCCGGCATCGGTCGAGGCGGACATGGTATAGTGGATCGGCGAAAGGTTCACCAGCCCCTCCGGCGAGCGCACCTCGAGGTAGTACTCGCCGTTGCGGCTCAGGCGGAAGGCGCCGGAGGCCTCCACACCATGCACCGCCATCGGGACGCGGACGGTATCGAAGCGGCCGGCCGGGGAGGCGCCGCCGGCCAGGGAGGCCAGCTCGCCGCCGCGCGGGAACAACTGCACGATCGATGCGCGCCCCCCCTCGATGTTCGTCGTCACCCGCACGCCGATCGCGGTTCCACGCAGCCCGCTCACGTCGCCGGTGTTCTCCGGCAGCCGCTCGGGGCGGCGCCCGGTGTAGGCCGGCGGCGTGATGCTCACCTGCATCCTCCGGATCTCCGGACGCTCCACCACGGTGATCGTGGCCGGCGCGGTCACCACCGGACCGGCCTGCGCCTGGTACCGCATGGTACCCTTCACGTCGACGATCGTATAGTGAAAGACGCCGGCGGAATCGCCCCGCAGCTCGAGCTCATCGGCCGCCTCGGCCCCCTCGGCGCGCGTGACGAGCGTCACGCTCCGCGGGGGAATGCCGGCCGCGCGAATCACGATCCTCACCGAATCCCCCTTCACCACCTTCACGTTCCCCGGCTCCACCTCGAGGGTGAACGGGGCCGGCTTGACGAAGTGCTGATCGTAGTGCGCCAGACGGTACAGGGCGCCGCGGTAGGGATAGGGAAAGGCGGTGAAGAGGCCGCCGATCAGAAGCAGGGAACCGAGAAGGAAGAAGAGGCCGCGCTTGCGACGGTCCTCCTCGATGATCACCGAATAATCGTAGTGGCGGAGCGGCTCCCCCTCGAGCGCGATCGAGGCTTCCAGAAGATCGACCGAGTAGCCGATCGCCACGCTCTCGGCGCGGGCGCTCCGGTAGAGCTGCAGGGTGTTGATCAGCCGATCCCCCACCTCCGGGATTCCCCGCCCGACGCGCCGCGCGATCGTGTCGTCATCCTGCCCCGGCAGAACGCCGAGGTAGCGGCCGACCGGCACGGCGGCGAAGAACGCCACGAGGGCGCCGCTGGCAAGCACGGAGCCCCAGTAGAGAATGGTGCGCCCCTCGGTGCCGAACTCGCCGAGCGCCTCGAGGGTGATGGCGCCGGTCCAGATCAGGATCACGGCGCCGAGGGCGTGGAGCAGACCGGCCTGCAGGGCAATCCCCTGCTCGCGCCGCCGCACCCGCCTGATTTTATCATGGAGCTCCGAGTAGAGCGAGCCTGTATCCATCGAGTTCCGAGAGCTTCACCGTGGATCGATCCAGCGGCCGGCCCCGAAGTCCGGAACCGGCCGCGCCTGCGCATTGCGAGAGGAATAAGCTACACAAAACGGGGCGCGGGTCAAGGGAGAAGCCGCCCGGCCGGCACGGGACTTCTCCCGCCAGATCCGTACATTCAGGGTTATCCCCGCGCGTCGGGCCCTCCGCATGTCGGGCCCTCCGCATGTCGGGCCCTCCTCCCGTCGGCTCGCTCCGGCGTCGGACTTCCCGGCAGGCAGGCCATGCTTCAGCGCGCGTCGGATCGCGCTCTCCGGTACTCTCCCAGGCGGAGCAGGACGGAAGCCACCCGGCGACATCGCGCCCCCCGGCCGTCGCGCCCCCTCATCTCTCTCTGGCATCTCTCGGCATGACCCACACAGCACACGCTCAGGGGATCACCTACCCCGTGACCCGCAAGGTCGATCAGGTGGATACGTATCACGGCGTCACGGTGGCCGATCCCTACCGGTGGCTCGAGGACGACAACGCGCCGGAGACGGCCGCGTGGGTGACGGCCGAGAACGCCGTGACCAACGACTATCTCTCCGCCCTCCCGATGCGCGCCGGCATCCGCGCCCGGCTCACCGAGCTCTGGAACTTCCCGCGCCAGAGCCCGCCGATGAAACGGGGCGATCGCTACTTCTTCTTCAAGAACGACGGACTGCAGAACCACGCCATCCTCTATATGCAGACCTCGCTCCAGGGGAGCGCCAGCGTGGTGATCGACCCGAACGGCTTCTCGAGCGACGGCACCGTGGCGCTTTCGGCCTTCTCGATCTCCGACGACGGACGGCTGCTGGCCTACGGCACCTCCAGCGGCGGCTCCGACTGGCAGGAGCTCCATGTGCGCGATATCGACGGCGGCAACGATCTGCCGGACGTGGTCCGCTGGGTGAAGTTCTCCGGCATCACCTGGACGAAGGATGGTCGGGGCTTCTTCTACGGCCGCTATCCGGCGCCCGAGGAGGGGGCACGGCTCCAGCAGCAGAACCAGTTCCACAAGCTCTACTATCACCGGCTCGGCACCGCGCAGGAGGAGGATGTCCTGATCCACGAGCGGGCCGACAACCCGAGCTGGCTCTTCTTTGCCGACATCACCGAGGATGGGCGTTACCTGGTGATCTACGCCAGCGAGTCCGGCCCGAACACGATGGTGAGCCTGCTCGACCTGCGGGACCCGATGCATCCGGAGCTGACCGGCCCGATCGTGCCGATCGTCGACACGTTCGAGGCCGCCAACGGCGTGATCGGCAACGACGGCGCCACGATCTACATGCAGACCAATCTGCGCGCCCCCCGCGGCCGGATCGTGAGCCTGAGCCTGGAGCACCCGGAGCGGAGCGCGTGGCGGGAGCTGGTGCCGGAGACGAAGGATGTGATCGATCAGGTCTCCCTGGTCGGCAACGAGCTGATCGTCACCTACCGACACGACGCGCACAACGTGGTCCGCTTCTTCGATCTGGAGGGCCGGCCCACGCACGACCTGGAGCTGCCGACGATCGGATCGGTCGGCGGCGTGGGGGGGCGCCGGAGCGATACCGAGCTCTTCTACGTCTTTACCTCGTACCTCTACCCGACCACGATCTTCCGCTACGACGTGGCGACCAGGAGCTCCACGCTCCACTGGGCGCCGTCGATCGACTTCGACCCGACCCGGTTCGAGACCGAGCAGATCTGGTTCACGAGCAAGGATGGGACGCGGGTGCCGATGTTCGTCACGCACCGGAAGGGGATCGCGATGGACGGCTCCAACCCGACGCTGCTGTACGGCTACGGCGGGTTCAACGTGAGCCTTACCCCCACCTTCTCCGTCTCGAACCTGGTCTGGATGGAGAACGGGGGCGTCTTCGTGGTGGTGAGCCTGCGGGGCGGTGGGGAGTTCGGCGAGGAGTGGCATCTGGCCGGCACGAAGGAGCGGAAGCAGAACGTGTTCGACGATTTCATCGGGGCCGCGGAGTATCTGATCGCCAAGGGATACACCTCCCCGGCGAAGCTCGCGATGCAGGGAGGCTCCAACGGCGGCCTGCTGGTGGGAGCGGTGATGTGTCAGCGTCCGGATCTGATGGCCGTGGCGCTGCCGGCCGTCGGCGTGATGGACATGCTTCGCTACCAGAAGTTCACGATCGGCGCGGCGTGGAAATCCGATTACGGGCTGAGCGACGATCCGGAGGAGTTCACGACGCTCCATGCCTATTCCCCGCTTCACAACCTGAAGCCGGGGACGGCGTATCCGGCCACGCTGGTGACGACGGCCGATCACGACGACCGGGTGGTGCCGGCGCACTCCTTCAAGTTCGCCGCGCGGCTTCAGGAGTGCCAGGCCGGCCCGGCGCCGGTCCTGATCCGGGTCGAGACGCGCGCCGGCCACGGCGGCGGCAAGCCGATCTCGATGTTGATCGACGAGACGGCCGACGTGCTCTCCTTCGCGATGGCCAATCTCGGCGTCGACGTGGCCCCGCGCTGAACGCGGGGCCGACGGGAGCCCTGACGGGCGGCATCCATGGCGCGCACGCTAAAGACGTGCGGCTACCGACATGCGATTACCGCGGCACCAACGGCGCACGCTAAAGACGTGCGGCTACCGATGCGCTGTCCAGGGGCTTTCCGCGGCACCAACGGCGCACGCTGAAGACGCGCGGCTACCGATGTGCGCCTACCGACGGGCGATGAGCGGGCGTTTTTATGCGGGTTGTACCGGGAGCGTTCGGGAGCGGCGGGACCGGACCGGGCAGCGGGACGAGAATCACGATATCCGGGACGATCGGATGGAACCGGCGCGAGGAATGTTTGCGAGCTGATCGCATCCTCTCGTATGTTGTGTTCGATCGTCCTTTTCCGTTCACTCAGCATTCAGGCAGCACCAGAACATGGCAGACAGCAGCACGACTTCTGCGACCGAGCAGGATCAGCTTCAACGGACCGCACTGTACGACGCCCACGTGGCGCTCGGCGCCAAGATCGTCCCCTTCGCCGGCTTCGAGATGCCGGTCAGCTACAAGGGGATCGTCGTGGAGCATACCGCCGTGCGCGAGCGCGTCGGCATCTTCGATGTCTCCCACATGGGAGAGGTGACCGTGAAGGGCCCGGCCGCGCTCGAGTTCCTCCAGAGCATCACCGTCAACGACGTCTCGGCCCTGGCCGACGGCCAGGCGCAGTACAGCGCCATGTGCTTCCCCGAGGGAGGGATCGTCGATGACCTGCTCGTGTATCGTCGCGGCGAGGGGAACTATCTGGTGGTGATCAACGCCTCCAACGTCGGCAAGGATTTCGCCTGGATGCAGCAGCACGCGATCGAGGGGGCGGAGCTGGAGAACGTCTCCGACCAGTACACGCTGCTGGCGGTGCAGGGACCGCGCGCGATCGACACGCTGAAGAAGCTGACCGACGTGGACCTGGAGTCGATCCAGTACTATCACTTCGTCGAGGGGAAGATCGCCGGACAGGACGCGATCATCTCCCGCACCGGCTACACCGGCGAGATCGGCTTCGAGCTCTACCTTTCGAGCGAGCCGGAGCCGAGCCGCGCCGTGTGGGACGCGGTGCTCGCCGCCGGCGAGGAGTTCGGCATCGAGCCGACCGGCCTCGGCGCGCGCGACACGCTCCGGCTGGAGATGGGCTACTGCCTCTACGGCAACGATATCGACGCGACCACCAACCCGATCGAGGCGGGGCTCGGCTGGATCACCAAGCTGAACAAGGGAGAGTTCATTGGCAAGGAGGTGGCCGCCAAGACGAAGGAGGAGAAGCCCTCCCGGAAGCTCGTCGGCTTCGAGATGCTCGAGCGGGCGATTCCGCGCCAGCACTACGCGATCGTGGCCGACGGACGGACGATCGGCGAGGTGACCAGCGGCACCAGCTCCCCGACCCTCGGCAAGGGGATCGGCATGGGCTACGTCGAGAGCGCCTTCGCCTCGCCCGGCACCCGGATCTCGATCGTGATCCGCGACAAGGAGATCCCGGCCACGGTCGTCCGGCCACCGTTCGTGAAGAAATAAGGAGCCGATGACCACACCGGCGCGCAACCGGACTTCGTTCTTCAGGGTCACCGGCGCGGCGTTCGTCGCGATCGTCCTCTGGCTGCTGGTATCGCTGGCCGATACCTTCGTCAGAACGATCGAGATTCCGCTGAAGGTGGAGCTCCCTCCGGGACAGGCCCTGGTACAACCGATTCCGCCGGCCGTTCGCCTGACCGTCCGCGCCACCGGATGGTCGCTGCTGAAGATCGTCACCTTCGGCCAGACCTATTGCGTGCTCTCACCGGTCACCCGCGTGGTGGATACCCCGCGGGTGATCCGGGTGACGACGAACGAGATCCTGGCCAGCATCCGCACCAACGTCGCCGAGGCGCAACAGCTCGGCGTCTCCCCGAATTCCCTCCAGCTCGTGATCGGCCCGGTGGCCAGCAAGCGCGTTCCCCTGCTCCCGAGCGTGACGATCAACACGCGTCACGGCTTCGAGGTGATCGGGGGGGTGCACGTGACGCCGGACAGCATCACGCTGAGCGGCTCGGCCGACGCGCTCCGCTCGCTCGATGCCTGGCGCACCCGCGCGGTGGTGCTCAACGACGTGCACAACCCGCTGGCGATGACCGCGCTGGTGAGCGATTCCCTCCGCGGCGTCATCACCCCCGGCCGCATGACCGTGCGGGTGACCGCGGACATTCAGGAGATCGCCGATCTGGCGATACCGGATGTTCCCCTGGTCAATCGCGGGATCGACCGGGATACGAGTCTCCGGCTGGTGTTGCAGCCGGACAGGATTCAGGTGCTGGTGCGTGGCGGCGTTCGAAATCTGAGCCGGCTCGATCCGACCTCGGTCAGCGCGTACGTGGAGGTCGACTACGGCATCGACACGCTCGGCGTAACGACGCCGACGATCGTGCTTCCCCCCGGATTCAGCGTGATCGGGGTGGAACCGCCCCGCATCAGATATCTCTGGCGGCGCGTGGTCCCGTAGCCGGCGCGTTCCGGCTCGGAAAGAGTCCTATCCGGAATGGTCGAATCCGGAGGGTCGGGTTCGGGATGATCGCATCCCGGCCTGGTGCTCGGGGCGCGAGGGCCTCGTTCAGCCGACCCGCACCGACGGATCGATCCGCTGCGACCAGGCGTTGATGCCGCCGGCCAGGTTCCGGACGTTGGTGTAGCCGAGGCCGCGAAGGTATTCCACGGCGCGCGCCGAGCGGCCTCCCATCTTGCAATGCACGATCACCTCACCCTCTCTCGGAATCTCGTTGGCGCGCGTCTCGATCTGGCTGAGCGGAATCAGCGTGCCGCCGATGTTGCCGACGGCGTATTCCCCCGGCTCGCGGACGTCGATCAGGGTAAAGGCTTCGTTGTCCCGCCGCTTCTGGGCGAGCTCCTCGACGGTGATGTCGGGCTGGTTCATGATATCTCTCCTGATTGGCTCGGTTACGGAATCGATGCGGCGGCATCGAGCGCGCGGCATCGCGGTTCGGGAGTGCGTCCGGAAGATGGCCGCGGGGTCGGACGGAGAGCGCCGCGGAAGGGCCGCCGGACGCCGCCGACGTCTCCGCCGCTGACGTCTCCGCCGCCGACGCGATCAGCCGTTCTTCGGCTCCCAGACCTCGGTCAGGACGCAATCCCAGGGAAACTTGAACTCGTCGGCCGGATCGTACGGCAGCGTCTGAAGGTTGACGACGATCGCCTCCGGCGTGGAGAGGGCCTTCCACCCGTGCATCACGCCGGGGGGAATCAGGATCAGCGTCGGGCGCTGAACGCCGACGATGAAGCTGTTGACGTCGCCGTAGGAGGGGGAATCCTCCCGGAGGTCGACGCAGACGATCTGCATTTTGCCACGGGTGACGGTGAACTGGTCGGTATGAAGCTCGTGGAGGTGCCAGCACTTGACCACCCCGTAATCGGTGGCCGACTGATAGACGTGCTGCGGGACGGCGAGCCCTTCCGGCTCGACCCAGGAGAGGCTCCAGAGCTCGATGACGTCGCCGCGTCCATCGACGATGGGATTGAGATACTTCCGCTTCACCCCTTCGATGGTCGGGCCCTGCCAGACGGAGCGGAGCTTGTATGGAACCGAGAGAAGATCCTCGGTGGTAATTTCTGAGGGTCGTTTCATGGGGTCCAAAGATAGCGAGGCGCCGACGACCGATCGATCGTTCCGGGTCCCATCTACCGCATCGATTCTGAGAGTTGTTGTAAGTGCCGGGTGGTAGTGCCCCTGATTGGGCGAAGGTACGTATTTTCGTGGAATCCCAAATCAATCTCGCCGACAACCTAGACTTTTCTGGCAAACGGAGGATACATGCACGAGGCAACGGCCGCAGTTGGCTACGACACGACGCTGAGCGACGAGCAGATCGCCGTTCGCGATCTGGCGCGGGACTTCGCCGACCGGGAGATCCGTCCGGTGGTGATGGAGTTCGACGAGTCGCAGGAGTTCCCGACCGAGATCTTCAAGAAGATGGCCGAGCTCGGCTTCCTGGGCATCACGGTGCCGACCGAATTCGGCGGCGCCGGCCTCGGCTTCGTCGAGTACGCGCTGATCGTGGAGCAGATCGCCCGGGTCGACCCGTCGATCGCGCTCGGCGTGGCCGCCCACAACGGCCTCTGCACCGGGCACATCTTCCGGTTCGGCTCCGAGGAGCTCAAGCGCAAGTACGTCGAGCGCCTGGCCACCGGGCAGACCATGGGCGCCTGGGGGCTGACCGAGCCCGGCTCCGGCTCCGATGCCGGCGGCATGCAGACGGTGGCCCGCCGCGACGGGAACGACTGGATCATCAACGGCTCTAAGAACTTCATCACCCACGGCAGCGTCGGAGAGGTGGCGGTGATCATGGCGGTGACCGATCGCTCCAAGGGAGCCAGCGGCATCTCCGCCTTCGTGCTGGACAAGTCGATGCCCGGCTTCTACGCCTCCAAGAAGGAGAACAAGCTCGGCATGCGCTGCTCGGATACCTCCAGCCTCGTGATGGAGGATGTGCGCGTCCCGGCCGAGAACCTGATCGGCAACGAGGGGGAGGGCTTCCGGCAGGCGCTCCAGATCCTCGACGGCGGCCGCATCTCGATTGCCGCCCTCTCGGTGGGTCTGGCGCAGGGAGCGCTGGACGCGGCGCTGAAGTACGCGACCGAGCGTCGCCAGTTCGGCAAGTCGCTGGCGGAGTTCCAGGCGATCCAGTTCAAGCTGGCCGATGTCGCCACCGAGGTCGAGGCCTCCCGACTGATGACCTATCGCGCGGCCTACATGCGCGACAACAAGCAGGATTTCGCGATCCCCGCCTCCAAGGCGAAGTATTTCGCCAGCGAGGTTTCCGTGCGCGCCGCCCTGGAGGCGGTGCAGATCCACGGCGGCTACGGCTACATCAAGGAGTATCCGGTCGAGAAATTCTATCGTGACGCCAAGCTTCTGACGATCGGCGAGGGAACCTCGGAGATCCAGAAGATCGTCATCTCCCGCAGCCTGCTCCGATGATTCCCGATCCTCTCGGAGGCCCCGGCAAGGGGCTCTCCGGGGGGCATCCGGGGGATATCCGGAGGGACCCGTCGGTCGGCGGCACGATTGCCGGCCGGTGACTCCCCGAGCAATGCAAAACGCGTTTCTGCACGGCTTTTGCGGTGATCTTGTTGTAGAGGGCCAGGCTCAGTCAGGGGCACAGACTGTTACACCGGCAATGCAACCGGTTCCCCCGTTTGGGTGTTATAGATAGGTATTTTGAGGATCTGACTGAGTAGTAGTGAGGAAGAGCAACGATATGGAACTGAGTCTGCAGATAGAGAATCTCTTTCGGCGGGACCGGAATAAGCTGATAGGCTTCATTCGTGAACGGGTCCGTTCGAAAGAGGAGGCTGAAGATATTCTTCAGGACGTCTTCGCCAACGTGTTGGCGGCGGCATCGGAAGTCACGGAACCAATCGAAAACATCGGTGCATGGGTCTTCACCGCGATCCGGAACAGGATCATCGACTCCTACCGGAAGAAGCGCCCGCAGACCTTCACCGATTCGGTATATAACGACGACGAGGGAGACGTCGCCTCCTTCGAAAGTTTTCTGAGCGATATCTCCCTGAGCCCCGAGCGGAGCCTGGTAAGCAGGACGATTCGCGAGGCGGTGATGGAGGCCCTGGACGAGCTCCCGGTGGAGCAGAAATACGCCTTCGTCAAGAACGAGTTCGAGGGGGTCAGCTTCCGCGAAATGGCGGAAGAGACCGGCGAGAACATCAATACCCTCCTGGCGAGAAAGCGCTACGCGGTGCTGTATCTCCGGAAGCGGCTCAAGGAATTGTACGAGACGTTGCACGATTAGGGAAATCCGTGCGTCGATGGGAAAGTGAGCGCGTCCGGAAACGGCGCCCCCTCCCGATACTTTCGCAAGGCACATGGACCCGAAGTCTTTCCGGAACAATAAGCGTTTGACTCTGTACGCCATCGGCGCAGGTACACTCCTGCTTGCGCTGATGGCGTTTTCTTTTCTCTTCTTCGGCGTCATCCATGTCTGCGGACGGTGGATCGCGATGGCGATGTTCAGCTTCTGGGAAGTGCTGGGCATTTCGATCATCAGCGCCGTCGGGTTCATGCTCGTCAGGTCGTGGCAGCGCCGCGGCGCCCCGGCGGGGACCGATCGCTCCCTCTCGCGCCGGCTCCGCTCGGCGGTCGAGGAGCGCCTTGCGGTCGAGGACCGTCCTCCGGTGACGGAGCGTCCTCCGGTGGCGGAGCGCCCTCCGGTCAACACCTGCTCGCCGAATTTCCGCAACCTCTACGACCAGCTCTCCGAGGAGGAGCGTCTGGAGTTGAAGGCGATGATGCGGAAATACTGCAGCGACCAGATGAACCGTCCTCCCGGGGTCTGCAACGAAGCTCCGTCGGCCGTCGACGCTTCCCGCGACACGCCCCCTTCCCGGCCTCTCTGAGCCCTCCCGAGCGAGCCTCGCGGCTTCCTCTCTCTCCCTCTCCTCCGGTCCGATTCGCTCCGCGCCTCTTCCCGTCCGTTCTCTTCAATCAGATCGCCCGCAACGCCCCCTCGCGCCGCTCCGCGCGCGGATCGTCACGGCCATGCCCGCGCGTTCCGTCGTTCGAGACAGCCGGCGGAGCGCACGCCGACACGGCGCGGCTCTGCCGACACGGCGCGGCGGCCGACATGGCGGCCGCTTTCTCTCCGTACGGGCGGCCCCCTGTGGCCGCCCCTCCGCGCGGGCGGAAGACGCATGCGAAGACGCACGCGAAGACGCACGCTGAAGACGTGCGCCTACCGACGTGCGCCTACCGACGTGCGCCTACCGACGTGCGCCTGCCGACGCGCGCCTACCCATGTATGCCCACCCACGTGCGGTTACCGATGCGCGGCGGCCTCAGGCGCCGCCGGCGAACTGGCCGCCGAGCGCCATCCCGAGCCGCTGCAGCGTGGTGGCGTCGCTTCCGACGTAGAGCACGATCACGCGATCGGTCTTGTAGAAGTGCGGCGTCCCGTTCAGCGTGGCCGGCTTGCCGCCGATCGTCGATCCGTCGGGGCTGATCGAGGTGGCCGCCGCCTCCGCCGCCTCCCTGGAGGGGAATTCGAAGAGCTGCACCTCGGCGTCGTTGACGCTCAGCACGCGGCCGGTCGGGGCAAAGAACGACTGCTTCACGCTCCCCTTCACGTCCACCTTGTTCCCGCTGGCCTTCAGCAGGTTGTAGACACCGTAGGCCGGGGTTCCCACCTCGAGCGAGCCTCCGGACTCGGAGGTCTCCGGCTCGCGCGGCTCGTTGTCGCCGCAGCCGCCGGCCAGCGGGGCGAGCGTGATCGTCGAGAGGAGCAGAAGGGTCAGCAGAGGGCGACGGGCGCGCGGCCCGTCGAGGATTGAGGTGATCATGCCATCCAGACTGATTTGATGTTGACGAACTCTCTGATGCCGAACCCGGCCAGCTCACGGCCGATGCCGCTGGCCTTGATACCGCCGAACGGCAGGCGGGGATCGGACTTCACCATCTCGTTGATGAACACCGACCCGGCCTCGATCTCTCGCGCCAGGCGCTCCTGCTCCTCCCGGTCGCCGCTCCAGGCCGAGGCGCCGAGCCCGAACCGGGTGGCGTTGGCCACGGCGATCGCCTCGTCGAGATCCTTCACCCGGATCACCGCCGCCACCGGGCCGAAGGTCTCCTCCTGATAGGCCGGCATGCCGGGAGCGACATCGGTGAGGATGGTCGGCTCGTAGAAATAGCCCTTCCCCTCCCGCGGCCTTCCGCCGATCGCCACGCGCGCCCCCATCTTCACCGACTCCTCCACCTGCTTGTGCAGATCGTCGACGAACTCCGGACGCGCCAGGGGGCCGATCTGCGTCTCCCTCGCCATGGGGTCGCCGACGCGGAGTGCGCGGAAGCCCTCGCCGAAGCGCTTCACATACTCGTCGTGGATCGACTCGTGAACGATGAAGCGCTTGGCGGCGATGCAGCTCTGGCCGTTGTTGATGGTCCGGGCGGTCACGCTTACGGCCACGGCCCGCTCCAGATCGGCGCTCGGCATCACGATGAACGGATCGCTGCCGCCGAGCTCCAGCACCACGTTCTTGATGTTCCGGCCGGCGATCGCCCCCACGCTTCTTCCGGCCCCCTCGCTCCCGGTGAGCGTGGCCGCGGCGATCCTCGGATCGTCGATCACCCGCTCGACCACCCTGGAGCCGATCAGCAGCGTCTGAAAGACCCCCTCCTCGAAGCCGGCATCACGCATCACTTCCTCGATCGCCAGGGCCGAGCCGGGAACGTTCGACGCATGCTTCAGCAGGCCGACGTTGCCGGCCATCAGCGCCGGCGCCAGAAAGCGGAAGCACTGCCAGAAGGGGAAGTTCCAGGGCATGATCGCCAGCACCGGGCCGATCGGCTGGAAGGCCACGAAGCTCGACCGCGCCTCGGTCCGCACCGGCTCGTCGGCCAGATAGCGCTCGGCGTTCTCCGCGTAGTGATCGCAGACCCAGGCGCACTTCTCCACTTCGGAGACGGAGGCGGCCAGCGGCTTCCCCATCTCACGCGTCATCAGCTCCGCGTAGCGGCCTGAGCGCTCCCGCAGAAGCTCCGCGGCGCGACGCATCTTCCCGGCCCGCTCGGCGAACGACGTCCGTCGATGCCGCGGGAAGGCGCGCGCGGCCAGCTCCAGCTTCGCGTCGAGCTGCTCCTCGGTCAGCTCCTCGTACTCGGCGAAGGCCTCCTCGGTGAAGGGATTGATCGACTGCATCGGCATTGCGTCACCTCGGTGAGATTGATGTGCGGGACGGCCGGCGGATCGGGCGGCCGGTCGCGATAATACAGCACCGCCGAAGGCGGACAAAATCGTGCCGCGCGCCGGCCGGAAGCCTCGGCGGCGTTCTGCCCCGGCGGCGCCTGCCCCGGCGGCGCCCGCGCGGAGCACGCCGATCGCGCCGTCGATCGTGGCGGGCGGAAAACGACGCACGGCCGCCCGGACCACGCTTGGCGCGGGCCGGACGGCCGTGACGCATCATCCCCTCTCTACTTCCCCACACACCTTCGCGCGAGCCTCGCGGCTCACGGGCGGAGGATCTCGTCGATCTTCCGCTTCGCCTCGGTCGCCTGCTGTTTGATTCTCGCCGCCTGATCGATCTTCTGATTGGCCTGCTGCGCGGTCCGCTCAGCCTTGTCCAGGGCGTCGCCGCTGGGCGCCGTGCCGCTCGAGCCTCGGCTGGATCTGGAGGAGACCACCGGGCTGGCCTTCGCCGGCGTCCGCGCGACCTCCTTCTTCTGGAACCCCTCGGAGAGCCGGGGATCGGCCGAGATCGTGGCGATCACCTGATTGGCGAAGAGGGAATCCTGCATCGCCAGCTCGATCGCGTCGTCGAGCGTTCCCTTGTCGAGCGCGCGCTTCATCACGTCCACGATCAGCCGCTTGTCGCCGGCGATCCGTTCCATCTCCCCCTGCGCCGCGACGCTATCGGCCTGCGGGGCGCGGCTGGTCTGATCCACCCTGGTGTCGCAGCCGACGACGGCGAGCGTGGCCATGGCCGCGGCGAGCATTGCTTTCCAGTTCATCTCGCATCCTTTCTCTGTTCGTGAAATCGTTCAGTTCGTAGACGGCGCACCTTGCCGGACGCTTAACGCAAACGCCGTGCAAATCGTGATCGCCGGAGTCGATGTGAGGACACGCGGAGCGGGATCGGGCGTTTCGGAGGGGACGCGGAGGGGCGAGGAGGCGGGATGCGAGCGAGAACGCGGGACCGGGTGAAACGCGACAGGGCCCGACGTCGCCGCACCGGAACGTGTCCGGTGCGCCGAAGCCGGGCCCCGAGATCATATCGTGAGCTCACCGATCGGGAGCGTCAGGATTCCCGCGGTCGATCCTCAGGCCGAGGTGGAGCCGATGTCGAGCTTCCAGAACGGATGATTCGGATCGAAGCAGTCGTAGCAGGAGACGTAGAGATCCGCGTTGATCGCGCCGAGGCGCGCCATCGTCTCGCTCTTGAAGCGGATATTCATCAGGCCGATGAAGGAGCTGAGCGTGTAGTAGAACTGAATCCGATCGACCCCCGCCTCTCGGAGACGCTCGATGTGCGGCTCCACCGATTCGATCATGCAGGTGAGCTGATGATCGCGGCACTGGGTAAGATCGTCCTGCGTCGAGGCTTCGTAGATCCAGTGTCCCTCCTCGTAGGTGCCGTTGCCGTTCTGGAGGGGGGCGCCGCGGCGCGCGGCCTTGGTCGGCTCCATGCCGAGGATCTCGCTGATCCGCTCGGGATCGAGATCGGCGCCGAGGAAATTCACCTCGATGCAGTAGTCGTTCGTAACGTAGTCATTAGTGCTCATGCTCGTACCAAGTATTGAGTGTTCCGTGCGATTGCGCTCGTACGATCGTAGATCCCCCGGCGTAGACGATTTGTGAGTGAGGAGGGCTCGGGGGACGTCTGAGGAAAGAACGTTGCAAGGTCTGCGCCGGACACCTCCAGGCGGAGCTGGCGCGCGGCTACAATCTACACTTCCTTCGGGCGCGCACTCAAGTGTCTTTCGCCGGCGAGCGAAAATTCGTCGCCGCTCCGGTCCGGCTCCGCCCCCCGCTCCGGGGCCGGCGCGCGGCGCATCACCAGGAGCATCACCAGCCCGATGGCGATCACGGCGAACTCCCGCCCCCGCTTCAGCGCCACGATTCTGGCCGATGTGGCCACCGGATCGGCGAATCCGAAGGCGACCATCAGCCCGGTGATCGTCCAGTCCTGCGCCCCGATGCCGATCGGCAGCACGAACAGCACCATCCTGACGATGGAGCTGACCGCGTCGAGCGCGTAGCCGTCACCGAGGCCGGACGCGAGGCCGAGCCAGCGGAGGATGATGTAGAGCTCCACGCCGTTGAGCGCCCACGCGACGAATCCGAGCAGAAACGCCCCGAGCAGGGCCATGCCGTTCTTCCGGGCCGAACGGGCTATCAGGTCCTCGATGCTGTGCAGCTCGGCCACTATCACGTTCCAACGCCGATGCCAGGGCCCATCCCCTTGCGATGGATAGAGCCAGCGGACCAGCGGCTTGAACCAGATCAGCGCCGCCAACAGCGAGGTCAGCAGGATCAGGATGCCGAAGGCGGCCCAGAGCACCGCCGTCGTGAAATAGGTGATACCGAAGGCCTTCACCGAGGCGCGGTTGATCGCGTCGTAGGAGATGGCCACGCCGGAGATGACGTAGAACACCTGCGCCACGATCATCGTGAACCGGGAGAGGAGATACGAGGTCGTGGCCTCGACGCGCCCCATGCCGCAGGAGCTCCTGAGCATGGCGATCTTCATCGGCTCGCCGATGATGGCCCCTCCCGGAAGAACGTTGGTCAACGCCTCGCACCGGAGCCTGATCGAGACGAGGCGGAGGAACGAGGGACGGGGGGCATCGAAGACGAGCCACCAGGCGAGGGTGTCGCACAGGTAGTTGATGGTCGCCAGCCCCAGCACCATCGCCACCAGAAGCGGGAAGGAGCGTCCGGGAGAGGTGGCCAGCTTCTCGATGTCGAGATTGCGCACCAGCAGCGCGAACGTGCCGAATCCGACCAGGGCAAGCACTCCCTGCAGGATCCTGTCGATCGGCAGTCGTCTGGCCCCGGCACGGGAAGGGAGGTCGTGGGACATATCTCGACAAAGAAACGACTATCGTCGCTGACGGGCAAGCCGCCCGGGCCGATACCCCTTCGGCACCGCCGGCACCCGTTCCCGGTGCCCGGATGTCGGGCCGAGTGGAAGCGAGCCGGAGCCGGCGCATCGGGCGTTATGTTATGGATCTCATACGCATACAATTCCCATGTTCGATTTGACGCATACGACTCGGCTCGGGATGCCGGCATGGCCGGGCGATCCGCCGTTTGCCGCCGAAACGATCGCCACGGTGGAGCGGGATGGATATTTTCTCCGGAGCCTTTTTCTCTGCGAGCATACCGGCACGCATTTCGGCGCCCCGGCGCATTTCCATGCCGACGGGATCACCGCGGATATGTTCGCGCCGGAGGAGCTGGTGCGCCCGGCCGTGACGATCGACGTGCGCCCACGGGCGGCGCGTGATCGGGATTTCCGCGTGACGCCCGCGACGATCGTGGAGTGGGAGGCGATATACGGTCGGATACCCGAGGGATGCGTGGTGCTGGTCGCCACCGGCTGGAGCCGGTTCTGGAGCGATCCGCCGGCCTATGCCGGCATCGATGGCCGGGGAGCGCTCCACTTCCCCGGCGTGACGGTCGAGGCGGCGCGGCTGCTCGGCGACGAACGGCGCGCCATCGGGCTCGGCATCGACACGCTCGGCATCGATGGCGGCGACGACGCGACGCTGGCGGTCAACGCGTGGTGGCTTGCCGGGCGCCGCTACCACCTGGAGAACCTGAAGATCCCGGAGGAGCTTCCGCCGACCGGGCTGACGCTCGTGGCGGCGCCGTTGAAGATCGAGGGGAGCTCCGGCGCCCCCGCCCGCGTCCTCGCCTGGTGAGGGAGCGCTCCGGACGAGGGGGAGCTCAGCGCGACGTCGTGATACGATCGTATCCTGGCGGAAACGGCGCGGCATGCCGGGGATGAAACGAGAACGGGGATGCCACATGCGCGGCATCCCCGTTTCGTGTATCGATATCAGCTCCGGAGCGGACTCCGGAGGAATGAAAGGCTCAGTGCGACTCGCCGTCCTTGTCGACCACGAACACCTTCATCGTCGCGGTGACGTTCTGGTGCAGGCGGATGGAGACGTCGAACATGCCGAGCTGCCTGATCGGCTCCTCGAGCTGGATCTGGCGGCGGTCGACGTTGTGCCCCTGACGCGCGAGCTCCTCGGCGATCATGATCGCGGTAACGGAGCCGAAGAGGCGATCACCCTCACCGACCTTCATCGGGATGGTGATGGAGACGGACTCGAGCTTCTCGGCCTGTCCACGAGCCTCGGCCTCGATCTTGGCCTGCTGGGCATCGTAACGGCGGCGCTCGGTTTCGATAGCGCGAAGCGATCCCGGCGTGGCGCGATAGGCGATCTGGCGCGGGATCAGGAAGTTGCGGGCGTACCCGTCCTTGACTTCGATGATATCGCCAATGAGCCCGAGGTTCTCGTAGTTCTGGCGAAGGATAACTTTCATTGGATTGTTCCTACCCTGGATGCTGTGTCGTACTTGAAATTCAAACTGCTACCACCGCCGTCGCGGGCTCTCTCTCGCGAGGGACGCACTCAGCGTCCGTTGGAACCGAATACAGCCGTCGTATCGGGATTGAGCAGACGATCAAAGGAATCCTCGGAGATGGTCGAGCGCGCGGTGGAGCTGAACTCCTCCTCGCAATCGTAGGCCGAGAAATCCTCGTCCCGATCCTCCATCACGATCACGTCGTCGCCGACATCGGCAACGCGGCGCTTGTTCAGGAACTGAATCCTGCGCGCCTTGATCTCGACGGTGGAGCGGGTCGCGCCATCCTCGGTCTGCCAGGTACGGCTCTGAAGCTCACCTTCGACAAGAACCGCGCTCCCTTTGCGGAGCTTATCGACGCAGCTTTCGGCCAGCTTGTTCCAGGCCACCACGCCGACGTAGCAGACATCCTCCTGCCACTGGTTCTCTCCGTCCCGAAACTTCCGATTCGAAGCGATCGAGAAGTTGGCCACAGGCGTCCCGTTGCGGGTCTGGCGAATCACCGGATCCTTGGTGAGATTGCCTGCGATCAGTACG
This sequence comes from Bacteroidota bacterium, assembly GCA_048498995.1. Taxonomy (GTDB): domain Bacteria; phylum Bacteroidota; class Ignavibacteria; order OLB7; family OLB7; genus JBEHWX01. Next base: position 19,945 of record JBEHWX010000061.1, read on the forward strand.
GAGTTGAGCTCGGGCATTTTCAGATCGGCCATACGTAAATCTCCTACCAGTGATATCGTTCGTTCATCATCGATTCCGTGGTTGTCGATCGATTCCTGCGCGAGGCGGATGAATATGAGCGCTTGGTAACTGCACGCCCGGAAGCGAGACTGGGGGGAATCAGGAATCCGTGAGGAAACAATCTTTTCGTGAGTTTCTCCGGCCAACGAACTTACGTCCGAACGGGGGAAATCTCACAAGAGATTTTTACAAAGTCCTGCTCCTCCCCGAGCCCCTCGGGGCGCGGATCCCGACGATCCGTCCGACATGGCCGGACGGATCATCCGGTTCACGTTGTCAGCGCTCCTTCTCTTTCTCGCCGGCCGGGGCATTGCCCTCGCCCGCCTCGGCGGCCTGCTCCTCGGCGGCGGCCTCGTTGGCCATCCGGGTGCGGACATCCTCGCGGCGACGCAGATCCAGATCGCTGAACTGCAGGATCAGGTGGCGGATCACGTTCTCCTCGATGTGGAAGAAGCGCTCCAGCTGCGGCACCAGCTCGGCCGGGCCCTCGAACTCGAACTGAACGTAGTAGCCGTTGTTCTTCTTGTCGATCGCATAGGCGAGGCGACGACGGCCCCAGTGATTCGCGGTCTTGATCTCGCCGCCGTTGCGCGTGATGAATTCCGCGATGCGGTCGACCATCTGCGTGGTCTGATCATCCTCGAGCGCACCGTTGACAATCACGGTGGTCTCGTAGTGTCTCTTGGTCTTCACGTATGTATAACTCCTCTGGTTAACGTCTATGATATCATCATATCGCCAGCCCACCGCCGGCGGCGGCAGGCAGGAGTGGGTGCCGGATCTCCGGAATCCTTCATGATCCCGGAGCCTCGCGGCTCCCGCCCTCGGCGTCCTCCCGGTTCGACTTCTCCCGCGCGGCCGGTGCCTTCACGGCATCCTCGACGCGGGAGCTCCCCTTCTGGGAGCGGCTGTTGAACCGGCTCATCGTCTGCGCCGTTCCATCGGCGACCCATGCCAGCACGACCTGACGTGCCTCCTCGATCATCGCGCCGACGGTGATCTTCTCGGCCGCTGGAAACGGCGAGAGGACGTAGTCGGCCATCATCCCGCGCGGGAACTCGTTCCCCACGCCGCAGCGCAGCCGCGGGAACGTGTCGGCGCCGAGATGATAGATGAGCGATTCGAGACCGTTGTGTCCGCCGGATGAGCCGGATGCCTTCAGTTGCACCCGACCCACCGGGAACTGAATCTCATCGGTGATCACCAGCATCTCCTCGGGGGAGACGCCGTGCCGCTCGGCAAGCTGCCGCGCGGCGATCCCGCTGTTGTTCATGTAGGTCGTCGGCTTGACCAGCAGAAGGTCGTGTCCGCGCCATCGCCCCCGCGCCTCGTAGTAGTCCCCTTTACCGGGACCGAACTCCGCGCGGAGGGTCTCGGCCACGGCGTCGAGCACCAGCCACCCGATGTTGTGTCGGGTCGCGTGATACTGCGCGCCGGGATTTCCGAGACCGATCACCACCTTCATAGGATCATCCGTGATCAGGCTTCGGTCTTTCCTTTGGCGATCACCTCCGGCTCGGAGGCACCGGCGGTGCCGGCGGCGTCGGTGCGCGGGGCGGCAACGGCCACCACGGCGGCCTCGCCGGCGGTCAGCACGGTCACGTTCGGCACGGAGATATCGCTGACGTGCAGCGACTCACCGATACCGAGCTTGGTGACGTCGACTTCGATGTGCTCCGGCAGGTCGCTCGGCATGCACTCGATCTCGACCTTGTGCAGGATAAAGTCCACGATGCCGCCATCGCGCTGTCCGGCCGCCTGGCCGACGATGACGACCGGGACCTCGACGCGCACCTTCTCATCGGCCGCGACACCCTGGAGGTCGAAGTGGACCGGACGATCGGTGATCGGATCGAAGGTGATATCCTTCAGCACGCAGGTCTTCTCGGTGCCGTCGTCGAGACGGAGCCGGATGATGTGCGAATCGGAGGTGTAGATGAGGGGACGGAGGGCGAGTTCAGTCGCAGCAACCGCGATCGGGGTCTCCCCATGGAAGTAGTAGATCCCGGGGACCTGGCTCTTCCGGCGCAGGGCGCGCGCGAGGCTGCGGCCAGGCGTACGAAGCGACGCCTGTAGCAGAATTTCGCTCATGCTTCGGTTCCTTTTCTCAAGTACGCGATTAGTGAACGAGTCGGTGGAAGGGGCGCTTTCGACGTGGCGGAGAATGCGTACTTGAAAAAGCCACGCCTGCCGCGCACCTTCATGTCAAAGAAACTGTCGTGAGAATCCCCCATCGGGCCGCCGATACCGGCGCGTGACCGACGAGGGATAACCGGCGGCGGACTACCGGCGGCGGAGGGCCGCGATCCAGAGATCGGGCGTCCCTGAGCTCGAGTGTCCGTGGGCTCGGGGGATCAGTCGAAGTCGAAGAGCTTCGAGATCGACTGATTGCTGTGCGTTCTGATGATCGCCTCGGCGAACACCTTGGCGACCGACTTCACGGTGATCTTCGACGACTGGCGGGCCAGCGGAAGCGTGTCGGTCACCAGGAGCTGTTCGATCGGCGCCTCCTCCAGCAGCTCGAAGGCCTTGCCGCTGAGCACGCCGTGCGTACAGGCTCCGTAAATCTTCTCGGCGCCATGCTCCTTCAGCGCGTGCACCGCGTTGGTGAAGGTGCCGGCGGTATCGACCAGGTCGTCGACGATCAGGATGTTCCGGCCGGCGACCTCACCGACCACGTTCATCACCTCGGCCACGTTCGGGCGGGGACGGCGCTTGTCGATGAACATCAGCCCGGCATCCAGGCGCTTGGCGTAGGCGCGGGCCAGCTTGAGTCCGCCCACATCCGGAGAGGCGATCGTCAGGCGCGAGAGCTCAATCTTCCGGATATGCCTCGTGAAGACGGGAGAGGCATAGAGATGATCGAACGGGATATCGAAGAATCCCTGGATCTGCGCCGCGTGCAGGTCCATCGTGATCACCCGGTCGGCGCCGGCCTCGGTGATCAGGTTGGCCATCAGCTTCGCGGTGATCGCCACGCGGGGCTGGTCCTTCCTGTCCTGCCGGGCATAGCCGAAGTAGGGAATCACGGCGGTGATCCGGTTGGCCGAGGCGCGCCGGGCCGCGTCGATCAGCATCAGCAGCTCGAAGAAGTTATCGGCTGGCGGCTGCGTCGACTGAACGATGAAGACATCCTCGCCGCGGATGTTCTCGTCGTACTTCACCCAGATCTCTCCGTCGGAGAAGTTGCGGATGAGAACTTTTCCGAGCGGCACTCCCGCCGCTTTCGCGATCCGTGCTGCAAGCTCCGGATTCGACCGGCCGGTAACGATCTTGAACTTCGACATGTATGCTGGATCTCGGGCCCGTTTGGGAGCGGTCAGCGTGAACGTGAATGCCGCTCGCTCCGATCGAGACGCGCGGCATTCGGACGGCTGAGGCGGTAGGATTCGAACCTACGAATGGCGGCTCCAAAGGCCGCTGCCTTACCGCTTGGCGACGCCTCAACGACCGCGACAGGGATAGCTCCTGCGCAGAGGAATCACAAATATACAGAGGGGGTGGATACAGCCAAAAGTGAATAGATGTGCCGCCGGGGTGGAGATCCGGGAGAATGGCGAGGCTCGCCGGCGGCGTGCAACCGCCCGCGCGCCGAAAATCCCCCGATTACGCCCCCGATCGGGACTCTCGAACGATATCGGACCGATGCCCCGCCGAGGCCGGAGGGTGCCCGCGGGTCAGATCTTCGCCTTGAGGATCTCCGGCAGGGCGGTCGAGAAGAGGTCCTTGTCGTTCTTGTAGCTCAGCCGGCCATGTACCGACTCCAGCGGCAGCCACTGCACGTCGCTCACCTCGTGGCCATGCGTCTGGATCCCCTCGCCGAGATAGCGCATCAGGTACCAGGTAACGGTCTTGGCCACGAGCTGCCGTTTCCGGTTGACGAAGAAGTAGCGGGTCGGCGGCAGATCGGCGGTGATCTCCGCCTTTGCCCCCGACTCCTCTTCCACCTCACGGACGGCGGTCTCCTGCGGCGTCTCACCCGGCTCGATCCACCCCTTCGGGAATCCCCATCCGCCGTGAGCGCTGTGCTGGATCAGCAGAATCTCGATGCCGGCCTCGCCGCGGCGCACCACGATCCCTCCGGCTGAGAATTCGGTCACTCGTTCCATACGCCCCATGCGAGATGTCAACATCCTTCCTCCGGCCTGCGGATGCCGGAGAAGTGTGTGCTCACGGAGATCGCTCCCCTCGATCGGGACGCGATCCCTCCGTCGGTTCGTCCTGTCCGTCGTCACGCTCCTCGGCGATGACGCTCACTTCGGCGACGTCGCCTTCGACGATGTCCCGCTCGACGGTGTCGTCTTCGGCGACGTGGTCTTCGATGATGTGCCCTTCGACGACGCTTCCCTGGCCGGCGCCTTCTTCGCCGGCGCTTTCGGCGCCGAGGCTTTCGGCGCCGGAGCCTTCGTCGAAGCCCCCTTCGTCGAAGCCGCCTTCGTCGCGGGCGCCGCTGTCGGCGTGGCCGTGCCGTCGGCGCGGCTCACGGCGGCGGTATCGACGGCCGGTTTTCCCGGGAGGGTCAGCTCATCGAGACGCGCCTGGAATGCCGCGCGGTTGTTCATCATGGCCGGCGCGGCGCTATCGCCGTAGGCGGCCACGATCGACCTCAGCTCCAGCACGGCGGCGGCGGTGTCGCCGCGCGCCAGCATCTTCTCCACCCGCAGCTCCTCCATGCGCGCCCGGAGCGTGGGATCGTCCGGGTAGCTCTTGCGGAGCGCGTCGATGGTCCGCATGGCGCCGTCGTAATCGCCGAGGGCCACCAGCATCTGCGCCTTGATGTCGACCGGATTGGCCTCGCGGGCCGCCGGATCGTGCGCCCAGTCGGGGCCGATGTCGTCGATCAGCGCGATCGTGCGCCGGGCGTATGCCTCGGCCTTGCCGCGCGCGCCCGCCACCCGATATATCTCGGCGATCTGCGCCGACAACGGATAGGAGAGTGCAAACATATCAGGAGAAATCGATTGCTCAAGCCGGTCGAGCACCGCCACGGCCGCGGCGCGATCGCCGGCGTTGTAGAGCTCGTGGGTCGCCAGCGTCACGAACAGGAGCCGATAGCTGTAGACCAGCTTCCGATGATCCTCCAGATAGAAGACATCCGGATCGGCGAGGTTACGGAACTTGAAGCCCCGGCGCGGCTCGCCGTAGAACTCGTCGGCGCCGAGCGGCTTCATCAGCGACTCGCGCATCACCGCGGGATCGATCGCGTCGGCCGAGTGAAGCTGCGGCTGCTTAACCGGCATCACACGATATGCCATTCCCTCCCAGCGGAAGTATTCCTCCAGTCCTCCCCAGGAATCCGGGCCGACCGTCGTCGAAAAGTAGATCGGACGCTTCCACCCGTTCGTCTCGATGATGCTCCGGATCAGCTTGTCCTGCGCGCGGATCAGCTCCTCGGCGCCATCGCCGATCTGCGCTCCATGCAGCGTCCAGCTCATCGTTCCCGCTTTCGCGACCTTGGCGCCGGTAGCCCGGGCCATCACGTCGGCCGGAACGTCGACCGTCACGACCGGCGGGAGGATGAAGGAATATCCGAACTCGCCAGGCCCCCCGTTCGGCTCCTGCGCCAGCGCGCTGTCGGCGAAGCCGATCGGCACCGGCAGCGCCTTCCACGGGCGCTCATGCTTCAACTGCCGGACGTACCAGGCCGTGTTCCCCAGCGAGAGGTTGACCACGCGGACGTCGCGACGGATGCCGGCAACGTCCTGCAGATACCAGAGCGGGAACGTGTCGTTGTCACCGTTGGTGAACAGCACCGCGTCCTTGTCGCAGCTCTGAAGGATGTTGTACGAGTAGTCCCACGGGATCCAGTTCCCCGACCGGTCGTGCAGCTTCCAGCCGCCGACGGCCATGTTGATCGGAACGGCCACCAGGCAGAGCGCTAGCACCCCGCCCGCCATTCCCACGCCCCCCTCCCGCGGCTCCGCGGCGATGGCTCCATCGATCTCCGGCGCATCCGCATCCGGCGCATCCGATTCCGGCTCATCCGCCTCGCTCGACCCGCGACGGCGCGCCAGCTCCGCGAGGCCGACCGCCCCGAGGCCGATCCAGCCGCAGAAGATCATGAACGAGCCGGTGTAGAAGTAGTCGCGCTCGCGCGGCTGCGGCTCCTGCTGGTTCTGCTGCAGCGCGGCCAGCACTCCCAGGAAGAGGAACAACGTGGTGAAGACGAACGCCATCCTCCAGTCGCGCCGGTACTGCCAGTAGAGCCCGAACAGCCCCAACAGCAGCGGCAGCGCGAAGAATCGGATCGGGAAATATCCGTCGTATCCGGTCGGATGGATGAAGGCGCTCCGCTCGGCGTCATCCACCGAGAGGAACACCGGGCCGGCATCCTGGATGTCGCTGACGCGGCCGACGAAGTTCCAGAGGAAGTAGCGGAGATACATCCGGTCGACCTGGAACTGCCAGAGGAATTTCAGCTCGGCGGCGGTGTTCACATGGTCGAAGACCGGGGAGCCGTCGGATTTCTCCGCCACCGGCGGAGACCAGCGTCCTCCCGTGCCGGAATCGTACCGATCCTGCGTGGGGCTGGACTCCGAGCGCCAGCGACGAGGCCAGATCGGCGTCGACTCATACTGCTCGCGGCCGAGATAGGAGACGAGCCCGCTGAAGCTGTCCGGCTGATTTTCGTTCATCGCCGGATGGGCGTTGGCCCGCAGCAGCACCTGCGTGTAGGTCGTGAAGCCGAGCATGATCAGCAGGAACGACGCGATCGGCAGAAACACCAGCGGCCTCCGGCTCCACACGGACCACCAGAGTCCGCCGAGCAGCAGCACGAACAGCACCACAACGACCTCCGGGGCGGCGGCCAGATAGCGTGGGATATACTTGAGAGGCGCCTGGTAGATGAAGAAGTAGAACGATATCCCCGTCACACCCATCAGCACCAGGAAGCTCACCGGCGTGAACCGGTACCGCTTGAAGTAGATCACCATCGCGATCGCCGGAACCACCAGCAGCGCCAGCAGGTGCACGCCGATCGCCAGACCCAGCAGATACGCCATCAGCAGCAGATACCGCTCGTGACGAGGACGCTCGGCCTCCTGATCCCACCGCATCATCAGATACACCAGCAGCGCGATCAGCGTCGTCCCGCCGGCGTACACCTCCGACTCCACCGAATTGAACCACTGAGAGTCGCTCCAGGTGAACGCCAGTGCCGCGATCAGCGAGCCACCGAACGTCGGCAGGTAGCTCATCAGGCTGCGTCCCTCACGGAACGGATGCCACCGCTCGACCAGACGGACCCCGATCAGATAGACCAGCATCGCCGTGAACGCCGAGCAGATCCCGGCCGCGAGGTTCACCCGCCAGCCCAGGTCACCGAAGCTGAAGATCTGGAACAGTCGCGCCGTGATCAGCCACAGCGGAGCTCCCGGTGGATGCGGCACCTGCTGCCAGGTCGTCGCCGCCGAGAACTCTCCGCAGTCCCAGAACGGGACCGACGGCTGGAGCGTGCTCGCATACGTCAGCAGGGCGACCAGGAACGCCACTGCCGCCAACACTCGGTTGGCCACCTTGTACTGATTCATTCACCTACCTAGGGTTGACCGGAACCGGCGCGACGGCCGGGGATCGGGGGGCGGGGTCCGCCTCGTGTCGCGACAGCATCACGGGCGCGCGACCGAAACGGCGACCGGCAGGTCACGCCGAGGAGAACCTGCCGGTAGAAAACCACAGCATTGCAAGATACGGCTCAGGGCTTGGCGGGGGAAGGCGACGGCCGCGTGAGGCGCGAGTTGTGCAGATCGATCATGCCGGCCAGCAGCTCCTGCGCTCCCGGATCGGTGGCATTGGCGAGCGCATCCGAGAGGAACTCGACCAGCGCCGGGTGCAGACGGTTCAGCTCCTCCTGGGGGATCCGCTGGTAGAGATAGTCCTGCGTGCCGAGCGGAACGAAGCGGTAGCGCGTGGAGGCGCCGCCGGCGTAGAGCTGCTCGGTGCCGTCGCGGGCAATCACCCCGCTCCGTTCGGCCACGGCCAGCCGCGACTCGACTTCACTCCCGGATACCTTGGCCAGCGCGGCCACCACATCCGCGGAGAAATGCTTTCCCTCGATGGCGGCGATCTTCAGCGCCTCCAGCGTCTGATCCGGCAATCCTCCGAGGCGCCGCTCGATATCCCCGGCAACCGCCTCCGGCTCCGGAAGCTGCGTATAGGCCTGATCGAGCATCCCCCCAGGCCCCATCATCCCGTAGTCCTCGACCAGATCGAGATAGCGGGAAGTGGTGCGTGGATCGGCTCCTCCCTTTTCGAGAAGCCAGTGCTCGAACGCCGGATGCGTCTGGTACATCGGAAAGCGTTCGATGATCTGACGGTGAACGTCGGCTAGGGCAGTCTGTTGGTCCATGGGTTCCATCGTCGCGCAGGTTTGCGATCCCCGGCGCGGCGGTACCGGATCGGCCCTGGTCTCGGAGACCTGGTCTCACGGAGACGAGCGACCCTCGCCGACGGCGTGGAGATCGGACTTCGTGTTCAGATCCCGGTGGAGCGCCCGTATTCTGAGCAGCTCACGGACCATGGCGATCGAATCCGACACGGGGTCGAGCGTCGAGCGCCGGTCATTGTACCATTCGACCGGAATCTCCTCGATTGTGAACCCCAAACGTCGGGCCAGAAAGAGTGCCTCCACGTCGAAGCTGAAGCCGTCGATCTTCGCGTGGGAGAAGATCTCGTAAGCCGCCTCAGCGGTGAAGCCCTTGAAGCCGCACTGCGTGTCGTGGATGCCGGGGACGAGGAGCATCTGCACCAGCCGGTTGAAGAGCTTCCCCATCGCCTCGCGATACCAGGGCTGATGCTCGCGGATGGTGGCACTGTCCAGCGCGCGGCTGCCGATCACGACGTCGACGGCGCCGAGCCGGTCGAGGAGCTTGGGGGTCTCGGTCACGGGGGTGGAGAAATCGGCGTCGGAGAAGATGCGGTAGCGGCCGGTCGCCTCGAGCATGCCGCGGCGGACCGCGGCCCCCTTCCCCCGGTTGGCCGGCTGACGGAGCAGGCGCACCCCTTCCGACTCGAACCGGGCCACGACGCTCGCGGTGGCATCGCGCGAGCCGTCATCGACCACGATCACCTCGGCCTGATAGTCGACCGAGGCGAAGTACTCCACCGCCGCGCGAAGCGAGGGAGCGATCCGCTCGGCCTCGTTGTAGGCCGGTATGATGAAGGAGAGATGCATGACCTGATCCGACCGGTCGACGTGAAACAAGAACGGGCCTCCCGATGTCGGGAGGCCCGTGAAGCTCGATGCTTCGCCGCTCAGCGGCCGCCTGACGGAGCCTTCGTGCTCTGCGAGGCGGCGCTGTCCGGCGTCGGCGTGGCCGTCGTGTTGTCGGGCGGGGCTATCTGGCGACCGGCGAGCCTGGAGACCAGGTCGCGGAGCGCCGCGATGTTGACCCGCGCCGACTGCGCGGTGTCGCCGCCGTAGCCGACGATCAGGCGCTGCGCCTCGGCCATCGCGCCGGCGGTGTCCTTCTTGGAGAGGAACTTCCTGACGCGGAGTTCCTCCTCCTGACGGCGGAGGCTCGGCTCGTTCGGATACTGGAGACGGAACTGCTGGAGCTGCGAGATCGCCTCGTCGTAGTTGCCGGAGAGCGCCAGCATCTGCAGGCGGATCAGCGGCGGCGGATAGGCGCGGGCGGCCTGATCGTTCATCGCTTCCTCGCCGAGCGCGTCGATCGCGGCGATGGTGCGGCGGGCGTAATCCTGCGCCTTGGCCTCCACGCCGGCCTGGCTGTAGATCTCGGCGATGCGGGCCGAGATCCAGTACGGCATCGCGAACATATCCGGGGAGACCACCTGCTCCAGACGGTTGAGCACCGCCACCGCCTGCTGCGGGTTATGCATCTCCTGCAGGGCGTAGGTCGCCATCGCCAGGTACATGCTCCGGTAATGCCCGTTCGGAATCCGGCGATGATCCTCCAGGAAGAAGACGTTCGGATTCGTCAGATTGCGGAACTTGAAGCCGTAGTGCGGCGTCGGGTAGAACTCGTCGTCGCGCAGCGGCGTCATCAGACACTTCATCATGATCGTCGGATCGATCGGCTCCATGCCGATGTTCGACTGAAGCTTGATCGGCATCACGCGGTAGGCCATTCCCTCCCAACGGAAGTACTCGTCCAGACCCGCCCAGGCATCCGGGCCGACGGTCGAGGAGAAGTAGATCGGCCGCTTCCACTTGTTGGTCTCGATGATGTTCCGGATCAGCTTGTGATAGACCGTGAAGAGCTCCTGGTTATCGCCATACGGCTGACCGTGGAGCGTCCAGGTCATCTTCCCCGGAGCCTTGTTGGCGCCGTTGGTGGCCCAGGACATCACGTCGGCCGGAACATCCACGCTCACCTGGGTCGCCTGGCCGAGCTCCGGACGGAGCCCCTGCTGCTCGATCGGCGCCCCGTCCGGCACCCTCAGCTGGTTGTCGTCGATACTGATCGGCACCGGGAGCGCGCCCCAGGGACGCTCATGCTTCAGCTGCCAGATGTACCATCCCATCTGTCCCAGCGAGAGGTTGACGACGCGAACGTCGCGACGGATGCCGGCAACATCCTGCAGGTACCAGAGCGGGAACGTGTCGTTGTCACCGTTGGTGAACAGCACCGCGTCCTTGTCGCAGCTCTGAAGGATGTTGTACGAGTAGTCCCACGGGATCCAGTTCCCCGATCGGTCGTGCAGCTTCCAGCCACCGACGGCCATGTTGATCGGCACGGCCACCAGGCAGAGCGCCAGCACGCCGCCGGTCATTCCCACGCCTCCCTCCTGCGGCTCATCGACGCCGGTCTCCTCGGACTCGCCCGTCTTGCGGCGGCGCAGCACCTCGGCAAGCCCCACGGCTCCGAGGCCGATCCAGCTGCAGAAGATCATGAACGAGCCGGTGTAGAAGTAGTCGCGCTCGCGCGGCTGCGGCTCCTGCTGGTTCTGCTGCAGCGCGGCCAGCACCCCCATGAAGAGGAAGAGCGCGGTGAACACGAAGGCCATCTTCCAGTCGCGCCGGTAATGCCAGTAGAGCCCGAACAGCCCCAGCAGCAGCGGCAGCGCGAAGAACCGGATCGGGAAATATTTATCGTAGCCGGTCGGCTCGATGAACGCTTTCTTCTCCCTGTCGGTAACGTTGCTCAGCACCGTTCCGGATCCCTGAACGTCGCTGACGCGGCCGACGAAGTTCCAGAAGAAGTAGCGGAGATACATCGTGCTGATCTGATACGACCACATGAAGTTCAGCTCACCGCTGGTGTTGATGTGATCGAAGATCAGGCTGCCGTCCGGATTCTGTCCGGTCGGCGGGGTCCAGTTTCCACCGGTACCGGAATCGTAGCGGTCCTGATACTGGCGGTAATACGCCTCGGACTGGTAACGACGCGGCCAGGTGGGAGCATTGCCGTACTGCTCGCGGCCGAGGTAGGCCACCAGCTCTCCGAACGTGTCCGGCTCGTTCTCGTTCATCGCCGGGTGGGCGTTGGCGCGCAGCAGCACGTGCGTGTAGGTCGTGTATCCGAGCACGATCAGCAGGAACGACGCGATCGGCAGGAACACCAGCGGCTGCTTGTTCTTCACCGACCACCAGAGTCCGCCGAGCAGCACCGCGAACACCACGATGCCGGCCAGAGCATTGGTCGCCAGCAACTGCGGGATATACTTAAGGGGTGCCTGGTAGATGAAGAAGTAGAACGATATCCCCGTCACACCCATCAGCACCAGGAAGCTCACCGGCGTGAACCGGTACCGCTTGAAGTAGATCACCATCGCGATCGCCGGAACCACCAGCAGCGCCAGCAGGTGCACGCCGATCGCCAGACCCAGCAGATACGCCATCAGCAGCAGATACCGCTCGTGACGAGGACGCTCGGCCTCCTGATCCCACCGCATCATCAGATACACCAGCAGCGCGATCAGCGTCGTCCCGCCGGCGTACACCTCCGACTCCACCGAATTGAACCACTGAGAGTCGCTCCAGGTGAACGCCAGTGCCGCGATCAGCGAGCCACCGAACGTCGGCAGGTAGCTCATCAGGCTGCGTCCCTCACGGAACGGATGCCACCGCTCGACCAGACGGACCCCGATCAGATAGACCAGCATCGCCGTGAACGCCGAGCAGATCCCGGCCGCGAGGTTCACCCGCCAGCCCAGGTCACCGAAGCTGAAGATCTGGAACAGTCGCGCCGTGATCAGCCACAGCGGAGCTCCCGGTGGATGCGGCACCTGCTGCCAGGTCGTCGCCGCCGAGAACTCTCCGCAGTCCCAGAACGGGACCGACGGCTGGAGCGTGCTCGCATACGTCAGCAGGGCGACCAGGAACGCCACTGCCGCCAACACTCGGTTGGCCACCTTGTACTGATTCATTGTCCTTCCTTCTCGTTGCCTGAGGCTCTGATTGGACGCGTTGTTGTACTGTACGGATTGGGATGTCTGTTTCGGGCCGGCGCGACATCAGTGATGAACGGTCCGCCGTGGGCCGGTGGGAACCGGCGCTGCCCGCCGGACCGGATGGCACCGGAGGTCGGGGGCAGAAGTTCGCGGCGTCGGGCGGGAGCCGCGGCAGAAATGATGCAGAGACCGGGCTCGGGCGAATCTGTCGGCGCCCATTTCCCTCGCCCGCGCCAGAGGTGCTTACGCGGCGCGCTCGATCCGCCGAAGCTCGCGCTCCACCAGGTGGATCAGCTCGAGGGCGAGCCGGTCGGCGAAGGGATAGCCCTTGGGAGTGAGGCTGAGGCGATGCCGGTCGAGACGGGCATACCCGTCGGCCACCAGCCTGTCGATCTTCTCCGAGGCGATCTCCTCCATCGGAAGCCCGATCAGACGCCGGATCTCCTCCAGGATGATTCCGCGACTGCGGAGCCCGAGGAAGATGCTCTCCTCCAAGGCGAGCTGCGAAGATAGTAATTCGGACGACGCAACGGGGAGCATTCCCGCGTCGATATCCCCGAGATATGCCTGAAGGCTGGAAACGTTCGCCCACCGACGCTCCCCCGCCGAATCCCGGTGGAAGGCGTGCGCCGACGGACCGAATGAGATGTAGCTGCGGCGCTCCCAGTAGCCGACATTGTGACGGCACTCCCGTCCCGGGCGGGAATAGTTGCTCACCTCATACTGGTGGAACCCATGCTCGCCGAGCACCTCCATCGTCTCGGCGTACATGTCCGCCTCCAGCGAGTCGGCGGCCGGCACCACGTCGCCATTCAGACGCATCACGTTCAGACGGGTTCCCTCCTCGAACACCAGGGAGTAGGCGCTGATATGCTCGGTGCCGAGCTCGATGCCCCGCGCAAGGTTGTGCCGCCACCGCTCCCTGGTCTGCCCCGGCAGGGCGAATATCAGGTCGAGCGAGACGTTGTCGAACACGCCGCGGGCGATCGTGATGCTCTCGACCGCCTCGTCGGCGGTATGGATCCGGCTGAGGAACGCCAGCTCGTCGTCGTGGAACGACTGCACGCCGAAGCTGAGCCGGTTCACGCCGAGATCGCGGTAGCCGATGAGCCACTCGCGCGTCAGGGCGCCGGGGTTGCACTCCATGGTGAACTCGGCATCGGGCCGGATCGTGAAGCGCGCGCGGAGCCGCTCGACGATCGAGCCGAGCTCCTCCGGAGAGAGGAGCGACGGCGTGCCGCCGCCGAAGAACACGGTCTCGTAGTCGGCCGGGGCCTCGCCGGAGGCATCCAGCTGGTCGGCGCGCATGTCGATCTCCCGCACGATCGCCTTCATGAAGCGGTCGCGCGCGTCCATCGACTCGATCGAGTAGAAGTTGCAGTAGATGCACTTCCGCTCGCAGAACGGGATATGAAGATAGAGACCTGCCACGTTGTTCTCACTTCTCGGATGTCCCCTCCGGGCGCGGACGTCGGCTCGAAGGGGCGAAACGGATACATCGGATCGGAACCGATCGGATCGGAACCCGGCGGATCGGAGCTCACCCGATCGGAGCTCAGCGGATCAGGGTGCCGACCCTGTCGAGGCGCGCGTCGCCATCCGGCGTGCGCGACCAGTAGACCAGAAGCCCCTTGCCGATCAGGTTGTCGAACGGCACGAAGCCGAAGAACCGGCTGTCGTAGCTGTTCGAGGAATTGTCGCCGAGGGCGAAGAAATAGCTCCGGCGGAAGGTGTAGCGGGTGGCCGGAAGGCCGGCGAGGAAGACGATCCGGTTCCGGTAGGCCACCGACACCCCTTCTCCCTCGATCAGCGGACGCCAGCGCTCGGCGGTCGTCGAGTCGAGCTCGATCTCGAACCCCTCGAACGGCACGGTGATCTTTCCCCCATAGCGGAAGAGCTCGAAGGCGCGCTCCTGGAGCATCGGGACGCGGTGTCCCTCGCGGGTCACCGAGCCGGGGACCGGCGGCACCTCCCGGTTGTTGACGTAGACACGTCCGTCGACGATCTGCACCACGTCGCCGGCAACGGCCACGCAGCGCTTCACGTAGTGCTCCGCCTCGGTCGCCTGGGGCTGGTAATAGGGGCCGGGGAAGTCGAACATCACCACGTCTCCCCGTCGCAGCCGGTCGATGCCGCGGAACTCCACGTAGGGGATCATCAGGTGGGTGAAGGGGAGCGTGCGGAGCGAGCGGATGGTATAGGGGAGCTTGTTGACCAGGATCACGTCCCCGTCGAGGATCGTCGGACGCATCGATCCGGTGGGGATGCGGTAGGGCTCGAGAATGAAGATCCGGACGATCGCCAGAACCACCACGCCGATCATCATCACCCGCACCAGCAGGCGCAGCCGGCGTCGATCGCGCTCCTCCCTCGCCGCTCCGGCCGGAACGGTCTCCGTCGCGACGGCTCCCTCCGGAGCCGGGGCCGAAGCCTCCGGCGGCTCCCGATCGAGCCCGCTCAGATCCTCGTCAGATCCACTCATACGGCAGATACCCGGTTCAGATCATGCAGATCCATCCTGTCGGCCACAGACGCGACTGCCCGGAGAGCGGACGCGGCCGCTCCCCGGGCAGGGTCTTGAAAGGCTCTCAGTGGACGCCGTGGAAGATCCGGCTCCATCGGATCGAGGAGAGCTTGTCCCCGAGCTGCGACAGAGGCATGTTCGGATCCCACGACCAGTAGACGAACAGCGGCGTGCCGACGACGTTCTCGACCGGGACGAAGCCCCAGTAGCGGCTGTCCAGCGAGTTGTCGCGATTGTCGCCCATGCCGAAGACGTAGTCCCGCTGGACCTTGTAGGCGTTGGCCGGCTTGCCGTCGACGTTGATGAGCTGGCCGATCCGGTCGATCTGGTGTCCCTCGCGCTGGATGAAGACCTGATACATCGGATAGGTCGAATCGTTCAGCGGAATCACGTCCCCCTTCTTCGGGATGCGCATCGGTCCCCAGTTGTCGCGCGAGAAGCGGGCGCCGCCGGCGAAATCGGGGAAGACTCCGGCATCGGGCTGGGAGCCGGTGTTCGTGAACCTGGCGTTGCGCGGCGTGGGCTGCGGAGCGCCGTTGATGTAGACCTGCTTGTTCTTCACCTGGAGCGTGTCTCCGGCGGTGGCCACGCAGCGCTTCAGATAGTACTGAAACTCGGAGGCCTCGATCTCATTGTGATTCCCCGGAAAGATGAAGACGATCACGTCCCCCTTCTGGGGATCTCTGAGGCCGGGGAGCCGGAAGTACGGAAGCGGGGTGTTGAAGAAGGGGATCGTCTGCGGGCTCGATCCGCCGTAGATGAACTTGTTGACGAAGAGGAAGTCCCCGGCCATCACCTCGTTCTCCATCGAGCCGGTCGGTACGACGAACGACGCGATCAGCAGGCCGTTGATCACCATCACGATGAGCAGGGCGCTGACGATGGTCTTGACCCACGACATGAGGGAGTCGGAGAAGCTCATCTGCTGGCCGGATCCGCTCCCACCACGGTTGCCGGCCGGCCGCCCGTTGGAGCCGGCGGGACCGGCCGCCTGGGCGATGTACGCGGCGATGCTCGGGGAGGTCGGCGCCAGGAGGCTGCCGACGCCCAGGTCCAGCGTG
>JBEHWX010000062.1:0-35876 GCA_048498995.1 Bacteroidota bacterium
CCTGGCCCTGCCAAGCCCCCCCCCCCCCCCCGGTTCGGTGATCGACGAAACCTCGCCGAAGCGAGGGGGCATCGGCGCCGGTCAGCGCACGAGCACTACCTGCACCGCCGAGCGCTCCCCTCCCTCCACCACCTGCACGGTATACCTCCCCTGCGACAGATCCGACAGATCGAGATCGATGGCGTACTGTCCGGCCGCGTCGACCGACAGATCATCCATCGTCTTGACCAGACGCCCCATCACGTCGAAGACCGCGACGCGGACCATGCCGGCGTGGCCGGTCGCGATGCGCAGCTCGCCGGCGCCGTTGGTCGGGTTCGGCACCACGCTCAACCGGAGCGACGCGCTCCCGGTCTCGGCGCGCCCCTCGGCCCGCTCCACGCGGCGAATCGCCTGCTTGAACGGCACGATCACCGTGTCGTTCGAGAAGTGGAATCCGGCGCTGAGCGTGTACTGCAATCCACGCGTCGTCATCATCGCGAGCCGGATGAAGACCTGCGTGGTGTCCGAGGCGACCGAATCGACCGGGATCACCTGCGACTCCTCGTGCCGGAGATATCCGACCGCGCGGGCCGAGATGGTATCGCTTCTCCAGAGCACGACGCTGTCGGCGGCGCGCACCAGCTCGGTGACCACGAAGATGTTCGCGGGCTTGCCGGTGACCGAATCGTACGGCGCGCTGTTGAGCCACGCGTAGATGCTGTCCTCGCCGCTCATCACCCGATCGATCCTCACGTGCCGGTCCGAGGTGAACGGGGCGGTGGCCGCGATGAGGCTCGCCTTGGAAATGGTGTCCAGCAGGAACGGCGTGGTGCTCGACGGCTCGGCGTTGAAGCTGTACGACACATCGAGCGACGGGTCGCCGCTTCCGCCCCCCGGAATCCGGTTGATCCAGAAGCCGGCGAAGAACCTGGCGAAGGCGCTGCACTCATTGTTCGGCGGCACCCTGTTGCCGAGCGTCGCCGAGGCAAAGACACGGCCGTTGTTGCGCGTGCCCCCGGTGAACGCCGGGTTCTGCACCAGCGGCGTGTGCTCCAGCTGCGCCGGATAATAGATGCCGTTGCCGCCGAGATACCGCGGACGCTGGAACGCCGTGGGATCATCCCCGCGATAGAACACGCCGGTCGAGGAGAACGGATCGCTGGTGTCCAGCGGCACGAGCATCATCGACGGATACTTGCCGTTCGGCAGGCGCGTGGTCTGCCGGTCGCCGTAACGGTAGAGATACATCTCGTTGACGGCCGGGGTCGTCAGCGTCGAGCGGACCCATGCGAGCCCTCCGTCGTGCCGCGAGGCGGCGGTGGTCGCCGTCAGTTTCGGGAAGTGGGTCAGCGACGGCCACTCGTTGTCGGCCAGGCTGTCCCCCCAGTAATACGTCGCCATGTTCCAAAGAAGGTTGCCGAGCCCACCCCACGGCTGGCGGCGGTTGCGGAGCGTGACGATGCGGTTCGGCGTCGCAAGGTTGGCCTTGCGCTCGAACCATGCACGCGACTCGAACGCGACCGAGACGCGGAAGGAGTCGACGGCGATCGAGGGGTGCTGGAACGAGCAGCCGTGCATGTTCACGGTCACGTTCTCCCCCGGCTCCATCAGCGTCACCAGCGGCTTGCCGCCGGCGGTGAATCGGACGCCGATCGGACGGTAGACGATGAACGGCCCGGCCGGCGCGCGTCCCTGCTGGTAGGCCAGCGAGACGAAGTGGAAGCTGCCGGTGAGCGAGTTGGTCGCGTGCGCCGGAACCCGGTAGTTGGAGCAGTAGGCGAGCGACGGGAACTGCGACAACGAGTCGATCACCGCCCAGGTCTGGAGCTGCCCCAGCTCGCTCAGCACGAGCATCGGCTCGAAGAATTTCGAGACGAGGGAAACATCGGCGGCGAGCGTCGGCGTGGCGTTGTCGCGGATGGCGACGAACTCGATGCCCGAGGTGGGGGTTGCCCAGGCCACGGCGTAGCCGCTATCGACGCCGACGACCGCGGGGGTCATCCGGTATGGCTGGTTGACCACGCGCTGCGCGCTCAGCCGCAGGCGGGTGCTGGCCGGAGTGTTGGTCGTGGTCGGCAGCGTCTGGTAGTAGCGGGCCTCCACCGTCGAGCGGTTGATGCTGTCGCGACGCTCCCAGACCACCATGCAGGAGGCGCCGTTGTGCACCAGCGCCACCGTCGGCGTCATGTTGCTCGAGCGGCGTCGCGCCGGAACCTGCGTGTTGAATCTCAGCGTGTCGATCGCGTCGGAGACCAGCACCTCCGGTCCCCACACGCCGTGGCGATCCATCGCGCGCAGATAGACCGTGGAGTCGCGCTCGTAGACCACGACCCTGTCGGTATCCTTCTGCGCCGTGGAGGCGTTGACAGCGTGGATGCCGTTGTTGTAGGCGGTGCCGTATTCGGAGACGCCCCGAGCCGGAATCGGCGTGACGCGGTAGAGTGCCCCCCGCCCTGGCTTCAGCCAGTCGAGGTCGGCATCCACGCCGAGCTTCACCTTCTTCGACCACGCCGGACTGGCGCCCACCTTTTCGACGAGCATCGAGTCGGCGATCACGTTCGATCCGTTCTTGAAGCGGACCACCGGACGGCGGACATCGATGTTGCCGAGCCCACGCGAGGCCCCGCCGTAGAGCTGGACCGCGGCGGAGTAGGCGGAGGTATCGCTCGGCCAGAGCCGGCGGTTGGTGATCAGGAGATAGCGCGCGCCGGCGAGCCTGGAAGCGGTGTCGCCGATGCCCGGGGAGAACTGCGTCACCTCGGCATAGGTCTCGTTTTTGGGATCGACCGCCGCGGTGTCCTTGAAATCGCCACCGGCCGTGAAGGTGTACCGGCACGCGTGGCGGGT
Source organism: Bacteroidota bacterium (assembly GCA_048498995.1). GTDB lineage: Bacteria > Bacteroidota > Ignavibacteria > OLB7 > OLB7 > JBEHWX01. Next base: position 2,830 of record JBEHWX010000062.1, read on the forward strand.
GTAGAGCGTGTCGAGCATCGGAAGCGAGGCAAAGGTCTGCCGGTCGTCGTGCACGGACATCTGCTCCTGATTGTAGATCAGGTTCTTCCAGCCGACGAGGCTGTCGATGCGATGCAGATCGCCGGCCACTTCCCGGATCGCCTCGAACCGGCTCTTCATGCCGACCCACATCTTCGGATAGTGATACTTGACCGTGTCGAGGCTCCCGTTCGGGGAGCGCATCGCGCCGTACTCCACGCCGTGATCGAAGGTGAACGGATCCATCACGCCGAGGTTCTCGTTGTCCCACTGCATGTCGCCGAAGATCAGGCCGCGCGCGCCGCAGTTCATCGTCAGCCACGCCTGCGCCACGATCTCCTCGGGAGTCGGAATCCGCAGATCGAACTCGTTGTCGAAGGCGCCGTAGGGCTGGTTCTGCTGGAGGCCGGCCGGCAGCGCAGGATTCCAGCCCATCGTCATCAGCACGTTCCACACGGCGGTCTTCGGTCCGAGGTCGCGATACTTGAACTGGGCCACGTCCACCGCGCGGGCAAGGAACGGCACCAGCGGGCCGAAGATGCGGGTGTTCGCATCATCATAGATGTCGTTGTTCCGGTAGTCGTAGAACTTGCCGAAGCCCCAGGTATCGCCGGGACCATGCGGGGACTCCTGGCTCTGCTCGGTGTAGGTCTGATAGTCGGCCAGGGAGTTGTAGGCGATCCTCCGGAATTTCCCGCCGCCATCCTGGCTCCGGTAGAGTCCGGAGAGCGCCGTGGCGTCCATGCTGTCCGGGTTGGCGTAGGTGACCGGCGTGCGGTAGGATGCGATCACCCGGTAGGACTGCTCGGCCATTACCTGCACGCGCTTCCGCTCGGTATCGTCGAGATCACCGGTGAGGATGCGGAAGCCGTCCATGTTCGTCTGCGGGTTGTTGTAGGTCCCACGCGTCTCGCCGGGATTGCTCGCCTCCATCGCCTCCTGCACCTTGCGCAGCAGCAGCCCGTCGGCGCGCAGTCCCGGATGAATCGGCTCGTCGTCCACGCCGAGGCGCCCGAAGTTGCGCTTGACCAGATCGAGGGCCGGGTTGGTGTAGATCGAGCCGATATCCTCCCGGATATACGAATCGAGATCGCCGCGGGCGAAGACGTCGTACATATGCGGGCTGATCCGGCTCCGGTAGAAGGTGAGCTTGTTGAGCCGCGTGGTGTAGAGCTTGAAGATGAAATCGGTCCCCTCGAAGCTCCCCCCCGATTCATCCACGGCATCCGGACCGAACCATCCGTCGGCGACACGGGTGCTGCAGGTGGGAACCCACGCCGGATTGGCCAGTCCCTCGGGGAACGGCCCGTTGGTCAGGCCGGCGATCGGCACCCAGAACCGCTGGTAGATGGTTCCCTCACGGGTGACGGCCGTGATCATGCCACCGGAGGTCGTCTTGCTCAGCAGCGTGGTCGAATGGGAGATTACACGTCCCACGATGCTGTCGGTTTTGAACAGCGAGGTGTGGGTCTCGGTGATGGTTCCCCCGCCGACCGGCTCGACCGTCGTGGCCGTATCGTAGGTGGTGATCGTGTCGCGCACCATGTTGATCAGCCAGCTTATATCGCGCGAGCCGATGCCGAGGCCGGAGATCGGGGCGTCGGTATACATCTTCCGCGTGATGAAGAGCGTGTCGAGCTTCATGTGATCGGGATCGACCGAGGGGCCGAACGGCGAGTACATGGAGCACTTGCAGGTATCCTGGAACCGTCGGTCGCGATAGAAGAGCCGGACGTAGGCCAGCGTATCGTTCTCGTCGCCGAGGATGGAGCGGTCGACGAGGAGGGTGACGGTAAACCGGTAATAGGTAGAGCTGTCGGGGCTCGAGCGCATGGTGTACCAGTTCGGCGATATCACCCTGAGCGCGGTCATGGTCGGATCGGTGGCATAGCGCGGCGTTCCGATCATGAACGCATCGGTGCGCGTGCCGGCCGTGGGAGCCGTGAAGCCGATCAGGAGATTGCGCGGAGCAAGCGGTGTCGTGGTCAGAAATCCGGGAGTGGTGTTCACCTCTCCCAGCTCGAGCACCTGCATGTTCCAGTTCAGCGTCGGATAATTCTCCTGCGCCCTGATATTCTCGGCGATCTGATTGGCGTGCGATGGAACGAAGAGCACCTTCATCCCGACCGAATCGGCCTGCCGCCAGAACGACTGCACCGATGTTCCGAACAGGCAGGTCCAGTAATCGCTCCGGTTGGGATCGGTGAAGATATCCCCGGTGAACGTGGAGCAGTCGTAGGTCGTGCCCAGGTTGGTGGCCGCGCCGCCGAGATCGATCACGTAATTCTGACTGAAGTCGAAGTGCAGCGAGTCGTGCGCGATGCGCGGGCTGGGGACCAGATGCCCGCCCATGTGAAATCCGTCGTCGTAGAAATAATTCTTGTACTCCTGCGCCCGTATCGCCGGCGGCGAAATACAGACGCGCGCGATCACCAAGAGGGCGAGTACCCTCCAGGAAATTCCTCGTACGTGCATTGTATGCTCCGTGGGAAGTGAAGATCGGGGTGGAAAATGCAGACACTGCCCGGGCCGGGACGTCACGGCGCGCGTCGCGGGGGCGGCACGCGGCATGTCCGTCATCGGCGTTGGGGCACCATCACGGTATCGCGATCGTTGGTCGCGCCGGGTGATGGTGCCCCGCTTCATGCATCAGCGGCGATACATTCCCATCCATGTCAATTACCGAAGGGATCGTCGAGCTCGTTGATTCGCTTCGGGAGCAAGATAGGCGTACGTGCCCGCGGAGGCATTACTCAGTTATTACTCAGGTGCCTCCGACCGGCCATGGCGGCGTGGGTTCGGGATCAGAGCGAGGCCAGATATGTGGTGAGATTGGTATCCGGCGGCAGCTCCAGCTTCTGCCGGATATGCAGGCGATGATTATCCACCGTGCGCACCGAGGCGCAGAGGAACGTGGCGATCTGCTTGCTGGAGATATTGAGCTTCAGGAGCGCGCAGATCTTCAATTCCATCGGCGTCAGCTTCGGGCAGAGCTCCGAGAGCTTCTTGAGAAATCCGGGATGAATGCTCTGGAACTGCTGCTCCACCGAATCCCATCCCTGCTGCGCGTTGTCGTACTGCCGCAGACGCTCGATCAGCAGATCGACCACCTCGGCGGCGGAACCGGCGTGCTTCATCGAGAGGACCTCCTTCCGGATCGAGGCGATGGTCTGGCTCTGCTGCGCGAGGTTGAGCGTCATGGTGGCCAGCTCGCGGGACTTGAATTCCATGTCGCGCTCGAGCTGGCGCGCCTTCAGCTCTATCACCTCCCGCTCGCGCTCGATGATCCGCTGCCGCGCCATCAGCTCGGCGCGCGCCACGGCGCGGCCCCTGGCACGGCTGTCGAGCTCATCCTTGAGCACCAAGTAACGCTTTAGCGTGGCGAGAGATTCAGGGATCTTGCCGAGCTTTTCCTGTGCCATGGCGAGCTTCTTGGCACCGAACAACTCAAGATCTTTGTACCCTCCTTCCGTCACGACCCGCATCCCCTGTAGAAATATCGACTCGGCCACCTCGGCATCGCCATATTCCAGATGCCATTCGGCGATATAGATCAGAATATGACCACTTCCGTTTACGTCGCCTATCTCGTTGCGGAGATCGCACGATTTCTGCAAGTAATGAAGTGCGGAAGCGGCGTCACCCATGCGGCCGTATCCGGTGCCGAGCGACGAGAACACACCCGCCAATAGCCTGCGCAGACCGAGACGCTCGGTAATTTCACGTGCCTGCTCGAGATAACGGATGCCGGGTTCGAACATGTCCTTCATCACCAGGCTTCCGCCAATCTCAATTAAGACTTTCGATTCCTCGATTTCGAACGACTCTTCGCGGGCGATGCGAAGGTTCAGTTCAAAATGGTGTAACGCATCATCGAATTCGTCGATGTGGACGTAGTCTCTACCGAGCATGGCGTGCGCTCGGCAGAGCAGCATGGGATCTCCGAGCTCCTCAGCGATGAGAAGACATCGCATGTGGATCTCCAGGGACTGGGGAACCCCGAGTGTGATTCGGAGAAGATTTCCCTTCTGGCCCAAACATTTCATCAGCATTGGAAGATTACCGCTTGCCTCTGCGAGGCTCTCGGCACGCTCCAATGCCTCAACCGCGATTTGATACTGATATGTCGCATGAAGTGCGGTTCCGACCTGCAGCCAGGCATCGGCAAGGAGCGCCCCCTCGATGCCCGATTCCTCGCAGAGCGCGATGGCCTGCCGCGCCCGCTCGATCGAGGAAGGATAGTCGGCAAGGAGCGCCACCGCGTCCGCTGCGCGCGTCAACGCCGCGATCATGAGGGGAATATCCTGGAGACGCCGGCCGATCTTCAGCGCCTTCTCGGCATGGTTCAGCGAGAGCGCCGGATCGAAGAGGCTCGCGTCCCTGCTCAGCTCGATATGGATCGTTCCCTTCCGTCGTGGATCCCTCGTGGCGCTCAGCTCCCGCTCGATCGCCTTCCGTTCTTCCCACTTCAAGCTCATGCTCTCGTTCCCGTGAATGTTCCCGTTGTGATAGTCGCGGCCGGGGAGCCGGGGGCTCATCGCGTCACCGCGAAGCTCGCGCCGCGCGATCGTCCCGCGCCCCGTTCCACCGTCTGATACGCCCGAATTACGATCCTCCCGACTTCCGATCAATAGACCATCCCATCCGGAATCAGTCGCGTCGCGACGATGAATGAATCGGCTACTCCATTCCCGTCGAGATCCGCGCTGAAGATCGAGGAACGGGCTCCCCTCGCGGCCGGCTCCGTCGTTGTGCGACCCGCCGCCACGTTCGAGGCGCTGAGTAATAACTGAGTAACGGATCCACGCGCCCGCCTCTCTATTCTTCTCCCACGCAACGGCAGCGGCCGCGCCGATCGCCTCGGCCAGAGGCGATCGGTATGAAGCGGCCCGGTCCCGCGATCATCGGGACCAGGCCGCGCGAGAACCAGTCACCCATCGGAGTCCACACCATGCAGCAGGACGATCCACCGACCTGGCGCGACATCCATTCCCCCGCTCCACATCGTGCCACGAACGGCACCCCGCGCGACGATGAGCGCCGGCAGGGCATGTCCGGCACATCCCCGGAGCTTGCGCGCCCCAGCTCCGAGGAGCTTCCCTCGCTCGGGCCGCCCGCAATGGGCGCCGCGGGCGTCGACCGTCCGGGCGTGAGAAAGGATCTCGCGTCCCGCAGCCTTCTGCGCGCGCTCCACGACCTGACCCCGGAGCTGACCGCGGCCGAACTGAGGATCTGCCTCCTCTCGGAGCGGATGCTCTCGAACAAGGAGATCGCCGAGGCCCTCGACATCTCGGTCAGAACCGTCGAGACCCATCGTACCCGCATCCGCAGGAAGCTCCGGCTGCCGCCGCATCAGAACCTGAACACCTATCTGCTCGGGCTCGACCGGGACTGACCGGGCGCGCGACCGTGCCGGGCATGCCCGTCACCGCTCCACCAGCACCGGAACAAGCTCCGGCGCCCGGCCAGCCTCTTCGATCCTCACCAAGTAGAGGCCGGCCGCCGCGGCGCGCAGGTCGAGCGGGATCACCCGGGCGCGAAGCTCCTCCCCCTCCACCCGGAGCAGCGGCGTCCCGAGCAGATCGGTCACCGTGACCCGTGCTCCCACGTCGAGCGTCCGCGACGGACGGAGCATCGCGATGCCGCGCGTCGGGTTCGGCACGATCGACGTCGTGCCGGAGATCGCCGGCGTCAGCGCCCGCTTCGGCCCCGACGTGTCGACGATCGCCGTGAAATACCATGTGGCCGTGTCGTTCCCCTGGTTGGAGTCGACCACGTCGTGGCTGATCCAGGCGCGCGCCCGGTAACGCCCGGTGGCCGGCGGGGCGAACGACGAGAAGGAGATCCAGATCCCGGCACCGCCACGTGGCAGCGTCGTGGCCGCGCTGCTGTCGCCATGGACCACCACGCCGAGCGTGTCGCGGATCTCGACATGCCCCTTCGCGCCGGTCACGTCGAAGTAGCCGAGGTTCCGGAAGAGCGCGCGCACCGGAGTGCCTCCCGCGATCGTGTCGCCGTCGCGCGGCAGGAAGGGGGTGACCGACGGATCGTCGGCGGCGGGATCGTACGGAAGCATCACGTGGAAGGGAACGGGAACCGGCATCGCCTCGATGCCACCGCGCAGCCGCCAGTCGGCGCTCGGAAGGCTCGCGAGCGTATCGTTCGCGGCGATCGAATCGTCCGGCGCGGACGCGGTCACCGTGATGAAGTACCAGCCCGGCTGGCTCGGCGTCCAGTTGCCGAGCGGGATCGTTCTGATCGAGTCCGGCCCCATCGGGGGAACGGTTGTCGAGTCGGCGTTCGAGGCCACCAGACTCCCCGCCACGTCGCGCACCTGGTAGGAGTAGCGGATGGTGGTGACCGGCTCGGTGCCGATGGAGATCACGCGCGCCCGGATCTGCAGCGACGCGCCGGTCGCGACGCCGCCGCCCGGCTCCGGCGCCACGATATCGAACGGCATCACATCGGTCGCCGGCCTCACATGGAACCGCCGGGTGAGCGTGTCGTTGCCGCGGTAGTCGTCCTGGATGGCGCGGCTGACGGCGACGATCCGGTACTCGCCGGCCGCGAGCGCCGGGATCGAGTAGGAGATCGTGTCCCATGCTCCGGGGGGGAGCGAATCGATCGTCGCGATCGTCGAGTCGATCAGCGTCTGATCGTGATAGAGGAGCACCGCCACCGGCACCTGATCCATCCGGAAGATGCCGACGTTGTGGAACGTCACGTTCCTCGTGGCCGGCGTGCCCGGCGAGAAGTGCACGGATGTGACCGGGTCGGTCATCACCACCTCGTTGTCCATCTCGATCGGCTTCAGCTTGCAGGAGCTGTCCGGAAACACGAAGTGGAAATAACTGGAGGTCGACGGCTCCCAGGGGGCGTACCAGTCGGGGGTGTAGGGAGCGCCATGCGTGCGCGTGCGAAGTCGGGTGATCACCGGCTTCGGCGTCGGGACCGATTGCGGAGCGACCAGCAGATAGTTTCCGTTGTCGACGCCCGAGCCCGCGGGCATCGCGGGAGGGCCGATAGCCTGGCCGAGATTCTTGATGCCGATCTGCGCGCCGAACGGCCCGGGAAGTCCGGTGACCGAGAGCAGGCTTCCGCCGTCGTAGAGGAAGTGATAGCCGATCCAGGGAGCGCCGCCGGTCGGCGGCGCCGGATGCTTGATGATCTGCAGTTGAAACGCTCCGCGATCGTTCGGCGGCGCGGTGGTCTCGATCTGCCACTCGATGGTCCAGGTGGTGTCGTGCGTCACCGGGTCGATCGACAGACGATGGTAGATCCCCTCCCCGGTTCGTCCGGTGGTCCGGAAATCACCCCAGAGCGGGAAGATCATCCGACAGAATTTCGTGCTCGGCTCCAGCATATAGGGAGCGAAGCCGAAGCTGGTCTCGGCGCTGAAGGAGAGGAAGCCGCCGATGCCGACCTTCACGTTGTGGCCGGCCGGATAGGTCGAGTCGAGAAAGGTGAGGCTGAACGGCAGCGACAGAGTGTAGGTGGAATCGCTCGAGGAAGCCGTGGTGCTCCCCGAGACGAGGATGCGGCCGGGCACGGCCGCGATCGAATGGAAATCCTGGACGAACAGGCGGCCATCCATGCCGTTCCAGGGGAGCGCGCTGGCCGGATCGGTATCCGGCACCTGCGCGGAGGCGGCGGCGACGCACAGTCCGATCGCCACAATGGTCATGATACAGTGGTAGAGTCGTCCGATCATCGGTAATACCCCGTTGTTCGCGTAAACGTCGTGTCGTGGATATTCGGAGCGATACCGTGAAGCTCATCCGGGAAGCCTCGAACGGCACGGTCCGGCAAACGTGTGGCGGATACGCGGCGACGAGCGTTTCGTCGCGCGCGTGCCATGCATCATCGCGGGGGGGGAATGTCGTTCGCGGCGCCGGATCAGACGGCGCCCGCGGCCTTCAGCTCCATCACGGCCGCCTCGGCGCGCATGCCGCGCGCGGCGTAGATGGAGCGCAGCAGCTCGGCGAGCTCCTCATCCCCCGGCAGCTCCGCCATGGCGCGACGCAGCAGCGTTTCGGCGCCGACGGCGTCGGACTCCCGGAGGAGCGCGGTGACCACGTCGATCGTCGTCGCGCGGAGGCGATAGTCGAAATCCTCCCGCAGCGCCTCGAAGAGCTCGCCGTAGAGTCCGGGGAAGGGAACATCGCCGCCGGCGATATCGAGCGCGGCCATGAGCGCCGGCACCGCGCGCAGCAGAGCGCGGGCTCTGAGCGCGTCGCGCGCGGCGTCGATCAGCGATGAGGCCTCGAGCAGATCGACCTCCACGAGATCGAGGTTGAGCTCGTAGGTTTCCTTCCCGGTCACCACGCACGCATCGCCGATCAGATCGCGCAGGCGGCTCACTCCCATGTTGGCGGTCTTCCGGGCTAGATCGGGATCCGGCTCGCCATCGGCGGCGAGCCGACAGAACTCGCGGTGCGTCATCGGCTCCTTCACCATGCGCGCGGCGACCAGCAGCGCCAGGAGCGCCTTCAGCCGGAGCCCACGCACCGGCATCGGCGCGGGCGCCGGCTCTCCATCGGCCGGGATGATCGCGATCGTTCCGATCATCCTCACGCGGAGCTTCGCGCGCCCCACGCTCGCCTCCCGACGCCGCTCGAGCTTTCTGCGCCGCGCCTCGGCCCGATCGAGCTCCTTCGTCGGCAGCAGGCGGCCGTGCCGCCGCAGCAATGCCGAGACGATCGGAAGCAGTCGACGGCCGAGGGTCCAGTCGATCGCCGTCGCGAGCGCCACCGCGGCGGCCGTGGCCACCTCGGCATCGGAGAGGACCGCCGGCAGAGCCGCGAGCAGGGCGAGCGCCGCATGGAGCCGGAGCAGATCCTCGACGCGGAGCAGCGGACGGCCGAGCAGATCGCACGCGGCGCCGGCCGCCTCTTCACGATCGACGTCGTGGACGATCGCGGAGGCGAGTAGTCGAAGCGGCGGATCTTCCCAGGCGAGCTCCAGATCGTCAAGGAGATCGGGAAGGCGTCCCTCCTCCAGCGCGAGCAGGATGCTCCCCTCGATCCAGTAGAGCTCCCCCTGATGAAGCGACTCCAGAACGCGACGCATGCTGACCGGATCATCACGCAGAAGGAGGATCTCGGTGAGATAGATGGCGACGTTCCTGGCGAAGCCCGGCGAGGAGGCATATCCCGGCCCCGCGACGAGCCGGTTCATCTCGGCGATGATCGCCTCCGGCTCCATGCCGAGCGCGGCGCGACAGCAGAGCGCGATCAGCGCGCAATGCGCCGCGTTTCGCGCCTGTCCGATCTCCTGGAATCCTTCCACCGCTGTGCGCGCGGCCGCCAGGCACTCCTCCATCCTCCCGATGGTCTCCAGAAACGAGATCCGGTTCATCGGCACCGACGACGTGTCGGCCGCGAACTCCTCCGGAAGCTCTTTCAACAGCGATAGCCTCCGCTCGAGCTCCCGCTCCGAATCGAACAGCAGCAGGAAACCGGACGCCAGTCGACGCCGCACCGCCGAGACGCGCTCGGTGGGAAGATCGGCCGCGAGAAGATCCTCCATCCTCCGCTCGACGCGTCGGAGCACCTCCTCATCGCCATCCAGACGCGCGACGCGCACGGCCTCGTCGAGATAGTAGAGATAGACCTCCTCGCGCTCCAGCTCCGGATGGCGCGCGAGCTCTCCGGCCACCCGCTCCCAGACCTCGGCGCACCGCGCGCGATCGACCTCGCTCAGACGGAGGTGGAGATGATAGAGCGCGCCGAGACGGTAAGGAAGAAGATCGGCCGGAAGATCGCGCTCGGTGAGCGCGAGCATCAGCTCCAGGCGCTCCTCGAACGGCGCGCCCCGGAGATCGCGACGGCGCCAGGCAAGATCGCGGTTGAGAAGGATCAGTCGCTCCCGGAGCAGATCGTCGACGCCCCCCCGCGACTCGAGCTCCGCGAGGAAACGCCACCCGACGGCAAGCATCTCCCCGGCCAGGCGCCAGTCGGTGCCGGCATCGTATCGGAGCGAGAGCGCCACCACGCGCTCGATGCCGCGCCGGAGCGTATCGAGCGAAAGATGATCGAGCCGATCGGCCGCGGCCAGGAGCCGGAACGGCACCACCGAATAGAGAGGGGCATCGCCGGCAACGATCGCGGCAAGAGGCTCCGTCGCGATCGTGGCGGCGGACGCGCGCTCCAGCAGATGCTGATGCAGCAGCGTGTGGGAGAAGGTGAGCGGATCGGCCGAGGGACGCCCGGCGATGAGCGCGGGAAGCCCGGCGTCGACCGGCACGATCACGCCGGCGCGGAGAAGCGCGGCGAGCGCCAGCGGATCGTCCAGGAGCATCGCGGCGGATTCCGTGGCGATCACCTCGCCGAGCGTCGCAAGCGCCTCGGCGGCGGCTCGCTCCTCCGGCGTCAGATGAGCGGCCATTCCTCCGGCCAGCAGACTGACCGAACGGCGAAGCGCGCGGGAGATCCCGTCATGATCGGCGGCGACGCGCCAGGCCGAGGCTTCGCGATCGCGGAGGAGCGCGCCGGCGCGGGCCAGTCCCCGGAGCGCGGCGCCGAGCGCCAGCGGATTGCCGGACGAGAGCGCGGCGAGCTCGTCGATGATCGTGGAGTCGACATCATCCCCGAAGAGGCGCGTCCAGAGCTCGGCCACATCGTCACGGTCCAAGCCGCGGAGCACCACGGTCTGGACGAGCACCCGCTCGATCACCGCGCGCGCCGGCAGCTCCACCGGACGAGTGGTGGCCAGCAGCGAGAGCGATTCCTCGAAGAGTGTGTCGAGGAGCGCCGCGAGCTCGCGCAGCGCATCCCCGGCGACCAGGTGAAGATCCTCGACGATCAGGAGCGTGGGGCGGAGCCGCGCCAGCCGCCGAAGTGCGCCGATCACCGACGGAAGGTTCTCCTCCGGCGCTCCCTTGAGGAGCGGGCGGGCGGACTCGGCATACCAGAGCCCCTGCGCCAACAGCGGTACGATCGCGCTCCCCGACTCCGGCACCAGCCGCGCGCGCACCACCACGCCCCCCTCGGCGGCCACGCGGGACATCACCTCGTTGACGAGCCGGCTCTTCCCTACCCCGGCCTCGCCGACGAGCAGCGCGCCGCGCAGCTCCGCCGCCGACGGCGTGGCCCGCCAGAAGCGCACGAGCCGCTCGATCTCCTCCGTCCGTCCGACGAACGGCAGAGCGGTGAGCGAGAGATGATCCTGAGGAGAGTTCATGGAACGTATGATGTCGGGGCGCGGGCGTTAGCCGGGAGCATCCGGGCGCGGAGTGCCGGCGAATCGACCGGAGGTATCGCGAGCGGCATCGCCGACCGGAGGAAATTACGCTCCGGGTCCATATCGATGGACCGTCCGAACGGCGCGGAAGGCGCACGCATCATGTGATGCCCGAAACGGACCGGACGGAGATCGTGGGGAGAAGATGCGAACCGTGGGCGTCGGGAGAAAGATCGGGGGGAATTTGTGGGCGTCGGACCGGCCGATTGTGAGTATCGCGGTCTAGCTTCCCGCACGTGCTTCCGGGTGGGAGCACCCGGCCCAGGGTTCAGCGGCCGGGCACAGTCACCAAACATCGGAGCCGTGCAATGCCACTCCACATGTCCGTACCCCGCTCCGGCGCGTCGCCGTCGGAGCGACGGCAACATCACGCCACATCCTCCCCACCACGCCTCGCGTTTCTGCTCGCCCTGGCGCTCGCGCTGTTGACCGGATTCGCCGCGAGCCTTCGCGCGCAATGCCTGGTCGACAATCCGAGCTTCGAGACGGTCAACCTCTCGGTCCTGCCCGTGCCGGGATGGGGCCCCGGTCCCGGCCCGGCGCGCGTGGAGACGATGCTCTCGACAACTCCGCCGACCTCCGGATGCCCGGGATGGTATACCCGGCTGCTCTCACCGGACATCTTCTGGGGGCCGAAGCATGTCCCCTCCAACTACATGACCAGCACGTCGAGCCCGCTGCCGGCGTTCGACGGATCCAACTACGCCGGCATCGCCACCGGCCGACCGACCAGCACGTTCCGGACCGAGGTGCTGGCCGGCACGCTCACCTCGTCGCCGATCCCCGGCCAGCTCTACCAGATCCGGGCGCGCTTCGCGATGGGATCGCTCCGGAGTATGCCGGGGAAGATCCGCGTCTCGCTCGACGGCGGTCCGACCGGCCCGCTGGTGGTCGGCGACATGGTGGTAAGCAGCGCTTCCTGGACCCTCTTCTCGCAGTTCAAGACGATCCCGGCCGGCGCCGCCTACAACCGGATCGTCTTCGAGGGGGTGGACCTCTCCCCGCAGGGAGACGCCTATATCTTCATCGACTCGGTGGATGTCTGCCCGGCGACCAATCCGTGCGACTTCCTGAACGCGCGCCTGGTGAAGCGCCCGCAGTCGCCGCAGGGGCAGTGCTGCTACGATCTCTATTACGACAACCTCACGCCGGCCGGCATGAACTGGCCGATGGCGGTGCGCGTGAACACCACGCTGCCGGTACAGATCACCGGCACGGCCGCCAGCTCTGGCTGGCAGATGTGCTGTCCGCTGCCGTCGCCGACCATGGCCACCTGGGGGATGATTCTGTTCGGCACGCCGATCCCCACCGGCTCCGGCGTGAATGCCGGAAACTACTGCGTGATCCCGAACGGCGTTACCCCGCAGCGTCATGTGATCGAGTTCCTCGACTCGGCATGGGGCGTGCTCTGCCGCGACACGATCTACACCGACTGCGAGGCGCAGCCGCTCCCCTGCCTCGACCTCTACAACACGTCGGTCACCTGCCTGACGCCGGACGCCAGCGGCAACCAGCGGTACAACATCAACTTCAACGCGCGCCCGATCGGCACCTCCACCTTCCCCTCCGGCGCCTCGCTCCGGATCAGGACCACGGCCGGCACGCTCGCCCCCTCCACCTATGGCGTGGGCGGCCTTTCGGTGGCCAGCCTGTCGACGGTCTTCACCGACACCCCCCCGAAGGACTCGGTGATCTGCATCATCGGCGACCTGCACATCATGATCGGCGAGCGCGATTCCATCGCGTGCAGCGATACGATCTGCATCACCCTTCCCAACTGTCCGAGGGAGTGCTGCACCAACTTCACCCGGATCATCACCGGCGCCAAGCTCACCTACGTCAACGGCAAGGTGACCCTGACCGGCTGCGCGCTGGCCGGACCGAATCCGATCAAGCGGTTCTCGGCCACGATCGTCGGCGTGCTCAGCTCGGTAACCTGCCCGGTTACCCCCAGCATCTCCAGCACGACCTGGAACAGGGGATTCGGCGACATCTCGGCCGGCACGTCGATTCCGGGCATGGCCGGACCGGTGATGGTGAAGGCCGCGTTCAGTCGCGAGATCGTCTGGGGTGGGACGGGGAATCCGACCTGCGTCAGCTTCTCGCCGTGCAAGAGCTTCACGATCAACATGGACTTCCCGGATCCTCCCGCGGCCCCCTGCACCGAGGTGCTCACCTTCATGGTCCGCTACAGCTTCACCGATTGCCAGTGCAACACCTGCGACACGGTGGTGACCTACGTGCTGCCGCGGAAATACACGAAGGTGATCTGGCTGCCGACCGATCCTCTCCACAACGGCACGGGAGATCCGCCGCGTCCGTTGGGGATGGCCAACCCGGGCCTGCTGAGGATCGACATGACGTCGGAGAACCAGGGCACCTTCTCGGTGACACAGCCGGCGGGCGATCCCGAGGCGCCGGTGATCCGGATCATCGGCATGACGCTCCGTCCGGTCGGCGTGGCGCTGACCGAGATGCGGCAGCAGGGATCGCAGACCTCCTCCGACATCACCGGCAACGAGGCCGCGCTCGACGTGACGCTCGACGGCGGCCAGTCGGCGGTCTTCGACATGACCTACGCGAACTCCGAGAGCCAGTCGGTGATCGACAACGTGGTCCGCTACCGCTACGTGATCGTGGGGGATGAAGAGCAGACCGAGTACGAGAGCGATGATATTCTGGTGGAGGCGCACATCCCGGCGGCCAGCGGCGGCGACGTGGTTGCCGAGGAGAACAACCCGCAGGTGCCGGGCGTGCGTACCTACGTGCTCCACGTGGACGCGGACAACGTGGCCGGCGAGCCGGTGTCGGCGCTGCGCGTGAAGGTCACCGGCGGTAGCACCAGGCTGATCGCGGTCGGCCCGGTCGGCACCGGCCTGGAGGCGACGCTCGTCCCGGGCACCGATGGCGACGGCAACACCGTGGTGCAGCTCGATCCGGGACAGTGGCAGGTGCTTCCGCTGGACGCGGGCGCCTCGCTCACGCCGGTCTACCTGACGTTCGCCGGAGCCGCCAGCGGCGCCATGATCGACTACGAGACGGTGAACCAGCACAACTCGGTGCTCTCCTCCGGCTCGGTGAGCCTCGGCTCGCCGCTCAGGACCGCCGGCACCGGCAGCGACGTCGAGAGCCGGCGCGAATCCGCGCTCTGGCCGATCGTGCCGAACCCGGCGAACGCCTCCTCGACCGTGGGCTTCAGCCTGCACAAGCCGGGGACCGTGGTGCTGAGCGTGCGCGACCTGCAGGGGCGTGAAGTGCTCCGGAAGGTGGATCACGAGCAGTACGGCCCCGGAGATCACGTGATGTCTCTCAAGACCGACACGCTCGCGCAGGGGACCTACATGGTGGTGCTGGAAGTGGACGGCAACGTCTCGACGCAGACGCTGAAAGTCCTGCGCTGATGGTAATGGCGACGCATCCGCCCCCGGCGATGCGATGGCGGCGTGAACCGCCCCGTTGAAACCGAAGGAGCCGCGATCCCGAACGGGATCGCGGCTCCTTGCATTGAAGCGCGTTCAGATACCGACAATCATGGCGCCGCCGAGAGACACGCGATGGTAGCCGCACGTCTTCAGCGTGAGACCCGGCAATTGGTCATGGGAGCACAGGCCCAGTTCCTGTCGAAAAGAACATTATAATGCAGCAGGCCAGGACGAAGTTGTAGGAGCCTGGCGCGTTCCTTCAGTCGGCCTGCTTCTTCGGGATCAACGACTTGCATCATCACCATGGATAGGGATACATCCAGCCTCCTTCATCCATCGAAGGCTCTTGAGACCGAGGGCGCGTATTACCAGAACACCAACGGCGGTACACATCCACACCGTGACAGCACTTCCCAATGCCATTACTGGAGTCGCGATTGCGAGTGACAGTATTGCCAACACGTCCACATAATACCACAGCCCATGACGGGTCATGGAGGCGGCAACGCCCCAGGATATCGGAAATACAACAGCAAGGAATGCGAGGAGGCCAAAGAAAAGGTCTCGAAACCATCTCAACGACGGGAAATACCGCAGGAAATCCAGATCGTCCCGACGTCGACCTGGATACTCCACTCCGTCGACTCCACCCATAGCGACGCCCCGTTTTCTCGGGAACCACCTGCGCAAGAATCGTGACACGGTCCAACCGAACCAGAGCGCCAGTGTCAGAAACACACCGCAAACGATGGGAACAAATGGCCCCATGAAGATGCCAACGGCCAAGCTATACCAGTTCCCGCCTTCACTCTCAATTGGCGTAGCCATGGGCTGTGCGATTCCAAGGAAGACCAGAACCGAGGCGGCAACCGACAGTGGCACTGTCGTCACTGCCAGGCTCATAACGAGAGCTTTAGCAAGGTCAATTGGCCGTGGCCGATCGTCAGGCACATGCACGATTAAGATCTCCTATCGATGTCTTCCTATCCGATCGAGCCCGACCTTCAACGCCGACAATATCAGGACCATTGACAGCCGCGCGATGGTAGCCGCACATCTTCAGCATGCGGCGTTTTCGCTACCAGACAACATGCCCCCGGCCTCATGATCTCAGCCTGTGTTCGATGGCATCCAGGAGCTCCTCCTGCCGCTCCATGTCAGGCCCAACGATCAGTGAACAATCAGGCGAGCTGAGCGTCGGTCGAATCCATGACTTCGAGAAGTCCGTCACGTCGCGGAAGTAGATACGCCGTACACGGAACAGACGAGACTCCAGGAAGTCAGGCCCGATAACCATGCGGCCATGCCGGTACACCATCGCGACATAGCCAAGCCCAACGGCGAGCAGGATTACGAACCATGGATATGCTTCGGAGTAATTTTCCACGAGAGAAATCACGAACACAATCTCCACGAACACCGAATGGGCACAGATAAGTACCCGCAACCAGGGGGCATATCTAAAGGTCAGTATCCGCGGCATGATGGAAGCTCCAGACGCTCAACATCGATCTTTGGGTTCACGATCGGCTCCGCATCTCTCGGCACACCTCAAAGTATCAGACTCCGACCTCCGCCCACGTTGCGATCACTTGTCGTCGTAGAGTCTCGGCGTAATGTCGTCGATGAGACGGCGAAAGTCGGTGAGGTAGCCGAACTCCTGCAGCTCCCAGAGGCGAATGTCGTACATGATGAGCGCATCGGCGAGCGCGTTCAGATCACCGGCAAGCGTGGCCGGGATGATCTTCTCCCGGAGCAGCATCCGGATCTGCCCGGCGATGCGATCCATCTCGAACAGGCAGTTGCCCATCCGCCGTTCTTCATCCAGCGTCATCGCCCCGGAGGCGCGCCAAAGCTCCCGAGCCTCCAGATAGCGATGCTCCATCAGACTGTCCGGCGGATCTGGCGACTCGGTCCTGGCCTGGGCGTATGCATCGGCCTGCTTCGCATACTCGGCTTCGCGCGCGCGCCGTGCCTCATCGTTATTCCTCAACGTGCCGTCAGCCGCCATCTCCCACAACGTCCGAAAGGCGCCGATCAGCACCTCCAGCTTGCCGACATCGCCACTGCCATGGAATCGTTCTCCATCGAGACCGTACTCGTACCAGTCGTCATCCCCCGGCGCTCCCGAGGCGAACGCCGCGTGGAATCCCGCAAGGGGCGTTGCAACCACATCAACCTGGATGAACCAGCCATGTTCATACGTGGTCGAGATGCCGATGCCGTTGAAGCGAAGCCACGTGCCGCCACGGCGATCGCGGCACCAGTCCATCAGCCATTGCAGGGGTGTGGGCTCGGATGACATATGCGGAAGGGGCGTCTGATTCATGAGCAATAATCAAGGGGAATGATTGATGCGTTGCGAGAGAGTGGGGTCACGGTGAGCACCATTTGCCCCTCCGCACAGGGCCGCCAGTGCCCGGCCGCGACGGCATCATCTCTGCCTTCCATCCATCGCGCCAAGCCGGTCGGTGAGATCTTCGATGAGCCGACGGAGCTCGGGGACTGAGCGAAATTCAGATATGTCTCTGAGCCAGACGCCATACATGCCCACGCCGGATCTGAGCGCGGCGCGATCACCTGCGAGAGTGGCGGGAATGATCTGCTCACGAAGGAGCGCGCGAATAAAACCGGCAATTCGATCCATCCCGTAGAGCCAGTTCCCCAGCCGTCGCTCCTCCTCCCTTGTCATTATCCCCATGGTACTCCACAGCGTGCGCACGTCGTCGAACCGGTACTCCGCCAGTTCATCGACTTCCCCCTCGTCTTCGGCAAATTCAGCCATGGCCTCGGCATGCCGTGCCTCCTCGATCTCATGTTTCCGCCGCGCCCAGATATTGCTCTTCAACGTGCCCTCCACGGCCATCTCCCATAACCTCCTGAACGCGGTGATCAGCTGGTCCAGCTTGCCGGCATCCCCCTGGCCCTCGAAGAATTCGCCATTGAGCCGATACGCATACCAGCCCTCGCTCTCTCCCCTCATTCCGTACTCGAACTCCAGGTGACATCCCTCCAGAGGAGTCTCGTTAAGAGCGATGCCGATATACCATACATTATGGGGGGAGGTCCAGATGGTGAGGCCGTTGAAATTATCCCAGTTGCCGCCACGCCGATCGCGGTACCACGCCATCAGCCACTGCATCGGCGTGAGCTCCGCGGAATTGCTCGATGTACCGGCCGCCGTCATGCCGGCACCTTCCCCGCCCCGCTCTCCCGAGCCTGGACTTCGCGCTCCACGATCCCCTTCACATCCCTGAGCGCATAGCCCCAGAAGAACCGCGCGTGGCCGAAGGACTCGTGGCTGAAGAACTGCTCGTGCAGCACGCTCAAGCGCGTCGCGTCCCCGACCGGCTCCAGACGGAGCGTCACGAGCGTCCGGTTCTTGGGGATATCGGGCAGGGCGGCGAAATCCGACCAGTGGCTGTAGTGGAGCAGCCTCCCCGGCTCGGCCGCCAGCACCGTGCCGCAATCCTGGTAGATGTGCCCGTGCAGCTCGCCGCTCCAGGTGATCGTGGCTCCAGGCTCCCAGGTCGATTCCGCCCGCGCTCCCAGCATCCATTCGGCGATCCGCTCCGGCTCTGTGAGCACGCGCCACACGTCCTCGGCCGAGGCAACGATCTCTATGAATTTCTCGACGGTCCGATCTTCTGCCATCTGCGTCCCTGGTTGCGGATACCTGTAAGCCCTTCGTTCAATGTGATATCCCTCTTCGCGGATCAACGTGAGCCGGACGGCCGCCGGATGCCCTGGAAGCGGATACCGCGAAAATGATCATCGCGGTCATTTCCGGCAAGAACGCAGCACCCAAGAGCGATAGTCCCTCCCCCTCACCATCGCGAGGCCTCCACCATCGCACCAGCCTCCATCGGCGGCCGGATGCGGACATCCGGGAACAGCAATCGGACCACCCCGCGCTCACGCCGTCCCTCAGCCGTCCGAGCTGCGGACGTCCATGTTCGGCGCGCGCGGATCTGGTACGCGAATAATGGTATTCTGGCATGCAACGGAGCGCGGGGCATCGGTCCCCTTCGGGAATGCCCCCGCAATCCGCCATGGTATGAGGGAACAAATCGCCGTACATTTCTTCGATGTCGCTACTGCCGACCATATCGACCCTCAACGACTACAGGCACTTCATCTCCGATCGGATGTCGGGCCTCAAGGCGCTACTGCATATCTGCCGCTGTCATGGTTATCCCGAGGAGATGCCGGCGCGTTACGAGGACGGCTCGACCGTCGTGGCCCAACTTGGACACAACCGGGTGGTGAAGCTCTTCGCCCCCATGTTCCGCGATGGATTCGACATCGAACGGCGGGCGCTCACCCTCATCGACGGATCGCTTCCGATACCGACGCCGAAAGTCCTGGACGTGGGCGAGGTGGAAGGATGGCCCTATATCGTGATGGAGGAGATGCCCGGCCTGCAGCTCCATCGGGTGTGGGACCAGATCGACCGCCGAGACCAGGTCAGGTTCAGCACCCAGATCGGGGAAGCTCTCCGGCAGCTCCATCGGTTCCACCTCCAGGAGCCCTCTCACGATACGCTCTCCCCCGACGGGCCGCCGCTCGATCTCCCGGCGTGGGACTGGGACCACTTCCTCCAGAAACAGGCGGCCGGGTGCGTGGCCAGACAACGGAGCAACGGCGTCGATGAGCACTGGCTCCGACAGATCCCCGGCTTCCTCGAACGGACCGACCTCACCTCCGATCGCCCGGGTCTCGTGCTGCTTCATACCGAGGTGATGCGCGAGCATCTGCTGGCGCGGATCGACGGCAACGAACCGACGTTGAGCGGACTGATCGATTTCGAGCCGGCGATGTCGGGAGCCGCCGAGTACGAGTTCGCCTCGGTCGGGCTGTTCGTGTCGAAGGGGGATTCGCGGGCCCTCCGCGCGCTGCTGAAAGGATACGGGTATCACGACGACGAGCTGAACCGGGATCTCCAGTACCGGTTCATGGCCTATGCCCTGCTGCACCGGTACAGCAATCTGTCATGGTATCTTCAGTTCATGCCCGCCGGATCGACTCTCGAGGAACTGGCGGCCGCCTGGTGGAGCTTCGACTGATCCCCGACAATGGCCGCGGATTCAGCCGGCGCCCGCTCACCACGAGTACCCCGCGCCGATTTCATCCCGCATTTTTCGTCCGAATTGCGGAGATAATTCCGCAAATCCCGCGCATGCATGGGAACCCCATGCCGATGTCGCAAAAAAGTTCACACCGCCGCTTGCATTCAGAAATATCGGCCGTATATTTGGCCACGCCTTGCGCATGAGACGGGCACATCCATCTCCATCAAGGCAACGGTCCGCCACCACGGTTCACGCAGCGGACACGGTTCAACCATCTTTCTCCACAGCATTCCGATTCGCGATTTTCCGTTGACATGGATGCCGCAAGGTTCACGGCAGGCACATGTCTTCGCCCGGAAATAACACGGGTTACATATTCCGTACCCGCGATCGGTTTCCGCATCACGTCAAGGGCGTGAGCGCCGATTTCGGCGGCAATTATCCGTAACCGTCCGGATCGAACGGCCCGGACAGCCCGGATCGAGTCGGGGAGAACAGTTGTCTCCCTCGGCACGGAACGGAGAATTACGCGCCGCGCCACGGGCATGGCGCGCGATATCTCACGGCCCGCTCCCGGCCGGAGCGCGGCCACCGCATACCCGGACCACCACGCAACGCGATGCTCCGCCCTGCCCCATCGACGCATGCGACGGCATCGGCGGCACCACACGTATTTCCCTATCGATCATGGACCCAGTGAGCCACGTGGTCTCCCGATATACGCGCGACAATGGCGCGCAGACCGACCCGGAGCATACGACGCTCGATGTCGTGGGCATCGGGATCGGCCCATTCAATTTGAGCGTGGCCGCGCTTCTCGAGCCACTTCAGGGATTGACCAGCATGTTTCTGGAGCGAGACGCCGAATTCCGGTGGCATCCCGGACTTCTCTTCCCCGACGCCTCGATACAGGTCTCCTTCCTGAAGGATCTGGTCACGCTTGCCGACCCGGCCAGCAGATATTCGTTTCTATCATTCCTCGCGGCGCACAAGCGATTGTACAGATTTATCAACGCCAATTTCCCGCGCGTTACGCGACAGGAATTCGAACGGTATTTCCGATGGGTCTGCGGCTCTCTCGGCAATCTCAGGTTCGGCAGAACGGTACGCGCGGTCGAACATGATGGCAACGCCTTCAGTGTCTGCTTCGACAACGGACGAGTCAGGGCTCGGAACCTGATCCTCGGATCGGGACTCACTCCGTTCGTTCCCGAGTCGGCCGTCGGCCATCTCGGCGAGGCGGTCTTTCATGCCGTGGAGTTTCTGGATCGACCACGCGTCACGGCCGGACGCCGGGTGGCAGTGATCGGCGGAGGGCAGACCGGGGCCGAAGTGGTGGCGCACCTGCTGTCGAACGACATGGTCCTCCCCGAACAGCTCCACTGGATCACGCGCCGGCCGAACTTCCTGCCGCTCGATGAATCCCCGTTCACCAATGAGCTATTCACGCCGAATTATAGCGACCACTTCTACGATCTCCCGGCGGAGCTGCGTCGAAACACGCTCGAAACCCAGAAGCTCGCCAGCGACGGCATACCGTCGGATCTGCTGGAGCGCATCTACCGCCGCATGTATTCGCTGGAATTCCTCGAGGGACATGGGAGGATCTGCGCGCTCGAGCCCGGGCTGGAGCTGGTGAATCTGAGCCGCTCGGCTCATGGATACGACCTTCATCTGCGCCACGCCCATGGCGACATGAGGGCCCCTCTCGCCGTCGACATGCTGATTCTCTGCACCGGGTTCGAATACAGGATTCCCGACTATCTCACTCCCCTGCTGCCACGAATCGAATTCGATCGGGACGGATTTTCGGTCGAGCGGGATTTTTCGATTGTCTGGGATGGGCCGGCCGAGAATAGAATGTATGTCCAGAACGCGGCAAGGCCGAGGCGTGGCGTCGCCGATCCGAATCTGAGCCTCATGGCCTGGAGGAGCGCGACCATCGTCAACAGCCTGGCCGGAAAGCGGATCTACGATCTGGAGGGAAGCAGCTCCGCATTCGACTGGCGGACGGCTCACGCCGGGACGTGCGCCGAGGAAGGGCTTCACGCCAACACCACCCCGGAGCCGTGAGATGTCCCATCCAGGCACATGGAATACCGGCGGGAGGCTTGAAGACGGTCTCGGTTGCGACATCGCGATCGTGGGGGCGGGAATGGTGGGCGTGATGGCCGCGTATCTGGCCGCGCGGCGCTACCCGGGGCGCCGGATTTTCCTGATCGATCGTGGATTCGCCGGGGGCGGGGCCACGCTCTACTCCGGCGGGCACGACCATCCGCACGGCGCGAACGCCCGGCAGAAGCGCCTCGCGGGCGAGAGCAGACGCATCTTCAGCGAGCTCCGGGAGTGGATTCCGGACCTCCCGGCGCGCGAGGTTCCGCTTGTGGGCATCACCTCCATCGGCTCGTTGTCGAACGTTCTCGACGGCTTTGTGGTCGATGGCGCCGGAGAGGCGACCGCTGAGCAGGAAGCCTGGGTGCGATCGCATGTTCCGGACCTGAGCATCGGAGCCGAACAGACGATCGTGGCCGGCTGCATGGGAGGTTACGGCATTCCGGGCGCGATGGCCCGCGTCGTTGCCGGAAAGCTCGCCGCCGAGAAAAGCGTCACGCTCCTCGAAGGGGTCGAGATCTCCTCGATCGACACGAGCGGCGAACATGTCCGGCTACGCGCGGCGGATGGTCGCACGCTCGTGGCATCGCGGGTCATTCTCGCCCCCGGTCCCTGGGCGCTCTCCGGTCCGTTCGCCGGCCTGACCCGATCGACCGGAGTGAGGATCAAGAAGGTCGTGGCGATGCATGTCGATCTGATGCCGGCCTCGGACGCCCCCATCCTCTACTTCTACGACGAGGACTGTTATCTGCTCCCGACCATCGAGCGTGGCGGATGGATCTTCAGCTTTGCCTCGCGCGAGTGGGATGTCCGCCCCGAGCCGTCGATGCTCCGCGTCACCGGGCCCGATCGTGAGATCGCCGACACGATTCTGCGACGGTACCTCCCATCGTTCGCCGATCGTGCCCTGGGAGGACGCGTGTTCTGCGATGCGTACAGTCAGGATCGTTCGCCGATCGTTCGGCCGGTCTCCGACCACGTCGTGTTCGCCGGCGGATGCTCGGGATATGGTTACCGACTGGCGCCGGCCATTGCCGCCGAGGCCCTTGAACGGCTCCCTCCGCCGGACTGAGCCGTCCGCCGCGCGCATCTCCGGATCGCGCGGAACGCCGCCGTGCATATCCGGACACCGAAACCTGACGTGCCGCGCGCATGCCGACGCTCCGCCGCGGAATTCCGTGGCGGCTCATACATCAGACCATCACAGCACATCCCTCGATGCCATGCTACTGTATCAGCGCATGAATCCCGAGCTGTTCGCTCCGGCATATGGGGCGAAATTCCAGCAGCTCTATCCCAAGGAGATGGAAGCGCCGATGCCGTTCGGCGCCGCCTGGGGCATCCTCGAGCCTGGCCAGGTGTCGAGCCGGCACAGCCACCACGAGCACGAATCGCTCTTCATCGTCAGCGGTGCCGGCCGGCTGACCTGCGCCGATGAGGTGATCACCGTCGGCCCCGGCGACACGATCTACCTGGCCCCCTTCGGCGCGCACATGATGGAGAATCTCTCCCCCTCCGAGGAGCTCCTGTTCCTCTCGGTCTGGTGCGAGGATCTGTCCAGGCTGGCCGAGGATCCGGTCGGTCCGGCCACCAACGGCGTCGCCGCGCGCAACGGATATGTCGAGGAAATGATCGTGACGGCCACGCCGCCGACCCCGAACGGCGATCTTCATATCGGCCACCTCTCGGGACCATATCTGGCCGCCGACATTCTCGTCAGGCATCTGCGGACGCGCGGTATCGCGGCTCTGTACCTCACCGGCATCGACGACCATCAGAGCTATACGGCGCTGAAGGGCATCAGGACGGACGCGACGCCGGCGGAGGTCGCCGATCATTTCGGCGACGCAATCCTCGCGACCCTGGCCGCGGCACGGATCGAGCCGGACAGCATCTCGCTTCCGCGAGCCTCCGCCCTGCACACGCGCTACGCACATGCTCTGTTCCATCGCCTTCATGCCGACGGAGCGATCGTGGAGCGGAACGCCCCGGCGCTCTACTGCGCGCACTGCCGGATGTATCTGTTCGAAGCGTTCGTGCGTGGCGGGTGCCCCCACTGCCATGCCCCATCCAACGGCAATGCCTGCGAGGAGTGCGGACGTCCGAACGACTGCGCGGATCTGATCGAGCCGCGCTGCAACCTCTGCCAGGCCATTCCGGAGAGGCGATCGTATCGCCGATTCTACTTCCGGCTCGCATCCCACGCGGAGATGCTCGAGAGCTACCACGAGACAGTCACGATGAGCTCCCATCTTCGCGCGCTCTGCGCCACCATGCTGAGCGACGGGCTACCGGAGATCGCGATCAGCCACGAGACCGACTGGGGCATTCCGGTTCCGCTCGAGACGCACGGCAACCAGCGGCTCTATGTCTGGTTCGAGATGATCGCCGGCTACCTGGCTGCGGCCGACGGCGCGACGAATGACGGAAGGGGGAGCGATGGCGCCGAGGCACGGCCGATCGGCGCGGGCTGGAAAGGAGGGCGGATCGGCATCACGCAGTGCTTCGGATTCGACAATGGATACTTCCACGCGATCCTCTTCCCGGCACTCCTTTACGCGCTGGATCCGGAGATCGAGCTGCCACGACATTTCATCACCAACGAGTTCTACCGCCTGGATGGCCTGAAGATCTCGACCAGCCGGGATCACGCGATCTGGGGACGCGAGCTGATCGACGCGGTCGGGGCCGACGTCGCGAGGTTCTATCTGGCGTACAGCGCTCCTGAGCGCGAGCAGACGAATTTCGTCCGGAGCGACTTCGAGGCCGTGGTGCGTCGGGAGCTGATCGACGGCTGCCAGCAGTGGCTGGCCGGAGTCGAGGAGCGCATCGCGCGCGAGTTCCGCCGACGAGCACCATCCACCGGAGTCTGGACCGTGCCGCAACGCGAGTTCTATCACCTGCTGCAGGAGCTGACGCGCCGCGCCGCGGCGGCATATCGCGTCGAGACCTTTTCGCCGCAGCGCGCGGCCCGCGTGGTTCGCGACCTGGTTCAGGAGGCACGCCGGTTTTCCGGGGGCGAGCGGCACTGGCGCGATTGCATCGACTGGAGCGAGGAGCGGCGGACGGGAGCGGCCCTGGAGCTGGCGGCGGCAAAGTGCCTGGCGAGGATCGCCTATCCGATCATGCCGGATTTCGCCCTGGCGCTCTGGAGGAGCCTCGGCCTGGAGAGCTCCGGAAGCCCGACCTGGGTGGACTTTCCGGACTGGGTGCCAAGCGGCGGCGTGCTTGGCCCGATCGGCGGTCCATACTTCCCGTCCGGCGCCGATATCGCCGAATACGAGGCCGACGCGATGCCGCGCGGCGCCTGAACGAAACGATGTCGTACCCCCCAGGAATGGAGCCATCATGATACAGGGAATGATACAGGGAGCACCCTCGCTCGCAAGCCGCCGCTCGTCGGACGTGATCGTCGTCGGCGGCGGAGTTATCGGCCTGGCCATCGCGCTTCACCTTGCGCGACGGGGCGTCAAGGTGACCATCCTGGAGCGTGGCAGGATCGGACGTGAAGCGTCGCTGGCCGCGGCCGGCATCCTCGCGGCGCAGGCGGACATGGAACAGGACAACCCGCTGACGCCGCTCTGCCTGGCCAGCCGTGAGATGTACGCCGAGCTCGCCCAGGATCTCCTTTCAAGGACCGGCATCGATATCGAGTACTCCCGGTCCGGACTGATCTACGTGGCGATGACCGATCGGGAGGCGGCCGAGATCGACGCCCGCCACTTCTGGCAGCGAATGTCCAACCTGGCCATCGAGAGCCTCGCCCCACGGGAGATCCTCTCGATGGAGCCGAGCCTGAACGGCGATCTGGCCGCCGGACTCCACTTCCCGGACGAGGCATCGGTGAACACCGCCAGGCTGCTTACCGCGCTCGAGCGCGCGTGCCTGGAAGAGGGAGTGACGATCGTGACCGGAGCGCAGGTGCTGTCGGTGTGCGCCGATGATGCGGGCGTCACCGGGTTGACCACGAGCACGGAGGAGTGGAGCGCCGGAAGCGTGGTGATCGCGGCCGGCTGCTGGTCCGGCACGATCTCGACGCCGCTCGGCTGCGAGCCGGTGATTCAGCCCTGTCGCGGACAGATCATCGTCACCGAATCTCCGACCCCGCCGTTGGGGCGCGTCATCTTCAGCACCGGCGCCTACCTGGTTCCGCGCCGCGACGGCACGGTGCTGCATGGGAGCACGGTGGAGTTCGTGGGCTACGACACCAGCGTGACGCTCGGCGGGATCCAGAAGATTACCGCCGGAAGCCTGTCGATATCGAGCACGCTGGGATCGCGGCCGATCGTCGACATCTGGTCGGGTCTGCGTCCGCATTACAGCACGCGGGATATCCTGGTCGGACCGGCCGGGATCGAGGGGCTGTACTACGCGACGGGGCACTTCCGCAACGGGATACTGCTGGCGCCGATCACGGCGGCGCTGATCTCCGAATCGATCGTCACGGGCATCATGCCCGGCATGCTCGCCAAGCTGGGCGGACACTCCACCTAGCATCGCTCGCGACATGCCCCCGGCGCATCCGGTCAGCGCAAGCCGCGTCACCACGAGCTTCGCCACCGCGAGCCGCTTCGCCACGCGCCGCTTCGCCACGCGTCGCCTCGGCACGCGCCGCGAGGCGCACCACCACATACCGCAGGAGAACGAACCCATCATGACGAAGATCCTTCTGATCGGAGAAAAGCTGTTGCACCGGAGCTTCAACGGCGCCAACAAGGCGCTTCCGGTGCTGGCGTCGAGCCTGTGCAATGCCGGATTCAGCAACACGGTTCAGCTCGACCTGGAGCGTTCCGACATCACGATCGAGGATGTGTGTCGCCACGCCTCGGACGCTGATCTGATCACCTTCGCCGGATGCCTGACTCCGCAATGGCCCGAGATCGACAAGCATCTCCAGCAGGTGCACGCTCACCTGGAGCGGATCGGCCGGACCGATGTACCGATCATCGTCGGTGGCTACGCCACCAAGAGCGTCGAGGATATCGCCAGGCTCTCTCCCTGGATCACGGCGTTCTTCGACGGCGAGGGGGAGGAAGGAATCGTCACGATCGCGGAGCTGGTCGCCGCCGGCACGTTCAGACAGCGGATGAAGGAAATCCCCGGCATCTGCTTTCTCACCGAGAACGGAACCTACCATCAGTCGACGGCCGAGCGCGTGAAGAACATCTCCCCCTACGATCAGCATTTCGAGTTCGTCCACGTGCCGGAGGTCCACAACATGGACATCTTCGTGACGCCCGACGGCCGACAGATGAAGACCGCGCAGCTCTACACGCAGCGCGGCTGCCCCTGGTCGTGCGACTACTGCAACAAGAGCACCGAGAGCAACGGCGTCAACCGACTGACCGAGGAATCGCTGCGTGAGCAGCTCCGGAAGCTCAAGCGTGATGGATACGAGGCGGTGTATCTGGATGTCGACACGTTCACCGTCAACGAGAAGGCGGCGCGGCGCGAGGCGGAGATCATTCTGGAGGAGGGGCTGAGCTGGGGATCGAACACGAGGATCGACAGAGTCGACAAGTCGTTGATGCGGTTCCTTGCCGGCACCAACTGCATCTACATGTTCTTCGGCGTCGAGCACATTCTCCCGGAAGTGTCGATCGCGATCGGCAAGTTCAACGGCCCGGCCCGGAATCAGTGGAAGCAGGCGCTCGAGTATCCGCGGAAGGTCCGCCAGGTGTTCACCGACATGGCCGAATGCGGATTCCCGAGCAGCTATTTTCTGATACTCGGCCTGCCGAAGGCACAGGTCGACGAGACCGGACAGATCCTCGGATTCGAGCCCACCACGTTCGAGGACGACATGGGCGCGATCCGCTACGGCCTCGACCACTGCAACCCGGACTACTTCAACTTCAACATGCTCCGGTTCATGCCCGGAAGCACCGCGGCCGACATGTGGATGCATCCGGCCTACGGCTGCGTGCGCCCCTCCGGCATACGCCCGATCACCGGAGGATACTTCCTCCCCCGCGTGGCGCGCCAGCTCAACTACAAAGTCCCGGAGAACCACGGCGTCTATCGGCTGTGCGAGTCGGTCGGCCTGAACCAGCCGACAACCACCGCGATGGACCCCCAGCGCGTGTACGACACCGTGAAGGGGACGATGGAGCTGATCAATGACGGCATCGGCAGAGGGAGAAAGCCGACGAGAATCTTCATCGACCGGGACATCATCCAGTCGGGCCTCGTGACGCGGAGCGATGAGGGCGAGTACCGCATGGCGCCGCTGCGCGAGTTCGAATATTTCTGATCGCGCCGGCCACCACCGAACGATGCCATGGAGGACGCCATGGAGAATGCCTTGCGCGGCAGCATCGATGGCGCTCCACCGGTCGGATCGGACGTCGACATCTGGTACGCCCGCTGCGACGGCCTGGACTGGGATCGGTTCGAACGGTCGAATCTCTCCCTGTTGAGCGCCGACGAGGCGGCACGGTATCACGCCCTGACCACCCGCAACGTGCGCCGCGAATACCTGGCCACGCGCGCGCTGCTCAGACGCATCCTGTCGCGCTACGCATCGGTCGAGCCATGGCGATGGCGCTTTCGCAGGACGGAGTACGGGCGCCCGGAGATCGAGGCGCCATCGGGACCATCCCCCGCCGACTTCAACATCTCCCATTCGGGAGGAACGATCGCTATCGCCGTTGCCCGCGGTGCCGGGCACGCGGTGGGGATCGATGTGGAGGGAACCGATCGGGGCGAGCTGGCCCGCGCCCTGGCCGGGGAGTTCATGACGGAGGAGGAACGGGCAGCCCTCGAGCGCCTTCACCCGGAGCACCGCTCCCGGCGCGCGCTGCAGCTCTGGACCTTGAAGGAGGCGTACGCCAAGGCGCGCGGAAAGGGGCTCTGGCTGCCGCTTCGGGAGATCTCCTTCCGTATAGCTCCTCACGGAACGGCGCGCGCGCGGCTCGCCGGCGAGACGTCGATGGAGCAGTGGCATTTCCGCCTCATCGACGGCGGAGCCGACATCACCTCGGCGGTCGCGATTCATACCACCAGCGACATGGCGCCGAGGATCGGCATCATTAGGATCGATCCGGCGGCCACGTAGGCCGGATCGGTCACGGACATCCACGACGCCGCGCGGCATCACGAAACCACCCGAGCCATCCGGGAGCGCCGGCATGCTCGCTACCACGACACCGACACCACACTTCAGCATGTGCACGAACCATCACGAGATCGTATGGACCATTGTCCCGGATCGCACGCCGTACGTGCAGCGGAATTGCCCCAAATGCGAACGGCCGCGGGAGTTCTATAACAGCGGCAAGTTCCGGATCAACGCGCAGCAGAAGACCCTCGACGTCTGGCTGATCTACAAGTGTACTTCCTGCGACGCCACCTGGAACTGCAATATTCTCCGCCGCATCCTCTCCTCGTCCATCGACCCGGAGCTCTACCGTCGATTCCTGACCAACGACAGCAGGACAAGCTGGGAGTATGCGTTCAACTACGAACTGCTGAAGCGCAACGGCGCGGATGTCGATCCCGCCGTCGGCTATCACGTCGACGGCGAGGATGTCGACCTGAGCGATCCCTCCATCGAGAAGATCTCCATCCGGGTGACGTTCGAGTTCAGGGTGGATGTGCGGCTGGACACGCTGCTGGCCAACAAGCTCGGGCTCTCCCGCCGGACGATCGCGGTGCTGTTCGAGCGCGGCGCGATCTCGATCCTCTCCGGCACGGTGAAAGACCTCAAGAAGAAGCTGAAAGGGGAGGTGCTTCTGGCGATCGATTCCTCGAAGGCGGCGAGCATTCTGGCGTCCCGTCCGGGCGCCGCCGAGGCCAACGACACGGATGCCGACGGAACCGGAGAGGAAGGAGAATGCTCCGCCGGGGAGAACCGGCGGCGGGAAACCGATCACGTCGCCTCGGAGTCCCCCTCCGGGCACGGCCGACGCTAGAACATTCCGCGGCCGGCGCCGGCGCCGATCGATGCAACGGAAGGCCCCGTCGACATGGGTACATCGGCGGGGCCTCGTCACGTTCGGGGCGGACATCGGCGAAGGCGGATCCCGGCGACGGCGGACATCGGCGAAGGCGGATCTCAACCGAGGCGGGCGCCCAGCCGCGCGGCCAGTACATCCAGGTGCGGCCGCGCCATCATGGTGAAGTGATCGCCGGGAATCGGCTCGAGCTCGAGCTCGTCGACGAACGCATTCCAGCCATACAGCGGGTCGTATCCGTCCGGCACGTCCATGCTTCGGAACAGGGTGACGCGCCCCGGATATCCTCCGCCCCGATAGCTCCACATCGCGCGGACATTGCACCGGAACACGCGGAACAGGCGCTGGAGCTCGGCCAAGGAGAGCTCCACCGGAAGCGAGCCATGACGGCGTCCGCTTTCAGCCAGCCGCGCGAGGCGCGCGTCATCGCTCAGGTCGCGGAGGATCTCCCAGTCGGCATCACGCCACGGAATCCGCAGGCTGCCGGCGAAGAGTCTCCAGAGCTCACGGTCTTCCCCCTGGCGCGCCGACGAGCCGGGAGCCTCGGTATCGATCAGCCCGAGGAAGGCGACCTCCTCCCCGACCGCTCGAAGACGTCGCGCGATCTCGAAAGCGACGATTCCCCCCATCGACCACCCCGCGAGATGGTAGGGTCCCGAGGGGGCCTCGCGCCGAATCGCCGCCAGATAATCGGCCGCCATGCGGTGAACGTCGTCGAGCGGCTCGAGCCCGTCGTTCAACCCGCGTGACTGCACGCCGATGAAGGGGCGCCCTCCGCCGAGCCGGAGCGCCAGCTCCGCGTAGCAGAGCACGCTCCCGGCTCCCGGATGGATGCAGAACAACGGCTCCCGGTCGCCATCCGACCGAAGCCGCACGAGCGGCGAGACGTCGGCCTCGCGCGCGAGCACCGACGCCAGCAGCTCGATGGTCGGGGCGCGCAGAAGCGTGGACACCTCCAGCTCCACCCCGAGCTCGCGCCGGATCGCGGCGATCAGGCGCAGGGCGGTGATGGAGCTCCCCCCCGCCTCGAAGAAGTTCTCGGTCGCGTCGACGGCCGGCGATTCGAGCACCGACATCCAGATCGGGGCCAGACGCTCCTCGGCCGCCCCCCTGGGAGGTCGAGTGCCGCGCGCCGGAGCATCATCGATCGATTCGCACGCCGCCAGACCGCGTCGATCGATCTTGCCGTTGCCGTTGACGGGCAGATGATCGACGAAGCGCATGCTCCAGGGAATCATCTGGCGCGGGAGCCTGGCTTCGAGAAAGTGGCGGAGCTCCCTTCGCAGCGCATCCGGCTCACCGCCGCTTGCCGTCCGTGGATCGGCCGGCTTCACCGACGCCACGAGCACCGGGTCACCCCGCCGGTGGCAGACCGTGACGGCGGCGTCGGCAACAGAGGGATGGCAACGAAGCGTGGACTCGATCTCCTCGAGCTCGATCCGGACGCCACGGATCTTCACCTGCTGATCGGCCCTTCCGAGAAATTCGATCGCACCGTCGGGACGGAATCGCGCGACGTCTCCGGTGCGATAGAGTCTGGCCGAGCCCCCCTCCGATCGATCGCCGACCGAGGCCGCGACAAACGCGTGGGGAAGAAACGGATCGGGGAGGAATGCCTCGACCGTTCTCGTCGGATCACCAAGATATCCACGTCCGACACCGACGCCGCCGATCCAGAGATCGCCGGCCACGCCGACCGGGACCGGCTGCATGCCGGCACCGAGGATGTAGGCTTTCATGTTCGGGATCGGGCGCCCGATCGGCACGTGCGTTTCCGAGGGGGCCGGCGGTGTGGTGACCAGATGATGCGTCACGTCGTCGGAGCATTCGGTGGGGCCGTAGGCGTTGATCACGGGAACGCCGGGAGCCAGCTCGAGCCAGCGGGCACAGAGCTCCGGCGGCAGAGCCTCCCCGGTCACGATCAGCCGTCGGAGGCTGGCGAGCGCCGGGCGCGTCGCCGGCGAGGCGTCGAGCTCGCGTACCAGTTCGCGCACGATCGCCGGCACCGCCTCGAGGATGGTGCCCCTCCGGCTCCGTACCTCGGCCAGAAGCCGCGCCGCGTCACGCGCCGGATCGTCGGCCACCATGTGCACCGCCGCGCCGACGAGCAGCCCCGCAAGCATCTGCCAGATCGAGACATCGAAGCCCTGCGGCGCGTTCTGGATCACCACATCGTCCGGTCCCAGTGCGAGCTCCTCGATTTTCGCGTGGAGGTGATTCATCATGCCGATCTGTTCGATCATGGCTCCCTTCGGCTCGCCGCTCGATCCGGAGGTGTAGATCACATACGCCAGATCCCGCGGTCCGGAGGAGCGTCCCTCGGGCGCGCGGCCGGGCCGGTCGGCATCGATGAGCCGGGAAAGCTCGATCAGCTCGAGCCGGGGAAGCGCCGAACCGATCCGATCGAGCATCGACGGCGACGCTCCACCGATGTGAAGCAGGAACCGGGCGCGGCTGTCGGCGAGCATCCGCAGGATCCGATCGACCGGATGCGACTGATCGATCGGCAGGTACACGGCTCCCACCTCGAAGAGCGCGATCAGCGAGACCGGCAGCGGAACATCACGCGCGCCGATCACCGCGACGATCGTCCCAGGGTCCACTCCACGCGCGGCCAGACCGGCGGCGACCCGGCCCGAGAGGCGATGCAGCTCGCGGTAGGTGAGCGTGTCCGCCACTGACGCGGACGCGCCGCCGGGCCGACGGCCGACGGCGATCGCCTCCGGCGTTCGGGCCACCTGCTCCTCGAACAGCGGGGTGAAGGCTCGCTCCAGAGGGTAACGCCGCGCGGTCGCGTTCCAGGCAACGCAGATCATCCGCCGGCTCTCCTCGTCGAGCATCGGGATCGATGCTACGGGACGATGCGGGTCGGCCAGAACCTCGCGCAGCAGCACCCAGAAGCACTCGAACTGCGCGATGATCCGATCACGCTCGAACAGGTCGCCGTCGTACTCGAGAACGCCGACAACGCCGGTCTCCTCAAGACGCATACTCAGGGAGAGATCGAGCTTCGCGGTGCCGAGCTCGATCTCC
This sequence comes from Bacteroidota bacterium, assembly GCA_048498995.1. Classification (GTDB taxonomy): domain Bacteria; phylum Bacteroidota; class Ignavibacteria; order OLB7; family OLB7; genus JBEHWX01. The sequence continues at coordinate 35,683 of JBEHWX010000062.1, forward strand.
ATCGTCACGCCGTCGCCGAGGTCGAGAGGGGACATCGGAGTGGTCAGACTCATGCAGTCGGTCCGGAGTCCGGCGAGCGCGGGGGCCGACGAGGGAGGGTCCATGTTGAACTCCACCTGGAGCGCGCCGCTCCCTCCGGTGGCCGCCCGTCTCAGCTCCCGGGGAATGTCGGCGCTCACATGATCCAGCGCATC
>JBEHWX010000063.1:0-33490 GCA_048498995.1 Bacteroidota bacterium
CTCCGAGCGCGAAAGCTCCGAGCGCGAAAGCTCCGAGCGCGAAAGCTCCGAGCGCGAAAGCTCTGAGCGCGAAAGCTCCGAGCGCGAAAGCTCCGAGCGCGAAAGCTCCGAGCGCGAAAGCTCCGAGCGCGAAAGCTCTGAGCGCGAAAGCTCCGAGCGCGAAAGCTCCGAGGGGCACGCCACGACGCCATTCCGTCCGACCATGGCGCTCTCCCACATCATCGGCATCGACGACTTCCCCTTTCCGCGCGGCCATCGCGGCGACGTGCCGATCGTGGGCGCCGTGTTCGCCGGATCCCGGATGGATGGCATCGTCACCGGCCGTGTCCGGCGCGACGGCGCCAACGGCGCGCGCGTGCTTGCCACGATGATCGGATCGAGCAAGTTCGCCGGGCATCTCCAGCTGGTGATGCTGCAGGGGATCGCGCTGGCCGGATTCAACGTGGTCGACGTCTTCGAGCTGCACCGTCTGCTGCCGCTGCCGATCCTCGTGGTGGCGCGTCGCGCGCCCGATCTGGAGGCGATCCGGAGCGCGCTGTTGACGCGGGTGCCGGGAGGGAGCAGGAAGTGGGAGATCATCGAGCGTCTCGGGCCGATGGAGCCTGCCGCCGGCGTGTTCGTGCAGCGGGTGGGGCTGGATCTGGCCGAGGCGGAATCGGTGGTGCGGCGCACCGCGCTCAACGGCGCGATTCCGGAGCCGCTCCGCGTCGCCCACCTGATTGCCGGCGGCATCGCCGATGGCCAGAGCCGCGGCCGCGCCTGAGCGCCGGCCCCCTCGATAGCCAGAGCGGTAGGCACGCAACCGAGTTCCCCGGTGGCCACGGCGGTAGGCGCACGTCCTCAGCGTGCGCGGCGGTTGCACCGACGTCCCCGGTAGCCGCAGTGGTAGGCGCACGTCTTTAGCGTGCGCCATGGCATGGATGCGCGATGCACGAGCGGCCATGGGGCCGCGCCTGTACGGAGCACCCGTATCAGACGCGCCGGACGCTGACGATGCGCGGCCACCGTGCATTGACCGGTGGGCGGTTCGGGAGCGCGGAGGGGCGCCGGCCGACGTATGTTGTCGCCCGCCGGAGCGCGTCGGGAAGGGTTCCCGAAGACGCGGCCGGCCCAGAGCCGAAGAGCCAGTCGCCATGGAATGCCGTCCGGGATGCGGCGCCTGCTGCATCGCCCCCTCGATCACCACGCCGATCCCCGGCATGCCGAACGGCAAGCCGGCCGGTGTCCGCTGCGTTCAGCTGACCGAGGATAACCGCTGCGCCATCTTCGGCCGGCCGGAGCGTCCCCCCGTCTGCTCCGGGCTCCGCCCGAGCGCCGAGATGTGCCGGAACGGCGCCGACGAGGCGCTGGCCTGGCTCACGCAGCTCGAGCTGGCGACCGCGCCGTCGAGCCCTCCGACCGGCGCCCCATCCGCCGTCCCCGCCGCGCCTCCGACATCCTCCCGATAAGCCATTCCGATGCGCCGTTCCGGCCGGCGACGGCTCCCGGGCGCGTGCCGTGCATCGAAGATCGATCCGCCGAGGATTCGCGCGGAATGCGCCGCCCCCTCTCTGGAAATTCACCGTAACAACGTATGTTCGCTGCACGCAGCCACGCCGATCGAAGCAGGGACCCGCGCCGGTCGTAGCCCACCCCGGACCCGCGGGAGCATCTCACGCTCCGTACCCGCGATTGCCGACATCATCCACGTCTCACCCGGCGCGGACATCAGATCCCCGGAGCACGGTACACTCCGGACGGCATCGCATCAGGCACGGTCGCTCGCGACCGGCATGCATCCCACGAACCTGCCCGAACGGGCGCAGGCATTCCCACGCCGTACGACGCTGAAGCCATGAACCGACCTTTCTCGAGGTGGGCCAGGACTCCGTTCCTCGCCGCCGCGCTTCTTCCGCTGCTCCTCTGCGTTCTCTCGACGCGCGCCGGCGCGCAGACTCAGACCATTCTCGGCATCGTCAACGACTACGCGAAGGTCCTCACCTTCGACCGGTGCGCCAACACGATCTCGGTCGACACGATCACTGGATTCAACGTCGGCGACCGGGTGATGGTGATTCAGATGAAAGGGGTGACGGTGGATACCTCCAGCGGCCCCGGCTATGGCATGATCACCGATCTGGGAGGCGCCGGCCACGTCGAGATCAATACCATCGGGAAGATCGACGGGCGGACGATCACCTTCCTCTACAACATGGCCGGCACGTACGATCCCGACGGGCACACGCAGATCGTCAGAATCGCCCGCTACAAGAACGCCTACGTTCCGACCAACTTCCTGACGGCCCGTATCTGGGACGGCAACAAGGGGGGGATCCTGGCCGTGGAGGTCAGCGACACGCTCACCGTCAGCGGACATCTTCAGGTATCGGGACTCGGCTTCCGCGGCGGCGACGCCAGCGACTCGGCCGACGGCTGCGGCTTCAGCGGCTACGCCGCGCCGCGCAAGAGCGGCAAGGGAGGGATGAAGGGGGAGGGGATCTACGGCAACTCCGACTCGCTCGCGGTGACGGGGCGGGGCGCGCTGGCCACCGGCGGCGGCGGCGGCAACCTGGGGAACGGGGGAGGCGCCGGAGGCGGCAACATCGGTGCCGGTGGGGCCGGCGGCAACCTCTCCTCGGCATGCGGCGGCGCGCCGCTCGGCGGCCTCGGCGGCTGGAGCATCGCGCAGAAGGATTCCACGGCGCGCGTGTTCATGGGGGGCGGCGGCGGCGGCGGACATCAGAACGATCACGAGGGAACACCCGGCCTGCGCGGCGGCGGGATCATCTATCTGAAAGCGCACGCCTATCGCGGCGGCTACAGCCTCTACGCCACCGGCGAGGAGTCCAGCCGCGTGGCCGGACGTGACGGCGGCGGCGGAGCCGGGGCCGGCGGCAGCATCATCGTCGCGGTCGATACCTTTCTCAACCAGGTCGAGGTGGACGTCTCCGGCGGCGCCGGGCGCGATGTCTCCTCGAGCCAGCCGGCCTGCTTCGGGCCCGGCGGCGGCGGCGGCGGCGGAGCGGTCTTCATCCGCGGAGCGCGCCCGACGCAGCTGAAGATCAAGACCGATGGCGGCATTGCCGGAAAGATCCGTCAGGGGGATGCCTCCTGCCAGAACGGGAACTACGGCGCCACCGCCGGGGGGGCGGGGAAGGTGGTCGCGAACTTCCAGATCCCGGAGTCGAAGGATCTGTTCCTGCCGATGTTCGCGCGGCTCGAGCTCCCGCAGCTGAACCTGCAGCCGGGGGATACGATCGATCTTCCCGTGCGCTTCGAGCTGCAGAACCTGAAGCACAGCGGCGCCACCTCCTACACGGTGGAGGTGAGGATGAACAAGTCGATGCTCCAGCCGATCAACGGCGCGCCGGCCGGAACCCTGGTCGGGAACGAGCGGATCTACCGCTTCTCCGGCCCGATCCCCGATTCGAGCGTGGCGCTCGCCGATCTACAGTTCCTGGCCGTGGTCGGCAACGCCGACCGGAGTCTGCTCTCCGCATCGCTCACGCTGGACACGGTGATCTGTCCGTTCGAGAAGACGGTGACGCAGGGCTCGGTGTCGGTGGTCGTCTGCGATGCCGGCGGCAAGCGCTACATCGTGGCCGGCCCGGAGAGCGCGCTCAAGCCGATCGTCCCGAACCCGGTGCGCGATCGGGCCGAGGTGGAGTATGCCGTGGTCGAGAGCGGCCAGGTACGGCTTCTGCTGGTGGATCTTCAGGGACACCCGGTGGCGACACTCGACGAAGGGTACCGGAAGGCGGGCATCTACACGGCACACCTTGATGCGACGTCCATTTCCTCCGGCACGTATCTTTGTCTCCTCGATACGCCGACCGACCGGTTGAGCACGTTCGTGCACGTTGTCCGATGAGAGGCGCCCCGGGATCCGGCCGGCGCCGAAGCGATCCGATGTGGTGCTAGGTTCATGGCCTCCATTCCCGAAGAAATAGTCAAGCGCGTCCGCTCCGAGGCGAACATCGTCGACGTGGTCTCCGACTACGTGCGGTTGCGCCGTACCGGGAAGAACTGGGTGGGGCTCTGTCCGTTCCACGACGACCAGCGCCCGTCCTTCGCGGTGGAGCCGGTCAAGGGGATCTACCGCTGCTTCTCCTGCGGCAAGGGAGGGAACGTCTTCACGTTCCTGATGGAGCTCAACGGCTGGTCCTTTCCGGAGGCGGTGCGCTCGCTGGCCGGATCGCTCAACATCGAGATCCCGGAGACGAAGCGGGATCGTGAGGGGCTCAGCGAGAACGAGCGGCTGGCCGCCGCGGTGAAGGAGGCGGCCGCGTTCTACCAGGGGACGCTCGGCTCGGACGCCGGCCTGGTGGCGCAGGCATACTTCAAGAAGCGGGGCTTCTCCTCGGAGACCCTCTCGGCCTTCGGGCTCGGCTACGCGCCGGACGCCTGGGAGGAGCTGTTCGGCCGCCTGACCAAGCTCGGCTACACGCCGCAGGAAATGGAGCGGGCGGGGCTGGTGATCAAGCGCGAGGGGCGCAGCGGCTGGTACGACCGGTTCCGCGGCCGCGCGATCTTCCCGATCTATACCGCCACGGGGCGGATCGTCGGATTCGGCGCGCGCCGGATGAACGAGGATCCGAACCAGCCGAAGTACATCAACTCCCCGGAATCCCCGATCTACCAGAAGAGCCGCCTGCTCTACGGGCTCTTCCAGGCCAAGGACGCGATCAGAAAGGAAGGGCGCGCCCTCTTCGTCGAGGGGTACGCCGACGTGATCTCCATGCACCAGGAGGGGATCCGCACCGCGATCGCCACCTGCGGCACCGCCATCGCCGCCGAGCATGCCGACCTGATCGCCCGCTACACCTCGCGAGTCATCCTCGTCTTCGACAGCGACGCCGCCGGCCAGAGCGCCACCGAGCGGGGCATCGACGTGCTCCTGCGCAAGGGGATCGACGTCTCGGTGCTTCGCCTGCCGGACGGAGAGGATCCCGACACGTTTGTCCGGAAGTTCGGCGCCAAGGAGTTCGAGCGCCGCATCGGCGAGAGCGTCTCCTTCCTGGAGTTCAAGGCCAGGGGAATGAAGATCTCGGGAGATCTCGACGCGCCGGACCGCGCCACCGACGCCATCCGCTCGATCGTCACCTCGATCGCGCTGATTCCGGACGGGCTGAAGCGCGAGCTCTACGTGCAGAAGCTTGCCGCCGACTACCACATCTCCGAGGCGCTGATGGCCGACGAGCTGGAGCGGGCGCTCGGCAAGCAGGGACAGGTGCGTCGTCGCCAGCTGCCGCGCCCGCAGGAGCAGCAGGCGCCGGCCGTGCCGAACGGCGATGCGATCGATCGCGGCACCGGAGGGCCGGAGGCCGGACCGAGACCGCCGGAGCCCGCCCCCACGCCGCTGCGCGCGCCGGTGAAGCGCTCGGATATCCCGTCCGCGGAGTTCGAGCTTCTGTCGGTGCTGGTGCAGGGGGATCCGCAGATGCTCGAGCATGTCTTCGACCGGATCAACCCGGATGATTTCTCCCATGCACTGGCGCGCGAGCTGGTGGCGATCATCCTCGATCACTACGTGAATCAGCGCTCCTTCGAGATCGATCAGATCATCAACGAAAACCTCCGTCCGGAGCTGCGCGATCTGGCGACGATGCTGGCCATCGAGCGGGAGACGATCTCGCCGTGGTGGGGGAAGGCCGATCCGGAGCTGTCCGATCCGAATCCGTGGCGCATCGCGCGCGACTGCCTGATCCAGCTCGAGCAGGCCCGGATCGACCGGGAGTATCGCGCCATTCAGGACCGCCTGCTCAACACGGAACTGACCGGCGAGGAGCTGGTGGATCTGCTGGAGCGGATGCGCGAGCTGATCCAGCGGAAGCACGAGCTGGCCGCGCTCCTGACGAGCTGATCTTCACGCTCGATGCGGCGTTCGGAGCGTCAGGCGTGAGCGATCGATGCGTATCGCATGATGCCCGTACGGGCGGCCTTTCGTGGCCGCCCCTCCGCGCGGGCGGAAGACGCACGCTGAAGACGTGCGTTGAAGGCGCACGCTGAAGACGTGCGTTGAAGGCGCACGCTAAAGACGTGCGTTGAAGGCGCACGCTGAAGACGTGCGTTGAAGGCGCACGCTAAAGACGTGCGTTGAAGGCGCACGCTAAAGACGTGCGGCTACCGCTTGCCTACCGATGCGGTCGCGTGGTTGCGCGGCCAGGTCAGCGGGCGATCCGGATCGGGCGGGAGATCCGGCTTCCGGGCGCCTCCATCACCAGCATGTAGATGCCGCCGGCCACGCCGCCGAGGTCGCATGGCGCCTCGTATGTTCCGGCGGCCATCTCCCCGTCGACGATCGTCGCCACCCTCCGTCCGCTCATCTCCGTCAGATAGATCCTCGTCCGTCCCGACTCCGGCATCGTGAAGCCGACGCGCGCCGCGCCGGGGGCGGGATCCGGGCTCACCCGGAGCGCCGATCCACGGCTCATGTCCAGAAGCCGCGCCCCTCCCGCGTAGCAGACATCCAGCAGCGAGAATCGTCCGCTCACCAGCCGCGCCGGCTCGCCATCCTCCAGTGTCAGCTCACGCAGCTCGAGCGGCGTGGCCGGGGCCGTGCCGAGTCCGGCGATCGCGCCGAACGTGCCGATCGTGTCGCTGACGCCGCTCCAGGTGCCGGCCAGCCGCACCACTCTCCGGTCCCCCTCGATCGTGCCGATATCGGCCAGGACGGGGCCGATCCGGGGAAAGAGCAGCGTCCGGTCGAACGCGATCGTGGCGGTATAGCGGCGCGACGGCCGCGGAAGCGCTCCGCCGCCACCCTCGGCCACGATCGGAATCTCGATCCGGTCGCCGGCGCGTCCGGTCAGCTCCGGGATGCGCGCGCCGAGGTCCCGCCCGTCCATGCAGCGGCCGATGCTCCGGTAGCGGTAACTGTCGATGAAGCTCGGCAGGGTCATCGACGAGCCGCGCCCCTGAAGGTCGACGGCCCCGCGACGGTAGTCGCAGGCCGCGCCGCGCTGGTTCGGCCGGGCGATCATGTCGAGGAAAGGGCCGCCCGTGCTGGCGTAGATCCTGCCGTCCGGCCCGAGCTGCATGCCGATCCCGGCCGATGCCGGCGCGTTCGGGTCCGACGGGGGGAGCACCGGGATACCGGAGGCGGCGATGGCCGCGGAGTCGCCGGCGCCGAGGTCGTACTGCATCACCGTGATGGTGCGCGAGATATAGAGGAGGCGGCTGTCCGGGGAGAAGGCGACGCCGTAGGGATCGCCGGCGACCGTCTGATCGAGCACGGCCGGGACGACGCAGTTGGAGACCTTGCCGGTGGCGTTGTCGAAGTCGAAGAACTCCACGACCGCCGGGGCGATGTAGGTGGCGCTGTTGCCGTTGCAGAGCGCGAGCTTCCGGCCATCCGGGGAGATCTTCATCTGGCCGATCACATCCCCCTTGAAATCGGGATTGGTCGGGATCACCAGCCGATGCCGCGCGCCGACGTGGGACACCACCGTGTCGGCGATGCCGCTGGCGGTGAGCAGGAAGGCATGGAAGGCATCGGTGCCGTACTCGTGGGTCACCACCCAGACGCTGGAGCCGTCGGCGTGCATGGTGGCGCAGAGCTTCTCCCCGGCCGTGGCCAGCAGCGGAATGTTCTTCCGGTCGGGGACCACGTCGCCGAGCGTGTCATCGAGGCAGAGATCGATCACGGAGTAGCGGAGCCCGTACTCCAGCGGGCGCGGAAAGAATCCGTCGCTGGTGAAGAGATAATAACGGTGATCGCTGAAGGGGCTCGGGACGATGAGCGCTCCCTGGGTCGAGGAGAAGGAGCCGAGCAGCCCGTCGCCGTTCGGCATCACCTGGTGGCGCCGGTTCCAGACCTTTTCGCCGTTGGAGTAGAAGAGGATCCGGCCGCCGGAGTCGGAGATGGCCGAGGCCGCCTCGGCGTGGCTGGCGAAGAGATAGGTTTTTCCGTCGAGCAGCGGAACTGGCCCTCCACCGTTGAAGTCCAGCCCGGCGCCGTCGCCGAAATACCAGATGTTCCCCTGCTTCTGCGCCGAACAGGGGAGCGAGGCCGCGATCGCCACGAGCGCCGCGAGCGACAGGAGGGTGAAGAGCTTCATGCGGCGAGAATATGAAGAATATTCGAGCCTCGGGACGCGGACGCGCCTCTCGGGTACGAGATCCGGTAAGGTTTGCCGGACAGGATCGCTCTTGAGGGAAGGAGCATTCCCGTCGGCCGGGACGATTTCCGGCGCGGAGTAGCCGCTCCTCGGGATTCCTGGCGGATATTCTTTCTTCGACATGCCGCATCCGTAATTCTCGTTTCTCTTCTATCTTCGCTCACCCCCAGCACATGACCGGCCATCGTCCCCCATCGTTTCCCGCGGCATCTGGCCGACGCCAGCCCCGCGCACTCAGCGTACTCAAACGAACAACCATGCGACATTTCTACCGCGCTTCATCACTCGTGGCCGCGACGCTCCTTTCCGTCACGGCGCTGTCGGTCACGGCGCACGCGCAACAGGCGACCGGGGTGATCACCGGTCACTACGTCGGCGATCTCCGGGGGAATCCGGAGGCTCGCCTGATCGAGTCCTCGACCAACACGGTCGTGCAGACCATGCCGGTGGTGAATCAGTTGCGGACCACGCTTCCGGAGAAGGAGGCGCGGTTCACCTTCCACGACGTCCCCTACGGCCGCTACCGGATCGAGATCTGGCGCGAGCGGACGCTGGTCGCCTACGAGTACACGTCGGTGAGCTCGGCCGTGCCGGTGACCGTCGAGCTGCCCCAGCGGGACCCCGATCACGGCGTGATCCTGGTCGAGGCGGAGCGGGGGACGGTCGATCCGGAGAAGACCGGATCGAGCAAGCTCTTCACCGCCGAGACGATCCGGGATCTGCCGGCCGTCTCCAACGAGCGGCGCATCGAGGCGGTGCTGCTGAACACGCCCGGCGTGGTGCCGGACGAGGACGGACGCCTCCACGTCCGCGGCGAGGACGCGGCCATCCAGTACGTGATCGACGGCATTCCGATCACCGCGAACATGACCCGCGTCTACTCGACGCTCTTCAACGCGAACCTGATCAAGACGGTCTCGGTGCAGACCGGCGGACTGGATGCCGAGTACGGCGTGGCCACCGCCGGTGTGCTGGCCATCACCACGAAGTCCGGCTTCGACCATCCCTTCTTCGCCAACGCCGCGGCCGGCTACGGCTCGTTCAACACGAAGGAGCTTTCGGCCGAGCTGGGCGGCAACGTCGGTGGGCAGGTGGCCGGATTCCTCGGCGTGGCCACCAGCGAGAGCGATCGCTACCTCGACCCGATCTCCGGCTTCGACCCGATCAACGACCACGGCCGCTCCCGCCACATCTTCGGCAAGGTGGACGCGATGCTCGGCGAGATGGTCGATCTGGATCTGATCGGCAGCTACAACGGCACGATCTACTCGGTGCCGAACGCCAAGGAGCGAGTGCCGGCGCAGGATCAGAAGCAGGACATGACCGATTACATGGTCGGGGTCCACATGGACGCCTACCTGAGCCAGACCGCCACGCTGAGCGCGCTGGCGTATCATCGCAAGGCGACCGGGAAGCTGACCAGCGGCGGACTGACGCGGATCTCCTCGTCGGCCGATTCGCTGCAGGCGGTGACCGAGAACGAGCGCTTCTTCGTCGGCGCCGACCGCTCCAACGAGGCCAACGGCGGCCAGCTCGAGCTGTCGCTGCGCGGCGACTGGCTCGACATGGCGCACGAGGTGAAGGCCGGCGTCGGCGGCGAGATCTATCCGCTGCACGAGTTCTTCACCTTCGCGGTGGTCAATCCCGCCCTCTCCGACTCGAACGTCTCCGGCGGCGACGCCCGCTACGTGCCGTACGACCTGACGCGCGGCGGACATCCCTTCCTGGTGGACGCGGCCAAGACCGGGCACCGCTATTCGGCGTTCCTGCAGGACCGGATCCGGAGCGGACACTGGACGGTGAGCGCGGGACTTCGCTACGACCTCTACAGCCTGCTGGCCGACGAGTCGGCGGTCTCTCCCCGTCTGTCGGCCGCCTACGAGGTGAGCCCGGACCTGGTGCTGCGCGCCGGCTACTCCCGGATCTTCATGCAGGCGCCGATCGAGAACATCCTGGTCTCCAGCTCCTCCCAGGCGCGTCTGCTGGCCGCCGGGGAGCAGGCGAGCACGCCGAACCTGGTCACCAGCGAGAAGTCGCACAGCTTCGAGCTCGGCGCGGCCTATCGGCTGAACGAGTATCTGAGCTTCGACCTGGTCGGCTACGGCAAGCTGATCGATGATTTCATCGTGAAGGTGGAGCTGGGGAACTCCGGGATCATCTTCCCGGTGAACCTGAAGCAGGGGCTGGTCGCCGGCGGCGAGCTCCGCGCGGAGCTCCGGAATCTCTCGAACTTCTCGGCCTCCCTCTCGATCGGCGGCGGCGCGGCGATCGGCATGAAGCCGGAGGATGGCACCTCCCCGATCGCCGCCGGGCTGATCCTGGGGGAGGAGGGGCGGAACTACTCCCATCCGTGGGGCGGGGAGGATATCTTCCCGACCGAGCACAACCAGATGATCACCGCGGCGATGACGGTGAACTATCACGAGGAGCATGGCCTGTTCGCCACGCTCGGCGGCCGCTTCGATTCCGGTCTGCCGTTCGACCTGACCGACCGGAACGGCAACGGCCTCACCGCCGAGCAGTCGCGTCAGGAGCTGATCAACAGGGGCTATTCGGAGGATGTGATCGACATGCTTGAGCTGGAATCGGAGGAGCCGGGATCGCCGGACAAGTCGGTGGCGCCGCACGTGGTGCTCGATGCCGCGCTGGGGCTGGATTTCGAGCCGCTCACCTCGTTCCGCGGCCGCCTGACGCTCGGCGTGCAGAACATCCTGGATACGCCCTATCTCTACAAGTTCGAGTCGAGCTTCAGCAGCACGCACTACGGCATCCCGCGCTCGTTCCTGGCGCGGCTGGAGATCGGGCTCTGAGCCGGATGGCGTCGTTCGTACGTTGTTTCGACGGTCCGCGCCTGTCCGGCGCGGGCCGTCGCCGTTTCCGGGGGATCGCCTCAATTCTTTTCATCTTCCTTGACCGAACTCCCGTACCCGCATAACTTGGCCGCCATGATTGCACGCCGAATCTCGCGCATAGCGCTCCTGGGGCTGGCCGCCGGCCTCTCCCTTTCCGCCTGCCAGCCGTACCGGAACTTCACGACCTTCTTCAATCTGTTCTACAACATAGAGCGGATCAACGGAGAGGTCGAGAACGAGATGGCCTGGATGCGTGACGAGAAATCCCCGGAGCCGGTCTACTTCATTCCCTACGATGACGTCTCGATCAAGGGGGGGAAGGCGTACAACCACCTCGAGCGGCGCTCCACCACCGAGGAGGAGATGCGGGCCAACAAGATCAAGCTCGACTCGATCCTGATCAAGGGCTCCAAGCTCCTGGCCCGCAACGCCAAGAGCGACTACGTGGACGGCGCCGTCTTCTATATCGGCAAGGCCTATTTCTACCTCCATGAGTGGTACCAGTCGCAGAAGAAATACGAGGAGCTGATCGCCAACTTCCCGGAGAGCAAGTACTTCCCGGACGCGCACCTCTACCTGTCGATGGACATGATGCACCAGGGGAACGTGGAGGGAGCGCGGACCATGCTCTCGCGCACGATCGACATCGCCTGGGGACGCAAGCGGCTGGACGTGCTCACCGACGCGTTCCGCCTGAACGCGGATCTCGAGCTCGGGGAAGGGGATATCGAGAAGGCGCTCAAGCCGTATCGCCGCGCGATGCTCCTGAGCAACGACGACGAGGATCACGCCCGCTGGGAATACGAGATGGGGGTGATCTACTTCCGCGCCGGCGATTTCGAAAACGCCCTGAAGGAGTTCGACAAGGTCGCCGACTATTCGCCGGAGACGATCATCGAGTTCCAGTCGGGGCTTCAGCGGGCCGTCACGCTTCGGACGCTGAACCGCTTCGAGGAGGCGCAGAAGCAATTGGCCGAGCTGCGGCGCAACGGCAACTACGAGAGCTGGTGGGGGCTGGTGGACGTGGAGCGGAACAACCTGGCCGCGGACAATCCCGCCGGCGCCGACCAGAGCGAGGTTCCGGAGGCCGATTCGGCCACGGCCGCCACCAGCAAGAGCTACGTGGCCTACGGCGTCTACGAGCGCTCGGTGAAGGCCTTCCGTCGCGGCGACTACCGTACCGCGCTCGAGGGATTCACGAAGGTGCAGAACGCGGTGGCGCCGTTCCAGCGCCGGGCCCAGCGCTACGTGGCCCTGCTGAACCAGTATTTCCGCGAGAACGTCCGCGTGGCCGAGGCGACGCGGATTCCGCTGGACCCCTTCCCTGACTCGACCAAGGCCTTCGTCGCGGAGGCCTACTACAGCGTGGCGCGCGTCTTCGCCGCGATCGGGATTCCCGATTCGCTCAGGCGCTACAACGAGCTGTCGCTCCGCTGGGCACCGGCCGGAAGCCCGGAGGCGGCGCGCGCCATCTACGCCAACGCCCAGATGGCGCGCGAGGATGGACGGACCGCCTACTCCGACTCGCTGCTGGAGGTGCTGGTCCACGACTATGGCCTGACCGATTACGCCGCTGACGCCCGGGTTCGCCTCGGCTATACCGAGAGCGCCAAGATCGACGTGGCGGAGGACCTCTATACCTCGGGGCTCGCCCACATGCGGGTGAACGAGGATACGCTGGCGATCTCCCAGTTCCATCGGGTGATCGAGGAATATCCGACCTCGAACTACGCCCCGAAGGCCTACTACGCCATCGGGCTTCTCTACGAGCAGCGTCTGAACGACCGGGACAGCGCCTTCTCCTACTACGCGCACATCCTGGAAACTTATCCGAACAGCGATCAGGCGGTGGCGGTCAAGCCGATCATCGACGCGGTGCTGGCCGCCCGGCAGCGGGAGTCGTCGGCCCCGGCCGGTGACGGAACCGACGGCGGCGGAACCGACGGCGGCGGAACCGATGGCGGGACGCGCCTCAACCCCGGAAACGGCAACGGCGGCGGCACCATCAACGGCGGCGCCGTCAACGGATCGAGCGGCGCCAACGGCACCAACGGCGCCGATGTTCCCTCCGGTCCCAACAGCGGCGCGAACCGAGGCCCGGTGCCGGCGCCGAACGGGCGCCCCGGCTCCGATCGCGGTGATCAGGGAGCCGGCGACGTGCATCCGGGCGGAGCCGGCCCGGCCGGCAGCGGACGGCCCCAGCCGACCAACGCTCCCCCGACGCCGGTGGCCCCGCCTCCAACGCTGAATCAGCCGCCGAACGAGCCGGACCCGACCGCGCCGATCCAGCCCGGCACCTCCGGACGTGATGCCGGAGGGACCACGCTGCCGCCGGCCGATCCGAACCTCCCGGCCGCCAACGGCACGGGCACGAACGGCACGGGCACGAACGGCACGGGCACGAACGGCACGGGCACGAACGGCACCGGGGGGACCGGAACCGGGACGGGAAGCGGGACTGGCGCCACCGGAAGCGGAACCGGGACGGCGACGGGAACGGGAGCCGCCGGAAACGGAACCGGCGCCACCGGAACGGGGGCCACCGGAACGGGGGCCACGGGAGCCGGAGCCACCGGCACCGGCGGGGAAACGAAGGCCCCGGCCACGCCGCCGAAGCCGGCGAGCGGCTCGAGGAAGAAGCCAACCCGGCCGCGCTGATGGCGCGCCGGCGATGAGTGCCTCGCGATCTCACGCGGCCCGGCCTTCGGTCGGGCCGCGTCGTTATTCTCCCGAAATCGCCAAATCCGTGGAGCATTCGCGGAAGATCTGATTCGATCGTCCATCGGGCGCAGCATGGCTGCGCCGATTTTCCTATTTTGTCCGGCCATGATGCAAGAGCTCGCAACAGTCTCCCGCGTCGAGCGGGTAGCAGACAACGTCTACGTTCTGGCCTTCGAGTCCTCCCGAATCGCCTCGACCGCCCTTCCCGGACAGTTCCTCAACGTCAAGCCGGATGGTTCGTTCGATCCTCTTCTGCGCCGCGCCTACAGTATTCATCGCGTGGTGGGGAACGAGATCGAGCTGATCTTCAATGTCGTCGGCAAAGGCTCGGCGATCTTCGCGGCCAAGCGTCCCGGCGACCGCCTGGACGTGATGGGGCCGCTTGGCGTGCCGTTCCATCTCGACGAGGAGTTCGAGACGGCGATCCTGGTCTCCGGTGGCGTCGGCATCGCGCCGATGGCATTCCTCGGGGATGTGCTGGTCGCGGCCGGCCGGAGCGTGGTGAATATCCACGGCGCGCGCACCTCCGGGATGATCGCGGCCGACGGCCGTCTGGTGAACGCCCGCTACGCGACCGACGACGGCTCGCTCGGCTTCCAGGGGAACGTGGTGGCCGCGCTGGATGCCTATCTCGGCCAGGAGCATCCGCCGGCCCCCAGGATCTTTGCCTGCGGACCGAACCGGATGCTCGGCGCCCTCGGCGATTTCTGCGCCGCGCGCGATCTGACGCTGGAGGTCTCGCTGGAATGCCAGATGGCCTGCGGCGTCGGCATCTGCCAGGGATGCCCGGTGGAGATGGCCTCGGGGCCGCGGAAATACACGCTGGTCTGCACGCACGGCCCGAACTACGACATCCGTGACATTGTGCTCGAATCGATCCCGTCGGTGCACTAATCCCGGTTTCCTATCCGTATCTATTTGGACGGCTCCCCGCGCTTGACGGCGGGCATCCGCTCCGAGCTTCCTCATTCCCGTTTCCGCGCAACGCTGGTACAATGATGCCTCAGACCGAGATCACGATCCGCAACGCCACGTTCAAGAACCCCGTTCTGACCGCCTCCGGCACATTCGGCTACGGTCTGGAGTGCGAGCCGTTCCTCGACGTCGCCGAGCTCGGCGCGGTGGTCACCAAGAGCATCAGCCGGAAGCCGCGCGACGGCAATCCCCCGCAGCGGATCGCCGAGGCATCGGCCGGCATGCTCAACTCGATCGGCCTGGCCAACGTCGGCGTGGACGTGTTTCTCGACCAGAAGCTGCCCGCGCTGCGCGAGCGCCGCGCCACCGTGGTCGTCAACATCGCCGCCAGCTCCGTGGAGGAATACTGCTACGTGCTGGAGCGCTGCGAGGAGCACGAGGGGATCGCCGGCTACGAGATCAACGTCAGCTGTCCGAACGTGAAGGATGGCGGCCTGAACTTCGGCACCCACTGCCCGTCGGTGGCCGAGATCACCCGCGAGCTCCGGAGGCGGACCGAGAAGTTCCTGGCGATCAAGCTGACGCCGAACGTCACGTCGATCGGCGAGTTCGCGATCGCCTGCGAGGGGGAGGGGGCCGACGCGGTCAGCTGCGTCAACACGTTCGTCGGCATGGCCGTGGACGTGCACTCGCGCCGCCCGAAGATCGCCACGATCACCGGCGGCTACTCCGGTCCGGCGATCAAGCCGATGGCGCTGGCGAAGGTGTACGAGGTGCGCAAGGCGGTGAAGATTCCGATCATCGGCATCGGCGGGATCATGACCGCCGAGGACGCGATCGAGTTCCTGATCGTCGGCGCCACGCTGATCCAGGTGGGCACCGCGCTCTTCATCGATCCGGCCGCCGGCGTCTCGATCGCGCGCGGCATCGAGGAGTATCTGACCGAGCATGGCATGAGCTCGGTGCAGGAGCTGATCGGCTCGCTCGATACCACGATGCAGCCGTCGCTGGTGGCCGCCGGCTGGAGCTGAGCGCCCCGCGTCCTGATCTCCGCGATTCCCGGTCCGCGAAGGCGTCCGGGAATCGCCCGCGAAGAATGTTCATGGTCGACCCGATCGCTCCGCGCGCATGTGGCAGACGCGAGTCAGCGGGTCGGCCTCCGTCCGTTTCCCGATTCGACGCACAACCCCGCCCGCGGGGGATCGGCGTGCGCGCACCGAGGCGCGACACGCTCCGTGATCCGGTATTCAGCATTCGATACGACTCGATAGATCGTGGCAAAGTTCACTATGAGACGCGCCGATCCGGCGCAGGACATGTTCGCCTTCGCGGGCGAAGAGCGCCGCGATGAGCAGCGCGGAGGGGAGTCGGCGCCCAAGCCGATGAGCACCCACTTTCTGAACGAGCTCAACCCGGTGCAGCGGGAGGCGGCGGTGGAGATCCACGGCCCCACGCTGATCGTCGCCGGCGCCGGCTCCGGCAAGACCCGCGTGCTCACCTATCGCATCGCGTACATCCTGGCCAACGGCATTCCCCCCTGGAAGATTCTGGCGCTCACCTTCACCAACAAGGCCGCGGCCGAAATGAAGGAGCGTATCTCCGTGCTGGTGGGGGAGGAGCGCGCCCGTCCCCTCTGGATGGGGACCTTCCACTCGGTCTTCAGCCGCATCCTTCGCCGCGAGGCGGAGAAGATCGGCTACACCTCCAGCTTCTCGATCTACGACACCGACGATTCCGGATCGGTGGTGCGCGCCGCGATGGGGCGTTTCGGCATCTCCGGCCAGGAGTATTCGCCGAAGATGATCCAGTCCCGAATCTCGGCCGCGAAGAACTCCATGGTCAACCCCGCCATCTACCGTCGGGCGGCCAACAACCTGATCGACGAGAAGGTGGCGCTGGTCTACGAGGCCTACGAGGCACAGCTTCGCTCCAGCAACGCGATGGATTTCGACGACCTGCTGGTGAAGACCATCGAGCTGTTCGAGAAGAATCCGGAGGTGCTCCACAAGTACCAGGAGCAGTTCGAGCAGATCCTGATCGACGAGTATCAGGATACCAACCGCGCGCAGTACATGGTGGTGAAGATGCTCGCCTCACTCCACCGGAACATCTGCGTGGTCGGCGACGATGCCCAGTCGATCTACCGCTTCCGCGGCGCCGACATCAAGAATATCCTCGATTTCGAGCGGGATTACCCGGATTACCGGATCTTCCGGTTGGAGCAGAACTATCGCTCCACCAAGACCATCCTGGCCGCGGCCGACGACGTCATCAAGAACAACCGGAAGCAGATCGAGAAGACCCTCTGGACCGAGAACATCGCCGGCGAGAAGGTGGCGGTGATCACCTCCCGCGACGAGCGGGAGGAGGGAGAGGAGGTGGTCAGGGCGATCCAGCGGGAGGTTCGCGAGGGGAAATCGCTGAACGACGTGGCGATCCTCTACCGGACCAACTCGCAGTCGCTGTCGATCGAGGATGCGCTCCGCCGGAGCAACATCCCGTACGGTCTGGTGGGGGGGGTGGCGTTCTACCGCCGGAAGGAGGTGAAGGATGCCCTGGCCTACATGCGCCTGGTGGTCAACCCGAACGACGACGAGTCGTTCCTGCGGGCGGTGAACACGCCGGCCCGCGGCATCGGCGACGTGACGCTGAAGCGGCTCCGGAACCACGCCTCGGAGCGGGGTGTTCCGATGCTCGCGGCCGCCGCCGAGCCGGAGCGGATTCCGGAGATGGCCCCCAGGATCGGCAACGCCCTCGGCCGCTTCGCCGAGCTGATCGATACCTATACGAATCACCTGAACGACATGCCCCCGGCGGAGCTGGTCCGGGTGCTGTTGAGCGAATCGGGGCTGCTGCAGAGCTATCGGGACGAGGATACGCCGGAGGCGATCGCCCGCTGGGACAACGTTCAGCGGATTCTCTCCCATATCGCCGAATACACCGAGGCCAACCCGGAGGCGACGCTCGATCAGTACCTCCAGGAGATCTCGCTGATGTCCGACGCCGACACCTACGACGAGTCGGTGGATCGGGTGACGCTGATGACGATCCACTCGGCCAAGGGGCTGGAGTTCAAGGTGGTGGTGGTGACCGGCATGGAGGAGGGGCTTTTCCCGGTGGCCAACGCCTCCTACGAGCAGGACGATATCGAGGAGGAGCGCCGGCTCTGCTACGTGGCGCTCACCCGCGCCAAGGAGAAGCTCTATCTGACCAACTGCGAGCGGCGCTACCGGTTTGGCGAGTTGAGCTATCCGACTCCTTCCCGCTTTCTGAACGAGATCCGGGAGGATCTGCTGGACTTCCGCTCCACGGCGCCGCCGAAACCGTCGAGCCAGAGCTTCGGAGGATTCTCCGGGGGATTCTCGGGAGGAGCCTCCCGGAGTCAGGCCCCCCGTCCTGGGGGAGAGCGCCGCTCGTCGGACTTCGACCAGCGTCCCGAGGTCGAGCACGACTTCGATCAGGGGCATGACGACGACTATTCGCAGACGGTGACGACGCTCCAGGTGGGCTCGGAGGTGTTCCATCCGACGTTCGGCCGCGGGCGGGTGGATTCGATCGTCGGCTCGGGGGAGAAGGCGAAGCTGACGGTTCGCTTCGAAAAGGTGGGCCGGAAGCAGCTGATGCTGAAATTCGCGAATTTGAAGCTGCTTTGAGGGATTCGACGGGATGGCGGCGTTCGGCCGGCGGAACGCCGGGGGAGCTGGTGTTGTCGGTTGTTGACTTGCGGGAGAGGGGCCTTTTTCCGCCCCTGAGATATCAAAGGCCAGATTTTTCTTGATTCGTAGCTCGCTGGTGGTGTATTATCGCCCACACATTTTATCTAATCAGGCGCAATGGCTCCGCTACGGTCTCCGAACGTGCCTGTCGGACTGATGAATGTCGGAACGGAGAGGGGGGAGCGGTGAGGAATGCGTCGAGATTACCGGGTGGTCGAAGCCCCGGACTGCGCGCTGCTGCGGTTCGATGAGGCACACGCCGAGTTTCCTTGTTTCCCGCGCCGAAGCCTCGGCAACAAGCTATCCCCGTCGACACGTCGCAACCGACGTGACTCTAGCCGACCGAGGCTAGATTAGTAACGCAAGCATTCCCGGTTTTGTTCCCATCTTCTTTGTTTTATACCCATTGATCTGCGCTACTCCTTATTGAAACCAACTTCCATTCCTTAGAAAAGGAACGTCAGTATGTCCAAAGGTGGAGCTGGCAAGGTATACTTCGTGTTGTACCTGGCCGTTATTCTAGAACTCCTCATCATCTTCATCGAGCGCGATGAAGCTGAAGAGGAACTCCGCAGCCAGCAGAAGCAGGCCATCGAGATCGTACAGACGATTCTCTCGCAGCTTCAGACCGGCAGTGGCGCGACCGGCATTACTGCGAGCCCGAAGGACAACATCGTTCTGGACGAGAAGGAGCCGCAGAAGAACATCCGCAACTATACCGTTGCGGTCTCGGTCGGCGATCCGAAGGCAACCAGCACCGCCCCGGGGGGCAAGGTGGTCCGGGGCGACGATATCCCGAAGCTCGAGTACATCGTCTCGCATATCGGTAATCCGGACGTCGAGGAGGCCGAGCTCGGCCCGGACGACGTGGACATCCAGAACGGCCAGGTGATCTTCAAGGCCGAGCTGGGCACCGATGTCGGATCCTATTCGCAGCCGCGTCAGACCTTCGGTTCGAGCATTCCGGCCGATGCGACCGACAAATACTTCTTCCTGAACGAGGAGGCCACGGCGGCCGAGATCGCCCGTGGACGCCGCGTGAAGGTCTTCAACGTCAATTTCAAGCCGAATCAGGGGCCAGGCTGGTATCGCCTCCGCTTCTATTCTGAAACGAATAAGATCCTCGGCGTCACCGGCACCGAGGTGAAGGACTACGACACCGTCCGCATCGGTAACGTCAAGCTTACCGTCCGTCAGCTCCGCCAGGTCCAGAAGGCACTTGCCAAAGAGCGTGGCAAGGGTGAGACCACCTCGCACGTCGAGGAGTACATCGAGCGCCTTCTGAAGCCGGACGCCTACCGTGAATTCGCCGAAAACCGCGGCTTCACGTCGTTCAACGTCCGCGTGGTCCGACCGGAGCTTCCACCCCCGGCGCAGCCGATCGCCGCGATCTCCTTCCCGCGCGACACGATCTACTGGTACGATGCCGCTCCGTTTACCGTTCCGGTCACCCTCGGCCCGAAGGAAGGCTCGAAGGATGTCTCCGGTGGAGCGCGTCTTACCCCGATCGACCAGGCGCGTAACCTCTTCGCGGCCACGATCGACAATCCTCAGGCGGGCATGACCCCGATCATCGCCAAGGCCACCAACGCCGGCATGGTTGCCAGCGACGAGAAGTACCTCGTCGTCGAGAAGCCGCAGCTCCGCTACAAGAAGGGCGTGGACCAGTGGAAGGGGCTGAAGGCGCTGATCGGCCGCAAGTACAACCCGTCGAGCGACTGGGTGAGCCCGTTCATCCCGGATGACCACTATCAGACGGTCGTTACGATCAACGGTAATACCGCGTTCGATCGTCCCGGTGTGTCGTTCAAGGATGCTGATCTGCCGAACGAGCTGATGGTCTCCGAGGGGACCAAGAATATCGTGACGACGGTGTACTGGAAGCCGGGGGGCATCGCCGACCGCACCAAGTGGGTGCCGGTGCTCACCAGCCAGCCGGGCACCACGGCCGCGATCGTGGCCAACAAGCCGGTGGATATCAACTACCAGGCTCCGGAGCATACCGACGGCTTCGAGTTCGAGATGCCGATCACCTCGAAGAGCCTGCAGAAGGACTTCGACGGCATTATCCTCCAGCAGCGTCTCGGTGACAACAAGTTCATCGGCGTGCAGGCGACCGCCAGCTGCCAGGAGTGCTCCGACTACGGTCTGAACGTCCGCCTGATTCCGGGCGGCGACGACCGGACCTGGACGCTCCACGTGGAGGCCGATCGCCAGAAGCTGAAGCCGGCCATCAACGGCAAGAGATTTGAGGTCGAGATCAACATGCAGGGCAAGGGTGGTGTGAACAACACCAGCGCCATTGTCTTCACCGTGAAAGTCGGGCGTTGATCTCCGCCCCGAATGTGACTCGGAACCGTCCGGGATGCCTCCCGGACGGTTCCTTATCGACTCATCGACGAGGAGAGGGGTTCCAGGAGGGGAGGGACGTCAACGCCTTTTCCGCGTTTCATATCGCGGTGAAGTCGTGCCGGGACCGTAACAAAACGCTTCGGTGACCGGATCCCCTTCTCTAGCTTGGCCCTTCTCGGCACAGAGCATTCAAGCACGTTCACTCATATACCCTAACGGAAGAATCTCATGAAGATCTCCATCGCTCGGCTCGTCAGGTATGCGGCGATCCCCCTTATGTGGGTGACCGTCCAGACCCTGACGCAGCCTCTCGGTGCCCAGACGGCGACTGACGACCGAGACGTCACCCGTCTGAACCGGCGGCTCCGCAGCCTGATCCGGTCGATCGACGACATCAAGTGGTCGAACATCACGATCTACCGGCTCGAGGATGAGTTCGCGCAGCGATTGACGAAACGAATGGATCTTGAGGACACCGAGATCATCGATCAGGTGAACAAGACGGGGGAGACCATCGGACCCGAGGAGCCGCTGGCGAACTTTTTCGACGCCATCCGCTCGATCGCCTCGCAGCCCCGCACCAACCCGATCCGCAACTACGACGCGTTCAAGCGCGCCCTCGCGGCCCGCTACAACGTCGATCCCGAGGATCTCGAGGACGCCGAGCTGAAGACGGCCGCCGGCCAGGTGATGACCGTCATCTCCAAGCGCGCCAATCGTCCGAAGCAGTTCTACCTGGTCACCTCCCGTGACCGGACCAACCCCAGGCTGATCTCCCTCCTCGGCGTGAACGTCGACGAGCTCAGCGGCAAGATCAACCTGAGCGACAACTACGTCTTCGTCGGCAGCGAGGTCTACAATTACCTCCGCGCCAACGCGCCGGACACGACGATGTACGGCGAGCTGAAGTCCGCCGTCAACGAGGGAAGCTCCTCCCTTTCCAACCAGATGTTCGTGCTGCGCGATCTGAGCGAGATCTCGCTGGCCCCGACCACGAAGGTGCGCGCCAGCTATCTCGACGAGGAGCGCTTCGCCTACGTTCTGACCAGCATCAGCGAGGGACGCCCGCTCCGCGGCGAGGCCAAGAACACGAGCGACTCGGCGGCCGCCGAGGATCTCGATCTCGGCGGCGGCACGCTGTTCGCCGACGCCTCGGCCGCCAACAACAGCGGCCGGATGGGGAAGACTGAGATCCCGGGCACCGGCGAGTATCCGTACGAGGTCTCGGTCGGCACCGACATCATCGCCTCGTTCCGCGCCTACAACCTGCTCGACCGGAAGATCCCGGATCCGGCATGGGGCGTCGAGCTCCGGAATAACTTCGACGAGATCAACTACCCGTCGATCTGGGGCGGACGGATGACCCTGAACGTCCTGCTGGAGAACATCCGCGTGGGCGCCGTGCTCCCGGAGCTCCGCTTCGGCGGCAACACGGTCGACTCCTCCGGCATCGGCAATCGTACCCAGAAGATCCTGGGAGGCTACGGCCTGGCGATCGGCGGCGACTTCACCGCGCCGGTGCTGAACAACTCCGGTCTGTTCAATTTCTACGGCTCGTACACCTTCGCCGAGCAGAAGTCCGACAAGATCCGTCCGTTCCTCTACAGCGATGTCGCCGGTGGGGCGCAGACGGGTGACGAGGCCTACCTGATCCGGTACGCCTTCCAGGCCTTCTACTCGTTCGGCTTCTACCTGGATGCCGCCGCCACGCACCTGTTCCGCCTGAAGGTCGGCGGCACCGTCTACGGCGCCGACCGCTTCATCCGCGAGGAGGATACGCTCGCCACGGCCGACATGGCCTCCGGCGAGGTGGCCGAGGTTCCGACGGTCTTCACCAAGACGACCACGGAGAACATCGGCGGCGTGACCGCGCGTCTGGAGTACATGAAGGGTGGACAGCGCATTCCGTACGGTCTGGGCGTGCAGTATTTCGATCAGTCGGTGCTGGCCAATCTGTGGGTCCAGTTCGTGCTCGGCTCGCGTCTGGATCTGAAGGTCGAAGGGAAGTACTTCACCCCGATCTTCCGCGATCCGCATCCCTGGGAGCAGCAGAATCTGGTGGTCCCGACGGTCAGCCTGAAGTACCATTTCGGTCTCTGATTCCGAGCCGGTCGGTCGGCCTCGGGGCTCCGATGAGTCCCGAGGCGGCCGGCCGATCCGAGAGAGCTCGAAAGGCGCGCCTCGCCGCACCCACGCGGCGTCGGCGTCAAGAAACCGAAAGAACAAGAGAACCTTGAACATCCAAGCCAAGGACAGAACAATCGTGAGCAAGCTCATGTTGTGGGCCGTAACGGCCATTCTGCTCGTCCTCTCCCTCGATATCCATCATGCCTCCGCACAGACGCCTCCCGGGCGTCGGGAGCTGACGGAGGATATCACCGACCTCACCCAGCTCGATCCGGATATCGAGAAATACCTCCCCCGGTGGAAGATTCTCGAGGCCGATCTCAAGATCAAGCTCGCCCAGTATTTCCGCCTGAGCGGTTATCCGGTGGCCGAGACCGATTCGATGCTCGTGACGGCGACCTTCCCGAAGCCGGGCTCCGGCGATCAGGACCTGCTCAGCATCCGCGTCGGTGAGGACCCGAACGCGAACCTGAGCGGCGCCGCCAAGATCCGGAGCGAGCTCGGCGACGCGCTCTACAACCGGATCCTGAACCGGGATTATGCCCTCACCCTGATCGAGCCGGCCACGCCGGTGACCTCGACCGGGCGCACGCGCATCCCGAACGTTCTGCAGCCGACCAACGCCAAGCAGTTCATCGCCGTCTCGGCCTTCCGCCAGGCGGTGCAGCTCGGCACCACCGGCGCCCGCCTGGAGCACGTGCTCGGCAACGATGAGATCGGCTATCACTTCTGGTCCTCCGGCCAGGGGAAGCTCTCCCTCACCTATCCGATCATTCCGCTCGAGGATCCGAACCTCCGCTCCGTCGGCGTGCCGGACATTCTCACGATCGCCCTCGGCGGTGCGTATCGTCTGAAGTTCGGCACCCCGGAGGACAACTTCCTCAACGGCGCCATCCAGCCGCGCCGCCTCAACGGCGCCATCGGTGCCAAGGCGACCGCGCGCATCGAGTATCGCCTGCCGCAGGTCAACGACCTCGGCTTCATGATCTACACCGAGCTTCCGTTCGGCAAGATGGGCGCCGGGGAGATGGTCGATCTGACCGACGGGCTGGTTACGTTCCCGGAGCGCTCGACCGATCGCGCGCTGCGTAACGACACGGTGCAGGCGGCCTACTTCCTCCGGAACGTGGCCCAGGGCGTCCTCTTCTGGGAGACCTGGCTGAACGATTACGAGCACTTCTTCCGCGTCAGCGTCGGTGCCTCGTATCAGGAAGTCGCCCGTGGCGAGGTTGCCGCCGGCGTGGCCCTCGGCAATCCGAAGCCGATCGCCAGCCGTCTGATTCCGAACAGCGGCGCCGACGGCATCAAGTACACGAACCTCATCCACCCGACGGAGTTCCAGGACTGGATCTATGCCCGCGTGGAGTACCTGAACCAGTCCGGCTTCCCCTTCGGGATGTCGGCGCAGCTGTCGAACAGCAACCTGCTGCTGACCGGCTTCATTCCGCTGATTCCGAACTGGCTCTTCATCGAGGCCAAGTACTCGACGCCGGTGCTCCGCACCGCTCCGCAGCCGTGGGAGAGCAATTCGTTCTTCATGGTCTCGCCGATCTTCCGCTTCATGATCGGCCAGTAATCGGCCGATCGGACCCGGAAACGGCCTTGCCAGGGGAGCTCACCAGGCCCCGGCTCGCATCGATTCGTAAGCGAGGCGAGATTTCATCCGGAGGTAATACCTCCGTTCGGTGACGAATTCGGATATTTGACGTCTCTGTCCGTTGTGGAGCTTCCGAAAAATGAGGCTCGACAACGGCGCAGAGACGTCTTATTTTCCGGAGTCACGAAACCGGATGGTCGGGCCGGCGTACAGCCGCCCCGTCCGGCCGCATGAGGAGGCGGCAATCCGTTCCCACGACCCGTCACTACGACGGCTCCAGCCGGCAGGGAGCCAATACGAACGCCCCGTCCTTCCCGAGGGCTCTCGTCACGCACGCGCGTGCCCTCAACCTATGATCCGCTCCAACACCATATTCTCCCGTCGGCTTCCACTGCTGGTGGCCTTCCTCCTGCTGCTGGTCGCGGCCGCGTCGCTGCGCGCCCAGACCGCTCCGTCGGCCACCGTTCCGCCCGCCACCGATTCTGCCCGGCTCCGGTCGACGACCGTGTCCGTGCGCGACTCCAACGTCAAGGTCTCCGTCAGAAACGTCGACATCACCCATTTCCCGATGATCGGGATCGTCTTCGATGTCTTCGATTCCAAGAGCACCTTTCTCGAAGGGCTCCAGAAGAACGACGTCCTGATCTCCGAGAACGGCCAGGCGCAGCAGGTGGAATCGCTCAGCCTGATCACCAGCGCCAACCGCGTCCCGGTCGATTTCGTCTTCGCCGTCGACCAGACCGGAAGCATGCGGGACAAGATCGAGGCGATCAAGCAGAACATCGACGATTTCACGACCAAACTCGCCGCCAAGGGGATCGATTACCGTCTGGGACTGATCACCTTCGACGACAACGTGGCCGGACGCTACTGGCTGACCGATGATCTCGGGCAGTTCAAGAAGTGGATCGGCACCATCGAGGCGGCCGGCGGCGGCGATGAGCCGGAGAACGCGCTGGAGGCGCTCAGGGCCGCCACCGGCATGAACTTCCGCTCCAGCGCCAACCGCTGCGTGGTGCTGATCACCGACGCTCCCTATCACGAATACAACGTCAACGGGTTCGGCCGGACGATGTACACGGCGCGGACCATGTCGGTGATCCTGAACCGGAACGACATCCGGACCTTCTGCATCACCCCGACCAACATCCCCGGCTATCGACAGATCGCCGAGGAGACCGGCGGACAGCTCTTCGATATCGAGCAGTCCTTCTCCGATATCCTCAACAAGTTCGTCACGACGATGACCGCCCTCTACTCGGCGACGTATCGCTCGTCGAACGATCTGATTCCCGATTCGATTCAGGTGGAGGTGAAGCTGCCGGGGCAGAACGCCGCGACCAAGCGACGGCTCGCGGTGCTCGAGGTGGGGCGAAAGCTCGTGGTGGACAACATCTACTTCGGCACCAATCAGTACACGGTGCTCCCCGGCTCCGCTCCGGAGATCGACAACCTGATCCGCCTGATGAAGGCCAGGCCGACGCTCCGCCTGAAAGTGGAAGGGCATACCGACGACGTGGGGGATCACCTCTACAACATGAGGCTCTCCTCGCTCCGCGCCGATGCCGTCAAGCAGTACATGGTGCAGCGCGGGATCGCCCCGAATCGCCTCTTCACGATCGGCTATGGGGAAACCCGTCCCACGGCATCGAACGACACCGACGAGGGACGCCGCCTGAACCGTCGGACCGAGTTCATCATCATCCAGAAGTGATCTCCGGACACGCGCCGGATCAGCGACTACAGCGAAGCCGCTCCCGATCGGGAGCGGCTTCGTCGTTTCATCCCTCGCCGCCACGTTGCGCCCCGGCCGTCCAAACGGCGCTACCGGACATCGCGCACGGCCCGGACCAGGCCACGGGCCCGCGCGGCGATCTGCTCCGGCGCTCCGACCGATCCGTCCTTCTCGTGCGTCAGCCAGGTGCCGACGTTCAGCGCCGCCGCCCCGGCCCGGAGGAAGGGTCCGGCCGTTTCCGGGGAGACCCCGCCGCTCGGCGCCATCCGGATCTCGGGAAGGGGGCCGCGCAGCGCCGCGAGATACTTCAGTCCATCCGAGGGCATCGGGAAGAGCTTCACCAGATCGGCCCCGGCGCGCCAGGCGGCCACGATCTCCGTCGGCGTGACCGCGCCCGGCATGGCCACCACCCCGGCGCTCCGCGCGATGGCGATGATGGCCGGATCGGTGATCGGGCTGGCCAGAAAGCGCGCCCCGGCGTCGATCGCCTCCCGCGCCTGCCGCTCGTCGAGCACCGTGCCGGCGCCGACCAGGACGTCGCTCCGTCCGGCCAGTCGGGAGATCGCCTCGATGGCGCCCGGCGTGGTGAACGTCACCTCGATCGGGGCGATCCCCTCCGCGGCGATCGCCTCGGCGACGGCGAGCGTCCCCTCCAGCGGAAGGTCGAGCCGGAGCACGGCGATCAGACGATCCGCGAGGATACGGTCGAGAGGCGATGATGCCTGGGATGAGGAGGTCGAGGAGGAGATGGCGGAGGAGCTCATGAGGTGTCCGGAGATGCTGGATGTCGGCGCCCCGTTCCGCGGCTCCCGATGGGTCGGCTCCCGATCGGTCGGCGCGCGGGGTGGGCAAAGATAGGGCGGCGGCGGCCGGCGGCGGTCAGGTGGGGATGCTCCCGATTGTCAGATAACGGGGGCTACACGTCGTGACGGCGATCCTCGTCGTTACTTCGACCATTGCTCGCAAGCGTCCCTCTTCATCGGTCGACGCGGTCCGGCCTCCGGACCGACGAACCGAACTCCCTCAGTACGAACTCCCTTCGCCGATGCGCCGTTCGCTGGTTCTTCTTCTCCTGCTCGTTGTCGTCGTCACCGCTCGGGCGCAGACGCGCCAGGCCTATCATACCACGCTTCTTGGTCATATCGATCCGGCGCCGGCCGGCGTCGGCATCCGCTATTCGGCGCTGACCGGATACGTGGCTCCCGACGGCCGCGAGTACGCGATCGTCGGCGCCGATGTCGGCACCTACGTCGTCGACGTCACCGGGCCGGCGCTCCGGACGGTCAGCTTCATCCCGGGAGCCAACAGCATCTGGCGCGAGATGAAGACCTACGGGAGCTATGCCTACGTGGTGAGCGAGGGAACGCGCCGCCAGGGGGATCCGAGTCCGGGGCTCCAGATCATCGATCTTTCCCATCTCCCTGACAGCGCCACGCTGGTGCGCACCGACCGCGCGCTCTTCCAGACCGCGCACACGATCGACCAGCAGGGCACCTGGCTCTACATCAACGGCACCGATGTCGGGGCCGGCGCCAACGGCGGCACCATCATCTACGACGTGGCCACCGATCCGCTCCATCCGAAACGGGTCGGCGCCTGGACCGGACGCTACGTGCACGACGCCGTGGTCCGGAACGATACTCTGTACGCCGCCGCGATCAATGACGGCCAGCTCGATATCGTGTACCTCGGCAAGGACCGGACGAGCCCCCGCCTCGTCACCGAGATCCGCTATCCGAACGCCGGCACCCACAACGCCGACCTTACCACCGACGGCAGCTACGTGATGACGACCGACGAGGTCAACGCCACGCCGAAGACGCTGAAGGTGTGGGACGTCCGCGACATGGAGAACATCTCCAAGGTGGCCGACTATACGCCGGTGCCGGGGGAGGTGATCCACAACGTCCACACGAAGGGGAATCTGGCGATCATCTCCTGGTACACGGCCGGCACCCGGATCGTCGATATCTCCGATCCGCGCGATCCGGTGCAGGTCGGCTTCTTCGATACCTATCCCGGCGCCAGCAGCGCGATGGATGGCAACTGGGAGACCTATCCCTATCTGCCGAGCGGAAAGATCCTGGCCGGCGACATGCAGACCGGTCTCTATGTCTTCACCTTCGACGGCGCGCGCCGCGCCTGGCTTGCCGGAACCGTCCGCGACCAGAAGACCGGCCAGCCGGTGGTTGGCGCCCGCGTCTCCTCGTCGGAGTTCGGCTTCTCGACCCTCACCGACGCCTCCGGCCGCTACCGGCTTGCCGGCGCGGCCGATTCGCTCGCGCTGATGGTGGAGAAGGAGGGCTACTATGCCGGCACCGGCGGCGGACGGCTCACATCCTCCGGCGGCACGGTCGATTTCACGATCCGTCCGCTCGAGTTCGCCGATGCCGACATCGCCGTGCACGACAGCGTGACCGGCGAGCCGCTCTCCGGCTTCTCCTGGCGCTTCCTGAGCCAGGCGACCGAGGGGAGCCAGAAGAGCACGCATGCCACCTTCACCCTCGTGAAGGATAGCAGCTACGCCGTGCTGGTCGGCGCGTGGGGATACCAGCCGAAGCTCGTGCGGATCGGTGATGATGCCTCCGGCGGCGGATCGCTCGCGATCGATGTTCCCCTGGCGCGCGGCTATGTCGACGACGTGGAGCTCGATCTCGGCTGGTCGCTTGCCGCCCCGGAGGATGATGCCACCTCCGGACGCTGGGAGCGGGGGATTCCGATCGCGCTGCCGCTGGACAATCGCCTGATCCAGCCGGGAGAGGATGCCACGCCGGGCATGGGAGATCATGCCTTCATCACCGGCATTACCGGTTCGCTCACCGGAGACGGCGAGCCGGATGTCTCCGCCGCCGACGTCGACAACGGCGCGACCTCGCTCACCTCGCCGGCGTTCGACCTGACCGGCTATGGCGACCCGGTGATCGGCTGCTCCCTCTGGTACGTCAACGACGCCAATGCCTGGGTGGATGATTCGCTGATGGTGCTGATCTCCGGCGACGACGGACAGAGCTGGCGGACGCTGGCCACGATCCCGACGAGCCTCGCCGACTGGACGCGCTTCAATTTCCACGTGCGTGAGGTGATGGAGCCGGGCCCGCGGATGCGCTTCCGCGTGGTGGCCGCCGATCGCGTGGCCGAGACCTCGCTGTTCGGCTCGCTGCTGGAGGCCGGGCTCGACGACTTCTCGATCGTCGACGCCACGCCGGCAACGAGCGGCGTGGCCGGGGAGGGCACGGCCGACGGAGCGCTCACGGCGCGCGCCATCCCGAATCCTCTTGTCGGCCTCGGCACGCTCGAGCTGCGGCTGCCGTCGCGGGCGCGGCATCTGCGCGTGGAGCTCTTCGACGTGATGGGGCGCCGCGCGGCGCTCCTGTTCGACGGCACGGCGCCGGCCGGCATGCTCCCGCTCCGCCTCGATGCCTCGGCGCTGGCCAGCGGCCGCTACACCTGGCGCGCCACGCTCGACGACGGGACGGTGGCGCAGGGGCCGCTGTCGGTGCTTCGCTGATGCCGAGCTTCGCTGATGCCGACGCGCGGCGGAGAAATCTTCCCTCCGCGTGCGTGATCTTTCCGGGCGCAACCGTGTCCTTGAGAATACGGTACCGCGCTCGGGGTCGCGCGCCGGTGGGTGGGAGCTCCCGCCAGCGCATCGGCGATCCCTTCGCAACGGAGCGGGCCACCCGGCCCGCTCCGACGTACATCTCCCCCGAACCATGCTCAGAACGTTCCCATCGGCTCTGCTGCTGCTGGCGACGCTCCTTCCGGCCGTCGCGCAGCCACGCACGGCCTATCACACCACGCTCCTCGCCCATCTCGATCCGGCCCCCGGCACCGGACAGCGCTATTCCGCCCTGACCGGCTATGCCGCTCCCGATGGCCGCGAGTATGCCCTGCTCGGCGCGATCGACGGCACGTACGTGATCGACGTTACCGACGCGCCGGCGCGGGTGGTCTCCTTCATCCCCGGCGCCCACAGCGTCTGGCGCGAGATGAAGACCTACCGTGCGTACGCATACGTGGTGACCGAGGGTCGCTCGCCGGATGGGATGCAGATCCTCGATCTGGCGACGCTTCCCGATTCGGCCACGCTGATCCGCCACGATGCCGACTGGCTGGCGACCGGCCACACGATCACGCAGTACGGCGATTATATCCACATCAGCGGCGGCCGCGGCGATCTGTTTCCGATGGGGGGCGTGGTCAGCTTCAACGTGGCGCGCGATCCGGTGCATCCGGAGGTGACCACCGCCTTCAACGACTGGTACGTCCACGACGTGACCGTCCGCAACGACACCATCTACGCCGCGTCGCTGGCCGGCGGGCTGGCGATGATCCACTTCGACCCGGCGCATCTGACGATGGAGTTCGCCGGCGAGATCCGCTATCCCGGCTCCGGCACGCACAACTCCGATCTCACCGCCGACGGCGCCTGGCTCTTCACGACCGACGAGGTCTACCAGACGCCGAAGACGCTGAAGGTGTGGGACATGCGCGATCGGGGGAACATCTCCAAGGTCGCCGACTATACACCGGTACCGGGGCAGACCGTGCACAACGTCCATATCCGCGGCGACCGCGCCTACGTGTCGTGGTATACCGCCGGCACGCGGATCATCGACATCTCGAATCCCCGCCAGCCGGCGCAGCTCGGCTACTACGACACCTATCCCGGCGCCGATTCGGCGCTCCGCGGCAACTGGGAGGTCTACCCGTATCTGCCGAGCGGAAAGATCCTCGCCAGCGACATGTTCGGCGGGCTCTATGTGTTCACCTTCGACGGCGTCGGCAGGGGAGAGTGCCGGGGGCGGGTGGTCGACTCGGCCACCGGCCAGCCGGTGCCGTTCGCCCGGATCGAGCTTCCGGAGATCGACCTGGCGGTGACGGCCGATGCCGACGGACGCTACGCCTTCGCCGGCGCGGCCGATACGCTCCGCGCCCTGGTGAGCGCCCCCGGCTACGAGCCCCGCGCCGACAGCATGATGCCGACGCCCGCGGGCGCGGAGCGGGAGTATCGGCTCCAGCGGCGCACATCCGCCGTGCCTGAGGAGGCCGAACGGGAGGCCCGACCCCAGGTGTCGCTCGCTCCGAATCCGTCAGACAGGGAGGCCTGGCTTTCGGTGTCTCATAGGGGCGAGGCCCCGCTTCGCTTCGAGCTGTTCGACGCGAGGGGAAATCGCGTGCTCCTGGCCGAGCCCCGGAGCAGCGGAGCTCCGCTCGCGATCCGCACCGACGCGCTCCCGGCGGGGCACTATTTCTGGCGGCTCACCGGCGCCTCCGGCATGCTCGGCGGCGGCGGACTGACCGTGGCCCATTAGTGGGGCACACCGAGGCGCGCCGGTAACATCGACGCGACGCGCGTGTATCTTGCTCACGGCGCCCGACCAATCAAATCAGACGCGGAACCGTTCGACGCCTGGAGGACGATCGCCGAATCGTATCGACGATCGTCCTTCGCGTTGTCGGGCCGCTCCATTCCCAGCATCCGGATGCATATGAAGCTCAGCTACCTTCTTCTCGGACTCCTCGCGGCCGGCGCGCTCTCGACCGGAACGCTCCCGGCGCAGCAGCTGGTCAACTACCACACGACGCTCGTCGACCATGTCGACCCGGAACCGGGGAGCGGTATCCGCTATTCCTCCCTCACCGGCTACGCCGCCCCGGATGGCGGCGAGTACGCGCTGCTCGGCGGCGTGGACGGCACCTATGTCTACGACGTGGGGCAGGTGCCGCTGAAGCTGGTGGCGATGATCCCCGGCGTCAACAGCCAGTGGCGGGAGCTGAAGACCTACCGGCAGCTCGCCTACGTGGTCTCCGAGGGATCGGGCTCCGGACTGCAGATCCTCGACCTCTCGAAGCTCCCCGCCTCGGTGTCGCTGATCTCCGCGGATACCACGCTCTTCTCCCGAGCCCACACCGTGGATGTGGATGCGAACTATCTCTACATCAACGGCACGCAGCCGGTCGCCGGCGCCAACGGCGGAACGATCATCTTCGACATCGGCACCGATCCGCTTCATCCCCGTCCGGTCGGCATGTGGAACGCGCATTACGTGCACGACGTCACCGTCCGCAACGACACGATGTACGCGGCCGAGATCTTCGACGGCATGCTCGACATCGTCTATCTCGGGAAGGACAGGACCAACCCGCGGCAGGTGGCGGAGATACGCTATCCGGATGCCGGCACGCACAACGCCGACGTGGTGGAGCAGGGGGGCTACGTGATGACCACCGACGAGATCAACGCCACGCCGAAGACGCTGAAGATCTGGGACATCCGCGATCCGGAGAACATCTCCAAGGTGGCCGACTACACGCCGGCGGCCGGGGAGGTGGTTCACAACGTCCACACGAAGGGGAAGCTGGCCTACGTGGCCTGGTATTCCGCCGGGTCGCGCATCATCGACGTCTCCGATCCTCGCGAGCCGGCGCAGCTCGGCTACTTCGACACCTTCGAGGGAATCTCCGGCGGCTACGACGGCAACTGGGAGGTCTATCCCTACCTGCCGAGCGGAAAGATCCTCGCCAGTGATCGCCAGACCGGCCTCTGGGTCTTCACCTTCGACGGCGTCGGCAAGGGGTACGCCTCCGGCCAGGTGGTCGACTCGGCCACCGGGCAGCCGATCCCCTTCGCGCGGGTGACCTTCCCCTCGATCAGGCTCACCGTCACCGCCGACAGCACCGGGCACTTCCATTACGCCGGCGCCCTCGATACGCTCGATGCCAGCGTTCAGCAGGTCGGCTACTACTCGCATCCCTACACCGTGGCGATCACCTCGGAGGGGACCGACCAGACCCTGAAGCTCCGGAAGTTCACCCTCTCCTCGGCGCCCGCCGAGGGCGCCGATCGGGAGCATGCCGCCTCGATCGCCGTGGAGGTGATGCCGAGCACGATCTCGGACCACGCGACCGTGCATCTGCGGCTCGGCGGGAGCGGGGTGCCGGCGCTCGTCGAGCTCTACGATCTTCTCGGCCGTCGCGTCGCCACGCTCCATGACGGCCCGGCCACCGGGGGGGATCTGATGCTTCCGCTGGACGCCTCGGGGCTCCCGGCCGGCCGCTACATCTGCCGCGCCTCCTCGGGAGCGCTCGTGGCCAGCGCGCCGGTGACCATCGCCCATTGAGCGTCCGCGGCGCATGCCGCGCGAAGCAGGGGAGATCGCGATGGCGGGCGTTGGCGATGGCGGGCGTTGGCGATGGCGGGCGTTCGCGGAGCGGCAGCGGCGTGACGAGAGAAGGGGATGAAGCGAGGCGTGAGCGAACGGTAATCGGATGGAACGACGAAGCGGGCCGGGGAGCGATTCCCGGTTCTTTTTCTTTTTCCGTTCGTGCTGAGCCTGTCGAAGCACTGCACTTCTCTTGTCGGCCATCGGAAG
>JBEHWX010000064.1:0-32930 GCA_048498995.1 Bacteroidota bacterium
GGTGGCGGGAGCTTTCTCCGCCTCGACCGCCACCATCTGCGCGGCGTGGAACTCGTTGTGATAGATGTCGTTCAGGAGCATCGCCAGCAGCCGCTGCGGCTCCTCGGTCTCGAGCATCGAACGGACCATCGGCACGAAGCGGTCCACCTGCTCCCGCTCGGCGCGGGAGGTCTTCTTCCGGTAGCGCTCCTCGAGCAGGATGATCACCCGCTCGGCGACGCGCTGCTCCACTTCCTCCTGCGTCGGGATCGGGAGCTCGACGAAGGTGATGTTGTACTTGCGGCCGATCTTCTTGAGCTGCGCCTTCTCCGAGATGTCGCCGGCCAGCGAGATCACCACGCCGGTATTGCCGGCGCGCGCGGTCCGACCGGCGCGGTGCAGATAGCTCTCGGTATCCTTCGGCACATCATGCTGGAACACGTGCGAAAGATCGCTGATGTCGATGCCGCGCGCGGCGATATCGGTGGCCACCAGGAAGCGGGTCTCGCGACGCCTGATGCGTCCCATCGCCCGCTCACGCGCCTTCTGGTCGAGATCTCCGGAAAGCTGATCGGCGTTGTAGCCATGGTTCTGCAGCGCGGCGGCGAGGAACTCCACCTCGGCCTTCGTGTTGCAGAAGATGATCGCGCTCTCCGGATACTCCATCTCGATCAGGCGCATCAGCATGATGTCCTTGTCCATCGCCGGCACCACGTAGAAGCGGTGCTCCATGGTGGAGACCGATTCGTTGCCGACGCTCAGCGAGAGGAACTCGGGGTTGCGCAGGAAGGTCTTGCCGAGCTCCTGCACCTTGTAGGGGATGGTGGCCGAGAACATCCAGGAGCGGCGCTCGCGCGGCAGATGGCGCCGCAGCTCCATCATCGCCGGATAGAAGCCCATCGAGAGCATCTCGTCGGCCTCGTCGAACACGAGCATCCGGAGCCCCTGCAGCGACAGCGAGCGGCGTCCGATATGATCGAGGACGCGTCCCGGCGTGCCGATGATCACCTGCGCTCCCTCGCGCATCCCCTGGAGCTGCGAGGCATAGCCGACGCCGCCGTAGACGAGCACGCCGCGGATATCCAGGCCGGCCGAGAGGGCGACGAACTCGCTGTAGACCTGGCTGGCCAGCTCGCGCGTCGGCACCAGCACCAGCGCCTGCGGGAAGCGATCCTTCGGATCGATCTTCATGATGATCGGAATCAGAAACGCGCCGGTTTTTCCCGAACCGGTGTGAGACTGGACGATCATGTCCCGATCGGCGAGCAGGTAGGGAATCGCCTTTGCCTGCACCGGCGTCGGCTTGGTCCAGCCGAGGCCGCGCGCCGCCTCGCGAATCGTCTCGGGCAGGTCGTCGAAGGTGACCTCCGGAAGCGATTCCTCCGGCTCGATCAGCAGATCATTCGTCTCCGATGTCGTCATATCCATAAAGAGCCCGTCGTAAAAGGTTCATCCCGGAGTCGTTCCGAGAACGGAGGAAGGCGGGAAGATCCATCCTTCCCGCCCTCCGGCAATGCGAAGCGATATCATCCGATGCCCATCGAGGCGCCCGGGCCGGATGCTCTCCGACCGATCGGACGATCAGAGATGGCGCTCGGCGTGATAGCTGGAGCGGACCAGCGGTCCGGACTCCACGAAACGGAAGCCCATCTCCAGGCCGAGATCCCGCAGCTCGTTGAACTCCTCCGGCGTCACGAAGCGCTTCACCGGAAGGTGCATCTTCGTCGGCTGGAGGTACTGGCCGAGCGTGAGGATATCCACGCCGACCCCGACCAGATCGCGCATGGTCGTCAGCAGCTCCTCGCGTCCCTCGCCGAGACCGAGCATGATGCCGGTCTTGGTCATCATCCCCTGGCGCTTCGACTCGCGGAGCACGTCGAGCGTCCACTGGTACTTCCCCTGCGGGCGCACCTGGCGATAGAGGGAGGGGACGGTTTCGGTATTGTGATTCAGGATGTCCGGCGCCGCGTCGATGATCAGCTGAAGAAGGTCGAGCTTCCCCTTGAAATCGGGGATCAGAACCTCGACGCGGAGTCCCGGATTCTGAAGCCGGGCCTGGCGGATCGTCTCGGCGAAGACGCCGGCGCCGCCATCCTTCAGCTCGTCGCGGTTGACCGAGGTGATCACCGCGTGACGGACGCCCATCTGGCCGATCGCCTCGGCCACGCGGAACGGCTCCTCCAGATCGATCGTTCCCGGGCGGCCGGTCTTGATGGCGCAGAAGCCGCAGGAACGGGTGCAGGTATCGCCGAGAATCATGAACGTCGCGGTCCCGGCCGACCAGCATTCGGCCATGTTGGGGCAGCGAGCCTCCTCGCAGACGGTGTGCAGCTCCTTGGAGCGCATCATCGTCTTCAGCTGCTGGAACGTCTCACCGGTCGGAATCTTCACCTTGAGCCACTCCGGGCGACGCTCGGCACCGGCGGCCGCGGCCACCGTCGACGGCTGCACCACCGGCAGCTCCAGTTTCTCAACACTGATCATGGTTGCGGAACCTGATTATATCTGAAATCGGATCTGATCGATACGGCGAGGGGCGATCCCGGCGGACCGCCCCTCGAACGATGTTTACAGCTGCGTGTGCTCGTCGAAGCTCTCGAGGTACTTGATCACATCGGAGAGGAACTTCCCGCCGAGCAGACCATCGATGATCCGATGGTCGTGCGAGAGCGACAGGTAGATCATCGAGCGGATCACGATCATGTCCTCACCCAGCACCTCGCGGACCACCGGGCGCTTCTGAATCGCGCCGGCGCCGAGGATCGCCACCTGCGGCTGGTTGATGATCGGCGCTCCGTGGAGCAGGCCGAACACGCCGTAGTTGGTCAGCGTGAAGGTGCCGCCGGCGATCTCGTCCGGATGGAGCTGCTTGTTCCGGGCACGGTTGGCCAGATCGTTGACCGAGTGCGCAATCCCGGTGATGTTCATCCGATCGGCGTCCTTCACCACCGGCACGATCAGGTTGCCGTCCGGCAGCGCCGTGGCCACGCCGACGTTGACGCGCTTCTTGACCAGCACGTTGGTGCCGTCGACCGAGGCGTTGACCCACGGGTTGTCGCGCAGCGCCCTGGCGATCGCGGCCACGAGGAACGGCGTGTAGGTGAGCTTGATCCCCTCGCGCTTCTCGAACTGCGCCTTCATCGCGTCGCGGAGCTTCACCAGCTTCGTCACGTCCGCCTCACCGACCTCGGTGACGTGCGGCGAGGTGGCCTTGGAGCGGACCATGTGCTCGGCGATGAGCTGGCGCATGCGGTCCATCGGGATAACCTCGACGTCCGGGCCGTACTCCTTCGGGGCCGAGGGAGCGGCCACGCGGGCCGGCTGCGGAGCCGGGGCGGCCTGCTGCGGAGCCTGGGCGGGCGCCTGCGCCGGAGCCGGCTGCTGTGCCGGGGCCGGAGCGGCCTGCGGGGCGGCCTGCGGAGCCGGGCGGCCGGCCGGACGGTTCTTCACGTAGCCGAGAAGATCATCCTTCGTGACGCGGCCTTCCATGCCGGTGCCGTTGAGCGTGTCGAGCTCGGCGACCGAGAGGCCTTCCTTCTCGGCGATCGAGCGGACCAGCGGCGAGTAGAATCGGCCGTTGCTCTCGCGCGGGATCGGGCCGGCCTCGACCGGAGCCTGCTGCGCGTCGGCGGAGGTGCTCCAGGGGGAGGCGGGGTTCTGCGTCGGCTGGGCCGAGCCGTTGACCGGCACCGGCGACTGGCTCGGCTGCGCCTGCGGAGCGGCCTGGGCGGCAGCCTGCGGAGCCGCTTGCGGGGCCGGAGCCTGCTGCGGGGCGGCGGCGGCCGGAGCCCCGGCGCCGGTGGAGATGTAGGCGATCACGTTGCCGACGGCGATCGTCTCCCCTTCCTGGGCGGCGATCTCGGCGAGCGTTCCGGCGACCGGCGACGGGATCTCGGTGTCGACCTTGTCGGTCGAGATCTCGGCGATCACCTCATCACGCTCCACCGCCTCGCCCGGCTGCTTCACCCAGCGGAGAATCGTTCCTTCCTGGACCGACTCACCCATCTTCGGCATCAGAATCGGCGTGCGCTCACCACTGGCCTGGGCCGGAGCCGGAGCGGCGGGGGCGCCGTTCGACGGAGTGCTTTCCTCGGAGCGCTGGGCCTGCGCGGCGCTCGGCGTGGCATCGGCGGCGCCACCCGACTTGACCTGCGCCTCACCCGGCTGCGGCTCCGACGGAGCGGCGGCCTGCTCGGCCATCTGCGGCGTCGGCGCGGCGGCCTGAGCCCCGCCACCGGCGTTGCCGCCGGCATTGCCGCCACCGGAGGCTTCTCCCGGCTCTCCCAGACGGGCGATCGGGTTGCCGACGGCAACGGTCTCGTTCTCCTGCGCCAGAATCTCCAGCAACGTGCCGGCCGACGGCGACGGGATCTCGGTGTCGACCTTGTCGGTCGAGATCTCGGCAATCACCTCGTCCCGCTCTACCGTGTCTCCCGGCTGCTTCAGCCAGCGGAGGATCGTTCCTTCCTGTACCGATTCGCCCATTTTGGGCATCAGGACATCAATTGCCATCGTTCTGTTTACTCCGTACGAAAAACGTTCTATATGCTCTGGATGAACTTTCTCAGACGAATGCCGCCATGAGCATCGCCGACGGCGAGCGCCGACGCGAGGGCGGAAAGAGGATGGTCCGACCCCGGGAGAGGACCGGACGTAGACAACAATTTACGAACCTCGCTCGTTATCCGGCGAGTCGGTCAAACCTTGTACAGATCGTCACCAGTCGGCCGGGGGATCGGCCACCGGATCACTTCCGGGCACTGATCACCCGAATCTCCACCCGCCGGTTCTTCGCCCTCCCCTCCTCCGTCTCGTTCGAGGCCACCGGCTCGATCTCTCCACGCGCGTCGGTGGAGATCAGCTTCGGGGAGATCCCGTTGGCGATCAGCCACCGCCGGACGCTGGCGGCGCGGCTCAGGCTCAGCTGCTGGTTGGAATCGCTCTCGCCCACGTCGTCGGTGTGCCCGGTGACTCCCACGCGGGTGATTCCCCCTCCATTGGCGATCGCCTCCCGGATCGAGCCCACGTACCGGCGAAGCTCCTCCAGAGCCTCCGGCGAAAGCTCCGACGAGCCGGTCGCGAACAGAATCGGTCCGACCGACAGGCTCGCGGTCAGATCCGAGTCGGAAGCTCGCGGCGTGGCGCTGGCGACGTCGAAGTTCAGGATCACCGATCGCGTCACCGGATCGTTCCGGCGCGCGTCCACCTCGACGCTCGTCTCCCCATGCCCCGGCGCGAAGCCGGTGATGCGGTACTGCTCGCCGGCCGGCAGCAGCAGCAGGAATCGTCCATAGGAATCGCTCGCCGTGGAGGTCACATCTCCCGACTTCCCGGCGATCTCGGCGCGCACCAGCCCCTCGGCGCCCCGGTCGCCGACCAGCATCCGCCCGTTGACCAGCACCACCCGCTGCGGCCGGAGAGAATCCGGGAGCTGAATCCTGAACAGGTCCGACTTGCCGTAGAACGCCTCATAGAATCCGGTGCCGCTCATGTAGGCGAAATCTCCCTGAGCGGTGATCGAGATGGACGCCTCGTAGAGCGGCGTGTTCACCGACGGCCCCATGTTCTCCGGCGTTGACCACATCTCCCAACTGTTGCCGATCCGCCGCGTGATATACACGTCGGTTTCTCCCATCCCGTTCGGGCGGTCGCTGGTGAAATAGAGCGTGCGGTTGTCGGAGGCCATGAACGGCGCCCCCTCGAAGAACTCCGTGTTCAGCGCCTTGATCGGCTCCGGCTTTCCCCAGCGCATCAGATCGTTGGATGTGGCGTCGCAGGTGAACAGGTCGAAATCTTCGTCGTCCGGCTTGTCGAGGTGCAGGCCGAGGATCAGGCGCTTCTGATCCGGGGTGATGAAGGCGTAATAGCTGTCGCCGAGATCGGCGAGCCCGTCGATACTGATCGGGACCGGCTTTCCCCAGCTGCTCCCCTCGCGGTGGCTGATCGCCAGGCCGGTCTTCTTCCCGTTCACGATCTCGCCGTTGTGAACGAGCGCCGAGGAGCCGTCGGCCGAGATCCAGAAGAGGACGTCGGAGCCGCGCGTGTTCAGCGGCGGGCCGATGTTGCGCGCCGGGGACCAGGTGCCGTCGTTCCGGAGCGTGCTGTAGTAAATGTCGTCGTCGTCGTCCACGCCGCCGACGTTGGTCGAATCGTACTTCCGGTCGAAGTAGAGGGTTTTCCCATCGGGACTGACGACCGGGAGGATCTCGATGCCGGCGCTGTTGAGCGAGGGGCCGAGGTTCTGGCGCGCGGGGAATTCCGGCTCGACGCCGAGCTGTGCCACGGCCAGACGCGTTGTGAGAAAGAGGAGGGAGATCGGAAGAAGGAACCGACGCATGGATGTCCGAGCGATGTTGAATGCTTCTGATGAGGTTCGGGCGACGGCGTGCGGGCGTCGATAACCAGCGAAGTTACCAAAGTGTAACCGATGCGGAGGGAAGGACCGGGGCGGGGCACAACTTGTCACAGCGCGGAGAGGAGGCCGGGCTCGGGGCCCCTCTCCGCGCCCCTGATATGGGGCCGAATCTCTGGCGTCGATGCGCGGGATCAGTAGCGGGGAACCCCCTCGTCCACCCGCTCGGACCAGGCGAGGATACCCTCTTCCAGATTCTCTACGTTCGTATAGCCGTGGCGCAGCAGAAGCTCCACCGCCTGTTGCGACCGGCGGCCGGACTTGCAGTGGACGATCACCCGGCCCGTGCGCGGCACCTCGTCCAACCGCTCCTCGAGCTGGCCGAGAGGGATCAGCCGACCGCCGAGGTTGGCGATCTCGTACTCGTGCGGCTCCCGCACGTCGATCAGGACATGCTCGGCGCCGTCGGCGCGGAGTCCGGCAAGCTCCTCCACGGTGAGCGTCGGGACCCCGGCCTCCGCCGTGGAGGCTTCATGGCCGCGATCGTGCGCGGGGACGCCGCAGAACTCCTCGTAGTCGATCAGCTCGGTGATCGTGGGATGCTCGCCGCAGATGGGGCACTCCGGATCCTTCGCGAGCTTCAGCTCGCGGAAGCGCATCGAGAGCGCGTCATACAGCAGAAGCCGGCCGATGAGCGGCTCGCCGATGCCGAGCAGGAGCTTGATGGTCTCGGTGGCCTGGAGCGTGCCGATCACTCCCGGCAGGATGCCGAGCACGCCCCCCTCGGCGCAGCTCGGGACCAGCCCCGGCGGCGGCGGCTCCCGGTAGAGGCAGCGATAGCAGGGGCCGCGCGCTCCCCAGAAGACCGACACCTGCCCCTCGAAACGGAAGATGGAGCCGTAGACATTCGGCTTGCCGAGGAGCACCGAGACGTCGTTGCTCAGGTAGCGTGTCGGGAAGTTGTCGGTGCCGTCGACGATCACGTCATACGGTCGCGCGATCTCCATGGCGTTGGCGCTGGTGAACGGCTCGTCATGGGTCGTGACCTCCACGTTCGGGTTGATCTCGGCCAGCCGCTCCCGGGCCGACTCCACCTTGCGACGCCCCACCGAGGAGGTGCCATGCAGGATCTGGCGCTGAAGGTTGGATTCGTCGACCACGTCCGCGTCGACGATGCCGAGCCGTCCGACGCCGGCGGCGGCCAGATAGAGCGCCAGTGGCGATCCGAGCCCGCCCGCTCCGATCAGGAGGACCGAGGATGCCTTCAGCTTCTTCTGTCCCTCGGGGCCGATCTCCGGCAGAATCAGGTGGCGGCTGTAGCGCCGGACTTCATCGTTGGTCAGCTCCACGCTCATCGTTCAGCTCCTCCGGCTCCGGCCGGCGTCGGGTGCTGGGAGATTGCCTGGTGCCCCGCGCGCCGGACGGAGTGCCGCATGCGCGGGGCCACCGGGCGAGCAATGTTGATGTCGGGTGTCATGTCGTGACTTCCTCGTGATCTCCGAATCGGAACGGCTCGAATATCAGATATCGGCGCCGATCCGACAGCATGCCTCGAAAGATCTTCCCTGGATGCGAGGAGTGGATTCAGTGCGGACGCCCCACCATGATTGCCTCAATGATGCACCGGTCCGTCTCCATGTCGGCCCACCCTCATCGACGCCGCCCGGAAAGTACCTGTACAGCCAGCTTCCCATGGTCGCGCCTCTCGGCACCGGCCATGAGGAGCGCCGACGAGCCGGCTCCCGGACGTCCGCGGCATCATCATCGAGGGGCCTCGAACCTACACGCCATCAGGTTTCCGGCCGACACCCGACATCGGGGAATCCCCGACACGCCTCCGACGGTCGACACCTACCCCGGCCCCGGGAGCTCCCTCATGGCTCACCCGCTTACCGTTGAAAGGAATTTCACTTACAGTCCGAGCCGTGAGCCATCGGCGGAGATATCGACGGAAATGTCGGGCGGATGAGTCGGATTCCGACATGGTGCGTGCTCAGGGCGGATGAAGGATGATGGCATTCCCTGGAGAGTCGTCCCGACGGGAGTTCGCGTGCCAATGATGGCGGCGCGGTGCGCGAAAGAGCTCCTCGGCGGCGCGGCCGGCCCAGGGAGAGATATACGATCAGATTATCTACGATCGGAGAGTCCGGGAAAATCGGTGGCGGAACAAGATGGCTCCTTCGTGCGTTCTCCGTACGACGCCGGCCGATGGGCTCACCCCGTCGCGTCCCCCTCCCATTGGTCGGATCGATTTTCCAGCACATTCGGGATTCAACCGGAACTTCGATGGTAGTGCTTCGCGACACTTCAAGGCCGCGCGTGACGGGGCGTGACGACGAGACGATTCCGTTCACCCTCGATCCGACGCGGGAGCTCCGCCGGGCGTTCGAGGAAGGGCGGCGGCGGGGACGCCGGGAGGCGGCGATGCAGGGGATCATCATGGGGATTCTCTGCGGGGCGATGGCGGCCGCACTCATCTACTGGATCGTCCTGGCAGCATCCTCGGCCGACTGAGTGTGCCACGGTCACCGAAGGTGCCGGGCACCTGGATTCCATACGACAATTCCCCTCTCCCCCCCGGGATTCTGTTGAGCCACCGCATGGGAGGCTTCGGAGAGGGTAACGGGCCCGGCAGAGCCGGCGCGCCGTCCACGCACATCGGCATCGCGTTCTCCCTCTGGCGCGCGGTGCCGATTGTCGTTTGCGGGGAGGTCGCGCCGATCGCCATTCCGCATCAGAGAACGAAGAGAAAGGAAAAGAGCGCGAGGCCGATCAGCAGAACGCCACCTCCCAGCAGAAGAAGCCCGATCACCGTGACAGTCATGGGATTCTTGGTCGGGCGGTGGGAAAGCAGAAGAATCCCGCCCCGGACGATCAGGATTCCCATGAATGCTTCGGAGATGACGAGCGTCCAACCGATCACGACCGCATCGGATCGCTGCATGTTGGCTCCTGAGGTAAGGTAAGGGTTGAATGCCAACGACCGTTGAAGGCGCCTGTCGGACGCTCCGAAGGCTTCGGATCGATGCGGTCGGTGGCCGAAGCTATGCGCTGATCGTTGCACTGGCACGGCGCTCCACCGCGTGCGCGGCGATCGGCTGCCCGGTGAGAAGTGTCTTGATCTCGGCGAAGCGCTCCATCGATGTGGCCTCGGCATGTACGACCCCGACGATCTTTCCGCGATAGCGAATGGTGATCCGAGCATCGGTGGCATCGAAGGAGAGCTGATCCCGCCAATAGCGGCGACGGCGAAGCAGCGGCACCGGCAGGAAGGCTCGTCCGATGCCAACCGTATGCGAGGTCACCTCCAGAGCATAGACATCACGTCTGGTCCTGAAACTGATCACGGCAATCACCGCGCCCGAGGCCTTTGCGACCAGGAGAAGAAATGGGACGATATCTCCGCCGACCGCAATCCACAGCACCATGAGCGCGGCCGCCGCGACGATCTTTCCTCTTCCGACCCGCCGTACGGCCTTCAAGCTCACTGCGAAGCCTATTCACGACCTCATCGCGGGGCAGATGGTTTCCATGATCGCCACGACTTTCTCTGTAGACCGCATATCATCTACCTCCCATCGATATCCATCGTCGAGCGAGGCCTACTCGGAGGGATCTCAGACTCCGGGACCAGACCAAGCTTTACTCGAATATGCTGGCGCCAGCAATCAGGAGCAACCCGCACACGAACATGAAGATGCTGGCAACATGAATGATCTTGAGATGGGGGGACCTTTGCCGGACTTCATCCGCATCCTTGCCGTCTCTTCGCACTACGAATCAGAACGCGATCGCAAGTGCAAGGAAGACACCGCCAAAGATGTAACCGGAGATCTGCTGCATCACATTACCTATGTCAATCAGGCTGAGGCCGGTTGTACGTTATTTCGAAAACTGCGAGTGCATCAACGAATGATGAATCATGATCGGATATCGAGAAGACCACCACAATCGTAGGCTCATGTGCGTGATCCGGGCGGTTGCTCACCCGGGCTTGCTCAACTCAGGCAAACTTCCCTCGCACCCACTTCCAGATCCGTTTCCTCAACGGTGGATCGCGATTCGGCACCGGTGGCGGTTCGA
This sequence comes from Bacteroidota bacterium, assembly GCA_048498995.1. Taxonomy (GTDB): domain Bacteria; phylum Bacteroidota; class Ignavibacteria; order OLB7; family OLB7; genus JBEHWX01. The sequence continues at coordinate 10,415 of JBEHWX010000064.1, forward strand.
CCCACTTCCCGGCGCGAGCGACCACCACAAGATCCCCGACAGTAATGCTATGAGGTGACCACTCTACCTGACTCGCTCCGAGTTTATGCCCCGGCCCGTAGTAGACAGAGCCAATTGGGGAGCAGCCTTCAAGGCCAAAATACTTGTAGTGATCGTATCCGGCACAATCTACATTGAAGCGCTCGAAGAACTTCGCCATAAACTCCTCGACATCGCTTCCACCTATTCGAATATCTTCACTAATGCGAGTCTCGGGAAGGATCGACTCACGAGAGCACCCGCACTCTTCGGCTACGAAGTCGGCAATCATTTCAAAGTCCACGTCGCCCGCTATTTACCTCCCGTGATTCGATATCCGATGTCGATCGCACGGTGTGGCTATTGAAGATCGCGGCCATCGGTTTCTCCGATCCGCCATTGGCGATACGCATGACCGCCCAAAGGGTATCGGCCAGGGTCTGGGATACGACGGCGGCCAACCGTCGGCGCATCTGCTGGTAGATGGCCCTCCTGGGAGGCGGATCATTGGGCACCATCCGCCAGGAGAGCCAGCCCTTACGATCCAGCCCATCCCCTTGCCGCCTGTCCACCGTAATGAGGCTGGATCACATGAGCCGTGTAGCCTTCATGACGGTCGCCTAAAACGCAGTGGCCCACGCTCGTCAGTAGGCCTCTCGTTGAGCATCGCGGCTACCATGTCGTCACCGGTGTGCATAAGCTCGTACCTCGCATCGCCCATTGCTACCATCGATCCGAGGTGCTTGCGGCCACAGATGTCGGCAATCCCGCGCTCGACCTTACCAAGGTCACACGGCGGGCGCGAAATCCCGAATGTGATTCGGAATGCTTCGAGAAGGATTGCGAGTTGTTCCTGGACCCTGGAATGCAGGAACTGGGTAGCGAGTGCATGGAGGCTCACCGGAGCATAGAGCAGACCTTTTCCTTCCGGGTCCGGTGCTTCGCCACGGCGTTCGCGAATCGAGCCGACGCTTGACGAGTGGAAGATCAGATACTCCCCACCACGAAGGCGAGCGTAGTGCTGAAGCGCTCGCTCATTGAGGCGGCTCGACTTTCCGACATAGAAAGGGATGAACTCTCCGTCGATCTCGAATCCCCAGATGCAGACTCCGCTGCTAGTCAGGAGATCCAGGCCCGGAATTGGGATCGGCGTGGCTTTCGTGTCGGTGATTCCAAAGTCATGGATACTCCTGAGCGGGGTCCAGTGAAGTGTTACGCGTTCCATCCCAAGCCCATGATGCTGTCATTGGAAAATTCGCCCGCACCCTCGCGCCAAACATGGCAATCGAGCCACAACGACATCACACGTTCGTCGTGAACCACCTCACGCGCGAATCGCGCTCCGCTGCCCCATCGCGGCCCCACGAGCGGGAGGACACACGAACCCGTTTGGCATTTCTCGTCACCTCACACATCGGAAGCCTAAATTTCAACTTCACCCTATTTCCCGACACATTTTCGCCCCCAGCTTCGTCGCAGCCAGCGGGACTGGGTATCACGGCCGATTGATGACCATCGGATTCGGATCATCGGCTCCTTCGATCCCGAAGTACACGAACGCGAACGTATTCTTGTCAATAGCATACTCGAGGACGTAACGCAAACCACCGCACGGATACTGATACTCGTAGAAGTAGAGCCTGTTATGAACTATTTGGGATAGAATCGGCCGCGAATGGCTTCAGAAGGCCATCCGAGCTAAAGCCTATATCTGATTGCCAGGCAGATAGAGCATGCAATTGAGCGGAATCGCTGATTCTGAATTGATTCCTACGGTTGAAGTTCATAACAGGCTCTAGTACTCCTCATCACGACTTTGCTTGAGCTCAATCATCGGGCATCAACCGCGAATTTCAGGAGCTTGGGGAGGGGTAGTCGAGTTCTTCCAGAAGCCGGCTCCAATCCTCCCTCGATATTCCGTCAGGACGCACTACCGGAAGTTTGCGCCCTTTATACTTCACATCGAGCCTGTCTCCGTTCAATCCTATCTCCAGATCTTCCCGAGGGTAGCGCTTCTTCAACCAGGGTAGAAGCCCACCCCATAGCGTAATAAATATGACATACCTCCGATTGACTTGCACCGATTGAACGATATTCCTACTTACGACGAGCACAACAAATATGGCCGCAAAGATGAAGCGTTGGACCATGGCCACAATACGTATCCCTTCATATCCGCCCGTGAATACGAGGAATACCCCATATATAACCGCCATTGGGATGATATACTTCATCGAGCGCTGTAGTGGCGAAACCTGAAACTCGTAGGTTGACCAACCTCCTCCCGTGTCGAGTTTAGCCATCTCGAGCAGGTAACCGCGCAGCATTTTCCACTCCACCACACCTGCCGCCCTTTGTCTGAGGACAGCGACCTTAGCGCCTTCGAAGACCACGTTCAAAGAATCACCGACCTCCACGACGTCAACTTCCTTCCTCCTCAATGTCAGCGGTTTCTTCTTGAACGCTAATGTATTGGCGAAAACAAGGGTGAATTTTTCTCCAGCAATTTCAACTCGCATCACCTCAAATCTAGCATAATACGATATAATTATCGGCAGCACTATCAAAATAAACAAACAAATGAAGACCAGCACCTGAGTAGGTACGTTAACTGCAAAGAGCACTCCTCCCAGGATTGAAGGGAGCAACAGTGAAAAAGCCACTAGGCTCGTAGACCTAGGCGCGAGATTTACGATTTCACTCATTTACGCACTACAACGGATTATTTCCAAATCAGGCGAAGCCTTGGGTCTTGATACCCTGTATTATCTTTAGACATTGAAGTAGGCCATCTATCGAGGGGAGTGGACCCGCTGACTGGAAATAGCTTATAGCCCAATATGCCATTCTGCGTCCATTTTGTAGCAGCATGGTCGGCAACCTTTTCGGCCCTCAGGAACCATTTCTCCGTCAACAATGTCCCCTTTACCGCCCTTTGAACTTTAAAAGCATTACGAAGTACACCAGCGGAACTCGACAGGGCGAAGTCAACTCCGATCCCCGCTGCCGCGCTGATAACAGGATCATTAGTAAATGGCCTTATCAAGAACTCCCCTGTATTCCCAGGCCCATCCCAAACTTCACCATTTGCCACATGGTATAGTCGTATTGTCGATAAAACTACATCCACCCCTCCAGAGACCATATTCGCAGCACCGATAGGTGAAAGAATACCAGTAGATAGCAACACATAGCCAACACCTACCTTCAACAAGCCCGTTCCAAGAGTCAAAAGCGCGTCTGCAGCTTCAACACTCAAATCCACCTCTGATGCTTTCCGGCTGGGATATCGTTCAGATCCAGAAGGCGGCTTAATATTCTTCAATGATTGAATCAGCTGCAGCTGGCCGGGTGTAAGCTCAAAGTTGTATGGAGGAACATTCGTAAGAAGGGGTCCACCCATTGGGCCAGTAGAGACTGGATCATCATAGCGTTCAATTTCAATCGGATCGAACGGGAGCATATCACCCCCGCCTCCCCCATTATCATGAGGCGTCGGGTCCAGTGGGTTGTCACCAGCCGGAGAAGTATATATGAACCCGCTCGGATCCACGAACACCAGCGGGCTATTGCCGGCATACGTGTACGGACTACCGGCCAAGTTTGCGCCCCAAAGCGGGTCGATGCTCCTGAAGCGTCCCTCCTCCTGGCTGTACTTCCGGACCCCGTAGTCCCCGAGGCCGCTCTCCCTGTCCACCTCCTTGTCGATGTAGCCCTGACGCGGCGGAACACCGGTCACCACCTCTCCGAATGGCTCGTAGTCGTAGCGGCCGCTCAATGCGCCGAACGTCGAGTAGGAGAGACGCGTCGAGCCCTGATGGTCGAAGATCTTGTAGTCCTTGCTCCCGTTCGGATAAGTGACCACGTTCGTCCCGGTTCCTACCCCATAGGTTAGGTACTCGGTCGGGTAAAGATACACGCGCCGTCCGGAATCGCCACAGGTGGTGTCGATCGTCTGCTGACCATGGTAGAGCGCGAGCTGCGCGTTACCGAGGCCGTTCAAGTAGTAGGTCCAGGAGAGGACGTTCCCGGAAGAATCGCCACCCGGCGCCACCATCAGCCGCTTCTCCTCCCGCTCTCCGCCCGGGCCGTATCGGTAGCTCCACTCCTTGTGCGTCGGAAACAGCGGATGCCCCGCTATGTACTGCCGCGTCAATCCTCTCCAGCTATATGCGTAGCTCTCCTCCGAGCTGAGGGCGTTCGTGCTGTCGTACTTCTTTACCCCGGTTACCGCGCCGTCTCCATCGTAGGAGTATGTCCGTCGCCCCGCGATTGCTCCCCCGTTCCGGTCCTCCTTCTCGATCAGCCTGTCCGGACCGTCGGCGGCCGTCGCGTAGTTGTAGGCGGTCGTTGCCGGTCCCGTGGTATCCTTCTTCCGGTTGCCGACCTGATCGTAGGTGTAGCGGGTCGTATCCGTCCCATTGGACCACTTCACCAGGCGACCAACCGAATCGTAGGTATAGAGCTGCTGCAGATCGGAGAGGGAGGCATGCTTCGACGACTGCTTCAGGATCATCCCGGTCGAATCGTAGCTCAGCAGCTCCCGGAACACCTCTGAGCCCGACTTCGTGGCGATCATCGAGTCCAGCCAGCGACGCCGGTTGTACGCGTAATCGACCACCACGCCGACCGGCGGATACTTCATCGAATCCACCTGCGACGACCTGTTGTAGACATAGACCACGTCGGCATTCAGTGGCCGGGTGGCGGGCGTCGGGTATTGCGGATTGGTCACACCGAGCCCCGTCCCGGAGCTGGAAAGAGACGTCCAGATGCTGTCCACACGGCCGTTATGATCGTAGCCGTACCATGTGGTATGCTGACGCAGCGGATCGACGGTCCTCACCGAGTTCACCAGATCCGACGAGTTGTAGGTGTAGTAGACGGCGTCGAAGCCGAGGTTCGCCGTCCAGCGCAGCAGCGCTTCCACGCGACCGCGGGCGTCATAGCTGGTAACGACGTAATGGAATGGCTCGCCGCCATGCTCACGATACGCCACCGCGGCCGAGCGCCCCTTGAGGTTTCGCACCTTCCCGGCCGGCGCCAGCGAATCCCACCGTGTGATCGCGGGGAACTTTTCCCAGACCGACCCTATCGAAGTCGGAAGGGTATCGTAGTTGATCACCGTACGGACGAAATACGGGTACTTCGATACCTGCTCGAAATCGGTCGCGGAGGCCCGCGGCGTCGTGATCGGGCTATACGAGGTCGTGGCATGTCTGAGCAGCGGGCCAGTGGGCGCGGAGGTTTCTCCCGCATGGAGATCGGGAGACAAGGTGCAGCTCGACTGGGCAAGAGAGTCCCAGCGCCAGACCTGCGGCAGCGACACGAGCGGCAGTTGATAAATGGTCACATTGGCCGTCAGGATGCTGCTCATTCCGAGATCGTGCAGGATGTTCGGATCGAGCGAGTCCGACATCCGATGATAGTTCGGATCTCCCGGCAGCGATGCCAGTTGAGACCGGCCGTTATCCTTCGGCCGACGCTGCACGCGCAGTCCCGGCTCCACGCTGACTCCCCCCCCCGTATTCGGTGGCGGGAACGTGGCCTCTCCGACAAGCGTCAGGCGGTTGAGATCATCGTACTCATTGAACGTCATCCGTCCGAGTGTCGCCTGCTCCCTGGTCTGGCTGAACCGAAGGTTCCCCAGATCGTCATATGCCATCGAGCCGATGCCGAAATCAGGATGCTTGACATACTTCACACGACCGAAGTCGTCGTACCAGTAGGTGATCGAATCGCCTCGCGGGTTGATTACGAGCGTAGTGCGCCCGAGCACGTCATACTCGAACTTCGTGGTCAGTTTCAACCCGCCGGAGCTCGAGTCGGCCACCACGCGACGAAGTCGACCGAAGACATCGTAATAGCTGGCGACCTTTCGTCCCACCTCGTCAACGCTCACGGTTGCCGAACAGAATCCGTAGAAATTCTGGGTCGTATCCTGGATTCCGCAGGCGGATGGCGTCCCCAGGTAGTATCTGAGACTCCGCTTGGTGCCGTCGACATTGATGGCACGGATTGGGCGGCCAATGGCATCATACTCCAGCACCACGGAATCGTGCTCTACCGAGGTGGCCGAGATCGGGCTGCCGTCGCCGGAATACCGGGCTGAGACGGTATCGATCCGGATCGGTGATGCCGGATTGCCGATGTAGTCACGTGCCTGTGTCGGCACTCCGTGAATTCCCGTGCTCACCTGCGCGCGCGTCCGTCGGGCACCATTGTCAAGCGATCCGGAAGCAAGAACATTCGAGGTGTGGCCACCATCGTCGAGCTTGCCGACGGAGGTGGTAACTCGCTTGGCGTCATCATACCCGACGCTCGCCGTATAGTCCTTGTCACGCTCCTCAATCGGCCGGAGCTCACGGAAGCTCCCCTTCAGGATGAGCTTGGGCATATCGTCCTCGGCCTCGTTGGCGAACGTGATCATGCCATCCGCCGTGATGACATGGATCTCCATGTCGAGCGACTTGCTGGAGCTGAACGTGAGCAGGCTGTCCTTGAGGCTCGTGAGATCTATATCGAACGGGTAGATCACATACGACGTATCTCCGCCGGCCATGAGCACGGACCGAGTATCCTTCCCCTCACGCGAGGCCTTTCCCTGCACACCTCCACTCCCTTCCTTGAACCGCCCAACCCGGGGGATCCGGAACACGTATTGCCTGTCAAGCCCGAGCTTGGGGATCTTGACGGTGATCATCAGTGACGCCTTGGAGATCGACGTGACCCAGAGACGGATTCGCGCGCTGTCGAGACTCTGCGCTCCGGCGCAGTTCGGCCCAGAAGGGAATTGAATCTTGAGGAACGCGTAATGCTCCGCCTTGGATGTGTAGCGAGCATAACTACCGGTCGTGACGCTCTTGAGAATGGTTGGCGCGCCTTGCGGATAGCCATCTCCCACACAATGCTGCTTCTCGAAGACGGGAGCAGCGGCATAGAACTTATCGAATTCGGCCTCCGCCGTGGGATACCAGCGAAAGAAGCCTTTGGTGTCACAGTTGATCGAATCCTCTTCGGTCTGGAAGAGCGTGTGAGCCTGGCTGGCCAGGAGATCACGCGTTCCGGAGTAATCGCTCGAATCGTCACTGAAGTCGAAGGGGAGATTGGCTCTGGTCGTACGGCCAATTCCGTCATATGTCATCGCGGCAATATTGCCGTTAGGATCGATGACGCGCGAGACGTTGCCGAAGTAGGTAAAGTCCTGAACCGTCCGGATCGTGTCAGGGTAGATAGCTCCACTTGGCCCATACTTCCGGACGATGGCGGCACTCGCGGTCGGCTGCTCGTAGAAGTAGGGGAAGATGCCACTTGGATCCAGCTCGTAGCTACGCTTCGTGTTCTGATTCGTCGTGACGCTATACCCCGGCTTGTCATAGCTGCTCCCATTCAGCAGCCATGGGAGATGGTAGTCATGGTAGACATTCCCCGTCGCGCCGAATCGACTGGTCAGCTTCGACAGAACATTGCGCCCCAGCACTCTGTCGTAGCCATAGGATGCACCAAGCACCGTCTTGGATCCGTCACGGCTGATGATGGAATCGGCCAGAATCCTGCCGCGCCGGATCACCTGCGTGTAGGCGTTCGTATCGTAGACAGCCTTGCGACCACCCAGGAAGCGCCCCGCACCATCGTAGAGACGAGACGTCAATGGGAGGCCGAAGATCGGCGGGATCCACTTATAGCTCGTGGAGACCACTTTCTTGATGTTGAGCGAGTCGACAAAGGCGTATTTATACCAGTTATTGACCCTCTCCTGCGTTCCGAAGGAAGCCCTCGTTGCCGCATCATCCCACACCGTATCGCTTCGGGAGACATTGGAGTAAACCAGCGGAAGGTGGAGAAAGGTCGTTGTATCTCTCAGGAGGACAGCTGTTGTGTCGTCCGGGCGATAGATGGTCGTGACCTTGGTCGCAATCTCCTTTCCGACCTTCCCCGCCGTAAAAGAATCCCCACCGAAGTCGCGCGCGGTGGTCATCGCGTAGTTGAATCTCGCGTAGGAGGTTCGCCGTCCGTTCACCGTGGTCCAGGATGCCGTCGGCAGAATCACGTAGGGAGTTCCCCAAAGCATGGCATAGTCGGACGCCAAGGAGTCCCCGTATTGCGTATAGGAGATCGTCGTGATAGAATCGACGGTGCCAACTACCTTGTAGAGCGAGGTGAAGCGCGGTCGCGGGATGTCCGAGACCAAGGCCGTATCCGTATTGACATACGGCTTATAGTAGTAGGTCGTCTTTGCGAACCGCCCCGAAACATTGTCCGAACTGAAAACCTGACAGGAATCGACCGAGTACTCTTTCGGGAATCCAGGGATCGGCTTATACGTGATCGCATAGCGGGTCGTGGTCTGAAGCACGTTATCTGGACCGTACTTCCGCACGGTATCGGCGACATTCGAGATCAGATACGGAAGATATGTGCTGTCAGGCCGTACGACCGACGTTCCTTTCTTGTAGGTGATCGTGTATCTGGCATCCGGCTCCTTCACCTCCGTGAGGCGGAAGTTCGTCAGCTCCACGGAATCGACGCCGGCGAAGCCGTATCCAGCATACTTCGTCAGGTAGCGCTCATAGGTAAACGATGTTCTCCTCCCCGAGGGATCTATAATCGCCGTGACATAGCCCGTCGCAGATCCATACTGAGCCGCCAATGTTGAACTTGTACTTCCCGAATAGTAGTCCGGGTAGTCAGCATAGGTGCCGGAAATCAGGCTTCCATTGTTTCCGCTCGTGGTTGTCGTGTCGATCTGAATCTTGTACGTCCTACCGAGGACCTCGACAGTGTGAAAGATATGGGATTCCAAATAGGCATCATTCCAATGATCATGGGTTATCAGAATCCCGGTTGCTCCGGTGCTCTGAGCACGCCCTTTTGTGGAATCCTGTATCTCCCGGTTACCGAACCGCTCCTTGAAGGAGCTATAGTGCCTGGCCCGGCGGACGTCGACAGCCGCTCCGGACTCTGTTTTGATCTGTTCCAGGTAGAAGATTGTGGGACTGGCATACTTGCCACCGAACGTCGTATCGTTGTTGAACACGAAGAGCCCGAACGGTGCCACGCGCTCCCGGAAGACATACTCCAACCCATCCCCCGGGAAGTACCGTACGATTCTCGGAACGAGCGCGGGATCGTTGGTCGGAGCGTATCGCTTGATGTGCGACGGCCAGTAGGTTGAGTCAAACGACACGATCGCATAACCGCTCGCATTGATCTCATTCTCGAAGTAATGGCCGGTGTAGAATCGAGCCGAATCGGCGCTGCTAGCCTGGCCGATGTACTGAACGTTCTGCAGCCGAAGCACCGTCCCATCCGATCGCAACAGCTTGATGACATCTACGAGCTTGTACCCACCAAAGACGTTTCGTGCATCGGGGTTATAAAAATTGAGCATACGGTTACCGACATCATATCCGTCGATAGTCCACAAAAAGTCTTGATCTGTGTACTTGGTCGACCGAGTCGATTGAAAGTTCGTATGCGGATCGATATGGAAGTGTCTGGCCGAAGAGATCACTTCGATGGCAAATCCATTGATCCCGTAGATCCAGGCAGGCCGATTCTGCGTGAATTTGGCCCACATCGCCACGTTATGAACGGCCGAGGACGTATCAGTATCATAGGATGAGAAGTATCTCAGATAGCTGGTCGTGGGCACGCCTCCACTGTAGCTCAGCGTGGCTGAGACCGAATGCCCATCCAACGACTGGGACGACAGAGGATACGTATAGTAGACGGAGCCGTTTCCATTCGAGACACGGAGCCTGCCGTCGACCATCGAGGAACCACTTCCCATATCGTATTGGGCTTGCGCTCCCTGCAGCTCTGATATCTTGCCGGCATTCTGCGCGATCGAGACTGGATGCAGAGCCAGCAGTAATGCTACTATCGAAAAGGCAGTGCGGTAGTACAACGTTGTGCTCATGGCACTCGTCCAGGGTGGTTTATGATATGTTCGTGTTATTCGTTCGCGTGGCGCCGGCACATTGTCCGGCGAGTCCCGGTCAGCGCGTGATCAGGATGGGATATGCTCCGTATGGCTTGTCAGCCGAGAAAAGCTGCACGACATAATATCCGCTCGGCATCGATTGGAGGTCCAATATGCGCATGAATTCTCCCGACTCACCAATCGTCAGCATCTGCCGACGCTGAAGCGCGCCGCTCGACGAGATGATATCGACTCGATAATCCCCCGGTGGGACCGCAGTGATCTCGAGGTTCGTCGAATAGACTGCGGGATTCGGATAAACTCGCACACTCCAGGGGTTGGCGACGCCGGCGACATCCGTTGGCGGCGACATTCGCTGCGACGGAATGTACTGCACGATCGGATTGAGCACGAATGAGGAGCCACCGCTTGGATCGCGGGGCGCGCGCTCGACGAAGTGTTGATCGGGAAGAAGCTCCATGGCCACGTAGGGGGTCGATTGTGCAAGCCCTAACAGGCCCAGGTTCACAACTCCGACGGAATCGAGCTTGTTCTGGCCGAATACCAGCAGCGCACGCACCGTATCCCTTGTCGTGCTCCCACTTGTGTATTTCCCCGAAACAAAGAAGATCATATCGGCCACGCTATCTTCGTTCAATCGCTCGAACGCGACGTCACAGTGAAGGTCGCTCCACGAAGGATAGGTGATATATGTAGTCGGCAGTTTCGGTACATGGTGCCCGGTATCCGGCTGGCACGGGTATAGGCCAACGGAATCCCACCGCCCCCAGGCAATGAATGCGGGATTGTATTGGTTGAGGTCCGTGGAACTACGCGATGCGATGAGGGTATCGTCGATGCAATCGAAATTGAGTCGACCGATATAGAGTATCCTATATGGCGCGGGGTCGGTCCATGTCGAATCTGGCATGGCATCGGCCACGGAAATCATGGCCAGGAGCAATAGGGCAAGAAGTGTTACGGCTCGGCAGAACGTAGCCGCATTCGTGGTGAGCATATACTCGTTCCTTTCAAACAGAGCAACGGCAAGATCTGTGGCTATCGCACGAACGTGGGCAAGACGTCGTCCGACGGAATGGCTCGAATGTGAATTCCGGTTGCACGTATCGAGTGGCTACAAACCTAGCTCGACTTGTACAAGGTTGCAAGCAAAAACTTCGTTTGCGTAGGTTATGAATACCCTTTTTTCTCCTGGCGAGGTCGTGTATCCGGCCAACTGGGTAATCTCCCATTCAGACATCAGTTACCGCACCTCAGCATCACATGTGGACAAACACTTCTTCGGGTATTCGAACACACGCCCGAGAACACTGCACCCGGGCAGTTTCAAGTATGAAAGCATAGCAGAACGCCGGCAACTCAACGAGCTCACGAGAAATTCATTCCCAAAAGCCTGCACACGATTATGCTACCAGCAGCTTGTTAAACATTCCATATCCACAATAAACACTTTACTGTCCTCCCGCTCTCACTTCCACCGGAAATGCACGAACAGGCGGCCGAAGTTCTTGCTGTCCTTCTCGATGCGATGGTAGAGCGCCTTGATCTCCTTCTGCTCCAGGAACCTGAGCACTTTCTTCTTCAGCTGTCCCGAGCCTTTCCCCGGAATGATCTCCACCATCGGCGCCTTCTTCTCCACCGCCTGGCGGATGATGTCGTTGAGCGCCCGGTCGATATCCTTCCCGGAGTTGTAGATGTCGTGGAGGTCGAGCTTCAGCTTCATCGGTCTTCGTTCCTGGCAATGTTCGTCGGCGGCGCTCCCGGCCGGGCCGGCCAAGTACCGGCCGGGTCGGCCAGATACCGGCTCGTCCGGCGCGTCGGAAGATAGCAACTCCCCCAGAACCCCTCACATGCCTCAGACGCGCCCCGCCACCCACGCGCATCCTCCTATCCGGCACCTTCCCGGCGCGAGCGTGTGATGCCACCTCCGACGCCACCCGCGGCGGAGCAATCGGGCAACCCGTCGCGGCGCGATCGATCCGGAGCAGGCCGAGCGGCCGGCGCGTTATCGGCGGATCGGATATCCCGGAGCCATCATTCCAACGGTCTCCCGTCTCATATCCCACCGACTGCACCATATCGATCGGCCGCGCGACCGCTTCAATAACGACTCCGATATCGGACCGTCGCGACGCCGGCCGGCCTCCACGCCGAGGAGGTTCCGTATCCGCCGCCACGCCATACGCGAGTCCGCCAGGGAATATCCCATGCCATCGGCAACGTAGATCGCAACGCGAGGCATCCGGCCCAATGCGGCGCGCGCCATAACGCGGCCCGAACTTCTTTCCCTTCGAGCGAGGATGTTGGTCCTGGAATCCGAGCGACGGACGGAGCCACGGTGAAGCAGCCATCGCGCAACGCTGAGCATCGGATTGCAGGTCAGCTGGCGGAAGCACCCGCGTAGGAATATTCGCCGGCGCTTCATGCCGCGCCACACGTGACACCTCCCGGCAACGGAACCCCAAGGATTGGTGGCATGCCGCGCACGGGGACTCGAGCGTGACGGATCGTCACGTTTTCAGCGGGAATGCGGCGGGCGCATATAGCCGTTGCAACGACATGGCGCGACGGGCGCAACGGCTTCCGGCAACGTTTCGACACGATTATGTCGATTTGTACATCATATTTCGGGACACGAATGCGAGGAATTCGAGTGGAGTTCGGGAGCGGAACACCGATAGCGGCAAGGCGTCGAAATCGCGGGAAATCAGGCGAAAATGCGGCGGAAAAAGAAGAGGTGCCCCCTAAATGCAATCAACGAGCGGCGGGTGTGGTGCCCCACCGCTCGTGATCGGACTATGCCCGACATGCCTAAAACTTATAGGGAGGTCCAGACCCATAAGTCGAAAGATCGAACTCCGCGAAAGTCACTTGTATGAGAGGTCCAGAACATAAAAGCGTCGCGGCGACCCGGCAGACGTTGTCACAGGCCCAATACGAGCTGTAACAGCATAGACAACGGCAATATACTATAAATCTTGATGAAGTCAATCGACCTTGCCCGTCTCCAGAGGGCTCGAGGAGAAGATTGCGCTCGGAAATGTCCTTGAACCCCGATACCTTCATACTTTAGCCTCAGTACGTCAGCCCCAGCCATTACCCGTACTATGATGCGCGACAATCTGCCCCGTACCGCCGCCACGATCTTGATGATCGATGACGACCGCAGCTTCCTCGACACGATCGCCGAGCTCCTCGGGCGTGCCGGATACACGGTCATCCGGGCTCAGAGCGCCGAGGAAGGCCTGGGCATCCTCGGCAAGGGGGAGCCCACCCCGGACCTGGTTCTCCTGGACATCAAGATGCCCGGCATGACCGGCGAGCAGGCCCTCGAGCATATCGTCAAACGCCATCCGGCGCTCCCGGTGATCATGCTCACCGGCGAGAACGCCGTCGACCTGATCGTCCGGGCCATGAAAACCGGCGCGACCAACTATATCTATAAGGGGGCCGGCGGCTACGAGCTCCTGACCGCCGTCTCCACCGCCCTTGATCAGTCCCGACGCCATCGTCCGTCGAGCACGGACGCCGACAGGTTCCGCCAGCTCGGCATCGTCGGCACCAGCCCGGCGCTCTCCAAGCTCCTGAACGAGGTGGAGATGTGCGCCAACTCGATGATCTCGGTGCTGATCACCGGCGAGACCGGCGTCGGCAAGGATCTGCTGGCGCGCGCCATCCACACGATGAGCCCCCGCAAGGCGAAGCCCTTCGTCGTGGTCGACGTGCCGAACATCCAGGCCACGATGTTCGAAAGCGAGCTCTTCGGACACATGCGCGGCGCCTTCACCGGCGCCACCGACAACAAGCCGGGCCTGGTGCAGACGGCCGACGGCGGCACGCTCTTCCTCGACGAGATCGGCGAGTTCCCGATCGAGCTGCAGGCCAAGTTCCTCCGCGTCCTCGACAGCGGCACCGTCAGGAAGCTCGGCTCGGTAAGCGTCGAGAACATCGACGTGAGGGTGGTCTCGGCGACCAACCGGAACCTGCTCGATGCCGTCCACGACCGGATGTTCCGAGAGGATCTTCTCTATCGCCTCCGCGGCATCGAGATCCACGTGCCGCCGCTGCGTGAGCGCCGTGAGGATATCGGCTCGCTGGCGATCTACTTCCTGGAGGATTTCTGCCGGAAGAACAACATGCCGCCGAAGCGCCTCTCGCAGTCGGCGATCGACCTGCTGGAGCGGCAGCGCTGGCCGGGAAACATCCGCGAGCTCAGAAGAACGATCGAGGCCACCACGGTGATGACGCAGGGGGAGCTGATCGAGCACACCGACGTGGCCCGCGTGATCGAACGAAACGATCCTCTCCGTCCGTCGGATGTGACGGTGGTGCACGACTACAACGACGTGCAGATGCTGGCGCGCCAGACCAAGAAGGAAGAGCTGATCAAGATCCTCGACCGGAACGACTGGAACATCACCCGCGCCGCCGCGGAGCTGGACATCGACCGGTCCACCCTCTCCAAGCAGATGAAGATGCTCGGCATCGCCAAGCCGAAGCTCCGCCTCTGATGCCGGCATGCGCCACGCGAGCTGGTGCGTGCGTTGGAAGGTCGTCATGGCGCGCGGTGGGAAAGGAATGACGGCGAGCCGATCGAACGATTGAATCGCCGTCACCAATTGCGGGGTGAGCTCCCCGGCACGGACGGCTCGGTGCCGCGGCGACTTCGGTAAGCGACATCGAAGAGGCGACGACGGACTAGCGATCGCGGTGGAGAATGCCGACCAGACGCAGCAGGAAGAGCAGGATGATCGCGCCGAGGAGGCCGCCGAGCAGTCCGATGGCGACGAGCCCGTCGCGTATGCTGAAGTCGAACACCCGCGCGGCGATCCAATGGCCGAGCACGCCGCCGATGATCGCGATGGCGACGTTCCAGAGACAGCCGACCTGATCATTGGTCCGGGTGACGATGCTGGCAAGCCAGCCGACGACCGCGCCGACCACGATGGTGGTAATGAGTCCGGTTGGCATAGATGATCTCCACGTTCGATTGAGCCTGTTGGCGCGTCGGCGCCCGCCCACGCGTCGCTCGCGCGCGCCGGTCCGCCCGGATTCTCCGGCGGATCCCACGCCGAATCTAACGCTCCGGGCCGCTTCGAGACACTCTCCTAGGACGCATGAAGATACTCGTCATCAACTGGCAGGACTGGACCAACCCTCTCTCGGGAGGCGCCGAGACCCATCTGTACGAGATCTTCAGCAGGATCGCCGCCATGGGACACGAGGTCACCCTCTTCTGCTCCATGTATCCCGGCGGCGCCGCCGAGGAGACGATCGACGGCATCCGGATCATCCGCCGCGGCAGCCGCAACACCTTCAACTTCGTCGTCCCCTACTTCTATTCCAGCATGCTCCGGAAGATGGGCTTCGACGTGGTGGTCGACGATCTGAACAAGATCCCCTTCTACACGCCGCTCTTCGTGAGGGAGCCGCTGGTGGGGCTGAGCCATCACTTCTTCGGCACCTCGATCTTCCTGGAGGCCGGCCCGGTCGCCGGCGGCTACGTCTATGCCTCCGAGAAGGCGGTCGACTGGGTCTACAAATCGATTCCCTTCCTCGTCGTCTCGCAGTCCACGCTGGACGAATTCATCGCGCGGGGCTTCCGTCGGGAGAACTTCACCCTCGCGCCGAACGCCATCGATCACGGGAAGCTCCATCCCTCCGGCATCCCGAAGACGCCGCACCCGACCGTCGGCTACTTCGGCCGGCTGAAGAAGTACAAGAGCGCCGATCACCTGATCCGCGCCTTCGCAAGGATCAGGAAGGAGATCCCGGATGCCGAGCTGGTGATCATCGGACGCGGCGATTACCAGCCGGAGCTCGAGCGCCTGGCCAACGAGCTCGGCGTGGCCGATGCCACCCGCTTCACCGGATTCGTCCCGGAGGAAGAGAAGCGCCGTCTGCTGGAGGAGCTCTGGGTGGTGGTCAATCCCTCGATGAAGGAGGGATGGGGCATCGTGAACGTGGAGGCCAACGCCTGCGGCACCCCGGCCATCGCCGCCGACTCTCCCGGCCTTCGGGACTCCGTGGTCGACGGCGTCACCGGACGGCTCTACCCGTACGGCGACATCGACGCGCTGGCATCGCGGCTGCTGGAGATCCTGAGGAACGACGAGCTGCGGGAGACCTATCGGAAGAACGCGCTCGAGTTCGCCCGCTCCCTCACCTGGGAAAAATCCGCCGAGGCAACGATCGGCCTGCTGGAGGCCGTCGCGCGTCGAAAGCGCCCCGCGAAGAGCACGCGCTGAGCGGCGATGAACGTTGGGGAGGGGGGAAGATCGCATGTGAAGATGTGCCGTCCGTCGGGCATCTCCTTCCGTCCGGACGGCCCCGTGGTCGCCCGGCCGTCGGCCAAAGAGCGCACGTTGAAGACGCGCGACAGCCATGCGCGATGACCGAAACGGCGCATGGCATCGGAAACCGGGGCGCGATATCCGCAACCGGAGCGCACGCTAAAGACGTGCGCCTACCGATGCGCCTACCGATGCGCCTACCGATGCGCCTGCCGGAGTGATTTCCGGGATGTGGCTGAGGTGTCGGGGGTATCCGGGTCAGCTTCCATGAACGAACTATCACACGACGAGCGATGATCTCTCTTACTCTTCTGGAGCGGCTCGAAGGGGCGCGGCGAGTGCTCTTCTTCACCGGCGCCGGAGTCTCGGCGGAGAGCGGCGTGGCCACCTTCCGCGCCGCCGACGGGCTCTGGAGCAAGTTCAAGCCGGAGGAGCTGGCCAGCATGGACGCATTCCTTGCCAACCCGCAGATGGTGTGGGAGTGGTATCAGGCACGGCGGGAGGTGATCCTGGAGGCGAGGCCGAACGCCGGTCATCTGGCGATCGCCGAGATGGAACAGTTGATCCCGGAGGTGACCGTGGCAACGCAGAACATCGACGGACTGCACGCCGCGGCCGGCTCGAACGACGTTCTGGAGCTGCACGGAAGCATCCGGAAGAACTTCTGCCTCCGCTGCCGACGCCGCTACGACGATACTTCCTTCCTCACCGTGCCGCAGGTTCCCGTCTGCCAGTGCGGAGGGACGATCCGGCCGGACGTGGTCTGGTTCGGCGAGATGCTCCCGGAGGAGACGTTCGCGACCGCCGAGCGCCGCGCCGAGGAGGCCGACGTCCTCTTCAGCGTCGGGACATCCTCGATCGTCTATCCGGCGGCATCGATTCCGATCGTCGGACGGAGATCGGGAGCATATGTGGTGGAGGTGAATCCGGAGGAGACGCCACTGGCCTCCTACGCGCATGAATCGATCAGGGAGAAAAGCGGCGTGGCGCTGCCGGAGATCGTCCGGCTCCTCCGGGAGCGCCGCGACTAGGCCGCTCCCGGAGTGTCGTCCGGCATGGTACGTTTCGATCTTCCCTCACATCACTCCGCCGCGACCGCGGGCTCCGGGGCGGCTTCGGCCGCGGGCTCCGAGGCACGCCTGCGGGACTTCACCGGGCGGGCGCCGGCCTTGACCGGAGACCAGCCGGAAGCCTCGATGCGCGGATACGACGGCGTCTTCCCGGCGAAGGCCACGTTGAGCATCTTGTAGATCAAACGCGCCGTCAGGATATCGGGATGGCTGATCCCCTTCTGCGGCGCCAGCTCCACCACGTCGAACCCGACGATCTTCTTCCCCGCCATCAGCAGCGCCCGGAACACATCGAGCGTCTCGGAATAGAGGAACCCGTCCGGCTCGGGCGTGCCGGTCGAGGGCATGATCGCCGGATCGAAGTAATCGACGTCGAAGGTGACGTAGACCTGATCACCCAGCGTATCCACGACGCTCCCCTGCCAGAACTCCCCATGCACGCCGCGCCGGATTGCGTTGGCGTAGAACGTCTTGACGCCGTTCTCGCGGATGAACGTGGCCTCCTCGATGCACTGGGCACGGATGCCGACCTGGGTGATCCGCTCCGGCGCCATCCGCTCGGCCACGCGCGCGGCGAAGGAGGCATGGGAATACTTCGAGCCCTGATAGCTCTCGCGCAGATCGGAATGGGCGTCGAAGTGGAGCAGGCTCATCTCCGGATACTTCTTCAGATGCGCGAGGATGGGGGCGGTGGAGATGGTGTGCTCGCCGCCGAGAGTCACCACGAACTTGCCGGCGTCCAGCAGAAGGCTCACCCCCTGCTCGATCATGTCGAGGGCGTCCTGGTCGACCCGTTTGCCGAAATCGAGCGGGCGCACCGTGGCGACGCCGACATCGAAACAGACTTCGCGCTCGAATTCATCGTCATAGAACTCGACATAGGCCGATGCGTCGAGGATCGCGCGGGGTCCCTTGGCCGCGCCCCCGCCATAGCTGACGGTATGCTCGTAGGGAGCCGAGAGGATGGCGATGCCGGCGGAATCGAACGAGGAGTGCTCATCCTCGATGGCGAGGAAGTTCTTCTTGGGGCCGAGTGTCTTCATGATGAGTTCGAGAACGATGAGGTTGATTGCTCGCGATCAGAGGGGGCCAACTTAGCTGTTCGGTTCGAGCGGCGGAAATGTTTACCCCCCTTTTAAACTCCCCCCTCACCTTCATGTCATACCTCCCGAACGATGTGAACACGCCGCCTGAGGTGGAATGACTGGCGGTTCGAATCGATCTCATCAATCTTTCTTTTGGAGTGAACAACACGATGATTAAGAAGTTTGTGACCCGCGCCCTGATGATCGCAGGGCTGACCCTCGCAGGCTATTCCGCCAGCTCCGCTCAGCAGGTGTATTCGGCTCAGGTTCGCTGCATTCCGACCGGCGGTGAGAATCGGCAGCCGGTCGTCGCCAGCGCCCTTCTGGCCGACGCGCAGGGAGGCTTCGGCAAGGCCGCCGCGGGGCTGAGCCTGTCGACGTCGCAGCGCACCCAGGTGGCCGACCTTGCCCGCGAGGCCTCCTCGATCCAGGCCGAGCGCGACCGCCTCTGGAGCGAGTACAAGTCGATCACGACGGCGCCGGGCTACAACGATCAGATCGCTCAGAGCCAGGCCGCTCCGCGGATGTTCCGGATTCTCGCGCTGAATAAGCAGCTCAGCGCTATCGCTTCCAGCCAGGAAGTGAAGATGGCGACGATCCTCAACGCGCAGCAGCGCACCGCCGTTGCTCAGATGGTGACCGCGGCCCGCGCCCAGCAGTAAGCATCGCACCTCCTTTGGTAGTTGGTTGATCGGCCCCGGCCTTCCTCGATGAAGGCCGGGGTTTTTCTTGTCCGTGCCAATCTTCACCGCCACCCACGGCCATCTCATTCGGGTATCCACGCACTTCGTCCTGTGCCGCGCCACCTGTCGGATGCCCGCCGCCGGCCGGGCGCCGGCGCCCATCCCGGCCGTAGGCCGTGCCACCCTCCCGTCCCTCTCCGGTGGTATATCGTTTGCGCCTCCCGACGATCCGATACCCAACCCAAGGAGGAGCAATGGCCAAGGAACAGTCGCGGGACGAACAGAAGCAGCAACAGCCCCCGCAGCATCAGGATCAGCAGCCGGGCATCGAATCGGAGATGACGCCCCGCCCGAAATCGGACGATGAGCGGCACGGAGGGAGCGGCAAGCTCGCCGGCCGCGTGGCGATCATCACCGGCGGCGACAGCGGAATCGGACGAGCCGTCGCCATCTTCTTCGCCAAGGAAGGAGCCGATGTCGCCATCGCCTATCTCGAGGAGCATGCCGATGCCGAGGAGACCAAGCGCCTCGTGGAGGAGGCCGGCAGACGCTGCCTCGCGATCGCCGGCGACATCGGCGACGAGAGCTTCTGCGACGAGGTGGTGGCTCGCACCCTGGAGGCGTACGGCCGGCTGGATATCCTGATCAACAACGCCGGCGAGCAGCATCCGCAGGAGGACTTCCTGAAGATCTCCACCGAGCAGCTCGAACGGACCTTCAGAACCAACATCCTCGGCTACTTCTTCATGACCCGCGCGGCGCTCCCGCACCTGAAGGAAGGGAGCGCGATCGTGAACACGACCTCGGTGACCGCCTACCGCGGCAGCGAGCATCTGGTCGATTACGCCTCCACCAAGGGAGCGATCGTCGGATTCACCCGCTCGCTCGCGCTGAACCTCGCCAAGAAGAAGATCCGGGTCAACGGCGTGGCGCCGGGCCCCATCTGGACGCCGCTGATCCCCTCGACCTTTTCCGAGGAGAAGGTGGCCAGCTTCGGCGGCGACGTGCCGCTCGGCCGCGCCGGACAGCCGGAGGAGGTGGCCCCCAGCTACGTGTTCCTCGCCTCGGACGATTCCTCCTACATGACCGGACAGGTGCTGCACCCGAACGGCGGCGAGATCATCAACGGTTGATCCCCGGGGCGCGCCCGATATCACGCGCGCCGGCATCGCGCACTTCACCATCCGGCGCGCGATCGGCGACGCGTGCGATCGGCGACGCGTGCGCTGACGGCGCGCAACGTGGACGGGCTCCGGGAGGAGAAGCCACGCTAGAACGCTCGAACATCCCGGCCGCGGCGCTTCCCCCCCGCGCGGCATCAGGGCGTCGGGATGCGTCTACCAACCTAATCCAGAGGAGAGCATGCGATGAAAGCCGTGGTATTTCACGGAATAGGTGACATACGGCTCGACGACGTGAAGGAGCCGAAGATTCAGGACGCGAACGACGCCATCGTGAGGATCACCTCGAGTGCCATCTGCGGCACCGACCTGCACATGATCCGCGGCACGCTCGGCCCGATGAAGCCGGGGACCATCCTCGGACACGAAGCCGTGGGCGTGGTCGAGGAAGTTGGAAGCGGCGTGCGCAATCTCGCCGTCGGCGATCGGGTGGTGATACCCTCGACGATCAGCTGCGGCTTCTGCTCCTACTGCCGCACCGGTTACTACGCCCAGTGCGACACCGCCAACCCGAACGGCTCGCGCGCCGGCACCGCCTTCTTCGGCGGCCCGACCATGAGCGGTCCGTTCGACGGACTACAGGCGGAGTTCGCCCGAATTCCCTTCGCCAACGTCGGCCCGGTGAAGCTCCCCGAGGAGGTGACCGACGACCAGGCGATCCTGCTGTCGGACATCTTCCCGACCGCGTACTTCGGCGCCCAGCTCGCCGAGATCACGCCGGGCGATACCGTGGCGGTCTTCGGCTGCGGGCCGGTCGGGCAGTTCTGCATCACCAGCGCGAAGATCCTCGGCGCCGGCCGGATCATCGCCGTCGACACCGTTCCCTCGCGTCTGGCGATGGCCCGCGCGCAGGGAGCCGAGGTGATCGACTTCAACGCGGAGGATCCGGTGAACAGCATCCTGGAGATGACCGGCGGCATCGGCGTGGACCGCGCGATCGACGCGGTCGGGATCGACGCCGAGCGTCCGCACGACGGCCCGGCCGCGCTCAAGGCGAAGGCCAACGGCAAGCTCTTCGACCGGGAGCTGGAGACGGTGGCGCCGAAGACGAATCCGAAGGGGAAGAACTGGCAGCCGGGGGACGGCCCCTCGCAGGTGCTTCTCTGGGCGGTCGAGGCGCTGGCCAAGGCCGGCACCCTCTCGATCATCGGCGTCTACCCGGAGACGGCGATGATCTTCCCGATCGGCGGCGCGATGAACAAGAACCTCACGATCAAGATGGGGAACTGCAATCATCGCACGTACATCCCGCGGCTGCTCGAGATGGTGCGCGCCGGGATGATCGATCCGCGGCAGGTGCTCACGCAGCAGGAGCCGCTCATCTCGGCCATCGACGCCTACAAGGCGTTCGATACCCGCCAGCCGGGTTGGATCAAGGTGGAGCTCGCGCCGGCGCTGGCGATGCTCTGACCTTGGAGTCGCGCTCCGCGAAACGATACTCAACGACGCCGGCCGCCCCGATGGCCCCACGCCGTCGGCGCGGCCGGTCTCATTTCCAGCATGCATGCATCGAGGAGAGGTATGGCACAGTTCGATCTTCTGATAGAGTGGCTGCGCGACGCGCACGCAATGGAGAACGCGCTCGAGAACGTTCTGGAGAATCACGTGAAGGATGCCGAGGGACATCCGCAGATGCAGGCAAAGATCCAGCAGCACCTGACCGAGACCCGGCGCCACGCCGAGCTGGTCCGCGGCTGCATCGAGCGCCACGGCGCCGATACTTCCGCGGTCAAGACCGGCCTCGGCAACCTGATCGGCTGGATGCAGGGGATCTCCACCGGCGCGGCCGAGGATGAGCTGGTGAAGAACGCGCTGGCCGATTACGCGGCCGAGCACTTCGAGATGGCCTGCTACCGCGCGCTGATCATCGCCGCCGAGGAGGTCGGCGATTCGGAGACCGCGCGCGTCTGCGAGGAGATCCTGCGGGATGAGCAGGAGATGGCCAACTGGCTCGAGCTGAACCTGCCGGCGGCGGTCCGGGAGGTGGTGCAGAAGAAGTCGATGGCCGGGAGCACGCGCTGAGAGCCTCTCACGAAATGAGGGGGCGCACGCTAAAGACGTGCGGCTACCCCTCCTCTTCCCTTCGGGTAGCTTCATTCTGCGAGGGGCTCTGAGCGGAAACATCCGCGGCGTCCACGCGCGGCGGAACGGTGGTGAACGCGAAAACGGGGAGCCCTGGGGCTCCCCGTTTTCGTTGATACGGCTGTACATCCACCTGCCCGGGTACCTGCTCAGGCCCG
>JBEHWX010000065.1:0-32924 GCA_048498995.1 Bacteroidota bacterium
GAGGCCCATCATCGCGTCTCGGTAGCCGCACGTCTTCAGCGTGCGCCATGAGGCCCATCATCGCGCCTCGGTAGCCGCACGTCTTCAGCGTGCGCCATGAGGCCCATCATCGCGCCTCGGTAGCCGCACGTCCTCAGCGTGCGCCATGAGGCCCATCATCGCGTCTCGGTAGCCGCACGTCTTCAGCGTGCGCCATGAGGCCCATCATCGCGCCTCGGTAGCCGCACGTCTTCAGCGTGCGCCATGGTTTCGATGCGCGCGGGGCGGCCACCGGGTCCGCCCGCACGGAGCATTCGTGGCTCATATCAGGCGTTGAGAACATGCGCGCACCGACTGCGCGATGCCCCGCCCCGGCAACTCGTGCCGGACCACCGGGCATGTGGTGCCGGCGTGTCGTAGTGATTTGCTACAGTGCCTCGATTGCGACCGGATCGGGGGTCGCCTATTATTGGAGATTCCCGGGCGCCGTTCGCCCGCGTACTCCCAGGAAGCATGATCCGCCGGAAGATCGATCGGATACGGAAGCAACGGGCCGATGCCGCCCGCTCGCGGCGCTCGCCGGCCCGGATGCTCTATCTGGTGGCCATCCCGCTGCTGGCGCTCGGCGTGGCGGTGCTGGCCTACGGGCTGGTGCAGCGGAGCCTCCTCCGCCCCAGGGTCGACGCCACCGTCGAACGGACCGACATGTTCGTCAAGGCCGGCGAGCATATCCAGGTGAACGTGGTCAATGCCTGCGGCGCCAACGGCATGGCGATGAAGTTCACCGAGTTCCTCCGCGCCCGGAAGTTCGACGTCCCGGAGTACGGCACCTCGAAGCTGCGCGAGCCGGTCTCGAAGGTGATCGACCGGATCGGCGACCGGCGCTCGGCCGAGAAAGTGGCCTATGCTTTGGGCATCGAGCCCGAGAACATCGAACAGGAGATCGACAGCACGCTCTATCTCCGCGCAACAGTCGTCATCGGAGAGGATTACAAGACCCTCCGTCCGATGAAATAGCCAATACCTGGTGATCCAACCGTGAGCAAGAACGAACCCCGCAAACGCAGCCGCGATACCGAGCTGGCCCATCAGCTTGCCCGCCGCTGCTCAGAGCTGATGATCGACAAGAAGGCGAAGGATATCGATATCCTCGACCTGAACGGACTCACCGACATCGCCGACTACTTCGTGGTCTGCTCGGCCGATAGCGACACGCACCTGCGCGCGATCGCCGACGGCGTGCTCGACGGCCTCGCCGAGGATGGGATCAAACCCTACCGGACCGAGGGATGGCAGGCGGCGCAGTGGATCATCCTCGACTTCGTCGAGGTGGTGGCGCACATCTTCTACAAGGAGACGCGCGAGTTCTACAAGATCGAGCGCCTCTGGGCCGATGCCCCGATCGAGCGCGTGGTCGATCCGCTGGCCAATCCCCTTGCCGGTGCCGGGTCGCACTGACCGACCCGATCCCCCCACGAGCCGGAGCCGCGCATACGAGCTCGGGCCGCGCATCGCGATCATGCGAGCCTCGCAACCATGCCCGGCATGTCCGTGCCTCGCGCGCGGCGCATAACGCACCGCGCGCCGGCGCGTGGCTTCAAGACGCAGTTTCCTTCTTCCTTTTCCTTAACCGTACCTGCTTCCGGTATCAACGAAGCGGGGTGAGATGACGACGTGAAAGAGTATCTGCTCCCGATCATCCGGGCCGCCGTGCAGTCGCTCGGCGCCCCCGAGGAGACCGAGATCACGCTGGAGCTTCCGCGGCAGGCGGAGCACGGCGATCTGGCCACCAACGTCGCGATGGGCCTGGCCCGTCCGCTGAAGAAGGCTCCACGACAGATCGCCGAGGAGATCGTCGGACGTCTCGAGCTGGACTCCACGTTCGTCTCCGGCGTGGAGATCGCCGGACCCGGCTTCATCAACTTCCGCTTCACCCCGGCCTTCTATCAGGCGCAGCTCGACCGGGTCTCGAAGCTCGGCGAGCGCTACGGCCGCAGCGACATGGGGCATGGGATCAAGACGAACATCGAGTATGTCAGCGCCAACCCGACCGGCCTGCTCCACCCCGGCCATGGCCGCGGCGCCGCCATCGGCGATACCGTGGCCAACATCCTCGACTGGGCCGGCTACGAGGTGACCCGCGAGTACTACTTCAACAACGCGGGGAACCAGATGCGGAACCTCGCCCGCTCCATTCACTCCCGCTACCTGGAGCGCCTGAAGCGCGAGACCACCTTCCCGGAGGATGGCTACCACGGCGAGTACATCTACGACATCGCCGATGAGGCCAAGGCCAAGTACGGCGAGTCGCTGGTGGAGCCGACCGCGGAGAACCTCGAGATCATGCGCCAGCTCGGCGAGGAGTGGAGCTTCGCGCGGATCAAGCAGACGCTCGAGGCGCTCGGCATCCGGCACGATGTCTACTTCAACGAGGACTCCCTCTACAAGGAAGGGAAGATCACCGAGGTGATCGAGGAGCTCAAGAGCCTCGGACGGACCTACGAGAAGGATGGCGCGCTCTGGATCAGGGCCGATGATTCCGGCGAGAAGGATCGCGTGATCGTCAAGTCCACCGGGGAGCCGACCTATCGTCTGCCGGACACGGCGTATCACCGGGAGAAGTTCCGTCGCGGCTTCGAGCTGATCATCGACGTGCTCGGCGCCGACCACAAGGAGGAGGCCGAGGACGTGCGTCGCGCGCTGGAGATTCTCGGCTTCGACAGCTCGAAGATCCGCGTGATCATGAACCAGATGGTGACCTTCGTGCAGGGGGGGCAGCCGGTGAAGCTCTCGAAGCGCTCCGGCAAGGCGCTCACGCTCGACGAGCTGCTGGAGGATTTCGGCGCGGACGTGGTGCGCTACTTCTTCATCATGCGGAGCGCCAACTCGCAGTTCGAGTTCGACATGGACCTGGCGCGGGAGCAGTCGGAGAAGAACCCGGTGTTCTACCTCCAGTACGCTCATGCCCGGATCGCCGGCGTGCTCCGCCACGCCGAGGCCGAGGGGGTGACGCTCGATCCGGAGGCGTCGCTCGAGCCGCTGGTGCGGGACGAGGAGCTCGACCTGATCAAGGAGATCCTCTCCTTCCCGGAATCGGTGCGCCGCGCCGCGCGCGATCTGGATCCGCAGACGATCACGGAGTATCTGCGTGGGTTGGCCGCGGCGTTCCACAAGTTCTACCACGAGTGCCGGATCCTGATCGACGACGCGCCGCTGCGCGCGGCGCGGATGCGACTGCTGGCGGCCGCCAAGGTCACGCTCGGCAACGGTCTGCGCGTGCTCGGCGTCACGGCGCCGGAGCGGATGTAAGGAAATCAGGATGCTTCCGGGGGGATGTAACGGCTCGTGCCGCCCCCTGGAGCGCCGCCGTCGGAGGGTTGTCGGAGCCCCGGCGCGGATGTATGTTTGTGATCCTCCGATGCGCCCGTAGCTCAGTCGGATAGAGCAACAGCCTTCTAAGCTGTGGGTCACTGGTTCGAGTCCAGTCGGGCGTGCAGCGACTCTGTACACGGGCCGATCGACGCAATGTCGATCGGCCCGTTGTCGTTTGCGCGGAATGCGGCGGCGGAGGTGACCGGCGCACACGACAGCCGCCAGGCCGAGCGCGTCATCGCGACGAGATGTGTACTTTCGGCCGACCCGGCACGGATGGGCCGATGGCATGCGAGTTGGGCGACTCCGATCGCAATGCCCCGTCATGGACGCGCCCGACCAGACCTGGGGACCCGTGCATCCAGCTATCCGGATGGAGGCTCCATGAGAACGTCGAGGTTCGATATCACGCGCCGGTTCATGGCGCTCATTCTGGCCGCGGCCATCCTTGCCGGCTGCGGATCGACCACGCCGCGCGCCACGCAAACCGGCGAGCAATGGACCGGCGGACGCCGGTTCGAACACGTCCTGATCGTCGTGCTCGAGAATCAGGATTACGACGATGTGCTGGCCGATCCCTACATGAAATCGCTCGCCGCCCGCGGTGCGCTCTTCGCCAGCTTCAACGGCCTGTTCCACCCCTCCTACTCGAACTACCTGGCGATGATCGCCGGCGACGGCTTCGATACCCACATGGATATCCAGAAGGATATCAACGCGCGGACGATCGCCGATCTGCTGGAACCGGCCGGGCTCACCTGGAAGCAGTACGCCGAGGGCTACCCCGGGAACTGCTTCACCGGCAGCAGCGAGGGACGCTACCGCCGGAAGCACGTCCCCTTCCTGTCGTTCACGACCATCCAGAACAACCCCGCGCGCTGCGCCAACGTGGTGGCGGCCGATCAGTTCAACCCGCGGGCCCTCCCGAACTACGCCTTCTACTCCCCCGACATGGATGACGACGGCCACGATACCGGGCTGGACAGCGCCGTCTCCTGGCTCAGGAAGTTCCTCGATCCGATCCTCGCCGATCCGGCCGCGATGAAGAACACGCTGATCGAGATCACCTTCGACGAGTCGAAATCGTACAGCCACAATCACATCTACACGCTCTTCCTCGGCGACATGGTGAAGCCGGGCTACGTGGAGACCCGAGCGTACGATCACTACAACGTGCTCAGGACGATTGAGGAGAACTTCGGCATCGGCACGCTCGGCAAGGCCGACGCGGAGTCATCGCCGATCACCTACATCTGGTCTCGGTAACATAGGCTCTGGGCAGATCGACGGGAGATCGGGAGATCAGCCCTCTCTCTCCACCGAGGCCCGAAGCTCGCGACACGGCCGCATCGCCCCCATCGCTTCGGGATGATCGCGTTCGCCCGACGACGCTCTTCCCATGGCATGCCGTATGCGCGCCCGTACGCCGCATTCCAGGAGAGATTATGAGCACGAACACGACCGCGACGTCCACGAACGCGACGTCGACGAACGATTACGACGTCGCCTCGATCATGGGAAGCATCTACGGCCCAGGGATAATCGGCCTGAAGGGGGCCTTCTCCCGCGCATGGGTGGAACAGCTCGGCGAGGATATCGACCGGCTCTTCAAGGAAGCGCTGGCGCGTCCCGGCGGCGTGGTCGGGCGGGGGCCGAACCGCTACTATGTGGAGATCCATCCGGAGGGGATCAGCGGCTTCGTCGAACTGGTGACGCATCCCTGGGTGGTGGCGGTCTGCGAGGCGATCCTCGGCCCCGATTACAGGATCGTCGAGCTCGGCTTCGACATCCCGGGCCCCGGCGCGCGGTACCAGCCATGGCATCGCGACTTTCCGGCGCCGGAGGCCACGCTGGCCGGGCGTCGGCTGAACTCGCTGGCCTTCAACATCACGACCGTCGACGTGGTCGAGGAGATGGGGCCGTTCGAGATCGCCCCCGGAACCCAGTGGGACGCGCCGGAAGGATTCGAGCACGGGATGTTCCCGCCGAAATCCCTCTACCCTCGCTACGAGGAGCGGGCCGAGCTGAAGATGCCCCGCATGGGAGATATCTCGGCGCGCTCGGCGCTCACGATCCATCGCGGCACCCCGAACCGCTCCGACCGCTCCCGCCCCGCGCTCGTGCTCGGCGTGGACGCCCCGGACGCGCGCAACGCGGAGCGCCACGATGTACAGTTCACCCGCGCCTATCACGAGTCGCTCCCGGAATTGGTCCGATCGCATTTCACCGGGCGGGTCGTCGACCACCTGGAGCCGATCGTGCAGGCGCACACGATCGAGGGGCTGGTGATGGGAGAAGCGTGAACCGGGCACGAGCACATGGCATGAAACGGCGAAGGCCGCCCGAGGGCGGCCTTCGCGTTCCGTGGATATCCTGACCGGTCCCCGGCCCTCGACGTGGCCGCGATCAGACGATCTTCACCTCATCGTTCAGGCTGACGAGTCCGGAGGAGTTGGTAACGACCACCTTGAACCGGTGGTAGATCTCCCTGCCGTCGACGAGCTTCAGCAGATTCGGGTTCTCCGGGTTCTCGGTCGTTGCCGGATGGTCCGCCGACCAGTCGTAGACGATCGTGGATCCCGGCTGGGGCGGCGCGAACGTCTTCACCAGCGTCCATTGTCCCAGGGGACTCAGCTTGTAGAGACGATAGGTGGCGTTGTAGGTCTTCGCCTCCCACGAGATCACCACATCGGTCAGCTTCAGCACCTTGTCGTCATCCGGCACCGGGGCCATCACCTCGACGGCATCGACCTCCAGCGACGGGGCCACCGGATTGATCGTATCCATCAGGCTTACCATCACCGACTCCGACGGGTGCGATGGCACCAGCTCCTCGAGGCCGTTCTCGTTCGTGATCCGCCGCGCCACCACCACGCGATAATAGATCGGCTGTCCGAACGGAATCGACTCGCCGGCCTGAAGATCGGTGAACGTGTCGCGCACGTCGAACTGCGCGTCGGTCGGCAAGTCCTCATCCAGGACGATCGGCTCCAGACGCTTCATCATCCGGATGCCGCGCGAGGAGGGCTCGTCCACGGCGCGGTAGATCCAGATCTGGCGGATCCTCTCCCCCGCCGGCGGCGGATTGAACCGGAGGAGCACCTCGGGAGATGTCTCCAGCGCGGCATTCGCCGGCATTGCCCGTACCAGCGCCACCGACGGCGCCACCGGCGGGAAGGTGTTGACCAGACGGACCGGCCCCTTGACGCCGCTCGCCTCGCCGGCGGCCAGACCGCTGCTCACCTCGCGCGAGAAGTAGAAATAGATGTTGCGCGAAGCGCCGTCGAGCGTGTAGTCGGTGAACCGGATCTTCCGGTTCGGATCGGATGTCGGCGTCTTCCGGATCATCGGATACGGATCGAACATCGCCTTCTGCGCCGGGATGCTCTGGTCGAGCAGCTGGCCGTCCGGCCCGCGCAGCACCGGCTTCTTCGAGGAGGTCTGCAGCGTCGAGCTCTCCCCGATCTGATCGTAGACCACGTACGATTCCGTCAGCGGAAGGAACGCGGCGCGGATGGCGTCCTTGATCTTCTCGACGATCTCCGAGGGCGACTTGGTTCCATTGAACTCCAGCTCGTACGGGCCGTGATATCCGGCCTCGAGCGCCTTGTCGGGCGATGGGAAACGGAATCCATCGCCATAGTCCTTGAACAACCCGCCGCCATCCAGGTTGACGTCGATCAGGTCGCGCCAGCGCTCTTCCAGATGCGGATCGTCGGCGCGGAACTCCGGCAGATGGGGAAGGATCTGGTCGGTGATCGTGCTCATTCGATAGAGCGCGCCGAGTACCGCCATCTCGTCGGCCCTGTAGAAGACCATGCCGTACGGCAGGTGGTCGGGGTCGATCGCCGTGTCGAACGTGTAGCTGGCCTTGCCGTAGAAGTCCGGCCGCGACGCGTAATCCGGCCCCTCCGGCGCCGCCGGCGGCAGCAGGTCCTGTACCTGGCGGGCAAGGTGCACCGCCGGTTGCGCGGCATCGGAACGATAGGGCGCGCCGCCGCTATCGAACCGCGTCGAGTCCACAGCCTTTGCCGTCATGTAGGTGATGCGCGAGAGCTCGGGGGCAACCGGCTCGAAGCTCGCCACCGGATCGATTCCCTCCCCGGTCTCCCACTCGACGTAGATGCGATACGATGGGTGGAAGTTGCCCCACATCGGCGAAGTACCGCCGCCGGCGAGCAGCCGGTTCTCGGGATCGAACACCATCAGCGTGAGATCCGGCCCGGTCGAGACGATCTTCAATACCTCCAGGGAGCGACGTTTCGTCGTGTCCAGCGGATCGAGCACGCGGAAGGTTCCCTTGTAGAAGGAGATATCGAGTCCCGCCGGGTTGCTCACGTGATCGTTGTAGACACCGAGCGAGACACCCGGCATCGTCACCTGATAGACGCCGGCCACCGGCTGCGCCACCACCTGCGACAGGGTGTGGACCAGGCCGCCGATCAGCACATCGTCCTCGCGCCCCTCGGTCACGATCGCCTCGGTGTGCGGCGGGAACTGGACCAGCTTGATCTTGTGGCCGTCGAGCCGATACCAGTCGGGAAGCCCGAGGTGCAGGTCGTCGACATTCTTGAAGTTCTCCACCACCAGGAACAGCTCATCCTCGCGCGGCGTCACCGGCGTTCCGGATTCCATCTTCCCATCCTCCCCGGCCACGTTCACCGCCATGATCCGGAACTTCGCGTAGCCGGAGTTGCCGGCATCGCTGACGGCCTCGACGATCTCGAAGCGGTTCGACGGCGTCACCAGCAGGCTGCCGAGATATCGCGAGACATCGGCCGGGTCGAGCGCCGGCGTGATGGTCTCGGTGGTCTCCATCCCGTGCTCCTGATACGGGCCGGTGGTCACCCACGCCTGTTCCGGCGAGGTGCCGACGAGCTCCACCGTCGTGATCTTGCCCCGGATGCGTCGCGGCTCGGAGATCCGCGCATACAGATGTACCTCGTCGGCGAACTGATAGGCCAGATCGTGGAAGTGATTCCAGTCGAAGGTGACGCGTGTCTTCTTGAAGTAGCCGACGTTGTTCTCCGACGGCGCGTTCAGCAGCGGCACGTCCTCCCGCTGCAGGTACTGCGCCTTGAGGTTCAACGGCGGCTGGAGCGTATTGAGCACCGGGAACTCGTTCTTGAACACCTCCGAGAGCGTCGTGGTCGACGACGGGCGGGAGAACCAGTTGATGCCGTAGAGGGCGTAGCGATGCCACGGCTTGGCTTCGTCGGAGCGTTTGATCCTGTGCGTGAAGAGCGCCGGCGCCGGCTGGCCATCCTTCCCGGCAAGGTCCGGGATCGGGACAACCTCCGGCCGGCCGTCGTTGTCGACGTACGGATGGTAGTCCGGCCCGGCCGTTTCCGATGCATCATTGCTCGGATCGGGGACCGCCCACTCCGGGGTGCCGTTGGAGGCGGTCATGCTCCCGTACCTGACCCCGAAGAGGATCGGACGGGACTGGGTTCCGCGACCGAACGTGGTCGGCCGCTCGAAGAAGGTGGTGACCGGCATGTCGAACGTCAGATCGTTCCGGAACAGGCGGATGTATCTGTAGGTGCCGTACCGGGTATATCCCTCGGTGTTGGTGAACGGCTCCTCGAGTCCCTTGGCGATCGCCTTGAGCGTCGGGACCACCGGGAGCCGCGAGTCGGTCTGCCCGGTCGGCAGCGACAGATACCGATGCACCGTCGGCGCCTGCGGAGCCATCGAGCGCTGCGCCTCCAGCGGCTCCGGCGCCTCGTACTCGGCCATGTAGATGTAGCGCTTCGTCGGATCGGTGACCTTCCAGTCGATGGCGCCGAGGCCGAGCATGCGGGCTATGTGGTAATCCTGCGCGCCGAGCTGCAGCAGCTCCAGCAGGCTGAGCTTCATCTCGGTCGTGTCTCCGGCCATGATGGACTTCTCGGTGCTCAACGCCGCTACGTTCCACCAGTCCTTGCTCTTGTCCAGATACTTGACCACCGCCGCGCGAAGCGACTGCTCGACCGGACGATTGTAGATGCCGGCCGACGGGTTGGCGACCGGAGCGCGGCGTGGAATCCAGCGATCCTGATAGTTGATCGCCCGCGCCCGCATCAGCACTCCCCTGGTCGGATCGGTGCTGAACTTCGGCCAGGTGCCGTCGATCGTGTACTTTCCTGGATCCTCGATACGTCTGTAGACCTCGGTATCGTCCAGCGTAAGGCCGAGCCGGGCCAGCGGCGACCAGAGATAGCGGCGCCTGGCCGATGCGTGGAAGTCGTCGAACGTCTCCAGACGGATCACCGTCGGCAGACAGGAGACGCACGAGAAGAGGACGTACTCGATTGCCTCGCTCACCACCCGGTGCGGGTTGGCCGAGCCGCTGACCTGCGCGCGCGCCGAGAGGAAATTCACCTCGTCGCTCGCCGGGTCATCGTTGCGCGAGATCGTCTCGAACCGGACCGACGGGAACGCGCCCGGGTTGCTGATATCCACCTCGACGGCGAACATCAGCTTCAGGATGGTCTCGACGCGATAGACCCCCTGGTATCCCTGGCGCACGGTCTGCACGTGGGCCAGCGTGGGGGGATTCGGAATCGCCCAGCCATACTTCCCGGCCTCGAAGCTGATCTGCACGGTGGTGACCGCGTCGCTGAAGGTGGAATCGTAGGGAACGTCGTTGAACGTCCAGGTGACGCCATCGGCATTCGAGCCGGTGATGCTGTTCGGCACCATGGTCATCAGGTCGATCACCAGCGGGAATCGCTGGTTCGGCCCGTATGGCGCCTTGAACACCTTCACGTAATCGTCCTGCCGGTTGAACGGATTGGTGCCGTAGTAGTCGGTGCCCGGCCCGGCCAGGCTCCCCTTCGGCAGATGTTCGCCGAGCTGGTTCAGCAGCGCCCAGCGCAGATGGACGCCGGCCGAGCTGCCGTCACCTCCGGTGGCGCTTCCGACGGAGCCGGCGGCCTGGAGATAGAGGGATTCCGACTGCAACACCACGTTCTCGGTGTTCTCGTCGGAACAGACCACCCGCCCCGCACGCTGCATCGCGCCGCGAAGCGCCACCGTGGCCGCGCGCAGCGGATCGAGCGCGGTCTCCAGTTGCGCCACGAGCGCCGGCGCGGGGTCCGTGACGCGAAGCCCGTAGCCGATGAAGAAGGCCATGATCTGCCGGACACGCTCGCAGAGCGTATCCGCGCAAGAGTCCGAGACGAACGGCACGCTCAGCGATCCGGCCACCGACACCAGGCGCGCGTACAGGTCATCGATCGCCGTGCGCAGGGATAGGTCGGTGCCGTCGAAATAGGCGACGATCGACGCATAGCCCACCCTCTCGGTATCGGAGAAGCCGGCCACCAGATCGCACGCGCGGCAGATGCAGCTCAACAGCTCCATCCACTGGTCGCGGTAATCGGTCATCGGCGTGGCCGGACGCGGCAGGGCGCTGCCGATCGTCAGCGCATACGCCTCGGCCTGCGAGACGAAGACCGCGAAGAAGAGATCCACGAGCGCCTGATTGGTCCGGGCAAGCTCGTCGTACCGGGCACGGGCGGCCGCCATGATGCCGATCACGTACTCGAGCCGCTCGCAGAAACTGGCCGACGGCGGCTCCGGTCCGGGGGGATAGGTCGTGGCCGGCAACCCGAGCTGATGCTGAAGATTCGGCAGCTCCGGACGCAGTTGCGCCAGCAGCGCCTCCAGGGCAACGACCGCCGGCGCCGAGGGGCTCGGCGTCGTGGCGCAGAGAATCCCGAAGAGCTCCGGCATCCGCTCCAGACGACCGCAGAGATCCCAGGGCTCGGTACAGATGCCGATGCCCGCCGTCGCCAGGCCGGTGGTGAACGTCGCGTAGGCGGCCGAGAAGTCCCCCAGACGCGCGGCAAGCGCGGAGACGAGCGTCGCATCCCAGGCGTACAGCGGCGAGCAGAGCCAGCTGAATCGCCTCAGGAGCTGGAACAGGCTCCAGCAGGTCGTCCCCATCACTCCCGCCGGGAAGGGGCTGGCCGGCGCCGACACGCCGAAGACATCGGCGTAGAGCGCGGCCACGCGGCTGGTGAAGAGCGTGTCGAAGCTGTCGCGAAGCTCCTGCGGCAGCTCGGCGCGACGGAGGCAGACCTTCACCAGGCACTCGATCATCCCCATCCAGGTCTTGCACGGATCGTCGCAGGGAGCCAGGCCGACCGCGGCGAACGCGTCGTGGAGGGTCACGTAGCTCGCGTGGAGCCAGTCGTAGGAGGCATCGTATGCGTCGAGCGTGGCCGTGCCGCCGGAGCAACAGAAGCAGACCCCGAACAGATCCTCGAAGGAGGAGACCAGATAGTTGCAGCAGTAATATCCCGAGGAAGTTCCGAGCGGCGCGGGCGCGGCAAGCGACTGCTCGAAGCAGAGGAGCTGATCGATCTGGCTGGCCAGCGACGGATGGCTCGCGGCGATGCGCGGCCTGTAGGTGCAGAAGCGGCAGAGACACCCGAGCAGATCGAGCCACTCCTCGCAGCGGCGGCACGGACCGTCGCACGGCAACGGATTGGAGAGCTCGGTGGCGGCCAGGTCCGAGACCTTCCGACGCAGAAGATCGTAGAAGCAGTCGATCGTCAGCCGAAGGTGGGCCGGCAGCGAGCCGAAGCTCGTGTAGGCCCGGAACATCACGCGGACTGCGCGGCGCAGGTGCGCGCAGACATCGCTTCCCTCCAGCGGAATGCTGGTCGGCAGCTCTCCCATCGCCAGCAGGATCAGTCCGATCTGCCCGTCGAAACAGGAAAGCCCGCTCACGATATCCAGATATGCCTGATTCGAGTAGAACGGATCGTTCACCTGGCGCGTCGTGCAGCAGAGGAAGTTGACGAGCCTCGGAAGCATCACCACCTTGTCGCACGGAACCGGGATATCGGAGCATGGCGGGAGCGGATGCCCTTCATCACCGCAGCACTCATCGGCCAGCAGCGTCGCGGTGACGCCGGTAATGGAGCCGGTGGCCGAGAAGGCCATGTTGTATTCCGGATCGTTGGTGACCTCCGCGCGAATGCAGTGGCGTCCCGGTCCGACGGTCAGCGTCACGTCCACCGACTCCGGGGCGTGCATGTTCTGCGTGGTCGCCGAGTGGACGAGGGTGGAATCCAGGTAGATGTCGGCAGTGTCGTCGGCCAGATAGGTGATCTGAATCCTGATCGTGCCGGCGGTGCAGACGCAGAAGCAGCGCTTGAATGTGGTAACGCCGACCACGTTGTCGCTGGCGGACTCGTGCGGCGAGATCCAGTCGCTGCCGGACACCGGATCGCCGATAACGAACGGATCGGTGACGATGTGCGGAGTGCGCGGGGTCGCGAGCATCAGGTTATCGACGCGCGTCACCATCCAGGGAGCCTGGCCGGTCACCAGCGAGAGCGAGCTGGAGGTGCATGCCGGATCGCAGGCAACCAGCTCCTGGAATTCGAGTTGGATCACGATCCGAATCTCTCCGAGCTGGATCCGGATATTCGAATCCACGGTGCCGCCGCAGCAGGCGCAGTGCTCCTTGAACCAGTCGAGGAGCTTGTGCACCTCCTGGCAGAACTTGTCGCGCGGCGTCGGATACGATCCGATAATCCCCCCGAAGATGGTCGAGTAGGCAACGTCGACGTTGAATCCGAGCCGCGTCACGGCCAGATCGAGCGTGCCGTTCAGCAGCGGATCGGCCGGGCTTTCCGCGGCGCGGTCGCACAGGCGGACCATGCAGTCGAGCACCTCGATCCACCCCTCGCAGAACGGATCGGGCTCGGCGCAGAGGCCGGGATAACTCGTGAGGAACAGGTTGTAGGCGCTCTGCAGATCATCCATCACCTCGTCGAGATACGCCTTCAGAATCGGGTCGATGGTTCCGTAGACGCAGAGGGAACCGAAATAGGAGATCAGCCCCTCGAGCGGATCGCAGATATAGCTCTGCTCGGAGGGCTGGCTGCCGGGCGCTCCCTCCGAGGCCCAGACGAGCTTGTCGATGATCGGCCCGAACGCCGCGTCGAAGTCGGCCATGATGACGCCGTTGAGCGAGCCGGAGCGGTCGCAGACCCGCTTCAGGCATTCCAGGATCGGCGTCCACGCGTCGCACCAGGACTGCGTGATCGAAGTCGAGGAGTCGCAGAGATCCTCGAACTGTTCGAGCATCTGATCGCGCGCGGCCTGGAGATCGGCCAGCTTCGCCTCCAGACGGAGCTTGAGGATCGGATCGATCGTCCCGTTCGGACAGCGCGCGTTGAAGAAGCTCCAGAGCTGATCGATCTTGAAGCAGAGCAGATCGATGCCGAACGCGCCCGACGGCGGCGTCGGAGGGATCGGGAAGGCGATCGCGAGCAGATCGTCGATCACCGTCGTGAAATCGGCGAGCACCTCGGCCCGGATCGCGTCGGTGAGCAGTCCCTTCTTCGCGCAGATGTTCTTCAGGCAATCGAGGATCGGCATCCAGTCGGTGCAATGGGTCATCGGCACCGAGGCCGAACAGAGGTCGCCGTTGCGCGTGGTGAACCCGGACATCGCGCTCTCGAACTGCGCGAGCATCGTATCGAGCTGCGTGCGGCGGATGTGACTGGCCGGCACCACGTTCTGCGAACAGAGCTTGTCGAAGTAGGCCTTCACCTTGTCCAGAAGCTGGCAGGTGTTGGAGATGCCGGCGCCGAGCAGTCCGCTGATACCCGGAAGGCCGAGGAAGGTGGCGAGGCTTCGCACGTAGCTGCCGAAGCTCGACTCGACATCGTTGACGAGCCCGCTCGGCAGACTCGCGCGCTGGGAGCAGAGCTTCTTCAGGCAGGTCAGCACCGTCGACCACCGCGTGCAGAAATTCTTCTCCGGCGGATTGCAGAGCGTATAGTTGTTCGCCTCCAGAATATCGTTCAGGAGCTGCTTCTTGTCGTAGAGCGTGGAATACGCGCTGTCGAGGGTCGTTCCCCACGCCGGGGCCGCGAGCGGACAGCGGCGGCAGTACCAGGCCCAGAAGCTGACGATGTAGCGGAGCTTGTCGCAGTTGATCGACGGATTCGACGGCGCGACCGACGACGGCATTCCCTCCGACTGCGCTCTCGGCTTCACCTGCAGGTAGAGCGCGTCGATGTCGCCGGCGATGTTGGTGTCGTAGTAGTTGACCGCCGTGGTCGGCAGCGTCGACCGGTAAACGCAGAACCGGCAGAAGCAGTCGAGCAGCTCGCGCCAGCGCTGGCAGAGCTCGATCACCTGAAAGTCGATCAGCGTGTGCACCTCGACCATGTAGGGCTCGACGTAGGTGACCACCTGCTCGGAGAAATCGTCGATGGTATATCGGCGTCCCCAGGGAAGCGTCGAGATCGAGCGCGCCGCTCCCTGCACCACGTCGAAGGTGAACTGCTGGAGGGCAAGGAAGCCGCTGCCACTCGGCGAGAGCCCGAGCGCCAGATCGTTGCCGATCCGCTGGAGCTTGGGAGCATACGAGGTGAACACGTTGCCGAGCGAGACGATCGACGGCTTCGTGTAGAAGTCGCTGAACTGGTCGGCGCCTATGCAAAGCCACCGTCCGAATGCCGCCCACTCGTATTGATGCGTGCAGAGCCATTCGGGATTGTAGCTGACCGGGTAGTCGCGCCAGGTGGCGCGGTAGGTGAGCTTGAACGTGGCCGTGGCCCCGACGCCGGATCCGACGGTCACGTTCATGTTGAAGACCTGCGTGGAGGCCGACGCGATCGAAAGGAAGGTGGACGCTCCACCGGAGACCGCCGCCGTGGTGCCGGGCCCGGTGATCGACACGTTGACCGGCATGGTGTGCGGCGCCAGTGAGGGGTCGCGCTCGATGCCGCCCAGATTCTCGCTCATGGGCATGATCGAGCCGGGAGGCATGACCATCGGGAACTGCACGCTTTCGCCGGCGACGGTGAAATTGAACGTGAAATTCGTCCCGACGTTCCCCCCCATGTACGTGATCTGCTCGAGCGTCAACAGCGCTATCTGAAGCTGACTCATGATGAATATCTATTTGGGGTTCACGGTGAATTGGTGGTGCGGATCGGGCGCCGCGGAGCGCCCGCGCCGGCGGGGTGATCCCCCGCCGGCCGTCGCGGACCGGCTCCGGCCGGCCACGGTCGTCGAGCGCGCCGCGCGCGCTAGGCGATGTCGATCGTCACGGTGATCGGAGCCACCGTCACCTCCTCCCAGACGGCGGGGTCGGCCTCGGTCGGACGCATCATGCGCGCCTCGGCGTAGGTGATGCCGTTGAAAAGCTTGTAGGTGAAGGTGATATCGACCGATCCGGTCGGATAGGTGAGATCCGCGCGAGTCAGCAGTACCCGCGTCACATCCTTGGCGAAATGAACGACCGTTCCGGCCACGCTCGCGCCGACCGTCGAGGCGAGATTCACTTCCGGCTGCTTCGGATCGTTGAACGGCTCCGGACTGCGGGCCAGCACGCCGAGCACGGTGGTCGTCGAGCCGGAGGTCGTGGTCAGGATCGCGAACTCCGTGGTGGCCGGCCGCTCCATCTCCCCCAGCTTCAGCGCGCCATCGACGATCCGCTCCAGCTTGTCGCCGAACTGCGTCGTCAGCAGGTCGTACCGGGCCGAGGTGGCATCGGTCGGCCTCTGATCGGTGAGCACGGCAAGCGCCATCGCGGCGTCGGCCGGGTCCACGTCGATCGTGTAGACCGCCTTCTTCGGTTGAGCGCCGTCGCTCAGCAGATAGCTGCCGATATGCTCCTGGAAGTTCCGGTACCGGGATGTCTGGAAGACGAACTTGTGAACCTGGCGCTCCAGCGGGTCATCCGTGCCGATCTGCAGCACCGAATTGATCGTCAGCGTGTAGAGCTTGCTCGGAATCAGCGCCAGCTTGAACGGCAGATCCACGCTGCGCGCCGGCGGCGTGTTGCCGATCCGCTCGTCCGGCGTGAACGACACGCAGTCGCCGCCGGCATTGGACATGATATAGTCGAAGATCCTCACATCGACCGGCTTCGGCGGCAGCACATCCGCCTTCCAGACCGGTGGTATCACGATCGCCGGCGCGTTCGGTGCGGATCCCGGATCACGGACGATGAACTTCAATCCGGATCGGACATCGCGCAGGCCGTCGCCATAGCTGGCCCACTCCCCGAACATCGAGCTCATGTAGTCCTTGGTGTAGAACAGCAGGAACTTGCTCCCCTCGTAGTAGAGCGGCTTGGCACCGACGATGTTGCCGTCGGCGTTCGGGTAGCTGCGCTCGTAGTCGATGTACTGCTTCAGCCCCACGTACTGGAACGACTCTTCCTTCTTCTGGTCGAGAAGCTGCTGGTAGCGGGGATGCACGTACGTCGGCGACGCCTCCGGTCCCTCCTCGTGGAAATGCCCGAGCGGGCCGGCGGTGCGGAATCCGAAGAAGTGCGCGCGCCGGTACCCACGTTTCCCCTCGATCTTCCCGATCCACTCGGTCGTCACCATCCGGAGCGCATACCGGGTGTTCGGCCGCCACAGCGGCTGCGTGACCTTGTTCAGGCAGTAGATG
The DNA here is from genome assembly GCA_048498995.1 of Bacteroidota bacterium. GTDB lineage: Bacteria > Bacteroidota > Ignavibacteria > OLB7 > OLB7 > JBEHWX01. The sequence goes on from JBEHWX010000065.1 coordinate 16,771, forward strand.
AAATCGTTGTTCACCTCCAGCACCAGCGAATCATCGGGCAGATCGTCGTTGTACGCGGCGTCCTCCTCGGTGAGCCAGCAGACCTTCAGCAGATAGGTTGCGCAGGGAGTGGCTCCCTGACAGGCGCCGACCGGCGCGATCACGATCCGATCGATCGGGCGATCCCCCTCGGCTCCATAGGTGACGGCCGTGCCGAGCTGATCGGCGTTGAGCCGCACCCGCTTCATCAACGGATCGTAGGCACCGTCGGAAGCCGTGGGACAGAAGCGTGAGAGCGCGTTGGTCAGTCCCGTCGCCAGCGCGGTGCGCAGCGATTCATGCTGATCGAAGATCGCATCCTTCGCGTCGGCGATCAGCGTGTAGCTCCCCAGGCTCGCGCCGAGGTAGTTGGCGATCGCGCGGACCTTGCGGCAGCGGCTGGTCGTGCTCCTGTCCGGCGTGGTTTCGATGCCGAGCATCTCCCCCCACTGGAGCGACTTCTTGGCAAGCTCGATCAGGTGCGACCCCATCCGCTCGTGCATCGAGTTGACGGTGCCGCTGAAGACATCGGCCGGGAGGAAATCGCGATACCGGCAGATCCTCGACATGCAGAGCAGCATCCCCAGATAGGCGTCGCAGGCGACCTGCGCGGTATCCAGCAGCGGCCCGGGTCCCCCCAGGCTCCAGGTGGCCGAGGTGTCGGTGAATTCACCGCACATCTCGTTCATCCTCGTCTCGAGCGACAGCGGAAGCCGTTCGATCGAGCCGTAGGCGATCACGAGGGTCCTGACCACGCGTGTCACGATCGCGCAGAAATCGTCCTGATCCCAATCGCGCGGAATAGCTTCGAGGTCGAGCGCGGCGCAGATATCGTCGAGCAGATCGGCCGCGTCGTGCAGGATGTCCATCGCCGTGGCCAGTGGCTCGGAAGCGAGATCCGACGGGCTCGGCGGCGTGTTGCAGAGACGCCGATAGGTCTCGACCAGCGTCATCTGACGCTCGGCGCGCGTCGGCAGCGACGGGTCGCACAGATCGATCGGCTCCGGGAGGGCTCCGAGCGCCGTCACGAGATTCGCATACCGGCTCTGGAGATCGGCCACGTCCTGAGCGTCCAGATTGAACGTGAGCGACGAGTCGACACCGTTGCCCTGGAGGCAATCGTCGTAGATGTGCCCGAGCATGAAGCGGACCGAGAAGGCGACATTCTCGATGGCGGTATCCACCAGCGGCCAGGCCGGATAATCGTCGTACGTGGTCATGAAGCCGCTGGCCATATCCATCAGCAGCTGATCGAAGTCGGCGACGATCTGGTCGACGATGCTCTTGGGAAGGAACGCGCGGCGTCTGATGAGCTGATCCAGGCAGTCGAGCGCGTTCACCCAGTTCGCGCATGAAGCGTCCATCGTGGCGCCGTCGCAGATCGCCGGGGTATACGGATAGACCGGCCCCTGGAGGAATCTGGTGGTCTCCTGCGGCGGGTCGCCGTACGAGCCGCGGAACGCGGCCAGCTCGGTATCGAGCCAGCTCTGCATCTCCGGCGTCACCGTCGACTGGTCGATCGAGGTGAGCGCGGTCATCAGCCAGATACCCCACTGCACCAGCGTGCACTCGTCAGCCGGGATGCTGCTTCCGTACACCGATTCTCCCGCCGCGCCGGTCTGTTCCACCACGTCGGCATAAAGAGCATCGATCTCCGGATCGACCGACGCGAGGAAATAGGATTTCTCCGATGCGTCGGTCAACGATTCCACCTCCGCGCAGAGATTGCACAGACAGGTGAGGGTCGCGCTCCAGTTGGTGACGAAGGTGTCGAGCAACGGATCCGGCTGTGGGGCATCGAGATCCTCGATCTCGGTTGCGTAGCGCGCCACGAGCGCTTCCAGGCGCGCGTAGAAGTCGTTGATCTGATTCCGGAGCGCGCCGGGAATCTCATCGATCGTCGACCACGCCACGGCCAGAGCACGCACGGCATGCGGAAGGTCGTCGGCCAGGCTTCCGATCTGGCTCGTGCGCGTCCACCCGAACAGATCCTCGATCTGGTTGATCGCGTCTTCGAATCCCTCGACGAGCGCCGTGATATCGTCGATGATATCCTCGGTGGCGGTGATCGACAGTGGCGCCGATGGCGCCATCAGCAGACGCACGATCGCGTACAGGCTCTTGAGCCGTCCGCAGCTCGTGGCCGAGGAGACCGGCAGACCGGAGACACCATCCCCCGACGGTACGGCCGAGGCTCCCGTGGCCGCGCAGGTCCCGAGGCGACGCGTGGCCATCGCGGCCCGCAGTCGCGCTACGAGCGGATCGAGGCGATCGTAGTAGGCATCGAAACGATCGATCACCAGTTGCGGAATGTTCGACGAGGTGAGCGTCAGCGATGTGACGGCGAAGTAGGCAGCGATCAGCTTCAACCTGGTCATCGGGTCGTCCGCCGTCGCCGGCTGGTTCAGCACCAGGCCGTCCACCGCCGCCTGATCCTTCGTCCGGGAATAGAGCCGCTCGATCTCCATGTCGATCGGCAACAGGATCGAGGCGACCGCTTCCGGCAGCGTGCTCCGGATCTCGTAGGCCTTGCCGATGCACGCGATCAGGTCAAGCCATTTCTCGTAGAACGCATTCTGCGCCGCCGGAGGCTCGGCAATCGTGGCGCCGGATTGCGCCAGCGTGCTCACGTAGCTCTGGGCAAATCGCTTCGCGTCGCGATAGAAATTGTCCACGTTCTGCTTCAGCACGCGGGAGATCCGGTCCTTCCCGGTCAAGGCCACCACCACCACTTCGAGCATGTCGTGCAGCCGCGGACAGAACGTGGCGTTGGCGGGAGTAGCCGGCATGCTCCAGGACTTGCGCAGATAGAGACTGGTCTTGATGAACTTCTTCAGCATGATCGTCTCGAGAGAGCTGACCTGCGGGAGGCTCGGGTTTGGCGCGGTGCCGCTGCAGAATGCGCGGGTGAAGCTGGGGATCGCGCGCAGCCGGTCCCACATGTCGTCCTGCGTTGCCGCCGTGCCATTGCTTCCGCGCGCGACGCTCCACTCGTCGACCGGGCGCCCGTTCTCGCTCAGCTCGACCGGCGACGGGGTGTACGGATACCCTCGATAGTAGGAGATGACGACCCGCTGGCTCAGCGTGGTCACCAGCAGACTCACCTTGCTGACCGGCTCCGGAAAGAGGATCTCAAGACTCTGATCGCTCTGTACGCGGATGGAGCGGGCGTAGTTGTGCGGCGCCACCGGCTCGGCGACCACGGCGCCGAGTGGGCCGTTGCCCGGATCCTCGTCGTGCACGATGAACCGGAGCCTGCGATCATACTGCGTGGCCTCCGGATCGAACGTGCGCGGCGTGGAGGTCAACCAGTCCTGGCAGAGCCATGCGCGCTCGGCGGGGGGACAGCGGAGCACCGATTCCGGGAAGCCGAACTGCGTGGGAGGTGTCCCTCCGCTCATATGAAGCGGAGTACGCGCCAGCAGACGAAGCTTGGTGAAGCGGTCCGCCTGCGTCAACTGCCAGATGCCGACCTTGAGCTTGCTCACCAGCTCCTCGGTGGCGGTCTGATAGGCCGCCGCATCGCCTCCGAGCTCGGTGGCGATCATGTCGATCAGCGGCGTGTTGGCTTCGGCGAACTCCATCTTGGTCCACGTTCCCCCCTCTTCCGGGAGGTAGTAGATAGTGAGGTCGTCCACCGTGTAGACGTGACGCACCTGGTCGGAGACCCCTTTCTGCGGTGGCACCAGATCGCTGTAGATGGCGCCGGCCTGCAGCGGGGCGATGCGTCGCATCGAGCTGAACTTGTCGCGTGGCTGCACCGGCTTGGAGAACTCGATATCGATGTAGGCATCGATGGGCACCACGAACCGGTCGAAATCGTCGAGCCAGCCGGCGGCGCCCGGCGCGGGCGGCGCCGGGAACTCCTCCCCGTTCCCGATATAGGTACCGGCCGGGTCGGTGATCGTGGCCGGCGTTGTTCCGGGCGTCGAGTCCACGCAGACGGCATTGACCGGGAAGGATTCACCGGTGAGCATGTGGGTGGCGCGCACCGGGAGCTTCACCTCGTGCTCGTACGGATCGGTGCCGGCCAGCGTATCCGGCGGGATCTCGATCATGCCGATCTCCGACTCGTCGTGGTCGTCGTCCAGATGCCAGCTCAGGTGGACATCGATATCGATGTCCGGCAGCGGCCACGGGGTGGAGATGCTCAGCTCGAAGGAGCCGGAAATGATGAACGGGTGTGGGGCCTCCGCCGCGAGCGAGGCCTTCACCGAGAGTCTGAATCCGATGCCGAAGACGCGCAGCTCCGCGTAGCCCTGCAGGATGATCCATCCCCCGAGCTGGAGAGGCCTGAAGTTGACGCGCGCGCCGATCTCCAGGCTGGCGCCGAGTCCAACCTTGGCGATGCCGCAATCCTGCTCGAAGCTCCATTCCACGCCGGCGCCGAGCTTGATGCCGGAGGAAGCGAGCATGAAGTAGGCCCAGCCGTCGAACAGCCGCAGGAGCGAGGCTCTGAGACGCTTCCCCTCGGCATCCTCCCCGATGTTGATATACCATGCGGAGGAATTGCCGAAGAAGAATCCCATCTCGATGGAGGCGTCGAGATCGAGCACGTCGCCGCTGGACTGCGGGAGCTTCACGTGCGTCTGAATGCCGGCCATGATCCCCTCGTCCGGCTTCACCGAAAGCACCGCGTAGAACGGCGGATCGGAGGTGGTATCCAGTCCGATCCGCTGGCTCAGGATCGCCGCCTGCCCTTCGAGGAAGAACGCGGTCGGCACGGTGACCATGAAGAAGAGCTTGCTGGAGAAGATCGTTCCGGAGTCGACGGCGGTGCCGATGGAGGCGCCGGCGCCGATGCTGAAGCCTTCGCCCGGCACGAACTTGTCGGCGTTGATCCCCTGCTCCGGCTTCTTGAAATACTCCCACCAGGTCTCCGATTCCGGCTTCTGGATCACGTATTTCTTGCCGAAGAGCCCGCGGAATCCGTAGATGCCGAGCCCGGTGCCGCCGAGAAGAATAGGCGTCGAGAGCTCGATGTCGGCGTCGACGAAAAAGGCGCCGATCGACGGAATCATCCGCATCTCCGCGCCGCCGCCGAACTTCAGGCGGGGCATGCTGAAGGTGATGCCGCCGGAATATTCCGTGAGTGGGGAATGCTCGCCGATGCTCGATTCGCTGTCGTCCGGCGGGTTCTTCATCGAGACATAGCCCTTCAGCAGCAGTGCCGCGCTCTCGGGCGTGGCATCGCCGGGAATACGAAGATCGATCCTGATCGTCTCGATTCTGAGAAAGCTCTCGAAGGTCCCGCCATCGACGGTGAAATAGAACTTGATCCCCTCGCCACGCGCGTCGACGCCGCCGGCGCCGGTTTTGACGCCGCCATCGAAGCCGATGAATTTGTATTTCCTCGCCGCCTGCTCGTCGCGTCCGAAGTGGAGCGCGGTGACCGACAGCTCCACCGGTCCCAGCTTCAACGGAGCGACCTTCGGGAGAACGAAGCTCCCTCCCTGAACATCGAATTCGCCGTTGGACCAGATCACCAGCTTGTCGATGGTGACCGGCTCTGTGATGAACCGGCCGACCACCGGGACGGTGGCGATGATGTCGAGCACGCCGGCGATCTCGAGGAACCAGCGCCCATCCTGGGAGCCGATGGCCAGGCCGCGGAACGAGAAATCGAACACCTCGGGAATGCCGATCACCAGCGGCGGATCGGTTGGCGCGAGGGTGGCCGCCACGCTGAACCGATGCTCGTCGATGGTGATCCGCACGCGGACATGGGTCGGGGAGCCGTTGCCGCCGAGCGGCGGGATGGTGAGCATTCCCTGGATATCGGAGTGCTTGATCGCCCCCTGGTGGAACTGGATATCGAACCGGTCGAGCGCGATGCCGAAGCCGGTATGCCCCGGCTCGGTCGGCGACGCGTCCCGCGCGCCGAAGAACGTCTCGAGCACTGGCTCCGCCGTGGTGCTGACAAGGCCGAAGGTGCCGGAGAATCCGCCGGTGCCGATCAGCACGTTGCTGGCGACGATGCGCGCGCGATCGTTCGCGTCGGCGGGGCGCTCGCTCTCCGGCTTGGTCTTCCAGAACTTCGGAAGCTCGATCTCCGCCTGGCCCACGTACACGCCGACGAAATCGGGACCACGGCCATCGGCGGCGGCTTCGGGGATACTGGTGGTGGTGCTCAGATCGAGCTTGACCTGAGAGAACGACACGATCAGTCCCGTCCGGCCGATGGAGGATCGGGAGAGGCTTGCCACCAGAGCGGTGTCGAATCCGATACCACGACTCGTGCTGAAATAGAAATCGAGCTCTCCGAGGCTCAACACCGATCGTTCCGGATCCGGTTTGGGAATGTCGTCGGCATCGACCGGAACGAGGATCGATCGCGGGAAAATCACGCTCGGCGTAACCCGGATCGAACCGTCGATCTTCGGCACGATGATATCGAGCAGAAAATCCGAGACGGAAGCGCCGCCGAGCGCCGTCGAGAACATCTGATCGAGCCGCTTCAGCAGCTCATCGGGCCCCTGGCTACCGACGAGGTAGAGCAGATACAGAGCCTCGAACACCGGCGAACCGGTCGCGAACTCGATCTGCGCGATGACGTTGTCGATTTTCTGCTCGATGGTCGGGAAATAGGTATCCCCCGGTAGCTGGATCTGAACTCCATGCAACCGTCCGGAGAGCTGGAGATTGGCCTCATCGATGAACGACTGCAACGTGCCGGAGGGCTGGGCGAGCTTGTCGATCGCGTCCCGGACCACCGTGCGCGCATCCACGCGCGCGCCGGCCAGCAGAAGGCTCAGAAGCTCCCGGGCCCCGATCAGCAGACGCTCGACGGACAATCCGCGGAGCAGCTCCATGAGCTGCCAGCGGTAATTGACCGCCAACGGGATCTCCGTCCGGATCGCCGTCGTCGGGCCGGGCTGATCGATGCGATTGAACGCGAGCTCGATATCCGTGCCGGGGAGGAAAAATCCCACCTGTTTATAGGAGACGAGCGTCATCGAGTAGAAATCCCGACTACCTCTGGCTCCCGGGATATGGCGCAGGTCCCGGAAATAGAGGCTGTCGAATATGGAGTTGAGTCCATCCTTGATCACATCGAGCTGCGCCGGGAGCGCGTCGAGCGAAATGATCGACGATAGTGGCGGATAGAATGAATCTTGGCTCATGATATTCAGAATCTTGATGGTGGACGCATACATCGACGTCATGCTCACCGATCGCGCCACGGCTTCGTGGAAGCGGCATGGGAGCCGCTCCGGCGGGTGCCGGTGGGAATCTCCCCCGTCGCCTGCCACGGCGTACGGAAGCGGAATCGGTGATTGTCGTGGTGTTGTCGACGGCGTGCGCGGTGCCGCCACCGAATCGGAGAGCGGCACCGCGCGTCGGACTCAAACCAGCAGGCCAAGGACACGACCGATGGCGTCCTTCACTTCCTGAACGATATCCGCGTAATCGAGCCCGCCCGGACCGGGGCCGACCGTGATGGACGGGTCGGGAATATCCAGCAGGCCGATCGCGATCGATGAGGCGGGCAGGCCGGCTGGCGGATTGGCCGCGAGGTGCGCCAACCGGTAGAACACCTCGTTGGCCAGGTACGCTCCTCCCGAACCCTCGACCGCCACGCCGGTCGGCGCGGGCGCCGTGTGGGATGTCTCGTTCGGTCCTGACAGCCCCGTGCCCGCCTTCTCGATGCTCTGTTCGCTTCGATTGCCGGTCGCATCGTACGACCACGCCAGATACGACTGATTGAAATAGAAGATCTGGCCGCCGCTCCGCCCGATCTGTCCCTGCATCATGGCATTTACGGGAATCGTGGTGGGATAGAATTCGAGCCATTCGGAGCCCGCGCCGACCCGATCGGCGGATTTCCGATCCATGTTGTCGGGCGCGGTCTTGGAGCGTCCGCGTCCGGCGAATCGCTCCAGGCTCAGGAAATCACGGGTGCCGTTTCGCCCGAGCACGAGAATCATGTGAACACGCTTTGCCGGATCGAAGATATACTGCTCGAACAGCCGCTCCAGATACCCGCCGTCGTAGTCCTCGTACCGCACCGGAAGAAGCACCGACTCGATCTGTCCGGAGCCGGTACCGCTCACCGATTCACCGCTCAGCTCCAGCGCGACGACACCGGCCGGGTTCGAGCCTTCCAGGCCGAGCGTATCGAATCCATATGGATCGAGCGCGACGACGAGCACCTTCTTGCCGCTTCCGACCGATCCGAACGTGATCGACTCGAAGCCACGCGTTGCCTTCTCGAAGGCTTCCACGAGGAGCGCGCGCTCGGCGCTGTTTTTCAACAGCCGGCGATGCGATTTCATTGCGGCCGCCATTCTGAGCCGCGCCCAGTAGAGCGGGCGATCGTCCGGATGTCCGCCTGCCGTCGCCGTGTGGGCCTCCGTCCAGAGCGACGTTCCGAGTGTCGTGATGGCCGAACCGATAGCTCCCGCGGCCGAGTCGTCGTCCGGAACTCCCGGAAACGCGACCGCGCCGTTGAACCCGTTCACGATCGGCCAGATAGCGGCCGCCTCCGTCACGATCGTCGTCGGCTCCGGCAACATCGCCCGGAGCTCCTCGGCCGTGCGGAGATAGGACGTCGGGAAGATCGATTCGAGGTTCGTGCCGGAGGAAACGAAGAGCAGACCGTCGATCGAATACACGACGATGGGGGCCGCGGGGGGAACGTCGGTCGACTGATGCGTCAACGGAAGTATCCCCCTCACGTGGACCTGATACTTGTAGAAGGTGATGCCGCCGGAGGATACCTGTCCGAGGCCCGAGCCTCCCACGAGCACGAAGTTTCGCGGATAGGCATCGCTCAGCGTGGCGGCGGCGGTTTGAAGCGCCGTCCGTTCGGCGGCCGTGATCCCGAGCAGCATGATCCCTTCGCGAATGGCCCCCGGCGCGCGAGGCTCCAGACTCGGCAGGTCGATGCCCAGCGAGCCATCGCTGATCCTGGTGGTCTTGATCTCGAATTCGCCGAAGAGGCTCGAGGCGCCGAGGAACGTCGGACGCGGGGAGAACCCGCTGTCTCCACCTCCCTCCCGCGGAAGCACCGCGCCGCCGGTCCGGTAGTAATCGACCGGCGCGGTGTAGTACATCGCCTGCGTGGTCACGCCGTTGGCCTTCAGCAGCGCCACGCCGCGCTCGACTACCGCTCCGAAGTCCAGCACCGGAGCGCTCGATCGCCCATCGATGAATACCCGCTCATGATCGGTGATCCAGGTGGTGAATGTTCCGGTCGGCGTGGCGACGTCCGCATCGGCGGAAACCGGACCGAAGACATTGTCGGTGTAGCGCTCCATCTCGATCGCGCGCTCGACCGGAGCGGCGGGGGTATCCGGAATCATCCGGAAATACCGTAGACGGAGAATTCCCGCGACGTCCAGCGTCTCGTCCAGATCCGGATCGACGACCGAGGGGAGGCTCAGTCCCACGGGGCTCGTCCACTCATCGCCGACGGCGGCAAGTGTCTCCGTGGGAATGAAACGGCCCGAGGCGGTCGTCGTCGGTGTTCCATGCTCGATGTAGAGAAGCGGCTTGGTATTGTCGTTGACCGTCAACGACAGAAATATCCGCTGATTGCCGGCAACCACCTGCTCGGTGGCCCGATCGAGCGTCACCAGGGGCCATCCGTCGGAGCCATACTGGGCGGGAACCATGTCGTCGGGAGTCGGGCCTATCTGAATCGGCGCGCCGGTCAGGCCATAATTGCCATGATAATTCAGCGACCGGCCATGCTCGCTTCGGATATCGAGATATATACGGTGGCGGTTGGCGAACGGGGTGAGAATTGCCGAGTAGAGCTCTTCTCCCCGCTTCAGACTTCCGTCCGGGTGCTCGACGCCGAGATCATGGAACATGCCGTAGTACGCCGCCGCATCCACGAAGGCGAGCACATCCTCCTTTCGCGCGGACAATGCATCGCCGGTGAGGGCGTTGTCCGGCGCCGAGGTCAGATCGATCTCGTGATAGGGCTTGCGAGCATACGCCAGATCGAGGCTGTTGGCGCGGGCATCGTCGAGAACGATCTCGAACCCGAACTCGGCGTCATCCTGGATGAAGAAATTCCCGATGTGGGCGCCCCGCCGGACGATCGGTAACTGGAAGTCGTGGGTGCCGGCGAAAGCCGTGGCGAGCGAGGTCGTGGCGCTCTGCGATGGGTCCCAGCCGAGTGCCTTCGGAACCGGAATTTCGCCGGGGAGCTCCCCGCTCGGCACATTCGCGTCGATCATGTCCTGACGCCGCACGCGGTGCACGCGGAACAGCTCCGCGATAAAGCTCGACGGAGCGAGATCCGGATCGGTAATCGGAGGATCGCCCGGCCCGGGAACTTCCCGAAGCACCGTGGGATCGGACTGATCGAGGAAGTCGCGGAGGCGGAGGCCACGGTAGACCATATAGCGCACCGGCGGGAATTCCACCGATGGCTGATCCAGCGGCGCTATGATCAGGTTCACCCGTTCCGGATCGTGGGATCCGGTGGTCGGGTCGACGATTCTCTGCAGCAACGCTCGGCCGGTGACCGCGGCAAATGCCTTTACCGGCTCGGCCGCGCGGGAGATGAAACTATTGGTGAGACGGTACCGGTACGGCGACTTCGGGCCAAAGGAAAGCCCGGTGGTCTGCGCCATGAATTTCTCGATCTCTCCGAAGCCGAAGACGTCAGGCATCGACGGAGGCTGGACATCCAGCTCCTCGTAGTTCAGGGAATCTTCGGTCCCGGGAGCGCTGATGGTGCCAGTACCGATGATTGCATTGGCGTCGTTCCGGATGAAGTACTGGAACTTGATGTCGTAACGTTCCTGCACGTTCCAATCGATCGGGAAATAGATCTCGTACTGATTTCCGTCGGCATCGGTCGTCCCCGCGGGAGGGGTGAGCTTCGGCGGACGGATCGTCAGCCCCGGCAATGTTCCGGTCTGCACCCAGCCGGTACCGTCGTGCCGGAACTCGATGACTGTCTTCGCCCCGCTGGAGCTTGTCACGGTCATCTTGAGTGAGACATGCCTGGTATCGAAATACCCGACACGATCCCGGATAATGGCCTTGATGTGAAATGGCTTCGGCACGGGGTCCCCGCTGCTTCCGGGCACGGGGTCGGGCGCGACAGTGCCGTTGAGGGCCAGGTTATCCGTCCCCAGCACCTCCATCTCGGCGAAGGAGATCTCCCGAACGGCGATGTTGTTGTTCTCGCCGGGCGCGACGCTGTTGTTCCAGATCTTGTTGCCGTTGTCGGGAACCGCCAGTGGATCTCCACTTCCGGCACTCACGACGCCGTCGTGCGGCGTGATCTCGGCCAGAATGTAGATCCGCTTCCGACTGGCCACGCTCGGCGTATCCTTCGGCGGCCGCTGATCGCCGAGCCATCGAAATCCGGTGACATAGGTGCATTGAGGAGCGATTCCCCTCTTCAGAGGCGGAAGCGGAATGCCGGGAACGGTCGACTCCGGAACGACGAAGGCATAATTCTCTCCGAGAAATTCCGTCCCATCGCTCCACGCGCCGCTGCTCATTTGATAGTAGGTCGGACCGCCCGCCGTGCTCACGATGGTGCTCTGGAAATCCTCCAACGTCAGTTCGGAAATGCTCCGGTTCGTCACGGCAATGTAGAGACGCACCGAGGCCTCGAGACTCTCCTTCCCATCGATGATCGGCGCGAGGTTCCTGATGCGGACATAGACTACGCGATGATCATCGACCGAGGGATTCTGGTGCGGTCCCGGAGTGTTGTATACGGCCGTGGCCGCGTCACCCTCCCGCGTTTTCATCGTGACGTTCAATGCATCGATGGCGGCGATATCGAGGGCATTGTTTCGTACCCAGATATCGGGACTCGAGATCGGCTTGGTGGTATCCGGTGTGAAGCGCGTGACGCCGGTCTCGTCGACATGATTGCGGATCATCAGGTCGCGCTTGCCATGGTCGTAGGCGATCGCGGCTTCGACGGCTCGGGCGGCATCCACACGACCGTAGCCGAGGGCGCGGTGGTAACACGGAGTTCGCCGCGGTGCCACAGGGATATTCTGCGAACCGTCGTGAATATAGCTCACGGGTGGCACCTTCAACTTACCATCCGCGATCTCGAGGATCACGCGGGCCTCGGTGCCCGCAATGGTGACAAAGTGCTGAAGCGGGACCGCGGTCGACAGACCGGCGCCGGTCTGCGACATCGCGGGATATGTGCGGGTCAACGGCGTGCTCGAGTCCAGCGTTATCGTGGATCCGATGGCCGACTGAATTTTCACGAGCTCCGGCTCGAAGTGGAACGGTCGTACCATCTTCGGAGGGAAGCTCTTGATGTCGGGCGTGACGGATATTCCGGGGTTGATCGCCAGCTCGTTGTGGCTTATCACGTCAGTGATCAGAAAGCCCTGTGCATCCCTCCCGGCGTCCTGGATATGGATCTGTTGTCCGACCTGGAACCCCGCGGTGCTGGCGACCTGTATCGTGCTGCTGAAACTGACGTCTCTCGTGAGATGCGTGATGGGGCCGGCTCCCACCTGAATCATTTGCCCGGCCCAGAATCCCGCACTTTGTACGTCCTCGAGGGCAGTGTTCAACGCCGACTCATACTCCTTGCCGGCGCACTCCACCTCTATCTCGGTCGGAGAGACGACCCTCTTGAGAACACCGATGGCCCCGATCAGAACGATCTGCCCGACGGAGAAACGGGTGATGCTCCCGCTCGGCTGAATCTCGGAAAAGTGATCCTCGATGCTTGGCGTCATGGTTCCCACCAGCGTTGCCGGCACTTCGGGATCGCCAATGAAGCGGAGAATGCCACGATCATCGTAGATGGGCTCGCCATCCTTGTCGTGCCATCCATCGAGCCGGGCGTTCCATATCGCGAAGTTCGACGCACTGGTCGTATCCGTATCAGCTTCGCCCAGGAACCGGTTCATCGGGTCTATTTTGGTGGCGGTTGTACGGAGGATCTCCCGCACTTCGATATTGGTCAGCGTCGGCTTCGCGCTGAGAACGAGCGCGGCGATGCCGCTCACCAGCGCGGCCGCGGATGATGTACCGCCGAAGGAGTCGAGATGCGTGGCGTCGTTCATGAACACATTCTGCTCGTCGGCGTGATCCTTCTTGAATCCGTATTCGGGAATTCTCCCATCCAGACCTATGGTCAGTTTACCGCTGTCGGCCCCCGTCTGTGCTATCCAGATTCCCTCGGCGTTCCCATCGGCGGGGTCTCCGATCAACGCGGCGTTGTCGATGGCTCCCTTCGGGTCGGAGGCAACGCTCAGGCGCACCGTCTTATCGCCGATGTGAACGTCCTGATCCGTCGTCACCGTGTAATTGTCGGAATTTTTCTTTCCCGGGAGATCGTTCTTCATGATTCCCGGATAGACCGGAAGGATACTCGCACCCGCCGCATGATCCTTCTTGAGCTTCGTCACCGCGTAGAGGTTTCCGGATATCCGCTTGACAATGGCAAGCTCTCCTTTTTCGGAGAACGGATTATCGATATACACCTCGAGCTGGATCGACGGATCCACGAGATCATCCAGATTGAGGATATAGATATTCTCCTCTCCCTTGTGAGCCTCGGATTGCAGCGTCGGCTGCTTGGCCGTGCGGGGCTTGGGCTCACGCTGCTCATTGTTCTGGTCGAGAAAGGAGCTGGTTACGATGGCATAGCTGTAAGGGGGATTGTGAACCGGAACGTCCGGCTCGTTCCAATCGTAGAACGCCGACACGCCATTGACTTCGTGAAACCGGCTCCACTTGATGAGGTGCCCGGCCGAGTGCGACGGCGCGGAGACGTCGACGGCGATCCACCAGCGCCGCGGCATCTCCGGGTCCGCCCCCTCTTCGGTACTCGGCGTCAGAAGCAGCATCTTTCGATGCACTTCCGGCTGACCGTGGGTTTTCCGCGCGCTGAAGCTGCTGTATGGCGCAAGTACTTCCGACCGGTTCACAAGGTTGTCGAGGTTGGCGAAGTTGCTCTCCGGAGGCGTCGTATTCTTCGGGAACTCGTTCTCGACCCGAAGCGTCGAGGCACCGACCACGATGAGCTTCCGATGCTCTCCCAGCGGATTGGTCACTTCGACCCTCTGCGCTGCGTTGCCGGCACTGAAGACGAAGACGGTGCCGCGTCGGCCGCGGCCATACCAGACCACATCGTTTACGGTGTTCCACATTTCGGCGTTGATCGGGTTGTCGCCGAAATCGAAGCTGTTCGAGATGATGCTCGCTCCCGGGCCGGTATTGGTTCCGCTTGCCAGACGCGGCGGGAGCCCTTCCTTATAGTCTCCCCTGTTTGCCGACCAGAGTGGATCGAGCCCAGCCATCCATTTCCAGATGCGGGACATCGTGTCAGGATCGTCGGGATAGATCACGCTGATGATGCGGGCGTTCGGAGCCGCGCCGACAACGCCGAAGTTGTCGGTTGGGTTGGCGTTGGCCGCCGCCACGCCCGCGGTCCAGGTGCCGTGCGGATTCACGAGACGATGGTCCGGATTACCATCCAGCTCGTCACGGTTGTCCCACCGCATATCCCGAGTCGCGCTATGGCGCGCGTCGAGAAACCAGTAGACCTTGCGTCCGCCGATCGTCTGCCCCAGCATGCTGGTATCTCGAACATGTCCTCCCCTGACATTCACGGTGAAGTCGGAGTGGCGCGCCGCGGCGCCCCATGTGGTGGGGGATATCTCCGACTGAATTCCCTTGTCGGGAAATCCGATCACGACGTCCGCGCTTCCGAATTTCAGATCGTCGTTCACCGCATTCTGGTCGTCGCGTTTTGCCAGTCGACTCCACGCCAGTGGAAGGCGCGTCACCTGAAGATGCCATTGAAGCGGATAGAGGAAGTCGGTCGGCATGCCCACATCGGGCGGCACCGGATCTGGTCCCTGCGGGCGGATCGGGGAGGCAAGGCCCGGCAGCGCGGTGACCACGTACGGCGAGGAGGCCAGCCGCTCGCAGACCGCGAGCACTTCGCTCGGAGAATGCGCGTCGAGCCGGACGTGAAAGCGATGCCGGTCTGATTGCGTGACCGACGCGCGCTCGATTCCGGCTTCCGACAGCAGGTGATCGAGCGCATCGACATCAAACGAGCTGTCGAGCTGAACGGAAATGTCGCCGGTGAGAAGGGCCAGACGCGTTCCCGCGAATAGAACCGGCGCGCCGACCAGCACGTCATGGGCGTGTGGCAGCAGAGACTCTCGAACTCGCCTCGACTCTGATTTCGACATTGCCCGGCTGGCACGCAGCAGGTGGAGATTTCTGCGTCCGGCAATTCCCCGTCGGTCCACTTCGACGAATATTTCGCGACCGGCCTCCTCGCCGGCATCCCGCCTGATCGCCTCGTGCATGGAGGGCCAGATATCGTCATCGCAGATGACACCGAGCAGGTCGTCCTCGGCATGCGCGATGATCATGGTTCCATCCACGCGGAAATATCTCTCGGCTTCCGAGGCAAGCTCGATCCGGACATCCGATCCGGAGCCGCCGACGTCGACATATCTGCGTTGCGGCTTATAGCCCTCTTTCTCGACGACGACGAGCACCGCTCCGGGGCGAAGCTCGGGCGCGACGTATGCGTCGAGCACCGCGTCATATTGTCCGGTGAAGACGCTCCGCGGCGCCCCCACGTTATCAGGCGACCTACCTTGCCGCTTGTGTACTTTTTCGAATTCAACCTTTGCGTCACGGATGACATTGCCGTGGCAGTCTGCGACATGCACCACGAGCATATGGTTGTTGCTCATGATCTTCTCGATGTTGTGATGGTGATTCAGCAACGGATTCTACGCCGGACGGTCCTCACCGAACGATCCGACTCCGGATACCAAGCATGTAGCGCCGATGGCATCCGGAACATGGTCTTGCCCGCCTCGATGAGGCGCGGTGCCTGAAGCGGTGCTCGCGTCGCGGCGGGTCATGGTCTCGCCACGATCCTTTCGTGACAAGTCGGCCGTGAACATGCCGAGCGCTCGCGACATCCTCTGCCACGCTTCACCGACGTGAGGTCAGTTATCGTGCAACAGGCTTCGCACGAACAATGGGTATGAAACGCAGGTGATGGTAATACGCGATGAAAGGCGGTCGATGATCTCCGACATTCCCTCGCCGGTTCCATCGTCCGCCCGAAGGTCGAACGATGGGCCGCACGATGCCTGTGGTACGCATCGCCGGCCACTCTCGTCGGCGCGTGCGCGCGCCAGTCCGAC
>JBEHWX010000066.1:0-32922 GCA_048498995.1 Bacteroidota bacterium
GCGACATCGGGGCGCGGCGACATCGGGGCGCGGCGACATCGGGGCGCGGCGACATCGGGGCGCGGCGACATCGGGGCGCGGCGACATCGGGGCGCGGCGACATCGGGGCGCGGCGGGGGGCAAAAACAACGCCGTCCCACCTGGACCGGCGGGACGGCGTCGACTACGTCTCTGGGGAGATTTGCTTACGATGCCCGATCGCGCGAGGGAAGCGAATAGATGATCCGGATCTTCTCGTCGACGCCATCGAGGCTCTTGAGGTATCGCTCCCGCCGACGGGCGGATTCGATGTTGTCCATCACCTCAACGTACACGCACTCCCACGGATTGCCGGAGCGATAGGCACGCGAGGAAAAACTGTTGTGACGCGCGATCCGCTGATGGAGATCATTCGTAGAGCCGATCAGGTGCTGGCCTGTAACGGGGCTACGAAGGACATAAACATATGAGGCCATAATTCGGATCTCCCTGAGAACAAGTTGAGCGTGATCGATTTCAACAAATCATCTGCGTGCGTGCCGGCTGCGGACCTTCTCCCTCCCGAGGGCGGGTTCCCCGCGTCGGACAACTCCGACGCTCCGCGCCGAGGAGATCGAATCAGACGGACACGACAACAGCTACATCAAGAAAGACAAACGATGGGCCATCTCAATCGTTGGTCGAACCCCTTCCGATAGACCCTGAATCGGTCGGAAACCAACGATTATGACGAAATCTTCATAATCTGAGAGATTTCGAAGATTTCCATTTGCAGGGTGCCGTTGCAATCGGTGACCGATCGACACATTGGCACGCATAAAGAACTGGGCGAACCGAGGGGGGGAAGATGACGTGGTCGAACACCAGAGAGCCAAACCATAGAGACTGGTGAGGTTCGGCTCGAACTGCGGCTGTGCTCTCGAAGAGCGGGAGACGGGGATCGAACCCGCGACGTCAAGCTTGGGAAGCTTGCATTCTACCGCTGAATTACTCCCGCGATTGCGCTCACTCGTTGCTTGAGAGAGCGGGCGCAATGTAACTCGCACGAACATCTTACCGCAAGGGCGCAAACGAAAAAAGTTGCTACCCATCCCCCGATTCCATCCCCCTGATTTCGCCGGTTTCGCGTATGTTCCCTCCATGACCATTGAATTCCTCGGAGCCGCGCGAACCGTCACCGGCTCCATGCACATGGTGACCACCGAGCGGGGCAACCGCATCCTCCTCGACTGCGGCCTGTTCCAGGGCCGACGCGAAGAAGCGCGGCGCATCAACAGTCACCTCCCCTTCGACCCTCGCGAGATCGATGCCGTCGTGGTCTCCCACGCGCACATCGATCACATCGGCAACCTCCCTTCCCTCGTCTCCGAGCGCTACAAGGGAGCCTTCCGCGGCGATGTCTTCGCCACCCACGCCACGCGCGACCTCTGCTCGATCTCCCTGCCGGACGCCGCGCGCATCCAGCAGGCCGACGCCGATTACCTCCGGCGCCATCACAAGCAGTTCGTCCAGCCGATCTACACGACCGATGACGCCTTCGATATCGTCGAGCGCTTCGCCTCCTTCCCCTATCACAAGGAGTTCGCGGTCACCGACGACGTCACCTGCACCTTCTACGACGCCGGGCATATCCTCGGAAGCGCGCTGGTGGTGCTCACGATCAAGGAGCGCGGCGGCGACGTCCGGCTCTGCTTCACCGGCGATCTCGGGCGCCCGCACCGCCCCATCCTCCGCGATCCGGAGCCGGTCGGCGACGTGGATTACCTGATCTCCGAGAGCACCTACGGCGGACGCCGCCACGAGGATTACGTCGACCTGCAGCAGAAGCTCAAGGAGATGATCGAGCTGGCGCAGGAGCGCGGCGGCAAGCTGCTGATCCCCGCCTTCGCCATCGAGCGGACGCAGGACATCATCTACCTGTTGAACGACCTGTTCGAGAAGGGGGAGCTCCCCCGCATCCCGATCTTCGTCGACTCTCCCCTGGCGACCAACGCCACCGATATCTACCGCTGCCATCCGGAGTGCTTCAACGCCGAGGTGGCCACGCTGCTGCAGACCGATCCCGACCCGTTCGGCTTCTCCACGCTCCGCTACGTGCAGTCGGTGAGCGAGTCGAAGGCGCTGAACGACCGCCCCGGCCCGGCGGTGATCATCGCCGCCTCCGGCATGATGGAGGCCGGCCGCATCCTGCACCACCTGATGCATGGCATCGAGGACGAGCGGAACATCATCCTCGTGGTGGGCTATCAGGCGGAGCACACGCTCGGACGCAGGATCGTGGAGCGCCAGGAGGAAGTGAACATCATGGGCTCGCGCTTCAAGCTGAAGGCGGACGTGAAGGTGATCAACGGACTGTCGGCCCACGCGGACCATCAGGAGCTGGTGAGCTATATCGGCGGCTTCAGCCGCGAGCGGATGAAGCGGATCTTCCTGGTCCACGGCGAGCAGGCGGGCGCCGAGGCACTCAGGACGAGCCTGGGGGAGATCGGCTTCGCGGACGTCCGGATCCCGGAGCGGGGGGAGAAGGTCGAGCTGTGAGCGGATCGATTCACGTGGCGGTGGCGCTCGTCAGGCGCCAGGGACGAATCCTCCTCTGCCAGCGCGCGGCAACCGCCAAGTACCCGCTCAAGTGGGAATTCCCCGGCGGCAAGGTGGAGCCGGGGGAAACCGCCATCCAGGCGCTGGAGCGGGAGCTGCACGAGGAGCTTTCCATCCGCGCCACCGCCGGTGAGCTCTTCCATCGCCAGACCTCGGAGTACTCCGACCACGGGATCTTCGCCGTCGACTATTTCTTCGTCGATCGCTGGGAAGGCGAGCCCCGGAACAACGTCTTCGCCGATCTCCGCTGGGTCGATCCGGAGGATATTCTCTCCTTCGATATCCTGGAGGGAAACCGGGATATCTCCCTCCGACTCGCCGCCGCGTACCGGAACGAGCCTCGCTGATTCTCCCGCCACACGCCCCTCCCTCCCTTCATCCCGACGCTCCGTAACACCGGCGCGCTCCCGACGTTCAACCACCAACGCGACGATGACGTCTCATTTTGCAGATGATCGCGGTCCGGAGAGGATATTGGCCAGGTAGTTGCTTTGGTGATCCTGGATGTCGTATAGTCCGACAGAGCCCGTCACCGACGACATGGGACGAACTAGACTGATTCTCTCTCGGGACCGATACGTAAGGACCGGAGGTGGGCCATGAAACGACACTTGATATACTACTGGATCCTTCTGGGCACGGTCGGGTGTGCTGTCGCCATGATCGCGTCCGGCATCGTGAAGAAGGATGAGAAACGCTATGTGAGGATGGACAACGCGGTCCATCAGGTGCTGACCGGCATTCCGACCGAGCAGACGCTCGTCGATTTCTGCTACAGGCTCCGGACGGTTCGCGGCGTGACCGGCGTGAGCTATCGTGACTACACGCTCACCGAAAAGAAGGCCGTCGTCACCGTGTTCTACGATCCGCGGGAGACGAGTGCCCGCCAGGTGAGAATCCTCATGTCCTATCCCTACATTCTCTGGCAGAAGCCGCTGGCGTCGTAAGACCCGCCGCCTCCCCAACATCCCCCTCGGGCCCGCGCCCGTGGCCTCGGATCGGGGAGGCATCGAAGATGAAACGGCCGCGATTCCGCTCCCCACCGGGAGTCGAGATCGCGGCCGTTCCGTTTCGCGGCCGGTCCGTTTCGCGGCCCAGATATCCGCCACGCTGGGCGATGTCCTCCCATCGGCTCGTGGCGCGGCTCAGCGCATCACCACGATCTTCTCGATCACCTGATCCTTCGACTCGCCGTTCTCCACCGTCACGCGGTAGAGGTAGACGCCGTTGGCCAGACGATCGCCGTCGGCGTCGAGGCCGTCCCAGTCGATCTTGTTGAAGCCGACGTGGAGGTCGACCGCGGTGAGCGGGATCGCCTTGATCTTCCGTCCGGCCACGGTGAAGATCGCGATCTCCCCACCCACCGGCGGCGCGGCGCCGGAGACCATGAAGGTGAAGGTGGTCCGCTCCTGGAAAGGATTCGGAACATTGACCACTTCCCTGACATGAAGATCCCGCTCGACATAGAAGCGGATGAACTCGGTCGTGTCGCCGTTGCCGGTGGCATCCACCGTGAACAGGCGGATGTCGTGCGGACCGTCGGAGAGCGCGTGCTGCGGGCGGTAGTAGAACGTGCCCCGCTGCTCCCCTTTCCCTCCCGGCTTGAAGCTCGCGCCGGGCGAGCTGGCCGTGATGAAGTCGTTGTCCAGGATCATCGTCACCGTGGAGGTGTCCGACAGCTTGAGCTGCGAGTTGTCGAACACCCGCACCTCGATCAGCGGCTCGGGGTTCACGTAATCCCCCTCCATCAGGCGGTTGCCGTCGGCGTAGATCGTGATAGACGGGGTCACCTTGTCGCCGCCGACGCGGAGTGTATCGACCACGCGGTTGTTCTGACGGTAGAGCTCGCCGGGAACGTCGTTCGGGTTGACCACGAAGGCGAAGGAGCGCTTCCCCTGGTAGCGATCGGTCGAGATATCGAGCGTCTCCCGCGTCGAATCGAGCGGGGCCAGCGGACGGAGCTTCAGCTCCTGGACCGGCGGGGCCTGGTTCTCGTCGTTGAGCAGCACCTGCAGCAGCGTGCTGTCGGCGGCGAAGCGGCCGCTCAGGTTCACGATCGTCGCGTGGAACAGGCCGGGATCACCCTGGAGCACGGAGTCCCGCTCGAAGCCGATGCTCGATGGAACGATCGCCAGCTCCGGCGAGGGATCGAAATCCACGTACGCCGAGCGGAGACGCGAAAGGGTGTCGTTCGGGAAGTTGAGTCGCATCTCCAGTTGCGGATACTTCGCGGCGTCGACACTCCGGAGATCGACGGTATCGAGCGTGGCAACGCTCAGGAGCGAGTCGCGCACGCCGTCGCGGCGGATGCCGAACGCGGTGACCGTCACCGGCGCGCTTTGCGAGATATCGAGATGGAGCGCCCGCCATGCGCGCGCCGGCCCGACGCTCGGAAGCGTGAGGCGCCCGGCGGTTGCCGAGACATCCATCGGGTAGACGAGCGAATCGAGGAACGGCGGCTTCCGGCCGAGCGCCACGAGCGAATCGGTCTTCAGCCAGAGCTCGCGTCGGAAGCTGGCCGGGACGTTCTTTCCGCCGATCAGGATGTAGGTATCGTCCTCGGCGATCGAGTCCATCGCGGTCGAGCCGAGGCTGGTGAGCGCCGCCTTGACGAGCGTGTCGAGCGAGTCGGCCGCATCTCCGCGGAAGAAGCCCCACGTGGCGTAGCGCGCCGCGAGCATCACGATCTGGCCATCCTTGATCGAATCCCGGACGTAGTCGAGGAAGCGCCGCTGGTCCGGGCCGCGCGTGAACCAGGCGAACTCGCTCGCCGAGAGCACCTCGCCGGTGGCCGGATCGACCAGGATCAGGTTCATGCCGGGATAGTTGCCCGAGCGGACGCTCGCGTCGTTCCGGGTGAACACCACCGGGAGCTCGGTGCCGTTCTGTCCGACCGACTTGATCTTGAACTCGACCTTGCGGCGTCCCGGACCGATGCCGGCATCCCTGTTGGCCAGGTTGACGTTGTCGGCATAGGTCATCTGCGCCGGTCCGCCGATGGCGTATTCCTCGCCGCCGGGAGGATCGACGGTGAAGCTCTCGACCAGCGGGAAGAGCTTCGCCACGTCGGGATCGCCGGTGGTCGCGATGGCACGCCAGAAGAACCGGCGCGCCGAGCGCAGCTCCTGCGGGATCGAGAAGGTCCAGGCCGTGGTCAGCTCGCCGAGCCGCATCTGGCCGGTGGTCGCGTTGCCGAAGCGGGCCGGTGAATCGAACCGATCGGTGGTATCGACCACGATATCGGCTCCGGGGCCGCTCGGCGGATTCAGCAGGCGGATCTGGATGTTGTCGTAGCCGATCACGCGGCCGAACGGACGCGGCTCGAGCACGAGCGGCTGGTTGCCGCGGATCGGGACGTTCGTGGAGATCACGTTGTCCGGCAGATAGGTCTCGGTCACCTGGCGGAGCGGATCGGCCTCGATCCTCACCACGTATTCCCCCGGCTGCTGACCGATCGGCAGCTCGAACAGGAGCGGCGCCGAGCGTCCGAGCCGGTTGACCACCACCGTGTCGCGGACCTCGTTCCCCTTCCGGTCGATGATGGTGGCGATGACGGAAATGGCCGTGTCGGTGGTCGCCTGGTCGATCGGCACGCCGTAGTTCCAGAGCCGGGCATTCACGGTGATCGTGGAGTCGCCGAGCTCCGGGGTCTTGCCGTCCTTGTTGGTGACCGAGAGATCCTTCACGTCGAGCGCCAGCTCCGGCGTGTTCCGCACGGCGATCGCCATCGACGGATCGCCGATCAGGTTGTAGGCGAGCGCGGCGTTCCTGCGCTGGAAGCTCGGAAGCGTCATCGCCCAGACATCACGGTAGGGACCGAACACCGATTCCTTGGCCAGGCTCAGGATCTCGCCGATCCGGCGCTTCCGCTCGACGGTGATCTGGCGGTAATACTCGGTGCGGAACTCACGGTCCAGGCCGATATAGGAGAAGCTGGTGCCGCCGATGGCGCCGATGGCTCCCTTGCCGGGGGCGAAGACGAAGCGCTCGTTCCTGACCGGCACATCGGATTCGCCGTAGGCCCCGGTCTGGCAGGAGAAGGTGGCAAGCACGAAGTACTTCCCCTCGTTGTCGAAATCTCCCGGGAAGCCGTAGTTGAGCTCCACCACGTTCCCCGAGCCATGCCCGGAGTAGGTGACCATCAACGCCCCCTTGTTGATCTCCTGGCGCGCCCAGGGGCCTTCCTTCTCGCTCGGACGCGACAGCAGATCGGCGTCGGTGTCGATGCGATGGACGATGGCAGTATCCCCCTGGAACGTGGGAGCGAGGATGAAATCGACCGCCTCGTTGACGGCATCGGTCTCGAACTCCGCGCGCTCCCCCAGCGTCTGTCCGCCGGTGATCGCCACGAAGCGCTTGTTCCACCACTGCGGCGGCTGCGTGTCGTACTCGATCAGCTTGTCGACGATCGCCGTGGCATCGGCCGGGGAGGTGGCCGAAAGTCGGCCGATGAACTGATGCGAGAGATCGGTGGTATCCCCCGGGTAGACCGTCAGCATGTAATCGCTGGAAGGAACGCCCCAGGTCGGGACATAGTCGATCAGATGGGACCGTTCGTCGCGACGCTGCGGATCGTTGGAGGCATCGCCGAACAGGAGCACGTAGGCCGGCTTCGGCGATGCCCACCCCTGATCGGCGGCCATCAGAAAGCGGCGGATCGCCTCGGCCGACTTGATGCCGTCGTTGAACTCGTCGTAGACCTGATCGACGTCGATCACCTTCACCACGTACTTGTCGTGGTCCCGGCGATGCTGCGCCAGGCGCTCGGCCTGATCGCGGAACGCGCGATGCGTGATGATCATGAGATCGGCGCGGTTGGCCGGATCGGTCAGCTCGTCGGCCTTGTGATAGCGAAGCGCGGGGGTGAGCGCCGGACCGATCGCCACTTCCTCTCCGGGAGCGCCGTCGAGCGTCAGCACGGCGCGGTAGTGCCTGCCGTTCTCCGACGGGATGAACGCGTTGAGGGTAACGCCGACGTTGTTCTCCGGCAGGCTGGCGAAGCGCTCCTGCGCGGTCTCGGCCGAGCCTTTCCGGGCCACGAAGCACCAGGAGGCATTCCCCATGTCGCTCCGCGATGCCGCGGTGCTGCCGAGCGCGGTGAAGGCGTTGCGGAGCCCCTCCGGGAAGGACTGCGTGAGCGCGCCGAGCGCGAAGCCGGCCACGACGATGTTGCCGTTCGGAATCGCCGCCAGGCGGGCCGCGGCCGCGTCGGCGCCTCCCGGCTGATCGAGGCTGAAGAACTCTCCGCGGAGGAACCGGCCGCTGGCCCCGTCGGCCTCGCCGATGTAGAGCCCGAACTGATACTGCGCCGCCTGCCGGATCGTGTCGTCCGGATAGTTGACGACGAACCCGGGGTTGACCCGCTCCGGAACGATGAACTGGCGCGAGGAGAGGCGGAAGAGAAATCCCTTCTGCCGCGTGTCGACGGCCGTGCGCCGGTCGGCGCCGATGGCGACCGCCGGATCGGCGCGCAATCCGTCGACGGTCACGCGACGGGGACCACCCGGAAGCCGGAGCGTGGCCACGTCGTCGAAGGTCGACGGTAGCCACTTCCCCTCGATCTCCAGGTAATCGAAGAAATACATGTCGGGGCGCTTGTTCTCCGGGTCGGTTTCAAACGGCGCAAGCCCGAGAATATTCCGTCCGTTGACCAGATAGCTGGCCGGAACACGGAACGAGGCGGTCACGTCGTTCGTGTCCTTGAACGTGATCTCCCCGAAGCGCGCCGTTCCGTTGAGCCAGAACCGGAGGCCGTGTGGGCGGAACGTCTGGCCGACCACGCGCACGCGGATCGTGACGCTGTCGTTCGGATCGAATCTCGGGGAGCAGTCGAACGCGAAGTCCTCCCCGTTCATAGCGATGAACGATCCCCAGTAGTACCGCTCGTTGGCGACCCGATCCGGGTTGTGCACGGTCATGACGTCGGTGGAGAACGTGCCGAAATTCAGCGACGGACCGAGGTTGTAGGTATGCTCCTCCTCGCGATGCAGCGTCGAGTCGTAGGCGACCAGCGGAGGGGCGTCGCCGGTGCCGGAGGCGGCCGTCAGAAGCGGCCCTCCCCCATCGCCGCCGCGCCAGGTGAGGATGAACGCGTTGGTGTCGGTGGTCTCGTCGAAGTAGAAGCCCTCGGGGCTCCTGTTGCGCCAGCCGTGGAATTCCAGGAAGTCGTCGCCATTGAAGGCGCCGTCGCCGTTGGCGTCGTTGACGTAGAAGCGGATGAACTGATCGCGCGTGCGGACGCGGAGATCGGGGATCGGCATGCCGGGCTGCACGCCGGCCGCGGCCATGTCGGAGCTCCGGAGCCGGTAGATCCCCTCGCGCGGCGTCATCATCACCAGCGCCTCTCCCATCTTCCGCTCGGCCGGCGCCATGCGCGCGGCAAGATCGCGACGGGGGCCGGCAATCCAGCTCCGCGCCGCCGGGTAGTTGAGCACCATGCTCGAGAGCATCGTCTCGGCCACCGGCGCTATCCCCGCCGATGCGGCCGTCGCGGCGGCCGCCGCGACGCCGCCGGTCCACCCCAGCTTGATCCTTGCGTCCCGCGCGATCGTGACGTGCTCCCCGCTGACCCGCACCGGACGATACTCGACGATCACGGTGCGAAGCCCGTAGATGGTGCCGCCGGTTCTGACCGACACCTCCGGCCGCTCGGGTCCATGCCAGAGAAGTCGGGAGCCGGCGCCGAGGCTCAGCGGAATCGTGTCGCCGTGGGACGTGGTCGAGGTGACGGTGAAGCCGGAGGCTCCGGGAGGAACGCCGATAATGAAGCGGAGGCCGGGCACGGATGCCGAATCGTCCTGAAAGAAGTACGACGCCGCGTTGTGGCCGACGGCGACGATACCGCCATGGCGCAGGATCTTCGCGCGGATGCCGGCCACGTCGATGGTGAGGCCGGATCCCGAGGAGGCCACGATGCCGACGCGGGGAGCCGCCACGTCAGACCGGCTCGGCGCTCCGTCGTTGGCGCGGGTGCCGGGCTGCGCCAGAAGCGGAGCCGAGAGTAGGATGAAGAGAACTGCCAGGGCGCTGGGCTTCATGCAATGCTCGCTTGTTGAACTGCCTGACGACGCGGGGCCGCGGGTCCGCATCGGGAAGTGAAGTCACGTGGTGCACTCTGACGACCGAGGAAGATGAACCCTCCCCCGGCGAATAATCAAGCCCTTTCAGGGTCCAGGGAGGGCTCCGGAGGAAGGGGCGAGGGCGGGAGCGGGCCGGAGAATCCCGCCGGCCCCGGGAGCGTGCCGACCGGCGCGGGGATCTCGTTCCCCCAGACTCCCGGCAGGTAGGAGGCCATCACCATCAGGAACGGCAGGTAGACCTGCAGTCGATCGCCCCAGGCCGGCGAGGTGATCGAAATGAAGCTCAGGATGAACGGGATCGACAGCAGCCAGTAGGTGATGAACCGGTCCATCGGGCGCCGGGCCACCTTCACCGCCCGGAGCGTGATCCGCGCGAAGCGCCAGATCATCCAGATCCAGCAGAGAAGCGCGATGATCCCGCCCCGCCACCAGATGTAGAAATATGAGTTGTGGAGCACCACGTTGGTCGACTCCAGATGCGAGTACTGCGGGAAGATCGTGTAGTTCCCCCACCCCTTGGCCATCGGATAGCCGACATACGGATGCTGCAGGATCTCGTAGGCCACGTTGTAGTTCTCGGCAACGCGATCGAAGGCGGAGTTCTCCTTGGAGAAATCGCCGACCCCCTGCGCGCGCAGGAGGAACCCCTGGAATCCGACCGCCGCCAGCGTGAGCGCGCCGAACCCGACGAGCATCACGATCATCACCCGCATCCGCTTCCGCTCCTCTTTCCGGAGCTGGTAGAAGAGCACCGGCAGCGCCACCAGCAGGCCGATCATGTAGGTGCGCCGGTTGGAGGCGACCCAGGAGAAGACCGCCAGCGGGAAGATCCAGATCAGGAACTTCCGGAGCCGTGCGTAGAGCAGATCCCCCTCCGGCTTGATCGTCATCGCCAGCATGCCGCCGAGCACGGTCATCGTCTGCAGCATCGCGTCGCGCCAGCCGGTGAGCAGCCCCCACTTCAGGCCGAACGTCGTGTAGACCGCCACCCCCTCGACCGCCTTGTAGAGCCCGCAGACGGCGAGCATCCAGGCCATGAACCGGAGCTCCTGGGGACGGAAGACGAACAGGAAGATGAAGAAGACCACCAGGGTCTCCGGCAGCAGCAGCAGCTCCATCGGCAGACGGAAGCCGGCGTAGAGCGCCATCCTCAGGTAGGGAATCAGGCAGGCGAAGGTGAACAGGGCGATCGCGTGGGGCGTCATCGGCGAGCGGTTGAGCCGCCAGTCGTTGCTCATCATCCGCCGCACCAGCTCGAGCATCAGGATCACGATCAGGAAAATCTCCTGCGCCGAGAACATGCTTCCGACGAACGCCTCCAGGAACTTCAGCGTGAACGGCGACTGATTCTCCTCGCGCGCGCCGTAGCCGAGCATGAACGTGGTCAGCAGCACCTGGATCAGCCGGAGCGGGTCGGACGCGGTCTCCTCCCACACCCCTCGCGGCGTGGCGTACGGGACGCGATATGTGGCGACGCTCTCCATCAATCGATCGATGCTCCGGGGTCGGTCCTGAAATCGGTCGTGGGATCAGTTCTCGAATCAGCCCTGGAATCAATCCAGCGGCATGCGCCGGATGCTCCGGCCGGTGAGCTCCTCGAAGACCTCGACCAGACCGTCGGCGAAGGACTCGAACGAATACTCCCGGAGCGCGCGCTCACGTCCGGCGCGGCGCCGGCGCTCGGCCTCCTCCGGATGGTCGAGCACGTAGGCCATCGTCCGCACCAGGTCTTCGATGTCGTCGGCGCGGAAGATGAAGCCGGCCTCGCCGATCACCGATGGGATGGCGCCGCTGGTCGAGCCGATCATCAGCGACTCGGTCAGGAGCGCCTCGGCGTTGACGCGCCCGAACTGCTCCTGCCATTCGGCCAGCGACGGCAGCACCAGCGCGGTGGCGGCGCACATGTAGAGGGGAACGCTCGCGATCGGCACCGTGGGGCGGAACTCGATGGCATCTCCCAGCTCCTCCCGCTCGGCCCGCGCGCGAAGCTCGGCGGCGTAATCTCCATCCCCCACGATCAGCAGCTTGAGCGGACGCTCGGGACGCTCCCGTTTCAGCCGCGCGAACGCCTCGATCAGCAGGTGGATCCCCTTCATGTGGAGCAGGCGTCCCGCGTAGACGAAGAGGTCCGCATCGGCGGCCACGCCGATCCGCTCGCGCGCCTCGTTCCGTTCCACCGGGCGGTAGACCCGCTCGTTGATCCCCTGGAACAGGGTCCGGATCAGCCCCGGGTAGCTCGCCTCCCGGAGCGCCTCGGCCGCGCGCTCGTTCACGCAGAGGCCCCCCTCGGCCCGCGCCAGCACGAACTTCCCCACCCGGCGGTAGAGCCGCTCCAGGCGGTAGTTGTAGTGCTCGTAGGAGACGATGTTGTTGCTGTAGAAGATCACCGGCGCCTTGGGAGCGAACGCCCGGCGCATCGCCAGCGTCTGAAGCGCGAATAGGGAGAACGCCTCCTCCATCATCAGGATCAGGTCGGGGCGGCTCCGACGGAAGGCGCGGCGCATGCCGGTCAGGTACACCGAGCGGAGCTCGCGTCCGGGAAGCGAGGGACGGCCGACGACGGTGCCGAACGGCTCCGGCTCCGACGGCTCGTAGGCCACCGGAAGGGAGTTCTCGATCCAGCGGCCGGGCACAAGAAGGGTCAGCTCCAGATCGGCGCGCTCGATGAGGCGGAGATACCGGTCGCGCGTGTTCCGGAAGACCGACAGCTTGTCGATCACCAGAACGCGGAGCGGCCCGCCATTGCGGCCCGAGGAGAGATGGGATGATGGCATCGGTGAGCTCACGAGATCCTGCTGGTACGATGCCCCTTCCGGAGTCGGAGCACCTCGGCCAGCCGCCGCTGTTCCGCCTCGTCGGTCGGACGCCAGCGGCGCCTGACGAAATCGCGCACGAACGCGAGCATCACGCCGGCGAAGAGTGATCCGAGGAAGGCGATGAGGATCATCATCACGCGGCGCGGCGCGCTCTTCTCCAGCGGCGGCACCGCCGTGTCGAGCACGGCGACCGTCGGCAGATCGCGCGCTTCCTGCACCTGCTCCTGATTGTACTGCGCTTCCAGGAACGTGTAGACCTGCGTGGCCACCTCCAGATTCAGCTTCAGGTTGGCGTACTGCCGGCCGAGCTCCGGAAGGCTCCGGAGCGGAATCGAGAGCGCCTCGCTGCCGGAGGCTCCGGTCTCAAGCCCCGAGCGCTGCGACTTGAGCTGCGAAAGCTGCGAGCGGAGATTCTCGACCAGGCGCGTATCCGGGTTCAGCTCGTTGAGCGCCGCCCCGATCTCCAGCTCCTTCTTCTGAATCTGCGTCTGAAGCTCCACCACCGCGTTGACCGACGCCTCCACCTGGCGATCCAGGGAAACGGCGCGGTTACGGGTCTGGAAGTTCAGCAGATCGTACTGCGCGGTGTCCAGCTCGGCGCGCTTGAGCACGAGCATCCTGCCGATATACTCGCGCGAGCGGCGCGCCCGCGTGACCGACTTCTCCCGGTTGAGCTTGTCCAGCACCTCCACGGCCGCGTTGGCGTAGGCGGCGGCGCGCAGGGCGGCCGAATCCTTCTCCGTGGCCGACGGCATGTAGCCGGTGCGGGCATTGTAGGTGATGGTGATCATGCCGGTGCGGTCGGTGGTCACGTCGAAGCCCCCCATCACGGTGCCGATCGCGATCTGCCGCCGCGACTCGTCCAGGCCGAGCTTCCGCATCAGGCCGAAGCGGCTCACCAGGCTGTCGCCGAGGGTGCGGCTGGAGAGGATCTTGACGAACACTTCCGAGGAGGGATTCTCGCCGAACGCGGAGATGTCGAGCCCGCCTCCACCGCTGGCGCCGCTGGCCAGAAGCGAGCTGAGGCTCGGCCCCTGGCTCTTGTCCGGCGGCAGGAGCACCGTGCTCGCGGTGAAGGTCTGCGGCATCACGAAGCTGTAGAGCGCCACCGCGCCGGTAACGACCACCACGAGCGCGCCCACCATGTACTTGTAGCGCGCCATCGTGATCAGATAGTCATACGGGGTCACGCGTGGGCCGACGTAGCCATCCGCTCCGTTTCCATTCATCCGTATCGGTTCGTCGGTGCCTGACATCATGGACGTTCGCTCGTTGCTCCGTGTAGAGGGGACACGTACCCGGCAATACTATCGTAGAATGCTCACGACCACGGCCACCACGGTCGCCACCTGCGCGAAGACGGTGAGCGCCGAGGTGAACCCTTTCCAGAAGTCGCCGTCCGGCGCCTCGGGGACGAACACCGCGTCCCCCGGCTCCAGCTCGTAGTTGTCCTCGCTGGAGGCGAGGAACGTATCGCCGTTCTTTCCCTTGATGATCCGGGTCTCCCCCTCGTCGGCCTTCCAGCCGAAGCCGCCGGCGGCCTGCACGTACTCGCGATAGGTGCGCCCGGTGCGGTAGGTGATGTTGCCCGGATTCTTCACCCGGCCGGTCACCTTGATGAATCCCTTCGTGGAGGGGACGTACAGGGAGTCGTTGCCGAGCAGAATGATGTTTTCGCTCTCGTCGCCGGCCAGCAGCCGGTTGAAGTTCACCGCCATCACCCCCGGCCGCTCCTGCGTCTTGACGCGGTAGTAATCCACCTCGTCCGGCGTGCGGTCCTTCGGATCGATCTGCAGGATCCGCTCCCAGCGCGGATCCCGCTCGCTGGCCTGCGACTGCCGGATCAGCGTGGCGTCGTTGACCGACGCGTCGGAGGTGAACCCCCCCGAGCGGGTGAGCACCTCGCGAAGCCGGGTCACCCCCGGCTCGATGGCGTAGGAGCCGGGATAACGCACCTCGCCATTGACGATCACCCGGTTGAAGCTCAGATAGCCCGGACGCGAGCGGACGAAGACGCGATCCCCCGGCTGCAGCGGTCGATCCCCCGCGACGCTCCCGTCGAACGTGGCCGAGTAGAAGACCCGCTTCAGCTCGTGCCCCTCGGAATCGACGCTCACCACCTCGACCGAGTCGAGCATAGCGTCGGAGGAGAAGCCCTGCGCGTAGTTGATCAGCGAGGAGATGGAATCTCCCGTCCGGAAGCCGAACTCGCCGGGACGGTTGACCGCGCCGAAGATGGCGATCACGTTCTTCGGGTCCTGCACGCCGACGCGGATCACGTCGCCGGCCTCGACGGTCGGATTGGACTCCACGTTGCCGACCGTATAGAACGGCAGCAGATCCACGCTGATCTTCTTGCCGTCGCGGATGATCTCGATATAGCGCTTCTCGGCGGTCGAGAGAACGCCGCCGACCAGGTCGATCACCTCGGAGACGCGGGTGGTCGGCGTGGCAGCCACGGTGCCGGGACGCCGCACCGCGCCGATCAGATGCACCTTGAACTCCCGCATCTTCCGGAGCGTGAGCGCCACGTCGCCGGCGCGGTAGACCCGCCCCACGGCATCGCGGACGATCTGCTTGGCCTCGGCCAGACTCTTGCCGCGGACATCCACCTCGCCGACGCGCGGAATCACCAGCTTGGCGTCCGGCGTGACCATCAGATCGTACTGCAGGGAGGTTCCCGTCCAGATGGTGAGGGTCAGCGCATCGTTCGGACCGACCGGATAGAGGGCCGGGTCGATCGGGCGCTCGAGCAGCCCGGCGGCCACCTCGGTGCGGGAGCGTCCCTCCTGCAGGCCGGAGGAATCGATCGGGGAAGCTTCACCGGTGGTACCGGGATAGCGGGCACCCTCGCCGGTGACGACCTGCGAACGGAGCGCCGGAGCGAGGACGAGGAGAAGTAGAAGCGTGCTTCCGTAGAGGAGGGTCCGGACGACGGACGCGCGACCGGAGGAGGCCGCGATCAACCAGTTGTTCGGTATCACAGTCGGAGAATGAAGTTGCACCTGACACAGGCCTCGCAGAGGCGCCTGGCCGAGGATATTGCTGGCCGGACGCGGTTGCGCGGGTCGCCAAGCTGCGAGGGGAATAGTCCCGATGCAAGGCAATCCGACGCGCCGACATGCCCCGTGACCTGTCCGGGGAGCCGCCCCGTCGCACCGCCGGCGACGGGTCCGGCCGAGGGGCCGATCGCGCCGCGTGCATCCGATGGTTGCGTGGGGAGATGGGACCGCCGCGCGCCGGAGGTGCCGACGAACCCCGGAAAGGGAGCCCGTCCGCGCCGGCCATGCCGCGCGAAACGATGAAGGCAACTGCGGAACGGAGACGGTTCGAGGAATAACGAGCCGTGAATATACGGGAATTCGCTATCCCTCCCCATTCCCGGATCTCCCCTCCAGCAGCCGACGGGTGACGCGCTGCCGCCAGGCGAACATCCGCTCCACGCGGCGGCGCACCAGAAGCAGGTCCACCAGACGCCCCAGCGGGCCGAACGGGAGCCGGTATTCCACGCGATCGCGCAGCTCGGTGCCGCCCGCCGTGGGAATCATCTCCCGATACTGCCGCCAGACGGCGAACGGCCCCTCCACCTGCGCGTCGTCGAGCCCGCGCGGCGGCTCGTGCCGGACGAACTCCACCACGATCACCTGGCGGAGGAGCAGAAACTGCGTCATCCTGAGGGTTACCCGTCGTCCGACGCCGGAGCCACGCACATCCAGCAGCTCCACGCGGACGCCCGGCGGCATGATCCTGGCCAGATTCCGAGGGTCGTCGTGAAAGGCGAACACCGCTTCCGGCGGCGCGGCGATCGCCACCGTCCGCTCGATCACCGTGAGACGATCATCGGCACGGGATGCTCCTGAGCGGGGTGCACCGGAGCGGGATGCTCCGGCATCGGCGTCCTTGGCGCGGCTCATCGGCCGAGCCTGCCGGCCACTTCGGCGGCCACGATCGCGGCGTGCTCCCTCCCGTTCTCGATGAAGATCTCCCACGTCTTGCAGCCGCAGGCGACCGACCCGACGATGTAGAGTCCGGGAACGTTCGATTCGAGGGTGACCGGATCGAAGGCCGGCACCAGTGTGGCCGGATCGAAGTCGACGCCGCAGGCGGCCATCAGCCCGGCGTCCGGACGATAGCCGATCAGCGCGAAGACGGCGCGGTTCGGCAGCTCGGAGGTCTCGCCGGTCTCGTTGTTCCGGAGGAGCACGCGCTCAGGCTCGATCGCCGACACCTCCGTCCGCCAGAGCATCCGGATCTCGCCGCTCTTGATCCGGTTGTCGATATCGGGGCGGATCCAGTACTTGACGCCGCGGTGGAACTCCGCGCCGCGATGGATCATGGTGACGCGCGCGCCATGGCGCCAGAGGTCGAGCGCCGCCTCGACGGCGGAGTTCCGGCCGCCGATCACCAGCACATCCTTGTCGAAATAGTGATAGGGCTCGCGGTAATAGTGGTGCACCTTCGGGAGCTCTTCTCCCGGAACGCCGAGAAGATTCACGTGGTCAAAATAGCCGGTCGCCAGCGCCACGAACCGGGCGCGGTAGTCGCCGTGATCGGTGGTGATCCTGAGCGGCATCGGCGCATCTCCGCTCCGGCCGCTCTCGGCTTCGGCGCCGCTCTCGGCTTCGGCGCCGCTCTCCGGCGCGATCGCCAGCACGAGACGGTCCAGCTCGATCCTGACGCCGGAGGCGCGGACCACGCCGCGGTAATACTGGATCGCCTCCTCCCTGGTCGGACGCATGTTCGGCGTCGTGAAGGGATAGCCGCCGATGGAGAGAAGCTCCGGCGTCGAGAAGAAGGTGACGCCGACCGGATAGCCGACCACGGTGTTGACCACCGTCCCCTTCTCCAGAACCAGCACGTCGAGGCCCCGGCGCATCGCGTCGATGGCGCAGGCCAGGCCGGCCGGCCCGGCGCCGACCACGATCAGATCATACAGTGTGCTCATCATTCACCAGAAAATTCCCCATCGATCCATGATGCCGACCGGATGCGCTCACCTACTCCTGACGCATCGCCATGGCGCATCATGTCGGCATCCGGAAGAACCAGCCATCGGACAAGATCCGTTCCGCCAGGTCGGTTCCGTTGCCCCGGTTCGGCGGGTGCTTACTCGGACTCGCTGGCGTAGTTGACCAGCGAATGGACGGTCGGCACGCCGGCGGCGGTAAGGCGCTCACGGCCGGGGAGAAACCCGAGCTCGATCAGGAAGGAAGCGCCGACGATGTTCCCGCCGAGCTGGCCGACCAGGCTCGCGGCCGCGGCCATGGTGCCGCCGGTGGCCAGCAGATCGTCGTGCAGGAGAATCCGTTCGCCGGGGCGGATCGAGTCCTCGTGGACTTCGAGAACGTCGGTGCCGTACTCGAGATCGTATTCGATCCGGCGCGTCGTCGACGGGAGCTTTCCCCGCTTCCTGATGATGACGACGCCGGCGCCGATCAGATAGGCGATGATGCTGCCGAGGATGAACCCGCGCGACTCGATCACGGCCACCTTGTCGATCTCGTCGAGGCAGCAGTCGGCCAGCAGCGCGTTGGCCGCGGCGCGGAGCGCGGCCGGGTTCTCGATCAGCGTCGTGATGTCGCGGAAGACGATTCCCGGCTTCGGATAGTTCGGGATGGAGCGGATGTGTTGGCGGAAGTCCATGGCTCTGCTCGTCGAAATGGTGATCGGTGTGGATGCCGAGGCACGTGAACGCATCCGGGAGGCGGGGCGCCCCCGGAAACGACGATGCGAACCGGGGATCGCTCCCCGGCCCGCATGCCGGTATCAGACTATGCAGCGCGCCCGGCCCGAGGTATCGGACAAGCCCGAGGTTTCGAGCAGGCCCGAGGTTTCGGGCGAGCCGGCGACGGAGAGGTCACGCCAGCTCACGCTCGACGCAGCGCTTCTTGAGCTGCGAGAGGTGCCAGGTGATGTTGATCTCCTTCGGGCAGGCCTCCACGCAGTTGAAGATCGTGTGGCAGCGCCAGATTCCATCGGGAGAATCGACGATGTCCAGACGCTCCTCGGCCGCGTGATCGCGCGTGTCGAAGATGAAGCGGTAGGCCTTCAGCAGCGCCGCCGGCGCGATGAAGTTGTCGTTCGACCAGAGCGACGGGCAGGAGGTGGAGCAGCAGGCGCAGAGGATGCACTTGGTGGACTCCATCAGCAGCTCGGCGTCCTCCTGCCACTGCAGCCGCTCGTGCTCCGGCGGCGTGTCGCGGGCGATCAGGTACGGCTTGATCAGCTCGTACTTGGCGTAGAAATCCGCCATGTCGACCACCAGATCCTTGACGATCGGCAGGTACGGCAGCGGCTCGATCGTGATCACCTTCCGGAGGTTCAGATCCTGCAGGAGCGCCGAGCAGGCCAGCGTGTTCTTGCCGTTGATCTTCATGCCGTCCGAGCCGCACATGCCGTGGGCACAGGAGCGGCGGAAGGTGAGCGTGCCGTCGATCTCCTCCTTGATCTTGTGGAGGATATCGAGCACGCGCCACGTCGGATCGACATTCTTTATCGTGTAGTCCTCGAAGTGAGGAGCCTTGTCCTTCTCCGGGTTATAGCGAAGGATGCGAAATGTTGCGTCCATTGATCCCGTTCTATGAAGACTGAATTGAGCTTCGACGAATACTCCCCCACCATGCCGGCGGGATCGGCGATCAGTACTTCCGCTCCATCGGCTGGTAGCGGGTAACGACCACCGGCCGGTACTTCAAGGTCGGCGACTGCCCCACGTTGTGGAACGCGAAGGTATGCTTCATCCACTCCTGATCGTCGCGCGCCGGGAAATCCTCGCGGCTGTGGCCGCCACGCGACTCCTGACGTGCCTGCGCGCCGAAGGTGATCGCCTCGGCCGAGTCGATCAGGTTCTCCAGCTCAAGCGCGTCGAGCAGATCGGTGTTGAACTCCTTCCCCTTGTCGTCGATCTGGATGCGCGAGTAGCGGTCGCGGATCGAGTCGAGCGCGCGGACCATCTTCTCGAGCCCCTCGGCGGTGCGGAAGATGCCGACGTTCTCCATCATCTGGTTCTGCAGCTCGGTGCGCAGCGCCCCCACCTTCTCGCCCCCGGTGCTCTTCATGATCCATCCCATCCGGTAGCGGGTGCGCTCCTCGGCGTTGGCCGGCAGCGCGTGGAACTCCGCTCCCTGACGGAGGAAGTCGGCCACCGCCTTCCCGGCGCGCCGTCCGAAGACGACCAGGTCGAGAAGCGAGTTGGTGCCGAGACGATTGGCGCCATGGACCGAGACGCAGGCGCACTCGCCGGCGGCATAGAACCCGAGCACCGAGTTCCCCTGCTCGTCGGCCTGCACGCGGCCGTCCTTGTCGGTCGGAAGGCCACCCATCGCGTAGTGGGCGGTCGGCTGGATCGGGATCGGCACCTTGGCCGGATCGACGCCGAGGTAGGTGCGCGCGAAGCCGGTGATCTCCGGCAGCTTCTCGTCGAGCACGCTCCGATCCAGATGCGTCAGGTCGAGGCCGATATACGTGGTGCCATCGGAGCCGACGATGCCGCGTCCCTCCCGCATCTCGGTGAGGATGGCGCGCGAGACCATGTCGCGCGGGGCCAGATCCTTCACCGTCGGGGCGTAACGCTCCATGAACGGCTCGTTGTTCTTGTTTCTGAGGATGCCTCCCTCGCCGCGGGCCGCCTCGGAAACGAGGATGCCGAGGCGCCAGAGTCCGGTCGGATGGAACTGGATGAACTCCATGTCCTCCAGCGGCACGCCGCGACGGTAGGCGACGGCGGTGCCGTCACCGGTGCCGGCGTGGGCATTGGAGGTGATGCGGAAGGCACGGCAGAGGCCGCCGGTGGCGAAGATGGTCGCCTTGGCGTGGAAGGTATGCACCTCACCGGTGCGGATCTCGATGGCGACCACGCCGCGGCAGACGTTCTCCTCGATGATCACGTCGGTGATGAAGAACTCGTTGAAGAAGTTCACGCGGTTCTTCACGCAGTTCTCATAGAGGGTATGGAGCATCACGTGCCCGGTGCGGTCGGCCGAATAGCAGGCGCGGCGCACGGCCACGCGCTTGTTCGGATCCTCGACGGAGGGGCGGGTATGGCCGCCGAAGCGGCGCTGGGCGATCTTCCCCTGCTTGGTGCGGGAGAAGGGCATGCCCATGTGCTCGAGCTCGATGATGGCGCGGATGGCGTCGTAGCACATCGCCTCGATGGCGTCCTGGTCACCGAGGTAATCGGAGCCCTTGACGGTATCGAACGCGTGCCATTCCCAGGAATCCTCCTCCTCGTTGGCGAGTGCCGCGCAGACGCCCCCCTGAGCCGCGCCGGTGTGCGAGCGGAGCGGATGCACCTTGCTCAGCACCGCGCAGGTATACGGCTCCGGGATCTCGACGGCGGCGCGAAGGCCGGCGCCACCGGCACCGACAACCAAAACATCAAAATGATGAACCATTGCTCTCTATGAAGAATGTTTGATCCCATGCGGAACCATGGGGGTTCAACGTCAGCGGAGATGCGGCCTCTCGAGCCGCTCATCGGCTCGGGCCGCGTATCGACTTGGGCCGCGTATCGGCTTGGGCCGCTCATCGGCCAGAGCCGCGTATCGGCTCGGGCCGCGCATATCGGCGGATCCGTCGCGTGGCCGCGAGGTGTCGGGGCTGGCTGGTCGGGCTATTCCGGGCGCCGGTCGAGGATACCTTCAGGCACTCTCGAGGGCGTCATCCGGGCCGATCGGTGCCCCGCCGTCCGGTATCGGTCAGTGGCCGACCACGGAGGCGGCCGCCTGGGCTCCGGCGTTCGGATCGAAGGTGAACAGCGTGTTCAGCCCCATGCCGAGGAAGACCAGGGAAACGACGACCAGAACGCCGAAGATCGAGATGGCGACGATCGGCTTGAGCTTGAAGTCGCGGATGATGTTCCAGATGCCCTGGACACCGTGATACATGCCGAGGATCAGGAACGCGGCATACAGCCCGATGAAGGCCGGGTTGGACATGCGCGATACCACCGCGTCCCAGGTATGGCCGGCATCCGGGTTATAATGGACCATGAGGAAATGCCCCACGGTCAGGATGATCAGAGCCAGACCGGACAGACGCTGCATCAGCCAGGCAAATGCTCCGGAACCGCCGCGGCCCTTATAGCGGAAAGCACGTGTACGAGGTTCTTCCATGGTGAAATCGGATTATTTGCCGGTGAAGAAGTGAGAAAGCATCAGGAACGCCATCACCACGGTGGCCACGCCGGCAAGGGCGTAGACGGTCCGGAGAATGCTCTTGTGGTTGCGCGCGCCGCGGCCAAGATCGACGAGGACGATGCGGAATCCGTTGAGCGAATGGTAGATGACGGGGATGAAGAGGAGCCACTCGAGCACGGCGAAGACCGGCTTGCGGAACATCACCATCTCCTGCTCGAAAGCCGCGCGACCGTGCGCGATCGACGTGAGCGCCCAGATGTGAAGAAAGAGCCACGCCGTGAGCGAAATGCCGGTCAGGCGATGGAGGATCCAGGCCCAGGAGCCCGAATGGCGCTTGTACACCATCGCGATCTTCGACCACCTACCGACCGGCTCGACTGTCTGCCGATACGCCATGAGCGTTCAATCCTATATGTGAGAGGGAAACCGTGGCCAAGCAAGAAAGCCGGGGCAGAACTGCCTCCGGCCTAGGGTAACGGGTTGATCGACTCCCGGAAGTCTCCTCCGTTCGTCCGGCGTGATCCGGTCCGACCTGCCTGCCAGGATCTCCGGCGGGCGGGCTCAGTGTTGGAGGCAGTCTGATACATGAAGCGATGCAACATCAGTCGATGAAGTTACGAACCTCCCCTTTCTTTATGAAGCGCCGGTAAAGTTTTTAACGAGACGAAATGCCATTCGGAATCCCCTTCCTAGAATCTTGGCGGAATCCTAGCTCGGAATCATCCCCTCCTTTCAACGCCTGATATGAGCCGCGAATGCCCCTTGCCGGCGGCTTCCCCATGGCCTTCCCGCCGTCGGCCGAGGAGCGCACGCTGAAGACGTCGCCGCACGGGCAACTACGCCGAAAGCATGCGCACGCTAAAGACGTGCGGCTACCGATACCCGCATTCCGCCAACGCCACTCGTACGGGCGGCCCCCCGTGGCCGCCCCGCCGTCGGCTACGGAGCGCACGCTGAAGACGTGCGGCTACCGATACCCGGCTACCGATACCCGGATTCCGATACCCGGATTCCGATACCCGGATTCCGATACCCGGATTCCGATGTGCCCGCATGTCCCCCGGACCTTCGGCGCCTCGCCGGGAGCCCTTCCGCGCGCGGATCCCCTGGAGCGATTCGATCGTGTCGCAATACCACCGCTCCCCTGATCCGGCCGATTCGCCGAACAGTCCGGCTGGAGGCCACGTCGACGCCGATATAGGGAACCATCAACGGGACGTGGTCCCCTTCACACGCGTGATTCCCCGGAGCGACCGACCGCGCGGCAGAATCCTCCACCCATCCCTCCCCGCCTCGCCGCAGCGCTCGCCAGCATCTCCCCATCCTCGAACGACTCGTACGTCATGCGGTAGCCGCTCGGCTCCATCACCTGCTTCGTCCTCGCGAAGAGCGAGTCCTACGGCATCCGACGGATGATCACCACCGGCTTCGGCGGCTCATCGGAACAGGCGGCAACCAGGAACGGGAGCATCAGGAAGATGGGGATCGGGGAAGGCGGTCGACGGAGGAACGTTGCAAGGGGACGCATGGTGGAGGCTCCGGATCTGACGCCCCGCGCTCGAGGATCCTCCCCCGCGGCCCCGGCGGGGCCCCGGTCGGGACACCGGTGTACGGCGGGACGAGTCAGCCCCGGCGTCGAACCCGACCATGGCGGCGCGAAACATCGGAACGCGAACCATCGCCGAACGAACCGCTGGAACGCGAACCGCCCCCGCGCGACGCAGCGGTCGGCGGGGGCGGATGAACATGTGCGAAGAAGTCTTCCCTCGGAGAACCGCTCAGGCGGCGTCGCGCGCGGGAACGGCCGAAACGAGAACGTCGATCACGCGACCGGGGAAGTTCGACACCAGCGCGCGCGCTCCATACTGCGCGGCGCGGAGCGCCTCGTCCGGCGTGTTGATGGTGTAGACGCCGACCGGAAGATGATGCTCCCTAGCATCGGCCATCCGGGCGTGCGAGAGCTGATGCTTGCCGAGCACCACCGCCTTGGCGCCGACCGGGAGCGCTCGCTCCGACGGAAGGGCGCGATCCTCGGGATGGAGGATCACCGCGCAGGGAACGGCGGGATCCACCTCGCGCGCGCGCGCCAGCAGCTCGTGATCGAACGACGACATCAGGACCTGGCCGAGCACGCCGGCATCGTGGAGCGCGCCGAGCACGTCGTCGAGGAAGCGGGCTCCGTCCGGATCGTTCCCCCCCGGATGGCGCTTCAGCTCGATGTTCAAGTAGGCACGGCCGCGGAGATAGGCGAGCACGTCGCTCAGCAGCGGAATCGGCTCGCCGGCGTACTCCGAGCCCATCCAGGAGCCGGCGTCGAGCCGCGAAAGCTCCTCGTAGGTGAACGCGCTCACCTTGCCGGAGCCGTTGGTGGTGCGTCCGAGCACCGCGTCATGGAAGACGATCAGCTTTCCGTCGGCGGTGCGCTGCACGTCGATCTCGACCATTTCGGCGCCGGCCTCGACGCCCTGGCGGATCGCGATAAGGGTATTCTCGGGCGCAACGCCGGAGTTGCCGCGATGCGCGACGACCATCGGACGGGGGCCATGGCAGAGCTGCTCTATGGGGGCTAGCATCCTACGCGTTCTCCTTGCTCGAAAGTGGTGCCCCGCAGAAACTCCTCGATCGACATTGCGCGCCGCCCCTCAAGCTGAATCTCGACGACTTCGAGCGCCGTGCTTCCCGTTCCTATCAACAACGTCCCGTTTGCTGCGTGGGTCTCCCCCGGAAGTAAGCCAGAATCATGCCGGATTCTCGCGCGCAGGATCTTCAGAACCTTCCCTCCCCGCTCGGTGAACGCGCCGGGATAGGGAGAAAGTCCCCTGATGAAATCGTGAAGCCGCTCGGCCGGACGTGTCCAGTCGATGCGGCAGTCATCGCGGAAGATCTTCGGCGCTGGTGTGGCCTGGCTGTCGTCCTGGGGCAGCGGGAGTATATCACCCGCGTCGATCTTTCGCAATGTCTCGACCACCACGTCCGCCCCCACCTCCATCATCACGTCGTGCAACTCGCCGGCGGTCATCTCCGGGCCGACCGGAATGCTCCGCTGCAGGATGATGCTCCCGGTATCGACCTTCCGCTGCAGAAAGAAACTGGTGACGCCGGTCTCACTCTCGCCGTTGATGATCGCCCAGTTGATCGGCGCGGCCCCACGGTACTTCGGCAGCAGCGAGCCATGCAGATTGAAGCTGCCCCGCGGCGGGATGGTGTAGATCGACTCCGGAAGGATCCTGAAAGCGACCACGCAGATCACCTCCGCCCCGGCGGCGCGGATCTCCTCGGCGAATGCGGGATCCTTCAGCGACTCCGGCGTCGAGACCGCCAGCCCATGCTCCAGCGCGAACGCCTTGACCGGCGACATCGCCGTCCTGAGCCCGCGCCCCTTGGCGCGGTCCGGCGTGGAGACCACCAGCGGAACGTCGTGGCCTGCGTCGAGGATGCCACGAAGCGAGGGAACCGCGAACTCCGGGGTTCCCATGAAGATCACGCGCATGTTGATTCTCGGTCGTTGATGATGTGCGATCCGTACGCAAGCCCGACGGCAGTCCGCTCCCACCTCTCCCCTCTTATTTCATCATTCAGCATTCTCAATTCTCAATTCTCTTCAACCGTGCATGGTCGGGTCGGATTCGAGCGAGAGGATGATCTCCGCCTCGCGCGTGGCCAGCTCGTCGAGACGGCGGCGCACATCCGGCTCCGGGAAATACTCTCGGGCGATGTCGAAGAAGGTGCGGTAGTGTCCCGCCTCGGAGGCGAGGAGCGAGGCATAGAACGTTTTGAGCTCATCGTCGGCGACGTGCTTGCTCAGCAGCGAGAAGCGCTCGCAGGAGCGCGCCTCGATCAGCGCGGCCACCAGGAGCAGATCGAGCATCCGCTCCGGCTCCTGCTTGCGGACTTCCTTGTGGAGCGCCTGCGCGTAGGCATCCCCCGGATCGCGCTCCAGCTCGTAGCCGCGCGCCACGATC
This sequence comes from Bacteroidota bacterium, assembly GCA_048498995.1. Taxonomy (GTDB): domain Bacteria; phylum Bacteroidota; class Ignavibacteria; order OLB7; family OLB7; genus JBEHWX01. The sequence continues at coordinate 25,572 of JBEHWX010000066.1, forward strand.
ACCTCGTGCACCTGCTCGAAGTGCTCCATCTCCTCCCGAGCCAGGTCGATCATCTTCCGCACCAGGGTCACGCGCCCCGGATAGCGGTTGACCAGGGAGATGGCGTTGGTCGCGGCCTTCTTCTCGCAATGGGCGTGGTCCAGGAGCACGCGGCGCAGATCGTTTTTGGCAACCTCGATCCAGGCGGGCTGCGAGGGAATCTTCAGGCAGAGCATGACGGATCCATTGGGAATGTGGAACGCAGAGAAGGGAAGTTAGCAAGATCGACCGATTGCCGGCCGCCGGCTCACATGGTGAAACCACGCCCATTGGTCGGCGCGGCGTTATATTCGGTCCAATTGCGGATGCCGCGGGCCGCCCGGCGGGCGTTGTCGACTTCGAGACGATCCCCGCTCCTCGGCATCCACGGCGAATTCCCACGAGCTCGCCGCCCGCTCATGCTCTCCCGGCACGGTCCTTTCACTTTCCGGCATTCACGCAACGGCGCGGTTGTTCCGGTCGGGTGATGCGGACCGTGGCGAATCTCTTCAGACGATGACTCCACTCATATTCGTGCTCGTCTCGTTCGCGATCTCGTTGACCGCGGGCGTGCTCGGCTCCCTGCTCGGCCTCGGCGGCGGCATCATCATCATTCCCGCGCTCACGCTCCTGTTGAAGGTCGATATCCGCTTCGCGATCGGCGCGTCGATCGTCTCGGTGATCGCCACCTCGAGCGGCGCCGCGGCGGCCTACGTCCGGGAGCGAATGACGAATCTTCGCGTGGCCATGTTCCTGGAGGTCGCCACCACCACCGGCGCCATCACCGGCGCCTACGTGGCCGGCCTGCTCGACCCGCGATGGCTCTACGTGATCTTCGGCGTCATCATGGGATACTCGGCGCTGGCGATGTTCCGCAAGCGGAAATCGACCACGAGCCCGGACGAAGGGCGCGTCACCTGGGCCGACCGGCTCCGGCTACATGGCGAGTACTACGACGAGGCGGCCGGCAAGGAGATCGCCTATCGCGTGCATCGCGCGCCGTTCGGGCTGGGACTGATGTACGTGGCCGGCGTGGTGAGCGGACTGCTCGGCATCGGTTCGGGGGCGCTGAAGGTGCCGGCGATGGATCTGGCGATGAATCTGCCGATCAAGGTCTCGACCGCCACGAGCAACTTCATGATCGGCGTCACCGCGGCGGCCAGCGCCGGGATCTACTTCATGCGCGGCGACATCAACCCGCTGATCGCCGCGCCGGTGGCGGCCGGCGTGCTCTGCGGCGCCACGCTCGGATCGCGGCTGCTCGGCAAACTGGAAAGCTCCACGGTGCGGATCATCTTCGTGGTGGTGCTCCTCTGGGTCTCGGTGCAGATGCTCGTAAAGGGAATCACTCAATGATCACGACCTCCACTCCCCCGACCTCCGCGGCCGACGACGAGCGGGTACGCCGCGTCGAGCTGCTGATCAGCACCATCCTCCGCGCCGGCGTCGTCGCCAGCCTCGTGACCATCGTTGCCGGCATCGTCGTGAGCTTCGTCCATCATCCGGAGTATCTCAGCTCCCACGACGACATGCTCCGGCTGGCGAGCGTGAGCGCGAGCTTCCCGCACTCGATCTCCGACGTGTTCGCCGGCATCGCCGCCGGCACCGGCGACGGGATCATGATGCTCGGGGTGCTGATTCTGATCGCGACCCCGATCGTCCGGGTCTTCGTCTCGATCCTCACCTTCTTCTACCAGCGCGACTATCTCTTCACCCTCATCACCATGTTCGTGCTCACGATGCTGATCGTCTCCTTCTTCCTGGGCAACGTCGAGAAGTAGTGGTCGTGGGATGATCGCGCGGCGAGCGTCAGCGGGTGCCGGCTACCAGACGCTCAGATACGGACGATGCACCAGCGCGAAGCCGAGCCCCGCGAAGTAGCTGCTTCCGCGGAACGCCGGGTCGTATTCCCCCGCCGAGGTGGAGCTCCAGCCGAGACGGAAACGGAGATCGATATGGGTGCCGCGGTCGAACGGAATCCTGTAGCCGACCAGCGCGCCGAGCTCCACGCCGACCCGCCCGCCGGTGCTCGGCAGCCGCGACTCAGGCGTCTGCTCCCCCGGGCTTCTGATCGATTGAAACGCCAGACCGGCAAGCGGCGTGATGGCGAGTCGTCCGTGGCGGAGCTCCCACCCGGCCAGCAGCGAGCCGAGCACGATCGGGGCATTGCCGGCCGGCCATGCCTCGCCGGCCGCCGTGAAACCGCTCGAAAGGCGCGCGGTGCCGAAGCCGAGCCCCCCGACGATCGTGACGCGGTCCAGATAGAGCTCGCCGCCCAGCGTGGCGCCGTGCAGGTAGGAGAAGCGATCGCTCACCGGCCCGAGGAATCGTCCCAGGATATAGCCGGCGCCGAAGGCGAGGCCGAAGCGCTCCTCTCGATAGGGATAGCGTAGGTAGGTGGCCGCCAGCGCGGCGAGCGGGCTCGTGGGAGCCTCCTCGATGAAACGGTCCACCTCGCGGTTCAGCTCGCTCCGAGCGCGGTACCCCTTCACCAGAAGGTGGTCGATCAGAAGATTGAGAAAGCGAAGCTCGACGCTGTCGAGCCCGGCGCGGAGGTACCGCTCCGACAGCGGCGCCAGGCCCCCACGCACCACCGTCTGCTCCATCGTCAACAGTTCCTCACGCAGCACGCCGACGCGCGCCCGCGGGCGCAGCGGCGCCTGGGCCAGGAGCGCGCCGAGCATCGGATCGCGCGTCACCAGCGGCTCGACCGCGTAGATCCGGGCCAGCAGCAGCTCGCGCGGCGTGATCCATCCCTCCCACTCCGGATGCGCCGCCATGGCCGACAGCAGCTCGCGCACGCCGTCGGGGTCGCGGACATCCAGACGCTGGTAGAGATAGCCGCGGGCACGGGCGCCGATCCCATCCGGCGTCGAGGGCTCGCGCAGATACTCCTCGAGCGACGTGGTATCCGGCGGCTCGGCGGCAAGCGGCGCGGCCGCGAGAAGAAACATCAGCAGAAGAAGCCCAGCGCGCATCACCGAGCGCCCCCTCAGAGGTTCGGCTTGGCCGGAAGAACCTTGATCGACTCGACCGACGCGGTGAGCCGCTCCACGAGCGTCGAATCGCTGCCGGCAATGATCGCGTGCAGGATGATCGGCCCGGCGTTGTCGCTGCTCTGGTAGCGCCCGAGCAGATCCTTCTGTACCATCTCACGCTGATGCACGTGCGGCGTCTCGTCCTTGAGCACCGCCTCGCGCCAGGTGACGCTCTCGTCGGCGATCGTGCCGCGGCTCTTGTCGGTCTTGGCCGAGTCCGGGATCGAGAGCGCGGGCGTGGGCGAGAGGTCGACGATCAGCAGGCCGCGCTGGGTCACGCCGGTATCGGCCGGGTCGTAGATATAGAACTTGTCGTACCGGGCCTCCTTGGCCCAGTTGGCGATGAATCCCTTCGGCACCGTGATCTCCAGATCGGGGGCGGTGGTATGCTCCATCTCCAGCCGGATCTTCTCCGTCGGAATCCCCTTCAGGAGCGCGCTCCGGTCCTTCTTCGGAGCGCAGGCGCCGAGGAGGCCGGTCATGAGGAGCGCGGCGGAAAGGAGCATCGCAGCCGGAAGGAGCATCGCAGCCGGACGGCTCGTGAGCATCGGGCGCGCGGAGGGCATCGGGACGGAAGCGCGGGGTCGGGTCGACATCGGTCCTCTCTCGGTTGGGAACGGACTCAGGGAGTAATCGCGAGCGTCTGCGCGGCATGCTCCAGATCGGCGACGTGCGCCGAATCGGTCCCGCCGACGTAGATGTGCAGATGGAGCGGCGCGCGGGCCAGCTCCGGAGAGATCGAGGCGAAGAAATCGTCGCTGGTGATCTCGCGGTTCAGGAAGCTCCGCTTGTCGGCGAGCGTGTCGCTCCAGACCGACCACTCGAACGGATGCCCGGCGATCAGCGCGGCGCGGTGCTCCACGGCGCGTCCCGGGGGGATGGCGCTCTGGGTCATCACGCCGATATAGATCCGGAGGAAGCCGGTCGAGACCGCCGAGGGATCCTTGAGGGTCGGGTCGCTCTTGCTGAAGATGTAGAACTCGTCGTTCGGCATCTTCCCCACTCCCTTCACGGTGTAGCCCTCCGGAAGGGAGATCCAGAGATCGGGTGCCGGCGTGTGCGTGGTCGGAATCTGGAAGCGTCCGGAGGGAAGGCGGTCCCTGACGCGGAGGGAATCGATCCCCCGCGGCTTCGGCGCCTCGTTGTCTCCGCAGCCGACCGCCAGCGCGGCCACGAGCGGGAGCGCCAGCCAGCCAGCGCCCCGGAGCACGCGCCGACGCGCACGCGGCCATGCCTGCCGCGCCTTCACTTCGAATCTCCCCATCCCGCTCATGCCGAGAACGTGTCGAGGTGCGCGCGAAGCCGCTCGCCGAGATCCGGGCGGGCGGCGATGATGTCGTGTACCGACAGCAGCGCGTGCACGGTCAGGCCGGTCTGCTCCTGGAACACCTCGCGGGCGGTGCGGCCGGAATCGTCCACCGGCTCGGCGCGATCGAACGCGATGATGAAGCCGAGCGGCTCGCAGCCGGCGGCGCGGAGCTTCTCGATCGCCTCCACCTTCGTCCCGCCGGTGGTGATCACGTCGTCGACGATCACCGCGCGGTCCCCCTGGCGGAGCACGCCGAGGAAGCCGCTGGCGTCGCCGTGGGTCTTGGCTTCCTTCCGGTCGCTGACGGCGCGGATCTCGCCGCGGGAGCCGGAGGCCATGGCGATGGCCGAGGAGACGGCGATCGGAATTCCCTTGTAGGCCGAGCCGAAGATCACGGTGGCATCGGCGAACTCATCGAGCTCCTGGAGCCGGCGCGCGTAGAGCTCCCCCATCCGGGCAAGCTGGCGTCCGGAGCAGAGGGAGCCGGTGTTGAAGAAATAGGGGGACTTCCGTCCGCTCTTGAGGGTGAAGTCGCCGAAGGTGAGCACCCCTTCGTCGATGAAGAAGGCCAGGGCCTCCTCGATCAGCGTCGTTGTCGTTGCCACGATGGTCGGTTTCCGTTGGCGTTGGAGTCGATGATTCGGATTGCGACGCCGCCGCTCGCCGGAATGGCTCCGGCGAGCGGCGGCCCATGCGATGTATGCGTGCCCGGCGCGCGCCAGACGAGCTCGCGCATCGAGGGCGGAAGGAGGCGGTCAGACCTCGAGCTCGTCCGGCACCTCGATCTCCATCCGGAGCATCGCCGAGGAGAGCGTTTTTCCCTGCGCGTCGAGCTTGAGCGAGACGGTGCCGCCGCCGCCGAGCGTGTTGTGCAGCAGGAAGTTGAGCGCCCAGAGATTCGGCAGCTCGAAGCGATCGACCGGACCGTTGCAGATGCCGGTGAAATGCTCCTTCACCCTCTCGGCGGTGAGCGCCTGGGCGATGATCGGATAGTATTCCTGGCGACGGGCGATCACGCCGACGTTGCCGGCATCCCCCTTGTCGCCGGAGCGCGCGTGCGCCAGCTTGAGCAGTTGTACTCGTTTCATGTTTTCTTCTGGTTCCTGCGTCATGTCCCGGCCATCGACGGCCCGGGGGGATCGGTTCAGGCGGGGACTTCCGCCGAGCGGATCACGTCGACGGCGACCCGCGGGTTGATGCGCTCCTTCTCGATCAGGGCCGGCCAGTAGGCCACCACCTCGGAGGGACGGGGACGTCCGCCGGCGAATCCGGTGACGTTCGGAGGACCGGTGAGGATCAGCGGCGCGATCTCCTTGCCGAAGCGCTCCACCGACTTGAAGTCCGGCCCACGCACGCCGACGCGCATCATCACTTCCTGCGGATCGGGATTGACCGCGGCCGAGAGCGGGCCGTGGCAGGCGTTGTAGCCGACATATTCGGTGAGCACCTCGTCGAACCGGAGTCCGAGCTTGTTCATCCGCGCGCGGAGAATGCCGTCGGCCGCCTTGGCCTTCTCGATCGCCTCCGGCCACGCGTAGGTGAGCGTGGCGAAGGCGGAGTAGCCGTCGGAATAGCTCATCGACACCTTGTAGAACGGCGTGGCCGGCCGCCCCTTGATCCCGAACACCCGGACGCGGTTGTTCCCCTGGTCCTCGAGCTGAATCGTCGTGAAGTCGGCCACCACGTCAGGCGTGATGTAGACGCTCGGGTCGCCGATCTCGTAGAGGCACTGCTCGGCCACGGTGCCGCGCGAGACCAGCCCGCCGGTCCCCTCGTGCTTGGTGACGAAGAACTCGCCGGTCGGATAGGCCTCGACGATCGGGAACCCGACGTTGGCCATGTCCGGGACGCTCTTCCAGTCCCCCATGAAGTTGCCGCCGGAGGACTGCGCGCCGCACTCGATGATATGACCGGCGATGGTGCCGGCGGCCAGCTTATCCCAGTCGTCCAGGCTCCAGCCGAACTCGTGGATCATCGGCGCCAGGCAGAGCCCGGTATCGGTGGTGCGGCCGGTGATGACGATCTGCGCTCCCTGACGGAGCGCCTCGACGATCGGCGCGGCCCCGAGGTAGACGTTGGCCGAGAGGACGCGGTCGCGGACATCGGAGACCGGCTCCCCGGTCTCCATGTTCTTCAGCTCGGCGCCGCCGGAGACCAGCTCGTCGATATCGTCGAGGATGTTGTCCCCGGCCACGACACCGACGTTGATCGAGAGCCCGTGCTTGCGCGCCACCTCGAGGATGGCGTCCCGGCAGGCCTCGACGTTGACGCCGCCGCCGTTGGTGATCAGCTTGATATTCTTCTCGACCAGCTGCGGAAGGATCGCATCGATGGTCGAGATCAGATCCTTCGCGTAGCCGAGCTTCGGATCCTTGAGCTTCTGTTTCTGCATGATCGACATCGTCACCTCGGCCAGGTAGTCCATCATCAGATAGTCTATCGGCCCCTTGGTGACCTGGTCGATCGGCGCGGTAAGGAGGTCGCCCCAGAATCCCTGCCCGGAGGCGATGCGAATCATATCTCTCATGCAGCTTTCACGGCTGGTTGGAAGGATCGAATGCGAACGCGCAAAGGTACGCGCCCCGGAGGAATTTCGCTGTAAGAGAACTTGAAGAGAAGTGAGAATTGAGAATGAAGAACCATGAAATCACTGCCACGATCGACGTGCCGATGCGCGCGCCAGCCCCGTTTGCCCCCTCCCGGCAGGCACGTCCCGCCCCGGTCCGAATTGCTTGCCGAGCAGCCGTGACGAAATGCGCCCACCCACCAGTCCCCGATCCGGCCTTTCTCGTGCACCCGGAACGGGTCCCAGTACGGTAGCGACAGTCGGACGCCGATGGCCGTATCGTCCCCGATGGCCGTATCGTCCCCGATGGCCGTATCGTCCCCGATGGCCGTATCGTCCCCGATGGCCGTATCGTCCCCGATGGCCGTATCGTCCCCGATGGCCGTATCGTCCCCGATGGCCGTATCGTCCCCGATGGCC
>JBEHWX010000067.1:0-32591 GCA_048498995.1 Bacteroidota bacterium
CCGTCCCGACCGGCACGGGCCAAGCTGTGATGCCGGCATGATCGCGTGCCGGCATGATCGCGTGCCGGCATGATCGCGTGCCGGCATGATCGCGTGCCGGCATGATCGCGTGCCGGCATGATGATGTGATGTAGTGGCGTTCAATTGAACGCCACTACAATCCCCCGTCGAACATCGCCACGCCCCCCCCCATTCAATCCAACACCGCCGCGATAACATCTCCGTTCGATTGAACGCCACCGCGATATTCCCGTTCGATCGAGCATCGGCCGCACGTATATGCCCGAGCCACATCCGCCGATACACGCCCTCGCGCCGCGCATCGTCGCCAACAAGGCGGGGCCTCGCGCCGCGCGGAACTGAGCAATCGGAGGATGTCGGATGAACGGGAGAAGCGGAGCCGGCCGGATGATGCCGGCGGTACTGATGATCGTGATGGCGCTGCTGGTGGCCGCGTGCGACCGCCGCGGCCAGGAGACCGGTGGCCCGACGAACGACGTGGCCGGCGACGGACGCATGGAGCCGGTCGTGGAGGCATATCTCGACAGCACCGTCGCCCTCACCGGCTTCGGTGGGCGCCCATCCTCCGTCTACATGCTCCTCGATCGGCGCGACGCCGGCGATACCTCCGTGCTCTGGATCTACGCCTACTGCCAGGAGTTCTATCGATACGGCGGCGAGCTCCGCCGCGGCAGCGGCACCATGCTCCCGCTTGAGGTAACGCTGCTCCAGGAGAACGCCGGTTATCGCGTGATCGGCAGCCGCGCTCCCGGCCCCGGCGCCAGCTACGCGGAGGATGTCGAGAGAATCTTTCCACCACGCGCGCGGCAGCTCCTCCTCTCCGGCAACGTGAGGGAGCGCAACCGGATGTCCGATCAGCTTCGCGCCCAGATGGACCGGAGGAAAACCGCCCGGTAGCTCCGCGGACGGCCGAGCTCATGATGACGCTGAAACGCCGATCGACGTACGGGTGGAGATTCTCGATACGCTGAAATGCATCGCGCGCGCCATGGCTCATCGCCGATCGCGGGCTTCACCTGAACGCGTCGACATCCGTCGGATATCGACATCCGTCGGATATCGACCGCGCGCGGGAAGCCATGGGTCTTCCCGCGCGTGCCGTTTCCGTGCCGGCCGGCCCGCGAGATCATCTCGAGCTCACGTCTCGGCGGATCGCGCTCGGCGGATTACGCTCGGCGGATCGCGCTCAACGGATCACGTGGCCGAGCAGCCAGTAGAGAATGATGAAGATGATCACGGTGCTGAAGCAGCCACAGCCGAGCTTCTTGGCGCCCCAGCCGGCAATCAGTCCTCTGATGAGATTTCGCATCGTACCTGCTCCTGTTCGATTTCAGTTCGGTTCGTCCGGGTCCAATTCCGGGCCGTCGTCCGGCCCTTTCGAAATGGCGTCGATCAAAGGATGGGCCAGGATGGTATGAGGCGAATTCTTCAGCTCTTCCTATACTTGTCCGCCCGACTCTCCCGATCGTCCATATTCCGATTGCATGTCATGATCAAACGCTCCCTCCTGCTCCTTTCCATGCTTCTGGGCCTGGCGCTGCTGAGCCTGCCGGCCAGCGCGCAGAAATTCTCCGACGGTCCCTACGGCACCAAGTCGTACGATATCGCCGGCCCCTTCGTCGTCCCGACGCTCGATGGCGACTGGGACTTCCAGAAGAACTGGAACGACGTCGATACCTACGTCTTCATCCCCTATCTGAAGGGGAATACCTATAGCGAGGCGCTCTGGCACTCCGACGTGCAGGCGCTGCTGGTCAACTCGCCGATGAACGTCCACTACTTCTTCCTCAGCTACTCGAACGACAGCGTCACGGCGATGAACGACGTCGGGGACATGAAGGCGTGGGTGGATGAGGCGCTCGACGGCGTGGATCAGGACCTGCGCACCTACTGGGAAACGCGCGTCCACTACGTGCCGAAGCCGGCCAAGAAGCTCTCCGGCTGGATCGGCGACGTGATGAAGAAGGGCTACTATGCGGTCTCGATCGACCGGTTCCAGCGGGTGCGCAGCGCCGGCTACCTCGGCCTGGTCGATGGAACCACCAACGCCCGGTTCGAGTTCCTGGCCAACGAGGTGCGCCGCTTCAACTTCGAGCTCGAGATGCAGAAGAAGATCGCCACCTCCGATCTGGTGGTTCCGATCTTCCAGAACGATTCGACCGCCGGCACCCGCTATTCCGGCGAGGTGACGCTGCCGGACGAGGCCACGATGGCGCAGTTCGACAGGATGGAGCTCGAGCTGAGCATGGACTGCCTCCACCGCTCCAGCAAGCCCTGCTTCGAGTGGGATTACCTGGCCAACCTCTACATCTGTGACCAGACCGATACCACGAAGTGCCCCGACGAGATCGGCCGGTGGGTGACCGCCTACGCCCGCGAAGGGAAGTGGGTCACCGACGCCACGCCGTTCCTGGCGCGCCTCCGCAACGGCGGCCGTCATCACTTCCGGTTCGTGACGCAGGATGCCTGGATCATCAACGCGAAGCTTCACCTGAGCAACACCAAGAGCGCCGAGTCGCCGTACGAGATCATTCCCCTCTGGAGCGGCGGCGACTTTACCGAGACCTACAACGACACCAAGACGCCGATCACCGTGACCATCCCCGACTGGGCCGGCAAGGTGCAACTGGTGGCGATCATCTCCGGACATGGCTGGGGGGCGGAGGTGGCCAACTGCGCAGAGTTCTGCAATCACGAGCATCACTTCCGGGTCAACGGCACCGAGTACATGAAGGGCTTCCCGATGGCCGGCACCGAGACCGGATGCATGGATCAGATCGACAGCGGCACCGTGCCGAATCAGTACGGCACCTGGTACCTCGGCCGCGGCGGATGGTGCCCGGGCTAGGATGTCGCCCCCTTCATCGCCGACGTGACGAGCGCGATCAAGAAGGGCTCCAACACCCTCACCTACGAGGCCACCGTCGATGGCGAGCCGTACGTGCCGCAGCCGAGCAACAGCGGTCAGGGCTTCGGCGCGCGCGTCGACCTGAACTCCTGGCTGGTGCTCTGGAAGACGAAGGCCCCGGCGGCGGTGCCGGCCGAGCTGGTGACCTCGCACGACAAGCTCCTCTTCCTCACCGCGGCCGCGCCGAACCCGACCAACGGCCGCTCCGAGCTGGGCTATCGCGTTCCCTCCGCCGGACACGTGACGCTTCGCCTGGTCGATGCCACCGGCCGCTCCGTCGCGACGCTGGTGGATGCCGACCGCGCCGCCGGCGCCTACACGGCCACGATCGACGCGCGCGGCTATCCGGCCGGCGCGTATCTGCTGGTGCTGGAGTGCAACGGCACGAGCGCGGCGCAGAAGCTAGTGATCACCGAGTGATCCTCGCCCGGCCGGCGAGTGTATCGTGATACCGAGGCCGCGACGGAGAGATCTCGTCGCGGCCTCGTCGTTTCCCGAACGGCATTTCGCCAGCATTCGGTCTCCGTCGTAACGCCTCCGGGAGAGGGGCGTGGCGCCCTTCGAGACCTCATCGAGCGCTCTTCACGGAACCGGCAACCTCAACCTCCGACCTCCATGATCCGACATCTTCTCCTCGCGCTGCTGCTTGCGCCCCTGCTCGTCCACACAACCACGCGCGCGCAGAGCTCCCCGGACTACGCCGCGCACTTCCGCGGCTACACCACCGCCTGCTTCGTGCTGCTGGACATGACGGCCGGCACGATCATCCGCTACAACCCGGAGCGCGCCGCCGAGCGCGTCCCCCCCTGCTCCACCTTCAAGATCTTCAACTCCATGGCCGGCCTTCAGACCGGCGCGGTGCGCGACGAGCATACGATGTTCGCCTGGGACGGACGCCCGATGAGCCGGAAGGAGACCGAGCACGACTTCACGCTCGACAGCGCCTTCAAGCTCTCGGTGGTCTGGTATTATCAGAAGGTGGCGACGCTGGTCGGCGTCGAGCGGATGCAACACTGGCTGGATTCCGTCGGCTACGGCAACCGCGACATGTCCGCCGGACTGACCCAGTTCTGGCTCTCCGACAGCTCGTTGAAGATCAGCGCCGACGAGCAGGTGGAGTTTCTCCGACGTCTCTATCGGAACGAGCTCCCGTTCGATCGTCGCGCGATGGAGATCACGCGGAAGATCATGGTGATGATGACCAGCGACGGCGCGGTGCTCAGCGGCAAGACCGGCAGCGGAGAGTGGGGGAACCGGACGCTCGGATGGTTCGTCGGCCACCTCACCGGAGCCGACGGGCACGAGTATGTCTTCGCCGCGAACATGGAGGCGCCGAGCGGCGCATGGGGCCCGAAGGCGCGCGAGACCGTGATCGACATCCTCACCGAGCTCCACCTCTTCCGACGGCCATGATTTCCGGCGACTACTTCTCGAGGGCGGCCCGTCGTGGCCGCCCTTCTCTTTTCCGCTAATCGCCTCCTCTGATCGTCGCATCGCCGCGTGGCTGGGCGGGCGCGGAGGCCCGCCCCCACATCCGGATGACGCTCCGTATCGATCCCCCGTGGCCGCCCTTGCCCGCCTTCTGATCGCTCTTCCGCTCCCGGCTCTTCATCGCGGTAACATTCGCTCACATCCTGCGTGTAGCGATCTGACCGCGCGGTCAATCTTCAACTCCGACTTCCCCCGACGGCGACGATGCTCGCCGGCCACGGAAGAAGCGGACCCGTACCATCATGTTTCGAAGGTGCAGCGATGCTTATTCGCATGAAGAGTCTGATCGCGCGAGCCTTGCCCGTCGCGCTTGTCATAGCACTATCCGCCTGCGGCGCGAACCGCGAGCGTGCCGAGGTCGCGGTCGATCGTCCCCTCCCCACGACCACGGCCTCGGCCCCGATGGCCGACTCGGCCGCCAGAGCCATTCCCGAGGACGCGGACGAGGTGAGCCTCAAGGAGAGCTACGCCGGGAGCGAGCGCTACAATCGTATCGTCGAGAACGAGTTCGTCAAGGCGGAGTCCGAGCCACTCTCCACCTTCTCGATCGATGTCGATGCCGCCGCCTACAGCAATGTCCGCCGCTATATCACCACCGGATCGCTCCCGCCGGCCGACGCCGTCAGAATCGAGGAGCTGATCAACTACTTCACCTACGACTACCCGCAGCCGACCACCGCCGATCCCTTCTCGATCACCACCGATGTCGCCAACTGCCCCTGGAACGATGACCACCAGCTCGTGCTGATCGGCCTGCAGGGGAAGAAGATGGAGATGGGCGAGCTCCCCCCGAGCAACCTCGTGTTCCTGATCGATGTGTCCGGCTCGATGGGAGAGCCGAACAAGCTCCCGCTGGTGCAGAAGTCGCTCGACCTGCTGGTCGATCAGCTCCGCGAGCAGGACCACGTGGCGATCGTGGTCTATGCCGGCGCGGCCGGGCTCGTGCTCCCCTCGACCTCCGGCGCCGACAAGACCACGATCCGCAACGCGATCGACAATCTCGAGTCGGGAGGCTCGACCGCCGGCGGCGACGGCATCGTGCTGGCCTACAAGGTGGCCGCACAGAACTTCATCCCCAACGGCAATAACCGCGTGATCCTCGCCACCGACGGCGACTTCAACGTCGGCCTCAGCGATGAGGCGGGACTCGTCCGGCTGATCGAGGAGAAGCGGAAACAGGGGGTGTTCCTTTCGGTGATCGGCGTCGGCACCGGCAACCTTCAGGACGGAACCATGGAGCAGCTGGCCGACAAGGGGAACGGACACTACGCCTACTTCGACGACGAGGCGGAGGCCAGGAAGGTGTTCGTCAACGAGATCGGCGCCACGCTCTTCGCCATCGCCAAGGATGTGAAGCTTCAGGTGGAGTTCAATCCGGAGCTGGTTGCCTCGTACCGTCTGATCGGCTACGAGAACAGAATGCTGGCCACGAAGGATTTCGACGACGACGCGAAGGATGCGGGCGAGCTCGGCGCGGGCCACTCGGTGACCGCGCTCTACGAGATCGTGCCGCGCGGCGGCCAGACCGGACGGGCACACGTGCAGCCGCTGCTGAACATGAAGGGGACGCGCGACGGGTTCGCGCCGGTCAGCTTCTCGCCGCGCCAGCTCATGGCCGTGAAGCTCCGCTACAAGAAGCCGGAGGAGGAGACCAGCCGGCTGATCGTCGGGCCGGCGATCGCCGAGGATCGGGGAATCGACCAGGCCTCCGGCAACATCCGCTTCGCCGCCGCCGTGGCCGAGTGGGGCATGCTCCTCCGCGGCTCGCGCCACAAGGGAACCGCCAGCTACGACGACGTTCTCCGCCTGGCCCGCTCCGCCCGCGGCGCCGATCCCGAGGGATACCGGAACGACTTCCTCGCGCTGGTCGATGCCAGCCGCAACCTTGCCCAGCCTGCCCACTGATCACGTCATCACCACCACGATGAGCGCGACTCGACGGCCCATCTTCCGCCCCGGCAGGTGGGCCGTCGACGCCGCGCAAGGCAACCGGCTCCGTCAACGCCGCGAGCGCTCACGTCGCCGCCATCCGGTCGACGAGACGGAGCACGAAGCGCCATCGCGGAACGCCCTGCCTGCTCGGCAGATCCGACTCCCACACGAACCCCATGCGCGCGTAGAGCCCGCGCGCCACGGCCATCCGCTCGTCGGTGTGGAGCCCCAGGATCTCCGCGTGGTCGTCCGTCGCGGCGGCCACGCAGCGCTCCATCAGAAGCCGCCCCAGCCCGAGCCCACGCGCCGACGGAACCACCGTGAGGAGCCGTATCGATGCCCACTCCGTCGGGAAGATGATGCCGTCTGAGCGACCCGGCGCGCAGTAGCCGACGCAGCCGAGGATCTCACCGCCGCGATCGGCCACGAACACTTTCGCCTCGGCCATGATCGGCGCGCACGCCATCAGCGATCGCTCCATCTCCAGCTGTCCCTCCTCATCCATCGCATCGGCGTACTGACGCCAGCCGTCGCGCACCGCGGACATCACCGCGCCGAGCTCCGCCACGGTCGCCTCGCGGATCACGCATCCGCCCGCTTCCCGGCTCATGGCGCCGTCTCCGGCGCGATACTCGACACGTCCGGCACCGGGACGCGGAACGCGCCCGGCGCGTCCTCCGGCGCCACCTTTCGCTTGCCGCTCCACTCCTCGATGTCCACGCGGAAGAGGGTGGTATCCCGAAGGTCCGCGGCGGTGACGCCCGAATAGTCGAGGCCGACGACCAGATGCGGAGCGTAGCGGGCGTTGATCGCCAGGAGCGCCGCGGTCTTCTCCGATTCCTCCTCGACCACGGAGATCCGGCCGAAGACGACCACGCTCGCGTACTCGACGCTGAAGTTGCGCGCCGTGGGGGCCGGCAGGATCCGCCCCATGGTGAAGAAGCTGAGACAGCAGCGGGAATCGCTCTCGGCGTTCGCCCGCAGGCGTCCCTCCCGTCCGGTGTGGATGTAGATCGCGTGGCGCTCCCGATCGTGCTTGAAGATGTTGACGTTCAGAAACGGCTGACCGTCGAGGACGGTGCCGATGGTGACGGTGGGAACCGCGTCGAGGAAGTCGGCGATCCAGCGCTCGTCCTTCACCTCCCGGTCCTGCCTGCGCACCGCCGTGCGCGGCGCCGTGGAATAGTCTCGTGCCATGCTGCTCGGTCTCTCGGAATGTTCGATCTCTGACGTGATGCGCCGGAGCGCGCTCCGGCGTGGCTGAGGCGGTGCTATATTAATCGCGAAATCGGCCCCATCGAAAGAGCCGATTCCACATAATCGTATGGTACCATTTCCAACCGACGCGGAGCTTCCCTCGCGGACGCCGCTTCCGCTCACGCTCGACCTCGACCCGACCTCGCCGGTGCCGCTCGGCCGGCAGCTCTGCGACGCGCTGCGCGGCGCCATCCTGGGAGGACGCCTCCGCCCGGGGGAGCGTCTGCCGGCCACGCGCATGCTGGCCGCCGAGCTCGGCATCTCCCGGAACACCGTCCTCTCGGCATTCGACCACCTCCTCTCCGAGGGGTATCTCGTCGGGCGAACCGGCTCCGGCACCTACGTCACCACATCGCTCCCCGAGCATCTTCTCCACGCCGCGGCCCCGGACCGCCCACGCGCCGCGCGGTCCAGGGCACGACCGGGACTTTCGCGGCGGGGCGCCACGCTGGCCGGCGTCAAGGTCACGCACGGTCCGCTGGTCGACGAATCGCTTCCGTTCCAGACCAGGGGACCGGGGCTCGGCGAATTTCCGTTCGAGTTGTGGAATCGCATCGTAACGCGA
Source organism: Bacteroidota bacterium (assembly GCA_048498995.1). Classification (GTDB taxonomy): domain Bacteria; phylum Bacteroidota; class Ignavibacteria; order OLB7; family OLB7; genus JBEHWX01. The sequence goes on from JBEHWX010000067.1 coordinate 8,175, forward strand.
CATATTCGCTCGCTGCCGGAGGTGGCGTTCTCCTACGGAGACGCGGCAGGCTGGCCACCGCTGCGCGAGGCGATCGCCGGCTATCTCCGCAGCGCCCGCGCCGTCCGGTGCGAGGCCCGACAGGTGATCGTTGTGGCCGGCGCGCAGCAGGCGATCGATCTGGCCGCGCGCGTCCTGCTCGATCCCGGCGACAAGGTTCTGCTGGAGGATCCCGGCTACCTCGGCACGCGCGGCGCGCTCATCGGCGCCGGCGCGGAGATCGTTCCGGTCCCGGTCGACGCCGAGGGGATCGTGATCGACGAGGGAGCCCGACGCGCTCCGGATGCCCGGATGGTCTGCGTCACGCCGTCGCATCAGTATCCGCTCGGGATGATGATGAGCCTGGCGCGCCGTCTGCGGCTGCTCGACTGGGCGTCGAGCTCCGGAGCCTGGATTCTGGAGGATGACTACGATTCGGAATACCGCTACCGGGGGCGCCCCCTCTCGTCGCTGCAGGGGCTCGACGGGGAGGGACGGGTGATCTACGTCGGCACGTTCAGCAAGGTCCTCTTCCCCGGACTCCGGCTCGGCTACATGGTGGTGCCGGAGGATCTGGCCGATGCGTTCATCGCCGCGCGCGCCGCGGCCGACCGTCACGGCCCGATTCTGGAATCGGCTGCCGTGGCGACGTTCATCGAGGAGGGGCATTTCGCGCGGCATATCCGGCGGATGCGGGTGCTCTACGCGGAACGGCAGGCGACGCTCGTGGCCGCGGCGCGCAAGGAGCTGCACGGCGCTATCGAGGTGTCCCCTTCCGACGCCGGCATGCACCTGATCGGCTGGCTGCCGGAGGGAGCCTCCGACGTCGAGGCCTCGAAGCGCGCGCGGGAGGCCGGCGTGATAGCCCCACCGCTGACCGGCTACGCGATCGAGGCGAAGCTCCGCCCGGGCCTCGTCCTCGGCTACACCGCGTTCGATGAGAGAACGCTTCGTCGCGGCATGAAGGCGCTCGCGCGGGCGCTCGCCCCCGAGGAGCATGCGACGATGCCGACAGCCCGGAACGGTTCCGGGCGCGCGAAGAGACGTTGACGCAATGACGATGCCGACCGTGACCAGATCGACGCCGGAGGAGGAGCCGCTTGCGCGGGTGCGCGCGCTCGTGCTCGCCCACGGATGGAACTCGACCGTCTACCAGATCATCAACCCGGGCATCGACCACTGGTTCTCGGCCGATGGCGAGGCGGTGGTCGGCTACGTCCGCTGGGGCGGACGGCGCGTGGTGGCCGGCGCGCCGGTCTGCGCCTCCGGCCGGCTCCCGGAGGTGACGGCGGAGTTCGAGGCTGACGCCCGCCGCCAGGGAGAGTATGTCTGCTACTTCGGCGCGGAGGGACGTCTGGAGCATCTGGTGCACGACCGTCACGACCACGCCATGGCGCTTCTCGGCGCGCAGCCGGTCTGGGATCCGCGGGGATGGGAGGAGATCATCACCGGACGCGCCTCGCTCCGCGCGCAGCTCAACCGCGCGCGCAACAAGCACGTTCTCGTCGAGGAGTGGTCCACCGATCGGGCCACGCGCAATCCGGCGCTGGTGGAGTGTCTGGAGCAGTGGCTTTCGACGCGGGGCCTGCCGCCGCTTCACTTTCTGGTGGAGCCAGCGACGCTCGAGCGGCTGTTCGATCGGCGGATCTTCGTGGCCGAACAGCGCGGGCACGTCGTGGGGTTTCTGGTGGCCTCGCCGGTGCCACAGCGCAACGGCTGGCTGATCGAGCAGATCGTGCGCGGCTGGGACGCCCCCAACGGCACCGCGGAGCTGATGATCGACGCGGCGATGCGGGCCCTGGCGCGCGACGCTGCCGAATACGTGACGCTCGGCCTTGCTCCCCTCTCCGACCGCGCCGGCGTGGCGACGAACGAGCCGGTCTGGCTGCGCCTGGCCTTCCACTGGGTGCGCGCCCACGGCTCCCGCTTCTACAACTTCCGCGGGCTCGAGACCTTCAAGGCGAAGTTCCGTCCCGACTCGTGGGAGGCGGTCTACGCCATCTCGAACGAGCGACAATTTTCGATCGGCTCGCTCCGCGCGATCGCCGGAGCGTTCAGCAACGGAAGCCCGATCCTCCTGGTGCTCCACGCGCTGGCGCGCGCCCTGACCACCGAGATCGGCTGGGGCGCCGCGAGGATCCGCCGCGGTCTCTCCCACGACGGACACGCCCGTTGATCCCTCGGATGCGGAACGATCGGGCGCCGAGCGCCAACCCGAGGACGGAAGCCGCGCGCCGCATCGGAACGATCGCGATATTCACGCCGCGCCCACATCCGGCATACGAAACGTAGCCGGCATGCGAAACGTGGCCCTCTGCGATTCGGGCGTAGGGGCGGCCCCCTGTGGCCGCCCTGCCATCATGCCGCGAGATTTCGTACGGGCGTCCTCGTGGCCGCGCGGTAGAAGAGCGCACGCCGAGGACGCGCGCCTACCAGACGCGCCTACCGGTTGTCCGATCGGGAGCGGCGGCCGGCAACGATCGAACCACAGTTTTCCGGAGCATCAATGAACGAACACCCGGCCCCCGAACCGATGGAGCGGGAGCCTTCACGTTCCGAGCGGCGCCCGCGCGGCGAGGCCTGGAGCACGCTCCTCCTCCCGACCGCGTTGATCCTCGGGCTGGCGCTTCTGCTCGGCCTGCAATCGCGCGGCATCTCCGGCGCGCCGGAGCACACGCCGTCGCCGATCGAGCATTGGCTGGAAGTCGTCTTCGGGTATCTGTCCGCGGCGGCGGAAGTGGCCGCGGCACTGGTGATCGGCGTGGCGATCGTCCGCGGGATCTTCGAGTTTCTCGCCGGCTTCTTCCGACGCGCCCCCTCGGCGCAGGAGGAGACCGAGGCGATCCGGATCAGGCTCGGACGCTCCCTCGCCTTGGGGCTCGAGTTCACCGTCGCCAGCGACATTCTCCGCACGGCGGTGGCGCCGACACGGGAGGATATCCTGAACCTCGGCGCGATCGTTCTGCTCCGGACCCTCCTCAACTACTTCCTGGAGCGGGAGATCCGAAGCGGCGATGAGCGCCGCGCGCCCGCGTCGATGCGCGACTGACGCGGCCGCTCCCCCACGTGGCCCGCTCGCCGGGGAATCGTAGATTCGCACCGCGCTTCCAGGGGGACTCATGCCCCGCGCTCGATCACATGTCATCTTCGCTACGTCGATGGATCTCGATACGCTCCGCACCTACTGCCTCTCGAAGAAGGGAACCTCCGAGGATACGCCGTTCGGCGAGGAGGTTCTCGTCTTCCGCGTCCTCGGCAAGATCTTCGCGCTGACGCCGACAGACGCCATTCCCGGCCGGGTGAATCTGAAGTGCGATCCGGAGCGCGCCGTCGAGCTCCGGGAGCGCTACGAATCGGTGCTTCCCGGCTATCACATGAGCAAGAAGCATTGGAACACGGTCCTCTTCGACGGCGACATTCCCGATCGGGAGATCCGCGGGCTGATCGATCACTCCTACGAGCTGATCGTCGCCTCGCTGCCGGCGAAGCACCGGAAGGAGCTCGAATAAGTCGGACGTCCGCCCGCGCGCTCCGTCTCATCTTCACGCCCCGCATCGTCGTTCACGTGCATCCATCAGGGCGGATCCGGCGCGCCCCGCATCGTGATTCCTCCTCGACCGCCGGCAACACTCTCATTCTTCGATGAAACCGCTCAGGATTCTCCCGCACCGCATGCTTGCGGCGCTCTTCCCGCTCCTGGCCGCCTGCGGCAAGCACGAGGTCAGCGCCCCCTCCAATCCCACCGAGATGATGCCGCTCAAGGTCGGCAACGCGTGGATGGGACGCACGAGCACGGCCGACGGCACATTCACCTTCGACACGCTCGCGGTCGTCGCCGACACGGCCGTGGGGGCCGAGCACTGGCTCGTCACCGGCGATGGAGTCCGATGGATCAACCGTGGTCCGGCGCTCCTCCAGGCATCGCGCGGATCGTCGGAGATCCGGCGCGAGGCGATGATGAACGTGGTCGAGGGAGATACCTTCGCCGATCACGGCACGCTCCCCCCGATCGCCGGCGACAGCACCCGTCAGGGGAAGTATCGCGTCTTCTCGATCGTCACCTCGACGCATGAGAACGTGGAGATCCTGGCCGGACAGTTCTCCGGCATCAAGGCGGTCTGGCACGCGGTCGACGAGCAGGGGAACGAGGTACCGGGCCCGCTCGGCATCGGAGGATATTCGGTCTGGGTGCCGGGCATCGGCAAGGTGCTGGAGATGGCGTTCAATCGCGGAAGCGACAACCAGCCGGTCTTCCGGAAGAAATGGGAGCTGGTGAACGTGGAGATGAAGTAGGCCGATCGTCCGGATGACGCCGGAATCGCGATCGCGCGGAGCGCCGGACGGCCGCGCGGGGCGAACCTCCGCGTGAAACGATATCCGGATGGTCACATTCCTCTCCGACCCGTGTCTTTGAGCCGGACATGCTCGCCGCGCGAGGTTGCGTGTCTCATGCAAGAGCCGGGGGAAGCGATCGTCCCGGTATACCGGCTATCTTACATCACTGGATAAGGTCGATGAAGCTACCATACATCCTTCCGCTGCTGGCCACGCTGGCCTGCCTCGCCTGCTCGAAATCGACCGATCCCGACACGGGGTCGGAGCCTGTCTTCACTGGCCTGCACGTGACGGCCGAGGACGGGCGGCAGCTTCGCACGTACAAGAGTCCGGCCGATCCCCTGACGGAATCACGCTCCGGAAGTGGAGGGGGCGGCGGAGTCGGGGTGGGCATAACCGGATATCGGTTCGAGAATCCCTACCCCAATCCGGCCTCGACCGTGAACATCACCTTCTCGGTCCCGGCCTCCGGATCGGTGACGGTTCGCGCGGCCCGTGAGCCCCGATCGGGGGAAAGCGGCACGCCGATCTCCACGCTGGTCGGCAACATACCGGCGGCCAAGGGACTCATTCTCTCCGCGGTGCCCCTCGATGCCATGCTGGCGACCGGCATGCACACCATCAGCTGGAGATTCAGCGAGGATGCCACCCAGCCCTCGGCATACTATCGGATCTTCGTATCGGTCAGAGACACCGTGCTCTGGCACGACGTGTTCATGTATCGCTCGCCGAATGAGCTCCCCGAGGATCTTCGATAGTCGGGCAAGCGAGCCTGAAGAAATTTCCATTCCCTGAAATGAACAACCGGGAGGGACACGGCCATCAGGCCATGTTTCCTCCCGGTTGTCGTTTTCGGCCGCCTCTCACGAGCGACATCTCCATCATGCACACTCCCGTATCCGCACCGGCGCGGCCTGAGGAGCCGCGCCTACCGGGTACGGAATCCACGCCTCAGGATGGTAGGCGCACGTCTTCAGCGTGCGCCATTGTTGCCACGGCAAGCCCCTGCTCGACACCATGGTAGGCGCACATCGTCAGCGTGCGCCATTGGTGCCACGGCAAGCCCCTGCTCGACACCGTGGTAGGCGCACATCTTCAGCGTGCGCGTGGCGTCCTCAGGATCTCGTCGTTATCCAGGCGCGGCCTGAAGAGCCGCGCCTACCAGGTACGAGGCGCACGAAATGCCGGATCGTGGCGCGCCCCTCACATCGTCATCGCAAACTCGGTATGAACGCCATTGAGCGGCATGATCGCGAAATCGTCCAGCGTGATCGTGTAGGCCGGCCGCGCGCCATCGCTCAGAAAGCGGAGCGCGACCTCGCAGGCCACCGTGCTGGCCAGCTGCGCCAGGGTACGGGCCAGCGGGTAATCGCAGACATCGTCGTTCACGGCGGACGGAACGCGGTACTCGTCGTTCCAGATGATCTCCGCGTAGCCGTCGGCCAGCCCCGCGTGCAGACAGGGCATGTTTCGCGCCCGGCTCCAGTCGGTCACCGCGCGGCGCGCCATGCTGTTGTCGAACGTGTCGATCACCAGATCGGCGCCGGCCAGCAGCCTGGCGGCGTTCCGATCGTTCAGCTCGGTCGCGACCGGCTCGACCTCGGCGCCCACGGCGCGGTAGAGCGCCGCGGCAAGCACCTTCGCCTTGAACGCGCCGATGTCGCTCCGGACATAGGGCTGCGTTGAAAGGTTTCGCTCCTCGACCCTGTCGCGATCGATCACGGTCACGTTCCGGACGCCGGAGCGGACCAGGGTCTCGGCGATATTGGCGCCGAGCGCTCCGGCTCCGCAGATCGCCACGCGACGCCGCCCGAGCCGGTCGAGGATCGGTGCGCCGCGGTGTAGTATCTCGTGGTATAGCATCATCTCAGTTCTCCATGCATACGGTTGTCATCTCATCACGACGTCGTTCTCGATCAGATATCCGAGTCTCGCGCCGGCGCGGACTACATCCACTCCGGCCGCTCCTCGACCACGCCGACCAGCGACGCCAGATCGAAGTCGCCATCACGTCCGCTGAGGCAGATGCCGGCCGAGACCACGGAGAGATCCCGCTTGGTCACCAGCGACATGTGGCGCGCGTCGTCGGCCGTCATCCATTCCACCTGCCATTGATCGCCGCGATCGGTATAGCCTATCAGGCGGGCGCCGCCGATGCGGAGGGCGCGCGCCAGGCGCCCCTCCACCTGCGCCGGCGAGGCCGTTGCGGGGAGCATGCCGGGGAAGCGCGCCAGCGCGTAGGCCGCGCGACGCTCCGGGGTGAGCCCGGCAACGCGCAGCTCCCCGGGATCGCGGCCGAGCGCGAGCCCGGCGCGAAGCCGCTCGGCAAGACGCGGATCGTCGCGCCGGTCGAGCTCCTCGAACCAGAAGCTGCCGCCATCCCACCGGGCGATCACCCGGTCGAAGCGGTTCCCCTCATCGACCAGATGGACAACGGCGGGGTCCGGATCGGGATCGCCGGGACGACGCGTCGGGGGAATCGGCATCGCGCTCCAGCTCCGGCGCGCCAGCCGCTCCATCAGGATCAGCCGTCGGGCCGGCAGCAGCGCCAGATAGCGCCGGGCATCGGTCCAGCCGGCTTCCCGCACCAGACGCGCGCTCCGCGCATCGACCGGCGCGAACAGGCCGATCCCCTCGAATCGTTCCGGCTCGATCTGGAACGTCTGCACTATCCCCTCCACGCGCACCCGCACCGTTCCTCCCGGAAGCACGGGCGCGATGAACGTGGCCGAGGCGAAGGCGCGCTCCGCCTCGGCCAGCCGCTCTATCAGTTTCAGAATCCTGGTCATCATCACTCCATGCTCATCTACCATCGTATCTCTCTCTCCGGCACGCTTGCGCGCGGAGTCACAGTTCGAGCAGTTGAAACCGCGTCCGCTCCAGGTTCGAGGCGTTCCGACGCATCCAGCGGTTATCCCGCGCGAGGAACTCCGGAAGGGCGTCGCACTCCCGGAAGCAGAAGCTTCGCGGGAGGCTGGAGTAGATGGAGCGTGGCGGCGCGGTGCCACGGATCCTCTTCAGCAGCGCGCCGCTCTCGTGCGTGTGATAGAAGATTCTCCCGATCCCCAGCTCCTTTCTGATGAACTCGATCGTCGCGGCGAGCGTTATCTCGTCCCACACCTTCAGGTGAGGCGCCAGCGCCATCTCGATGTAGGAATTGATCGTGGACCACTCGTTGAACCGCTGGCGGTAATTCGGCGTGCCGGCGCCGCACTTGCGCTCTTCCTCGGCCCGCTCGCGCAGCCAGCGCTCCCGCGCCAGGGCGCGCCGGATCCAGTCGTTCTGTATCTCCTCGATCAGCGCCTCGCCAGTCGAAAGGTCGAGATCGATCCTCGCCCAGGAGAGGGTGAGCAGCTCCCCGCCGGCGACCGGATGCGCCCGGCCGATGAACGGGTGCATTCCCTCGCGCGGGCGGAGCAGTCGCCGGTAGATCTCGTTGTGCCGCCCGGTGAAGTTCACCTGAAGCACCAGATTGTGCCCGGGGCGCGTGGTCTGGTAGTGGCTGAGCTGGCGTCGCGTCGTGGAGTATCCCCAGCTTCCGAAGGTCAGCAGGTACTCCACGCTCTCGCAGGGAGCACCGAGCTCCAGCAGGTCGCGCGTGAGCACTCCCTCCCCCAGCATCGCCAGGACGCTTCTGATCGGCGGCCGCTCCAGCAGCCGCGCGAACGCGCTCCGCTTCAGCTCGCGGACCGACATGCCGTCTCCGATGACGTGGGCGAGCAGCATGGCCGCGTAGCGATCCTTGTAGTACCGGAGCAGGCGTCGCTCCGTCGGCAGACACTCGTCGATGGTCCGCAGTTCCTCGATTCTCATGATGGTTCCATCATCCGGCGCGCCGGCCGTCAGCCGGGCGAGCCGCGTGGGTACGGGTTTCGTCGATCGTATGGTGGCCGCGCGGCGGCGCGCGTGGCGATGCGCTCCCCGGCCCGACACGAAGTCGGATCAGAGAAGAGGAGATATCGCTTCTCCCTACTTTTGTCGTTCGGCACGCGCATGACCGATCCTTCCTGTTTTCTGTATGAACTGATATGACTGACACAACACCTTCCACATCCGGCGAGCAGACCGAGCTGCTCTCGGTCTCGCCGAAGCTCGCCTCGCTGAACATCGCGCGATCTGTCGCGTTCTATCGCGATCGTCTCGGCTTCGAGGCGACGACGGAGCTCGAGGAGTACGCGATCCTTCGCCGCGGCGAGATCACGATCCACCTCTGGCCCTGCGACGACGAGAACATCCCGAAGATGACCGGCTGCTATGTCCGGGTGAGGAACATCGAGCCGCTCTACCGGGAGTATTCCGCGCAGGGGGTGATCCATCCGAACGGCGATCTCGGCGCGCGCCCCTGGGGCATGCTGGAGTTCGCCGTGCTCGACAACGACGGCAACCTGATCCAGTTCGGCGAGCCGATCCCGAGGGGGTGACGCGAGCCGTGAAGCACGCCCCCGCTCCATCCTTCCCCTGGCCGGCTCACCTCGATGCTCTCACCCGGCATTCGCACGAACGAGGTCCGCGCAATTCGATGAGGCCGCTGTACATACATGCTCTCCCAACTGAGCTATGGCCACGCGATGTGGTAGCCAGGGGGAATCGAACCCCCGACAGTGTATTCGGTGTGTATGCCTCATCCGTCGGGGCGCGGACCCCGCGTGCGTGCGATCAGCAATCTTCTCGTTCCGGCCTCGGCGCCGTATGTCGCGTCGATGCGGCTCGACGGATATCCGAGATCGTCACTCTTCGGTTGCCCGTTCGTCGGGCCCGGTTCCATGCAAGTCGCGGGTGCGGTTGTCAGCGTACGAAGCTGGTCGTCGGTTCAGGACGAGTGTGTAGGCACCTGGCGTCGGGGCACGGAGCGGGCCCGTCGTCGCGGGTATCAGCGGCGCGCAAGTCTCGAGCGCGTGGTCAGCATTGCTGGCCGTCGTGACAGGAGGGTGTGTAAGCGCTCGATGTCGGGGCGCGGGCGAATTTCGAGGTCCGGTATCGTTCACCGGAAAGCGATCGGGGCGATCCCCCGGAGCGATCCTCGCGCGAGCTCGATCGGAAGCATCGTCGGGAGCCATCCCGGCCCGGGCTTGCCCTCCCAGGTCGAACGGCTGGACGGCAACCGATGCCGTCGGCACGCGAGAACCGTTCCGGATGATCGGGTTACCCGATTCCTCTCCGGCGATCCGGCCATGGAGGGAGCCCGTTGCCGGGCCCCCTCTGGGCCAGTGCGTCATCCTATGCCGCGGCGCGCGGGGCACTCCCCGGCAGCGGCGTCTCCATGATCTCCAGCAGCAGCTCCAGCCGCGACGGGCGCGTCAGGAGCGGAATCAGGTTCGGCAGCGCGTAGTAGTCGCCGCTGAACGTCAGCACGTCGACCATCGCCTCGTTGCCGAGGGCACGCCGCACGTACTCGTGGGGCGCGCCGACGTGGACAACCACCACGTCCGGCTTGATCTTCATCTCCGCCTTGTAGGCGGCGAAGGCGGACCCGATGTACGGCTGAGCGTTCTCCCCCTCGTCGGTGACGATGATGATCTGCTCGGCCGGGATCTTCCGCAGCCGGAGCAGCTCGATTGCCGAGCCGATGGAGGTGCTTCCTCCGGCCCTCACGAGCGAGAGCGCCCGCTCCCAGTCGGAGAGCTCGGTTCCCCGCGCGGTGACCAGGTAGGGCATCGTGTCGAACGCCACCACGGTCGGCGGGATCTCGGCGATACCGGAGATCATCGCGGCCAGCCGCTTGCCGATCTCGATGGCCGACTCCATGGAGCCGGACTTGTCGATCAGCAGCGCGGTGGAACGGGTGATCCGTCCGGCGGCCTTCACCTTCCGGTCGGTCACCTCCTCGAGCTTCGCCACGGTCTCGGCGTCGAGCTCCGCGGAGCGCGCGGCCACCCGCGCCTTGAAGGCGGAGACCCGGTTGTCCCGCTGCGCGGAGGCGAGCTTCGCGTCGATCAGCTCCTTGAGCTCGGGAACCTCCATGGCTCCCTTCCGCTTCAGCGAGGCGATCGCGTTGATCAGCTCCTGCGGCGTCATCGTCTCCACGATCGCGGCCAGCACGGTCGGCGTGACCTTCCCGACCGCGCCGATGGCGACGGTGTAGGGGATCCGCTCCTCGACGATGGTCCGCGCCTGCTCGGCCGGCGTGGTCGAGCGCGCCAGCTGGCGCACCTTCCACGGGAGCGAGCCCTCCGGCGGATTTCCCTTGAAGAGGATCGCGTCGGCCCGCTCATCCGGCTTGATGTGGAGCGTGGCGTAGAGGTGCCGGAGCGCGGTGCGCGCCCGGATCGCGGCGCGATCGAACGCGGTCGGGTCCGCCTCCCGCTGGCGCAGGTAGCGGGTTACCGCGGTCCGCGCCGCGCGGGGAAGCTTTCCCCGCACCCGCTTCATGAAGTCGACCACGCGAGCCACCTGATAGGGGGGAAGCTCGGCCATCAGCGCGGCTCCGACCGGACGGAGCGAGCTCTCGTCGGCGGTCATGAGCATGCCGGCAAAGACCTCCTTGTGGTCACGGACCTCGCCGTTGCGCTGGTACCACGCGGCCAGGTGGACGTAGAAGAGCGGATCGTTGCCGATCATCTCCGCGTGCACGCCGGCCACATCCTCCAGCCGGCGATGCGGCGTGACGAGAAAGGAGTTGAGCATTGCCAGGCGCAGGTCGCGCTCGGTGTTGTTCATGGTCGTCATGGGACACCTCGATACGTTGCATGAATTGCCGCCACGGAACAGCCGCGGCGATTCGGGCCCGTCACCGCCATCGGCGGCGCGTGGCCGTTCATCCGATCCCCGTTTCGGGGAACATGTACTCCGGGCAGGATTCGAACCCGCACTGACGTGGGCCTGAGCCACGTGCCTCTTCCGTTGGGCTACCGGAGCATTCCTCTCTCTATCTTATTGGCCTTCTCTCTCGTATTGCCGCTATCTGTCGCACCCTCTCACATTCGGTGTCCTCTCACATTCCGCATCTTCTCAGATCTCTCGCATCCTCTCGATCTCCCTTCTCTCTCTCGATTCTTTCTTCTCTGATCCTCGCTTCCGAAGCGCTCTCCCGCGCAAGTCGATGCGGCATCGGGATACGTGACACTGAGCTACGGTTCAGGCACTCGCGCACATGAACGGCAGGAATCGAACCTGCGACACTCCGGACCATGTCCGGCCGCTCTACCTTTGTATGTATGCCACACGCGTCGGGGCACGGGAGCGCTTCGTGAGGATCAGCTCCTCTCACTACTTCCACATCTCTCCGCTGCCGTCTCTCTCGTTCTCTCTCTTGATACCCGCTTTCGATATTCTCTCTCGCATCATCCTCTTCCGGCCGATGAGCCGGATGCCGCGCAAGTCGATGAAGCCATCCCGGCGCGAGCCGGGTATATCAACCGCTACAAGGTTGTGGGATTCGAACCCGCCTCCTGCGAGGCTACCGTATGTAGGCTTCATCCGTTCGGGCGCGGCCCGTCTCAACGGGGGCAATACTCCCCCATCTGCTTTCGATCACTTCCTCTGTATCGTCCGGTTCAACTTCAACTCCCTCGCGAGGCGAGGCTCCGCGCAAATCGATGCGGCGTTCTCTACGAATGAGCTACTGGCCCGTTTGCGTGTGATCGCGGGCCAGGCAGGGTTTGAACCTGCTACCTTCCAGTCCACAGCCGGATGCTCTAACCAGGTGTATGTAAGCCGTATCCGTCGGGGCGCGGAACCGCCTCGCGAAGACCAGATATCCTGCGTCGTTCAGTACATCATCCATCTATTCCGATCGAGCCGGAGGCCGTGCAAGTCGATGAAGCGCGCCGGCCGAAGCCGGCCGTAACCTCGGAAGGTCAGCGGTACTCGAACCCGCGGGGCGTAGTGGATGCCACCACGCCGCCGTCTCTTATATGTACGCTTCATGCATCGGGGCACGGCCCGATCTCGATGGGTGCTCTCTCCATCGGCTCCGGAGGAACAGGTTCCCCTCCGGCTCCCCATCTCCTTTCGTTTCTTCCGCTCGCTCTCTCGTTAGAGCCTCTCACGAAATGAGGGGGCGCACGCTAAAGACGTGCGGCTACCCCTCCTCTTCCCTTCGAGTAGCTTCATTCTGTGAGGGGCTCTTACTCCTCGCTCCCTCCCCTCGCCCGTCGCTCGCCGGCTTGTGGCGACCGGTGAGCCTGGACGAGGGGATGGGATTCATGTCGATCCCGGGCAGCGACGCATCGTGCTCCGATGCGCCACGCGTGGGATTTTCTCGTCGAATTTCAGCGCGATTATTTCCGCGTGGGCATGGCAATTCCCTCCTCCGAACAACTGCTGTTTTTCGGAGCCGATCGACCGCGGGAATTATTCCGGGAATTATCGCGGTTGGTTATCCGTAGACCGCCTCGGGGCGGACCACGATATCGCCGTTCGGGCGCTGATCGACGACGTAGGCGTCGAGCTCCCGATCGGGCACTTCGAGGAACCGGGCCAACCGGCGCCGGATTGCCTCCTCATCGCGGGACCGCTCCAGTCCGAGCATGGTGTCGGTGAGATCGTAGGAGCGTCCCTGAAAGCGTACGTGAATCATGATCTGATCCTCCCTGGTCATGGAATCGTGGAAATCTGCATGGAATCCGGGTGGCTTCAACGAAAAAGCCCACCTTCACACGTCGCGCGAAGGTGGGCTATCACGAGGATAGATCCTGAAGGCTCATCTCAACTCGATGGCCCACCTCCGACGACACCGCGCGCCCGGTCTCCGCCCCGCCCCATAAAGGCAGGGTCGGCACCCGGCATAAGCGATAGATATGTTTCGTGTATACGGTTCATGTCGTGTCGTCGATTCCGCGAGAGATCGCGGATGAAAAATTATCGGGCGCAAAAATACGCCGTTCGTTTTCCGGAAGTCAAGCGTCGACGAAAATAAATTTTCAAAAGCGTGATTTGGCGTGACGGAATTTCACGGTCGAATTATTCATCATCGATCGCGCCGCATACCCACGCGTGGACATGGGAGGCGTTACGAGCGCCGCTCTCCATCCGCCGCGCCACCCACCCGCTCGTTCCTCCGCATCCTCAGGCCCATTGCGGGCCCCGTGAGCTTCACCCGTGCACGTGGCAGGGATGTTTCCGTACAGAACACGAAGGGAGCGAAAATGTTTCCGCCCGCCATTGTCCAGCTCCCCGACGCTTCACCGGGCAACGGCGGATTTGCCACATGAACGATGCGTGATGCGCGCACGATCGTTCCTCCCGCGTCGGGATTCGTTCCCGACGGCTTGCCGGGCGAGACGAGGCGCGCGATCATGCCGGGAGCATTGATATTCCAGGAGCCTCAGCATGCAGTTCCGTTCCCGCTATCTTCCCGTTCTGTTCCTCACGCTCGCGCCGATCGGCGTGCCGGGCACCGCGCTGGCGCAGACGATCTACGCCGACTCCACGCGCTACCACCTGCCGGCCAGCATGCCGGAAAACGGTATGGACGTCGAGGCCGTCGACATCGATCGCGACGGCGATCTGGATATCATCCTGACCAACGAGTTCCAGGCGAACGTGATACTCTTCAACGACGGCACCGGGCATTTCACCAACGCCTCGATCGGCCGTCTGCCGCAGGTGGTGCACGACAGCGAGGATATCGCCGTGGCGGATTTCGACGGCAACGGCGATCTGGATATCGTCTTTGTGAGCGAGGATGATCACGTCCACGAGTATTACCTGAACGACGGCACCGCGCATTTCACCGACGTCTCCGGCCGCCTTCCGCAGAGCACCGCGAACGCCGTCGCGGCCGCCGACCTCACCGGCGATGGATTTCCGGATCTGGTGATCGGCAACGCCGGCCAGGATCTGTTCCTCGTCAACGACGGCAAGGGCTCCTTCATCGACGAGACCGCGAAGCGGCTGCCGAAGGAGGAGAACGTGACGCAGGATCTGGAGCTTGCCGATATCGACGCGGATGGCGATCTGGACATGGTGATCGGCAACGAGGATGGCGACAAGGTGCTGGTCAACGACGGCAAGGGACACTTCACCGACGAGACCAGAAAGCGCGCCGATTTTCCCGCCACGATGGAGACCCGCAAGGTGACCTTCGCCGACGTGGACCTCGACGGCGACCTCGATTTCTTTCTCTCGAACGTCGCGTTCATCCCCGGCAAGGATCCGCAGGACCGGCTCTACCTGAACGACGGCGAGGGGCATTTTCTCGATGGCACGATCAACCATCTGCCGGCCGATTACGAGCACACGCTCGACGGCAAGTTCGTCGACGTGGACGGCGACGGCGACCTGGATCTGATCACGGGGAATTTTCCGAACCGGACGGTGAAGGCATTTCTGAACGACGGGACCGGCGTCTTCACCGACGCCAGCGCCACGGTGCTGCCGCCGGATGTCACCGGCAGCGTGCTCGGCCTGGAGATCGCCGACCTGGACGGCGACGGGGTCGCGGATATCTACGTCTGCAACCGGGGAGAGAAGGACCGTCTGCTGCTGGCCAGGCCGCGCCCCGGCTCGAGCTCGGGAGTCAAGGAATCGGAGGCACTGCCGCCGGGAGGCGCGCCGGAGGGCGCGATCGACCTGAGCCTCGACTACCCCTTTCTGCCGAGCAACGTGTGGATTCCCTCGCGGAAGCCGCGCGTGGAGGCCAGCTGCTTGCCGTCCTTCAGGACCACGAGATAATCCCCCTGGAACCAGGGGCGCAGCTCCTTGATCCGGTCGATGTTGACGATCGCCGAGCGGCTGATCCTGACGAAGCGATCGGGATCGAGCTCCGCCTCCAGGCGCGAGATCCCCTCGCGAATGGAATTCACTTCCTTGCCGGTATGCACGCGGATGTATTTGCCGTCGGCCTCGAACCAGTCGACCTCATCCACCGCGCGGAAGAAGAGGCGCCCTTCCTCCTTGATCACCAGGCGCTCCAGGAAGCTGGGGCGGACGCGCAGCTCCTTGAGCATCGCGAGCATCTGCGCGGCCATCTGTCCGCCATCGCGGCGGCGGCGGGCAACTTCTCCGCGCGCGCGCTCGAGGGCCAGCCGGAGGCGTCCCTCGTCGAACGGCTTGAGCACGTAATCGAGCGCGTGCACCTCGAAGGCACGTATCGCATACCGATCGAACGCGGAAACGAAGACCACCACCGGCAGCCGCGCCTCCGGGAGGCTTTCGAGCACCTCGAACCCGTCGAGCTCCGGCATCTGGATGTCGAGGAAGAGAAGATCGGGGCCGAGCTCGGAGACCTGTTCGGCCGCGTCCCGTCCGTCGCCGCACTCGGCGATGATCTCGATGTCGTGCTCCTCCTCCAGCATCGCGCGGAGGAGCTCGCGCGCCAGCGGCTCGTCGTCGGCGATCATGGCTCGGATCGTCTGGTTCTTCTCGTCAGTCGGCATCGTCGCTGTTCTCCAGTGTCGCGGTCATGTTGCCGCTCCGCTTGGGAGCGGTGTCGAAGCGGGCGGGGATCACGATCTCCACGACTGATCCTCCCTCCGGCGCGTTCTCGATCGAAAAGCTTCCGGCCTGGCCGTAGAGCTGCGCCAGGCGGGCGCGGGTGTTGCCGAGCCCGACCCCCTGCCTGAGGGGCGCCGGGCCGATGCCGGGACCATTGTCCCGTACCATGATCAGGAGCCGCCCGCGGTCGAGCCGCGCGGCGATCTCGATCAGCCCCGGATGGGCGTGGCGCGAGATGCCGTGGCGGATGGAGTTCTCCACGATCGGCTGCAGAAGCAGGCGTGGCACCGACGCGGCGCGCGCCGCCGGCTCCACGTCGATCTCCACCCGCAGCCGCTCGCGGAAGCGCATCCGCTGGATCTCCACGTAGCGTCCGAGAAACGCGAGCTCCTCCTCGAGCAGCACCTCCTCCTCGGCGTCCTGTTCGAGCGAGAGCCGGAGCAGATCGCTCAGACAGGCGATCATCCGTCGCGCTCCCTGAACATCCCGCGCCATCAGGGCGGAGATGCCGTGGAGCGTGTTGAACAGGAAGTGCGGATGAAGCTGCATCCGGAGCAGATCCAGGCGCGCCTCGGCCAGACGCGCCTCCAGTTGCGAGGCCGCCACGACGCGGCGCTGGTAGGCGCGGTAGTAGTCGATCGCGTGGTAGACCGCCACGATCACGCCGTAGATCATCAGGGTGATCGCGAAGGAGTTGACGCTCAGCACCCGGAGAATCTGCCAGACCGACGCGCTCGGATCGCGCGCCAGATGGAAGGCGGCCGCCTCGATCGCGAAGAGGACGTGCGTGACGCCGGAGATCCCGATCCCGATCGGGACGTGGACCAGGCCGTTCCTGATGGAGCGTCCCTGGCCGATCGGGAAGCGCCGTGCCGCGGCAAAGACCACCGGAGCCACCAGCGCCCAGTTGAGCCACACCGCCAGCTCCTTCCCCACGAGCCAGAGCCAGGGAAGCTGCTCCCCGGCGCTGGCGTAGATCACGTAGTTCTGCGTTCCGAACAGGACCGCCAGGAGCACGCAGGCGCCGAGCGCGATGCCGGCCCTGCGCGCCAGCCCGGCGCGCATCCGGGCGCGGAGCCAGCCGGCCGGCTCCGCCGACTCCGCGAGGCTTGCCACGGGCTCTCCGGCGCGCGGCGCGCGTGCCGACGCCGTTTGTCCGACGGGAGGTTCGAGTACGATATCGTTCTGCTTCACGATCCTTGTCTGCTTCGTTTCGCGGTCGCCTCGGCTGCATCGCTTCTGATGGTCAGCCCGGTGGCGCGGCCATCGCGCACATCGAAGCCGACCCGGACGATCCGCCCGCTGAAGATATCGAAGTTGGCGAAGGATGTGGGAGATTCCGGCGCCAGCGGCACCGGCATGGCGCGATCGAGGCTCGTCTCCACCGCCATGATCTTGCCGTTCTCCCAGCCGATCGAGCCGAGCATGGAGCCCTTCGCGCGACGGAAGCGGAGATAGGTCGTGGCGCTCACCTGGGAGGTGAGGGCGGTGCCGAGCACGTCGACCCCCACCAGGGCGCCGAGCGAGTCGTGGCTCACACCCCAAACCTTCTCGATCCCCTCGCGCACTCCCTCGAACGGAAGGCTCGGGGAGAGGTTCTCCTGAAGCTTCGAGAAGTCGCCTTTGCCGATCCCCTCCACGATCTGCCGCGCGTAGCGGCCGTACTCGCGGAACGAGCCGGTATCCCGGGGATCGCCGCCGGCCAGGAGCGCGATGGCCCCCTCCCCATCCGGCGCGATCATCAGACGGCCGTGATCGACCCACGTGGTGAAGGAGCCTCCGTCGGGGAGCTCGAAGCGTCCGGCCAGCGGCTGGAGGCGCGCGGCCGGGAGCTCGTCGACGAGCGTCGGCGGCTCGGCGTGGGGAGCGCCGGCGAGCATGAAGAGCAGGTTGTTGACGAGCGCCTGCCGGTAGCCGGCGCCGTTCGGGCGGGCGTTGGAGAGAAAGATCACGGTCATCCCCTCATCCGGATAGAGGCGCATGTCGGAGTTGTAGCCACCGAGATCGCCGGCGTGGAAGATCACGTGCGTGCCGCGCGGCGTCGGCGCGATGTTCCATCCGTAGCCGTAGGAGAGCGGGCCCTGCACCGGGGCGTAGGGGGTGAAGAGCTTCGCGGTCTCCTCCCGGGAGAGCACGGTTCCGTTGCGCAGCGCCTTGTCCCAGAGGAAGAGATCCCCGACGGTGGAGATGATGCTGCCGGCGCCGACGCCGTGCGCCAGGCCGGCGGTGAAGGTGGTGAGGGGCCCTTCGTCGTTCGAGCCGGAGTAGGAGTGCATCGGGCGGGCGGCGCGCCAGCGGAGGGAATCACCCATGAAGCCGGTGGCGGTCATCCCGGCCGGCGTCAGGATGTTCTCGGTCAGGTAGCGCTCGAACGTGGTGCCGGAGGCGCGCTCGATAATGCCGCCCAGGAGCGTGTAGCCCGGGTTCGAGTAGGCCCACTTCTCCCCCGGCTTCCGTTCGAGCGGGAGGGCGAGGATGCCCCGCATCACCTGCTCGCGCGGCTCCTCCTCGAAGAAATTCGGCTCCATGTAGGGGAGCCCCGCGGTGTGGCTCATCAGCTGGTGGAGCGTGATCCCCCGCTTGTCGGCCGGCGCGTCCGGATAGAACCTGCCGATGGTGTCGCTGGTCTTGAGCTTCCCCTGCATCTCGAGCTTCAGGATCGCCGCGGCGGTGAACTGCTTGGAGAGGGAGCCGATCACGAAGGGGCTCTCCGCGGTCACCGGGGCGCCCGAGGCGCGTTCGGCCAGGCCGTACCCCTCGCTCAGGACCACGCTGTCGCCGCGGGCGATCAGGAGGGCGCCGGAGAGACCGAAGGGGCTGACGCCGCGCATATACGATTGCACACGAGCGCGGATCTCCCGCGCGTCGGTCGGGAGCTTGCCGCCGGAGGGGAGCTGTTGTGCGGCAAGTCCCAGCGTGACGCCGAAGGTGAGGCACACCGATGCGAGAGCGCGGGAGAGGTTGATCTTCACGAGTCTGTTCCGGACTGAACTGGATGGAGGATGTTCCTCCGCGACGGCCAGAGCATGCCGCGGGTGAGCTCCCGTACCGGGGAGCGCCCGCGACCTCCAGACACGCGGAAGCGGAGGGTGAAGTTGCACGAGATGCTCCCCTCCGCGCCCCTATAGTCCCTCCCGGGCGCGGGTGCGAACAAGGATGCGGGCGCGAAGCGCATCCCTCACGGAACGAAGCCCCCGCTCGGGATCATGGAAGGAGCCGGGGCCTCGACAAAAAAAAAATCGCTCGCGGCGGGAGCCCCCCATCCTCCGGCCCGAGGTTGGCGGGGGAAGGGGGCGACGGATCGCGCGCGCCCGCTCGGCATCCGGGGTACGGATGATGTACACTTCGGCGCGGCGATGTACGTTCAATGATCGGCTCCGGCGAAGCGTCGGGGCATCGGCAACGCTCAATCAGCATCAACGGGAATCCATGCTCTCACCATCCGGTCCTCCTCCCGGAATGTTACCCGGCCGCGGAGGCGGCCCCGGCGGCCGCTCGCGACGCGCCGCGCAACAGACGAAAACCTCCTGGAAGGAGCGGATCGCCGCGCTCCGCTACGTTCCGCCGCTGCTCAGGCTGGTATGGGATTCCGGCCCCTGGCTGGCCGGAACGATGCTGGTGCTCCGGCTGATCCGCTCGGCCGTCCCGGTGGCCACGCTCTGGATCGGCAAGCTGATCATCGATCAGGTGCTGGCGCTGCGCGGCTCCGGGGGCGATCCGGCCTCCCTCTGGAGGCTGGTGGCGATCGAGGTCGGGATCGTGGTGGCCGGCGATCTGCTCGGGCGCGCCTCGGCGCTGGTCGAGAGCCTGCTCGGCGATCTCTTCTCGCACCACACCTCGATCCGCCTGATGGAGCACGCGGCCACGCTCGACCTCTATCAGTTCGAGGACCCCGCGTTCTACGACCGGCTGGAACGGGCCCGGCGCCAGACGGTGGGACGGATCGGGCTGCTGGCGCAGATACTCTCGATCGCGCAGGACATGCTGACGCTCATCACCCTCGGCGGCGCACTGCTGGCCTATAGTCCATGGCTGCTCCTGCTGCTGGCCGTGGCGGTGATACCGAGCTTCCTCGGCGAGACGCATTTCGCCTCGCTTGAATATTCCCTCCTCTATAGCTGGACGCCGGAGCGTCGCCAGCTCGATTACCTCCGCTACGTCGGGGCCAGCAACGAGACCGCCAAGGAGGTGCAGCTGTTCGGGCTGGCCGGCTGGCTGGTGGACCGCTACCGCGTGCTGTCGCAGCGCTTCTTCGAGGAGAACCGGCGGCTGTCGATCCGGCGCGGCATCATCGCCAGCATGCTCGGTCTGATCGGCACGCTGGCCTACTACGGCGCCTACGTGATGATCCTGGCGCGCGCCGTGGCCGGCTCCATCTCCATCGGCTCGCTCACCTTCCTGGCCGCCTCGTTCGCGCGCAGCCGGGATCTGATCTCCCGCATCCTCTCCGGCGCCAGCGGCGTCTTCGAACAGAGCCTCTATCTGAAGGACCTGTTCGATTTCTTCGAGACCAAGCCGACGATCACCTCCCCGGCCGACGCGATCGAGGTGCCGCAGCCGATCCGCCAGGGATTCGTCTTCGAGAACGTCGGCTTCCGCTATCCGGGGAGCGAGCGATGGGCGGTACGCAACGTCAGCTTCACGCTCCATCCGGGAGAGCGGGTGGCGTTCGTCGGGGAGAACGGCGCCGGCAAGACCACGCTGACCAAGCTCCTGGCCCGACTGTACGATCCGACGGAAGGACGCATCACGCTCGACGGACGGGACCTGCGCGAGTACGATCTGGCCTCGCTCCGCCACGCGATCGGCGTGATCTTCCAGGACTTCGTCCGCTTCGATTTCCGCTTCGACGAGAACATCGCCGTCGGCGAGATCGATCGGGTGCGGAGCTACGTGGATCGTCCGGTGCCGGCCGGCACGGCCGAGGCTCCCGCCGAGGCGCCGGCCGACGGCGAGCTGCCGACATCGATCACCGACGCGGCGGCAAAGTCGCTGGCCGATTCGCTCCTCCCCCGCTTCAAGCTCGGCTATCACCAGATGCTCGGCCGACGCTTCGAGGGGGGCGTGGATCTCTCCGGCGGCGAATGGCAGAAGGTGGCGCTGGCGCGCGCGTACATGCGCGACTCGCAGGTGCTGATCCTGGACGAGCCGACGGCCGCGCTCGACGCGCGCGCCGAGTACGAGGTGTTCGTCCGATTCTCAGAGCTGGTGGCCGGACGCATGGCGGTGATCATCTCGCATCGCTTCTCCACGGTCCGGATGGCCGATCGGATCATCGTGCTGCGCGGCGGCGAGATGATCGAGTCCGGCACGCACGCGGAGCTGGTGGCGCGTGACGGCCTCTACGCCGAGCTCTTCCGCCTCCAGGCCGAAGGATACCGGTGAAGAGAATGGAGAATTGAGAATGATGAATGAAGAAGGGGGAATGATGCATGGAAAAGGGAATGAAGAAGGGGGAATGGGGAATGATGGAATCGGAGGCGGCCCTCCGGGCGGGCGAGGTGCTTCGAGTTCGGTGGGCTTCCTCTATCTTTGATTTCCGCAACCAGAGCGCCGCGAAATGGTCTTCGCGGAGGTCCCGTTTCCCAATCATTCAACAGGTGAGCACCATGCCAGACACCACGTCATCGATTCCGTCGGAGATCACCGAGTCGATCGCCATCAGCTCGCTCAAAAGCATCGCCGAGCAGCCGTCCGTTCTCTCGAACGTCCTCCTGAGCAACCTGATCATGAACACCAACATGGCGCAGCAGAACGCCGTCTCGTTTCAGCAGACGCAGAATTCGATCCAGGCCACCGTCACCGGCAAGGTGGTCAACATGCTGACGACCCTCGGTCCGTTGGAGGCGATGTCCTCCCAGCAGATCCTCACCGGCAACACGACGGCCGAGGAGATCGCCGATCTGAAGGCGGCGCTCGGCTCACCGACGGTCACCGACGCTCACGCCGCGGCCGGCTCGACGAACTGAGCCGACGGCCGACGCCGGGAACCGACGCGTCCCCGGCACGCAACATCGAGGCATGCCACCCACAATCTCTCCATCCCGGGGTCCGGGAGGGAGAAGGAGCAACAGATACGATGGGTTCCATTGAAGCTTCGACACTCGAAGTCGCGGCGAGGAACGTCAACGGCGCCGGCGCGCATCAGGCCGTCGACGTCGAGCACACGCTGCGCCACGTCGAGGCAGCGGCGAGGATCGCCAACCAGAACCTGGCCCACCAGAGCGCCGTTCAGATGCAGCAGGCGCTCTTTCAGGTGCAGCTTGCCGCCGTCGGCAAATGCACCGAGATGATCCTCAGGATCGATGCCTCCGCGCCCGACGCCAAGGAGCAGCTCGCCTCCTGCAAGTCGATCATGGACATGCTCACCGAGCACTTCGACACGATGATCGCCAAGCTGCGAATCTGACCGGACGGCGACGAGAATATCGGATACGACGATCGCGGCGTCATCGGCGAGCACCGGTGGGGCCGCGATCGCGTTTCGGGCCTGGAGATCGGGAGGGCGATGGATGGGCCGGCTTGCGGTCGTGGAGAAAATGAGGATCTTGCGGGACGTCAACGCATCGGGCACGACGACCGGCGGCCGATGGAGGCCTTGGCCGCGCTCGCGTCCCGCGATCCAGTTCATCAATCAGAACATCCTACAGAGAACGTCGATGAGGTATTTCGCAGTTTGCTCCTTCGATCTGACCGAGACCGAGACCCCGAGCCTGGACACGGCGCACGCCATCCTCGAACAGCTCGGATTCCACCGTCAGATCTCCTCCGGCCCCGGGTCGATCGTCGATCTGCCGTCGACGACCGTGGCGGGATTCTTCGAGGGAGAGAGTGAGGATCTGATCCGGGACACGCTCACCGAGAGCGTGCGCCGCTCCTTTGCCAAGTATGGGCTGAAGGGAACGATGTTCGTGATGGTGAGCCAGAACATGATCTGGTCGCTGGCGACCAACTGAGCCGCGCCGGCATCATCCGGCTGTACGATCTACCGTGATGGCGTTCCCAGGAGCGCCATCACCCGTTTCCACCCCTCCGGATCGCGTCCCCACCCGGCTCAGCCACTGATTTCAGCATTCCGCATTCGCTTCACCGCTTCACCCCTTCCCGCCACTCCGGCGCCAATCCCATCCGGACCCGGCACTGATTTCATCATTCATCATTCTTCATTCTCAATTCTCTTCAGCGGTTTCCGGTCGCCCCGACTGCACGATCTCCCGTAATGGCGCTCCGGCCCAAATCCCATCCGGACCCGGCACTGATTTCATCATTCTTCATTCTTCATTCTCAATTCTCTTCAGCGGTTTCCGGTCGCCCCGACTGCACGATCTCCCGTAATGGCGCTCCGGCCCAAATCCCATCCGGACCCGGCACTGATTTCATCATTCATCATTCTTCATTCTCAATTCTCTTCAGCGGTTTCCGGTCGACGCGGATGTCCACGCGCTCCGTGGAGAGTGTCGGTGACTGGTCTCGGGAATCATGTCCGCTCTCCATGCACGCGCGGCTCGAAGTATCCGCGCGTGCGGCGTCGCACGCGACTTCTCCGCGTCGACCGTGATCCCACCGTGCGTCGCGTCGCGAGCCCCACACCCAACAAGGAGCGCGCGTCACGCTGCACATCTACGATTCTTCGCGTCGGCGTCGCCGTCCCACGACGAGCTTCGCGCCGGTCTCGATTCGACCGGCCCGTCTCGTCGCGGTCGTCCCACGGCGCGCCGCGCGCTCGGGCATCCATCACTCTCCGGAAGGGGGAACGCACCGACGCCCCGGACAGATCGCGACCACGCGCGCCGGCGCATGACCGGCGCCGAGAGACCGAGGTCCGACGTCATGGCGATCCGACGCGGGAGTTACCACCGCGCGGGGATCGCTCCGTTGCCGGAGGCGCTCAGCAGAGAGACATCCATCCCATCGCAAACCTTACCGGCAACGCGGCCGGCTCCGGATAACGTACAATCAGATATGCGGCCATGGCCGCGAGGATGTGATGCCTCGCGCGGCACCACCATGTTCACGGGAGCGAGGCGGATGTGAAGAGAGAGACGGAGTGATCGGGGGCGGACCGGGAGCGGAGGCTGAGAGCGCGATCGTGGCGAGAAGAGCGGCGCGGCCGGAAGCGGGGAGGACAAAAAAATAACCGGCGGGAGCGGGAGGATTTCTCTACCTGGAGTTTTCCTTCTCCCGCCGCCGCCGGATGGAAACGAGGCACCCCCGGTCGCCGAAGGCCGGGGGGCTCGTTCGTCGTCTATCGGTTGACCTTGGACTTGAGACTGACCGAGGCCTTGACCGTATCGCTCTTCAGGTGCGGAAGCCGACGCGGCAGCTGTCGGACCGGATCGACGGTCTCCGACGGCGTGGCCGAGGTCGTGCTCTCGAGCTCCCGGGCCCGCGCCGGGGAGGCTTCGTTCGCGGAGCCACGTTCCGTCTGGCGACGGGCCGGGGCCTCCTTCAACGTTGTCGAATGGATGCCGGACTCGCGCTGACGCGTGGCCGGAGCTTCCTGAGTCGAAGCGCCGTTCTCCGGAGCGGTCATCTCCCGCGTCTCCGACTGCGCCGCGGCGGCGGCCGGAGCATCCGACGGAGCGGACGCGGCGGGGAGGGCTGGCTGGTCGACGCGCGGGGCCACCACCGCCGGCGGCGCGCCGCCCGGCTGGCCGGTCACGGCCTGGTCGCCACCGTGCATCAGGG
>JBEHWX010000068.1:0-32508 GCA_048498995.1 Bacteroidota bacterium
GGCGCTTCCGTTTCATCCAATCCCTAGCGCGAGCCGGTCGCGCGATCTCGTCACTTCGCCAGCTTCACCAGCCGTCCGTGCGTCACGCCGGTCGGCGTGCGAAGCTCGTAGATGTAGAGGCCGCCGGCCAGCCCGCTTCCGTCGATCGGAATCGCCTGGCGTCCCTCGGCAAGCACGCCCTCGAAGCTCGTCGCCACCTGGCGCCCGCTCGCGTCGAACAGGCGGAGCGTGACGGCGCCGGGGGCCTTCATCGTCAGCTCCAGGAGAGCGTGGTCGGCGAAGGGCGTCGGATGCACGCTCACGCCGCCGACCGAAGCATCCTCGACGACCACCGAGGCCGACTGGAGATAGCGCTCGCGGGCACTCGTCATGCCGGAGCGGAGCGAGGCCAGATCCCACGCCGCCGAAAGGGCGAACGCGAACGTTGCCTTCCCCCCCGGCGGAATGTCCACCGGGCCACCGCCGATGATCATGCTCACGTCGGCCACGCTCGAGACCGGGCGCTGCACGCCGCCGGTGAGCATGCTCCACTTCCGCGCGGAGCTGAAATCACCGATGCCGTGGACGATGTCGTCGTTGTCGAGCGCGTAGAAATCGATCGCCTGATCGGTGAGAAGGCCGGCGCCGACGACCGTCGAATGGTCATTGAAGGCGTTGCGCGCGTAGCCGAGACGGGTCGTCGGATCGTAGGCGATCTTGTTCTCGGTCTCCACGATGTCGACGTCCCAATCGAGGAAGAGTCCGCAGTGGAGGCCGTTGAGGGTGGTGGAGCCGGTGTTGGAGATCGTGTAGGCAACGATCACCGAGTTGTCGAGCCCGAGGGCGCGATACTCCCAGGTGGTCATCTCCACGTCGACCCCCATCCGGCTTCCGGAGGGAACCGGAGAGTCGTCGAAGCGGGCCGTGCCGATCTGCACGTTCGAGTCGGCGGACGTCGTGATCCGGTAGGGACGGATCGTCCGGAAGCCGTCGCCGGTCGGGGCGCCGGTCTGGCTGTTGATACGCACCACGTCGGCCCAGCGCTGATCGCTTGTGCCGATCATCAGTCCGCCATGATACAGGAGGCTGTGCGTCGTATCGAACTTGAACCCGAGCCCCTGGCGCGTGTTGGTGCCGTTGTAGCCGATGTTGCCGACGCTGTTGAACGTCGCCTGAATGCGGTTCAGATCGGTCGTCAGATAGGAGGGATTGACCTGAAGCCGGATGAACCCGAGGTTGGTCCGGTCGTCGGTGGAGACCGCCACGCGGAGCACCACGACCGCATCGTTCGGCAAGCTCTCCGGGAGTGTGAAGGTCATCGAGCCGTCGGGGGAGGTGATCACCTGTCCGGCCGCCATCGTGCCCAGATCGACGTCGCCGTTGGCGATCGTGATCGACGCGGGGCTCGTGGCCGACATCGACAGGTGGACCTGGGAGGATTGCGCGAGGATGTTCTTCACGTCGAGCGCGATCCGAACGGTTTCGCCTCCAAGGAGCACGCCGTCGCCGTTGGCGTCGACCACGTGGTAATCGACCATGCGCGCCGAGCGGAGCGTCGGGCCGGTCTGCACGGCGCGAAGCAGGTTGAGCCGTCCGGCCCCCATGTAGTCGGCGTCGGCGCCGAGCGAGCCGCTGATGTCGTCGGAGGAGGCGCGGAGCACCTCGGCGATCTGCTCGGCGTCGAGATTCGGATACTTCTGGGCCACCAGCGCCGCGGCGCCGGAGACGATGGGCGTGGCCATCGAGGTGCCGGAATCCTCCTCGTAGGCGCCGTTGAACACCGTAGAGTATATCGCGTTGCCCGGCGCGGAGATCCCCACCTTGCCGTTGGCGTTGCTGAAGCTGGAGCGGCGATCCTCCTTGTCGACCGAGCTGACCGAGAGGACGCCGGGGTAGGAGGCTGGGTAGAACTCGGTGTCGTTGCCGTCGTTGCCGGCGGCGGCCACCAGGAGCACCTTCCGCGTGCCGAGCCAGTCGATCACTTCCTTCTCGGCGCGCGAGAAGGAGCGGTTCCCCCAGCTGCAGTTGATCACCTTGGCCCCCATCTGGGCGGCGTAGACGATGCCGTTGTATTCGTGGAAGAGCGTCGCCGGCAGATCGAAGTCGCCGATCTTGACCCCCATCACCTTCACGCCGAAGGCCACGCCGACCACGCCGATGCCGTTGTTGCCGACCGCGCCGATGATGCCGGCCACGTGCGTGCCGTGGCTGTCCGACTCGGCGTTCGGGTCGTTGTCCGGCGTGTAGCCGGTCGATCCGGAGAAGTCCCATCCCCAGTAATCGTCCACCAGCCCGTTGCCGTCGTCGTCGATGCCGTTGGTCCGCTTGTCGTGGCCGCCGCCGTCGACGCCGGACTCGCCCGCGTTGTGCCACATCGCCGCGGCCAGATCCTCGTGGTCGCGGGTGATGCCGGCGTCCACCTCGGCCACGATCATCGTGGAGTCGCCGCGGACGATATCCCAGGCATCGCGCGCCTTGATCGCGTTCAGATGCCAGAGCCGTCCGAGCTCGGGATCGTTCGGCGTGAAGGCGGCGTTGCCGAAGAGTCTGGCGCGGTGGATCGGCTCGGCGTATTCGACGCCGGGCACGGCCGAGAGGGCGGCGGCGACCTCCTCCGGGGCGGTTGCCGCGGAGTACTCGATCTCCATGATCCGCATCAGCGAGCGCTCCGGCGCCTCCCACGAGCCGCCGCTCGATCGCTTGTAGGTCGTGATGCGATAGGCCAGGAGCTTCGGATCGAGCCAGGGAGTGACGCGCGAGATGCCGAAGCGGCGGGTGGCCTCGCCGAAGGAGCCGGCCGTGACACCTGAGGCGAAGATGGCGCGGGAGACCTTCACCCGCACGCGTCCCGGAACGCCGGGATCGATGACGTTGGGCGAGGCGGGCCCGCCACCGGCGCTTGCGCTGACGGCGGTCGTGGCCAGAAGTAGCAGTGTAAGAAGCGAAGTTCTCATGATCGGGAATCGGGGTTGAGTCCCGGCCGGATCGTTGCGTGACGATTCCGCCGGGGAATGCTCCGGCCGGCACCGTTCGCGGAGCGCGCCGTGGGGCGCGATCCCGAACGCGAAGCGCGCTCCGGGCGTCGAGGACGTGGCATGACATGGGATCGAGGCGGGCGCGCCGCGATCAGGGTGGCTCCCGGCCGTCGATCGGCGTCGCTCACGGGCGGCGCCGATCGACGGCATGATACGATGCGATGCTCGAACGATGTCGGACGATCGGCGAGCCCGCGCCGCGATCTCGCGGGACGCGACTCCGTGATGCTCAGGGAATCAGCCGCACCAGCTTCTGAACCTGGGTTTCACCGAAGGCATCGAACTGCACGAAGTAGACGCCGTTGCCATCTCCGGTCGGCGGAACGAACGCCACGGAGTGGATGCCGCGGCGGAAATCCCCCTCGACCAGCGTGGCCACGCGCCGCCCGATGGCATCGAACACCGCCACGCGGGCGTGCCCCTCATCCGGCATCCAGAACTCGATGTTGGTCCGGTCCTCGAAGGGATTGGGTCCGAGCTCCAGCAGGCGCATCTCCTTCGGCAGGGGGATCGGCCCTCCCAGGCGCGTGCCGAGGTCGGCGGCCATGCGCCGCGCGGTCTCGGCGCCGGTGCGCAGCTCGGTCAGATTCGGCGCCGCCATCAGCGCGAAGACGAGCGTCGTGTCCGCGCCGGCTTCCAGCGTGATCGGCCCCGCGCCGACCGCCATCGAGCAGTCGCCGACACGGGAGACCTCGTGATGAACGCCGCTGGAGATCACATCCCACTTCTCCCGCTGCGAGAACCCGCCGGCCAGCGGCGCGTCGTTGTTGTCCATCGCGTAGAAGTTCATCGGCTCGTCGGAGACGAGCATCACGCCGACGGCCGGCAGGGTGGGATCGATCACGTTGCTGGTATAGCCGAACCGGTTCTCCGGATCGAAGTCGGTCTTGTTGTCGGCTCCCGACGGGCCGATATCCCAATCGTAATAGAACGCGGCGAACAGGCTGTCGAGCCGCGCTCCGGAGGTGTTCCGGATCGTGTAGGTCGCGAGGATCTGATTCTCCTGATCCGGCCCGGTATACTCGTAGGTCTTCAATCGGATATCGACGCCGACCCGCTGCAGATCGATCAGGTGATCGTCGTTGAAGCGTGCGGTTCCGATCTCGACACGCCGGTCCGGATCGTAGCGGACGCGATACGGCTCGGCGGTCGCCAGCCACTGATTCTGCGTCTGCGATTCGTCGGCGGAGCGGACGACGTCCGCCAGCCGGGTCGGCGAGACGCCGATCAGCATTCCCCCCTCGGCCAGAATGTTCGCGGAGCTGCCGACGCGGAAACCGTCGCCGAGCTCGTTGTAGGGGAAGTCGTCGTAGCCGACCCTGCCATGGCCGGTGAAGGTGACAGCCAGACGATTCTTGGAGGTGGTGCCGAAGTTCGGATTCACCAGGATCTCGATCCGCTGCTCGCCGATCGTGCGATCCCCCTCGCGCAGCCGGAGGAGCAGCGGAAGCCGGTAGTCGATCGGGGCGTTGGCCGGGAGCACGAAGCGGAAGATGCCCGGATGGCTCTCCCGCGTGTCCCCGGAGCCGACCACGCCGAACTCGTCGCGCGGGGTCAGGATGCTCGCGTCGGCCGGATTGATCGCGGTCAGCTCCAGCGAGAGATCTGACGATGCGCGCAGCAGATTCTCGATCTGCACGCGGAGCTCCACCGTCTCCCCGGGCTCGATCACCTTGTCGGGATTCGACTCCACGATCCGGTAGCCGATGATGTCGGCCGCGACCGCGTCCGGACCGACGGTCACGGCGCGCTCCACGTTGATCCTGCCGCTGCCGAGCAGCGAGGCGTAATTCGGGTTTCCCTGATCGATGTTGTCGGCGTTGGCGCGGAGCACGGCCGAGATCTGCTCGGGGCCGAGATCCGGATATTTCGAGAGGACGATCGCGGCGGCGCCGGCGACGATCGGGGAGGCCATGGAGGTTCCCGCCTCCACCTGGTAGCCGCTGCCGTTGATCGCGACCGGAAAGGTCGAGAAGATCGCCTCGCCGGGGGCCGAGATGTCGACGCTCGGGTTGTAGTTGCTGAAGGAGGAGCGCAGATCGGCCTGCGTTACCGAGGCGACCGAGAAGACGTTCCCGTAGGATGCCGGGTAGGAGGGAATCGAGCGTGATTCGTTGCCGGCGGCGGCCACGATCAGCGTCCCCATCTGGGTAACCGCGTCGATCACCTCCTGTTCCGCCTGCGATTTGCCGGGCCCCCCCCAGGAGCAGTTGATGATCCGTGCCCCCATCTTGGCCGCGTAGAAAATCCCCTGGAACCCTCCCGGGAGACTCGGGTTGTCCGGCGCGTCGTTGCTGATCTTGACGGCCATCAGCTTGGCGCCGAAGCCGACGCCGATAACGCCGACGGCGTTGTTGCCGGAGGCGCCGGCGATGCCGGCCACGTGGGTGCCGTGCCCGTAGGCCGGCTTCGGATCATTGTCCGGGTTGTCGCCGGTCATGCCGCCGAAATCGTAGCCGATCCAGTCGTCGACCAGACCGTTGCCGTCGTCGTCGACACCGTTGGTCCGTTTGTCGCGTCCGGCCAGGTCGCGCCCCTGCTCGCCCGGGTTGCGCCAGATCGCGTCCTTCAGGTCCGGATGCGTCATGTCGATGCCGGTGTCGACGATGCCGATGATCACCGAGCTGTCGGCGCGCGCCACGTCCCACGCCTGCGTGGCGCGGACCTGCGTCAGGTACTGCCACTGCTGCGGAAAGAGAGGATCGTTCGGGGTGAACGAGAGGTGGCGCCGGAACACCGGCTCGGCGTAGTCGATGCCGGGGAGCGAGGCGACCTTCCGGGCCACGTAAGCCGGATCGAACGGGGCGCTGAATCTGATCTCGACGATCCGTTCCAGCGCGTTGAGCTTCGAGGCGAGCTCGCCGGCGCGCCGGGTCGGCTTGTACATCGGATGCGGATCGAAGCGCACCAGCGCGGGGTTCATCCAGGAATGGATCGCATCGATGCCGAAACGCCGGGCGACCGCGGCAAGACGAAGTCGCGCGTCGGCCAGCGGGGCGCGGGACGTCGAATCGAGCTTCACCAGGATCCGGTTCGGAACCGTTTCGGCGATCGTCTCGCGGGATGCCGCGACGGCGGCCGGTTCATCGGCGTGAGCGATGGCGGCAACCGAGCAGCAGAGGGTGATGATGCAGGCCAGGTATCTCTTCTTCATAATGACTCTTCTCGATCAACGGCTCCGACCGGGCGGAATTGTAGCCGGTTACCGGTCGACATGGCTGCATGGGTGAAAGAAGATGAGACAATTTTAGACCAAACACACGCGCAAACTTTCCCCATGCCGCCACGCCCCGGACTATATTTGCAGGTCCGTCAGAGGTGCCGGTCCGCGCGAGCGGCCGGCTGAGATCATACTCTGGAACCTGATCCGGGTAATGCCGGCGGAGGGACGACGGGCGGCGCGCAGCACGCATTCCCGGCAGATGGCCGGGAGCCTGACGCCGGAGCCTCACTTCCCACACCGCCCCATCCCGCCCGCGTACCGGGTCGTCCCGTTCCAATCCCGTTTCCCGTTTCTCTCTCTGGAGCCCGTCATGGCTGTTCGGAGTGATTGTTGTGTCATCGGCGGCGGCATCGCCGGGCTGACCGTCGCGCGCGCGCTGGCCCGCGGAGGGGTCCGCGTGAGCCTCGTGGAGCGAGCCCGGATGGGGGAGGGAGCCTCGCGGGCGGCGGCCGGCATGCTGGCGCCGCTGGTGGAGGCGCGCCTGGAGGAGCGGAGCATCCTGGAGTTCGGCGCCGAGGCGCTTGCAGCCTACGGTGGATTCATCGCCGAGCTCGAGCGTGAAAGCGGCCTCTCCGTCGACTTCAGGAGCGAGGGAACGCTCTTCGTCGCCGTGGATCGGGATCAGGCGGAGCTGCTGGAGCATCTGTATCGCGAGCAGCGGGATCTGGGGCTGCCGGTCGAATGGCTCACCGGCTACGAGTGTCGGCAGCGTGAGCCGTTTCTCGCCCCCGGTATCCCGGTCGGCATTCATTCGCCGCGGGATCATCAGGTCGACAACCGTCTTCTGCTCGCGGCGCTGGAGCGGGCCTGCCGCCGGCTCGGCGTGGCGATCCACGATGGCGTGGGCAACGCGCGGGTGGAGCCGATGGGCTCCGGATCGTTCACCGTGACGGCCGGCGATGTGGCGATCGAGGCTGGCCGGATCGTGATCGCCACCGGTGCCTATCCGGAGCTGCTGCGGGAGATCGTGCCGGCGCATGCCCGGTCGATCCGGCCGGTGAAGGGGCAGATTCTTCGCCTCGATCAGTCGCGGATGCCGGTGGCGACACAGGTGATCCGCTCCCCGGAAATCTATTTCGCGCCCAAGTCCGATGGACGCCTCGTGGTCGGCGCCAGCAGCGAGGAGAAGGGATTCGACCCGAGCATCACCGCCGGGGAGATTCTGGAGCTGCTCCGCTCGGCCTGGGAATGCATACCGGCGATCTACGAGCTGCCGATCGTCGAGACCACCGTCGGCTATCGTCCCGCCTCGATCGATCATGCTCCGCTGCTCGGGCCGAGCGGTGTCGACGGGGTCGATCTGGCGCTCGGCTACTATCGACACGGGATACTCTTCGCCCCGCTGGCCGCGGAGATCCTGGCCGCCCACATCATCGGCGGACGCCAGAGCCCATGGCTCCGCGTCTTTGCCCCGGAGAGACTCCATGAAGCTTCTATTGAACGGACAGCCGGTTGAGATCGCCTCGGTCGATATCGCCGCGCTGCTTGCCGAGCGCGGCATCGACGCCAGCCAGCACGGCATCGCCGTGGCCGTCAACGGCCGGATCGTCACCCGCGCCCGCTGGGCCGAATCCCCGCTCGCCGAGGGGGACGAAGTGGAAGTGATCACCGCGATGCAAGGAGGGTGAAGAGAATGGAGAATAGAGAATGCGGAATGGTGAAATCATTGCCTATCGGGAAATCGCTGTCCCTCTCTCCAACTAGCAGCTCCGTACGGGCGTTCGACTGAACGCCCGAGGCCATACTCGCCATGGCCATACTCGCCATGGCCATACTCGCCACGGCCATACTCGCCACGGCCACGCTCGGCATGGCCACGCGCATTCGGCGGCGATGAGCGATATTTCCGAACTGGATGGGTGACGGAGCCCGATGCGTCGCGATCCCGCGGCCGATTCGTATCGAGAACCAATGGCAATGCAGGAGATGTCCCATGATGATCGATGGTGATGGAAATGGCGCGGGCCGATCGCTCGACGCGATGATGCCGGCCGCATCCGTGGCCGATGCTTCCGACGCTGTTACGGTGGCGCGGGCCGATCCGTTCGTGCTGGCGGGGCGGAGCTTCACCTCCCGCCTCATTCTCGGCACCAGCCGCTACCCCAATCCCCGCGTGATGGTCGATGCCCTCGAGGCCGCCGGCGCGGAGCTCGTCACTGTCTCGATCCGTCGCCTGAATCTCGCCGACACCTCCTCCAGCTCGATCCTCGATTACATCGATCGCGGCCGGTACGCGCTTCTGCCGAACACGGCCGGATGCTACACCGCGCGCGACGCCGTGTTCACCGCGCAGCTTGCGCGCGAGGCGCTCGGCACCGATCTGATCAAGGTGGAAGTGATCGGGGATGAGGAAACGCTCTTCCCCGATGTCGAGCAGTTGCTGAAGGCCTGCCTGGAGCTGGTGAAGGATGGCTTCAAGGTGCTCCCGTACTGCAACGACGACGTCATCACCTGCCGCAAGCTCCAGGACATGGGATGCGCGGCGGTGATGCCCCTGGCCTCGCCGATTGGCTCCGGCATGGGAATCCGCAACCCGTACAACCTTCAGATCATCCGCGAGAAGATCTCGATCCCGATGATCATCGACGCCGGCATCGGCACCGCCTCGGACGCGGCGCGCGCCATGGAGCTCGGCGCCGACGGCATCCTGCTGAACACGGCGGTGGCCGGCGCGCACCATCCGGTGCGGATGGCGCGCGGAATGCGCCTGGCGGTGGAGGGGGGAAGGCTGGCCCATCTGGCCGGACGCATCCCCACGAAGCTCTACGCCACCGCCTCCTCGCCGGTCGAGGGGATGGTCAAGACCCTCGGCTGATCCTTCCATCTCCGGCGGACATTCCGCGATGAGCGTACCCTTCCGACTTCTGGCGATCGCCGGCTCCACGACCACGATCGAGGAGATCTTCCGAGCCGCGAACCGGCTCCCCACGCTTCGCGTCGGCGTGATGCTTCGCGATGCCGACCACGATCCCGCGCGCGTCGCCGGGCTTGCCCTGCATGCGTTGGCGGTCGGGGTGCCACCCGGCGTGGCGCTGATCCCGAACGGCGTCGAGCTCGACGGCATCGATGCGCTCCATCTTCCCGCCGCCCGGCTCGACGACTGGAGCGCGCGCGAAGGCCGGCCGGCCATCCTCGGCGCCTCCACGCACTCGCTCGACGAGGTGCGGCGCGCCGAGGCGCTCGGCGCCGACTACGTCACGTTCGGTCCCATCCATCCCACGCGATCCAAGCCGGGGCATCCCGGCCTCGGCATCGACGCGCTCCGGGAGGTGACGCGCGTGGCCCGCATTCCCATCTTTCCGCTCGGCGGCATCACCGCCGCGCGTATCCCCGATCTCCTGGCGGCCGGCGCGCACGGCGTGGCCGCGATCTCTCTCTTCGACGATCCCACATGGGTGACCATCGTACCCCGGATACTGCACGGCCGATGACCGTGGCGCTCACCATCGCCGGCTCCGACTCCGGCGGGGGCGCCGGCATCCAGGCCGATCTCAAGACCTTCGAGGCGCATGGTGTTTTCGGGGCCAGCGCCATCACCAGCGTCACCGCGCAGAACACGCGGGGCGTGCGGGGCGTGTACGACATTCCCATTGAAGGGATCGCGGCGCAGATCAACGCGGTGCTGGACGATTTTCCGGTGGCCGCGGTGAAGATCGGGATGCTCTCGAGCCGGGAGATCGTGGCGGCGGTGGCCGATCTGCTCCGGCGGCGATGCGTCGGCGTGCCGGTGGTGCTCGACCCGGTGATGGTGGCCACCAGCGGCGACCGGCTTCTCCGCGGCGATGCCGTGGCCGCGATCGTCGAGGAGCTGATGCCGCTGGCGACGCTGGTGACGCCGAACGTGGCCGAGGCGGCGCTGCTGGCCGGCGCTCCCGTCGAGGGGGAAGGGGAGATGGAGTCCGTGGCGCGCCGCATTCGCGAGCTCGGCGCCGCGGCGGTGCTGGTGAAGGGAGGAGATCTCCGGAGAGACGGCGGGATGCCGCCGGAGGCCGCCGACTTCCTCCTCGACGGCGGCGAGGGATCCTGGCTTCGCGCTCCCTTCATCCCGGTCTCGAGCACGCACGGCACCGGTTGTACCCTCTCGTCGGCCATCGCCGCCAATCTGGCGCTCGGGTACCCGCTTGCCGAGGCGGTGCGTCGCGCCAAGGACTATGTTCACGCCGCCATCGCGGCGGCTCCCGGCCTCGGCGCCGGGCATGGCCCGCTCCGACATCATCTCCCGGGATTCGACGGCGAGCCGTCGGGTCCGGCCGCTGAGGAGCCGAGGCCCTGAATCTCGGTCATATCCGAAGGTGTTGGTATCTTTCCCGTCTTTACGTCTCACACCGTGCAAGTCCGCAGCCGTATGCCATACTCCATCGAACAGACCGACCGTCAACTCGTCGGCACCTCAGCCGCCATCCGCTACACGCTCACGTTCCCGCAGGCAGCGCAGCATCTGGTCCACGTGACGATCGAGGTCGACACGACCGCCGATCACGTGGTCTTCGCGATGCCGAGCTGGATTCCCGGCTCCTATAAGGTGCGCGATTTCGTCTCGAACCAGACCGATGTTCGCGCCACGGCGCCGGATGGAACCGCGCTGGCGATGGAGTGGCTCTCGAAGAGCCGTCTGCAGGTGAGCGCCAACGGCGCCGGCACGGTGCGGCTCAGCTACGGCTATTACGGCAACGAGCGCTCGGTGCGCCAGACGCACGTCAACCGCTTTCACGCCTTCATCAGCACCGGCGCCACCCTCATGTTCGTCGAGGGGCGGACCGATGAGATCCATCACGTCCGGATCGAGCATCCCTGGAGCCGCGTGAGCACCGCGCTCTCGCCGGTGAGCGACGGCATCCTCGGTGCCCTGAACTACGACATCCTCGCCGATTCGCCGATCGAGCTCGGCGACCACTTCACCACCTCCTACCAGAGCCACGGCGCGCTCCACGAGGTGGCGATCACCGGCCGGGGAGATTTCGATCCGGTCTGGCTCGCCGAGCAGACCCGCGTGATCATCGACGAGGCGGTGAAGATGTGGGGACCGCTTCCATACGACCGCTACGTCTTCATCATCCAGCTCCTTCCGGGACAGTACGGCGGGCTGGAGCACGCGCGATCCTCGGTCAACATGTTCGACGCCGAGGTCTTCGCCGACAAGGAGAAGACCGTCAAGCTTCTGACGCTCCTCTGCCACGAATACTTCCACCTTTGGAACGTGAAGCGGATCCGTCCGGCCGAGCTCGGTCCGTTCGATTACAGCGGCGAGAACTATACGCGGATGCTCTGGCTGGCCGAGGGGGTCACCAGCTACTACGACGATCTGATGGCCTATCGATGCGGCTTCCACACCAAGGCGGAGTATCTGAAGGCGCTGGGGGATGAGCATCTCGGCCGCCTGCTCGACACGCCGGGGCGCCTGGCGATGTCGATCAAGGACAGCTCCTACCTGGCGTGGGTGAAGCTCTATCTGCCGACGAACGATTCCTCGAACCGCTTCCCGAGCTACTATCTGAAGGGAGGAGTGATCTTCCTTCTGCTCGATCTCTGGATCATCGAAAAGACCGCCGCGGCCGCGTCGCTGGACGACGGCATGCGCGCGCTGCTCGAGCTCTATCGTCGCCGTCCGGAGCGGGGGGTGACCGAGGAGGAGTTCATCGAGGTCGTCAGCGGGGCGGTGGGGGTGGATATCGGCCCGGTGCTCCGCGCCTGGCTGGACGCGGCCGGCGAGCTGCCGCTGGAGGAGACGCTCGGCGGGGTTGGGCTACTCTGGCGCGCCAAGACGCCTCCGGCCGATCCCTCCGAATTCGGCCGGGGACGGCTCTACCAGCGCGGCGGCCTTGCCGACTGGACCGGACTGAAGGTGGATGATGTCCGCGGCGCGGTGCGCGTGACCCGCGTGACCCGCGATTCCCCGGCCGAGGAAGCTGGGCTGGGACTCGATGATGAGATACTTGCCGTTGATGGTTATCGCGTCTCCTCCGTCCGTGGGTGGGACGCGCAGCTTCGCGGCTCCTGGGAGCGGCGTCCGGTGAAGGTGCTGGCCGCCAGCGAGGGACGCCTCTACGAGACCACGCTCGATTTCCGTCCGCGGCCGAGCCACGAGCTGGTGGAGCGGGAGGATGCGACGCCGGAGCAGCGTAGAAACCTGGAGAAGTGGTTGGCGAACTGAACGGCGTCGGAATCGCCGATTCCGGTCCCGAACCAGAACAAACCGGACACGCGGAAGATGGCCGAACACGATCGGCCGCTTCCGCGCGTCACAAAAAAAATCGCTCCATACGTTGGTGCGTAAGGAGCGACAGGGACCGTAAAACGAACTGATATGAACTGGACCTCGTGGAGTTGTTTTTCCGATGCGAGCCCCTCTGGACCAGGGGCGCGATCACAACTCACAGTACAAACATAACCCTTCGAATACCCCCTGCTCAACTACATGATCGTGTGGTTTTCAAACCCTAAGCGGACATGCTAACGGCGCGATGTCCTGATTGAGAAACCTATCGTGACTGTTCGGGGAACGGGTTCTATGTAGATTTGTAAGTCTGGTAATCGTGGATCAACATTCACCGTGCATCGCACACACTGAGCCGAGAGATCACGCATGGGTGCTTCGCTGAAAAGCCTCGACCTGAGGTATACCGACAATTTCATTCCGCGTCATATCGGACCGAGCGAGAGTGAGCGTCGTCAGATGCTCGATGCGCTTGGCCTCGGCACGCTGGACGATCTGGTGGCCGCGACGGTTCCGCAGGGAATCCGTACGGAGCGTCCGCTCGAGGTCGGCCCCAGCCGGAGCGAGTTCGAGCTTCTGGCCGAGCTGCGCGCGATGTCGAAGAAGAACAAGGTCTTCCGGTCCTTCCTCGGCCTCGGCTACTACGATTGCATCACCCCGCCGGTGATCCAGCGGAACATTCTCGAGAATCCGGGGTGGTACACCCAGTACACGCCCTATCAGGCGGAGATCGCCCAGGGACGCCTCGAAGCGCTCCTGAACTTCCAGACCATGGTGATCGATCTGACCGGACTGGAGATCGCCAACGCATCCCTCCTGGACGAGGCCACGGCCGCCGCCGAGGCGATGCACCTGAGCCACGCGGTCAAGGGGAAGGATGGCGTCGATGCGTTCTTCGTCTCCGAGGAGTGCTTCCCGCAGACGATCGATGTGATCCGTACCCGCGCCCTTCCGCTCGGCATCGAGGTGATCGTCGGCAATCATGAGACGTTCGACTTCTCCACGCCGATCTTCGGCGCGGTGCTCCAGTATCCGACCGTCGACGGCCAGATCCACGACTACCGCTCCTTCATCGAGAAGGCCCACGCCCACGGCGCGCTGGTCACCATGGCGGCCGATCTCCTGAGCCTCACGCTTCTGACCCCGCCGGGGGAGCTCGGCGCCGATATCGCCATCGGCAGCACGCAGCGCTTCGGCGTTCCCCTCGGCTATGGCGGACCGCACGCCGCCTACCTGGCCACCAAGGATGAGTACAAGCGCCAGATCCCCGGCCGCATCATCGGAGTCTCGATCGATGCGCAGGGACGTCCGGCGCTCCGAATGGCGCTCCAGACCCGCGAGCAGCATATCCGCCGCGAGAAGGCCACCAGCAACATCTGCACGGCGCAGGTGCTTCTGGCCGTGATCGCCGGCATGTACGCCGTCTATCACGGACCGGACGGCATCCGCCGCATCGGCGAGCGCGTTCATACCCTCACGGCGGTGCTCGCCGAGGGGCTGCGCCGCATCGGCTGCACGATCCGGAACGAGCGCTTCTTCGATACGCTCCGCGTCGATCTCGGCGGCAGGGACGCCTCGGCCGTGGTTGCCGCCCTCCGCGAGCGGAACATCAACGTCCGCCCGGTTGCCGCGAACGAAGTGGCGGTCTCGCTCGACGAGACGGTCACGAAGGGGGATCTGGAGGCGCTGCTGGCCGGATTCAATCTCGGCGCGGCGGTCGACTTCACGATCGAGGATCTCTTCGAGAGCGTGGAGATCGGCTACGCCGAGCCGTTCGCCCGCACCTCGGCCTACCTGACGCATCCGGTCTTCAGCAAGTATCACTCCGAGACCGAGATGCTCCGCTACATGCGTCGTCTGGAGTCGCGCGATCTGTCGCTGACCCATTCGATGATCCCGCTCGGCTCCTGCACGATGAAGCTGAACGCGACGAGCGAGATGTTCCCGGTCACCTGGCCGGAGATCGGCCGCATCCATCCGTTCGCGCCGCTCGATCAGACCGAGGGATATCAGGAGCTGTTCGCGGGTCTGGAGCGCGCGCTGGAGGATATCACCGGGTTCGCCAAGGTGTCGCTCCAGCCGAACGCCGGCTCGCAGGGTGAGTACGCCGGCCTGCTCGTGATCCGCGAGTATCATCAGCAGCGGGGCGAGGGGCACCGGAACATCTGCCTGATTCCGCAGTCGGCGCACGGGACCAACCCGGCCAGCGCCGTCATGGCCGGAATGAAGGTGGTGGTGGTGAAGACCGACGCCAGCGGCAACATCGACCTGGACGATCTGCGCGCGAAGGCGGCCGAGCACGCCGCGAACCTCTCGGCCCTGATGGTCACCTACCCGAGCACGCACGGCGTCTTCGAGGAGGGGATCACCGAGGTCTGCCGGATCATCCACGAGAACGGCGGCCAGGTCTACATGGACGGCGCCAACATGAACGCTCAGGTCGGTCTCTGCCGTCCGGGCGAGATCGGCGCCGACGTCTGCCATCTGAACCTTCACAAGACCTTCTGCATTCCGCACGGCGGCGGCGGCCCGGGCATGGGACCGATCGGCGTTGCCGCGCACCTGGCCCCGCATCTGCCGGGACATCCGGTGGTGCCGATCGGCGAGGCCGGCGCGATCGGCGCGGTCTCGGCCGCTCCCTGGGGAAGCGCCAGCATCCTTCCGATCTCCTGGGTCTATATCTATTTGATGGGCTCCGAGGGGCTGACCGAGGCGACGAAGGTCGCCATCCTGAACGCCAACTACATTGCCCGCCGTCTTGAGAGCCACTTCCCGGTGCTCTACAAGGGAACCAATGGCATGGTGGCTCACGAGTGCATCCTCGACCTGCGTCACCTCAAGGCCTCGGCCGGGGTGGAGGTGGAGGATGTGGCCAAGCGCCTGATCGACTACGGCTTCCACGCGCCGACCGTCAGCTTCCCGGTACCGGGAACGGTGATGATCGAGCCGACCGAGAGCGAGTCGAAGGAGGAGCTGGACCGATTCTGCGAGGCGATGATCTCGATCCGCGCGGAGATTCAGGAGGTGGAGCTCGGGCTGGCCGATCGCGAGAACAACGTGCTGAAGCACGCGCCGCATACCTCCGAGGTGATCATGGCCGACGAGTGGACCCGTCCGTACTCCCGCAAGAAGGC
This sequence comes from Bacteroidota bacterium, assembly GCA_048498995.1. Taxonomy (GTDB): domain Bacteria; phylum Bacteroidota; class Ignavibacteria; order OLB7; family OLB7; genus JBEHWX01. Next base: position 15,586 of record JBEHWX010000068.1, read on the forward strand.
GGCCTTCCCGGCGGCCTGGATTCAGGAGCGGAAGTTCTGGCCGGCCGTCAGCCGCGTCAACAACGCCGCGGGAGATCGCAACCTGATCTGCTCCTGCCCGCCGATCGAGGCCTACGCCGACGAGAGCGCGAGCTGCGAGGTCTGATCGCTTCGAGATCCGATTTCATGAACATCGCCGGCCACCGGGCCGGACCAGCAACGGGGGATGCCGCATCAGTGGCATCCCCCGCGTCGTTTCGGGGAAGAGGGAAGTCGCGGGGGATGATGGCGGTGAAAGCGCCAGGAAGTGCCTGACCGCGCGAACGAGATGCGCTATCTCTCCATTCGATCCATCAGCCTCCGCTCTGACCGCCGTTCTCGCCAGCGCGTTGGTAGGCGCATCCCGGGTAGGCGATCCCGGTAGGCGCACGTCTTCAGCGTGCGCCGGTGTGGCTGCTTCAGCTCCTTCCACGGTTCTCGCAAGCGTGCCGGCGGGCACATCATGGCGGGCACATCCTGGCGGGCACATCATGGCGGGCACATCATGGCCGGCGCGTTCCGGTAGGCGCACGTCTTCAGCGTGCGCCGGTGTGGCTGCTTCAACGGCGGGCGGCAATGGGGACCGCTCGCACGTCGCTGATATGTCATACGCCGGGAGGTGGTGGAGGCGTCACTACGGAGCATCCAGGGCTCTGGACACGCGTGAAGGACGTACGCTTGCCCATCTTCGTTATCTCCAACCCAGACACGCCCCGCCGCGAAATGTCGGGCGCGAGCAACGGGCGATGCGCCAGCGGCGACTATGTGCCGGCCCTGATGTCGACGCGCGCCGAGCGGGAAGCCCGCGGCACACGGGGCCGGGCCTGGAGCGGATATCGCGGAAGGAAACGTTCGGCGGCTGCGCCGGCGGTTCGCCCGTGGTGCCGCGGCCGACGGTGATGGCGAAGGAGGGGAGAGGAGAAAAAGAGAGCGGGCGCTTCGAGAATCTCGAAGCGCCCGCTCGGCGTCATCGTCCGGAGTCGCCTCCGGTGTCACTCATGGCCGGGGGCCATGATTACTTGTTCAGCATCATCGTGTTGGTCTGCGTCCAGGCGCCCGAGTTGAGCCTGTAGTAGTACAGACCCGAGGAAGCCTGCGTCACGTCCCACGTCACGGTGTAGGTGCCCGGCTGGAGGTACTGATCGACCAGCGTGGCGACCTTCTGACCGAGCGCGTTGTAGATCACCAGCTCCGTCTGGCCGTCGAGGCCGAGCGAGAACTGGATATCCGTGCTGGCGCCGGTCACCGGGTTCGGCTTGTTCGGCGAGAGTTCGTACTTGGCGCCGGCCACCGCCTCGATCAGACGGAAGTTCAGACCGCAGACCGAGTCGATCTTCGCGAAGCCGTACTTCGGATTCACCGTCACGCACTTCGTGTAACCGGTCGGGGTCACCGAGAAGTTGATGTCGGTATTGGTCGTGTCGCCGATGTACGTCTTGAACTTGAGGTTCAGGAGGTTCTTCGGGAACGGTCCCTTGAAGTACTCGCCCGGGTTGGCCACGAAGTCGGCGTCCCACGTGACGACGTTGCCGGTGGTCGTGACCGTCGGCGTTCCAACGATCGAGAAGCCCTGGAGGGCGGTGCCCTGCAGCAGGCTGGCCTGATCGCCGATACCGCCGTTCTGCAGGAGCATCACGCCGGTGTTGTACGAGAAGGAGATGTGGAGCTTCGTCAGCTTGGCCATCTCCAGGTTCGCGTTGTTCGTGGCGTCGCCGCCGTCGAACACGATCGGGATGTTGAGCGTGCTTCCCGGGTAGGCGCTGTAGCCACGGTCGATGTGAGCCTCGAGCACGGCGTTGACCGCGCTGGCGTTCACCGGGGCGTTATCGATCACGACCGGCACCGTGGCGCCGAACTCGTCGACACGCGTGGCCTGGAAGCCGACGCTGCCGGCGAAGCCTCCCTCGCGGGCCGGGTTGAAGTAGACCTTCACGAACACGGTATCGCCCGGAGTTCCCTTCGGCGCGATCGTGATCGGCGCGTTCTCCAGCGGAGCAACCGTCAGCTGACCGTCCGGGTTGAGGACCGGGTAGGCGCTGTTGAGCTGGATCGGCGAGCTGCCGGTGTTGTACACCGCCACGAAGGCCGAGTCCATGCCGCAGGAGAGGATCGTCGGGATCGTCACACCGACCGGCACGGCGCCGACGGTGTAGACCTGGCCGAGCAGGGTGTTGGTCGAGTCGTCGCAGATCGAGAAGTCGCCATCGACGATCAGGCTGTCGGCCTTATTGGCCGGAGCGACCGCCTGCGGGGTGAAGTCGACGGCAACCTTGGCCACCTCGTCGCTCTTCAGCGTGAAGCGGTAGGGAGCAGCCGTCAGCACCGTGGCATCCGGGAGCGTGACGCTCCTGATCGCGAAGTCGGTGCCGAAGAGGAGACGGACGTTCGAGACCGTCATGTCGCGGGTCGACTTCGGTGCCTTCAGGTCGATCACGGCCGACGAGGTCAGCGCCGGCTTGAACTCGAAGATGCCGTAGTCATTGCCGCCGATCGAGACGTGCGACTCGATGCCAACACCCTGGAGGATGTTGTCGACCGAATCGACGTTCGGACCCTCGGTCACCACGCGGATCAGGCAGTTGTAGCCACGCTCGTCCTTCGGCTTGAACAGCACGCGCTGGACGTGGTTGATCTCACCCTTGCGGACGACGTCGCCCCCTCGGATGGTCGTTGCCGGATTCGTGCTGTCGAGTCGGAAGTACGAGGCGTCGGCGCCGGCCAGGAAGATCTTCGCGACGGTGAACGGACGCTCGTCATCGTTGGAGAGGACGATATCCCAGACGTAGGCCGTGTCCTGGTTCTTGGTGCAGTCGCTCTGCCCCTTGACGACCCAGACATTGCCCCAGTCATGACCGGTGATCTGCGGACCCGGCTGCGTGACGACGGCCTTCCAGACGGAGGTGTCGCGGCAGTCGCGGGTGCTGGCCCAGAAGCGGGCCACGTCGAGATAGGTGCCCTTGCGGCCGGCCTTGAAGGTGACCGTGATCTGCACGCAGTCGTTCTCCTTCAGCACGGCGGTCTTCAGCTTGTCGATATCCGCCTGCTTGACGTCGAACTCCTTGACGAGCCAGGTCAGCCAGGGATCCTTGAAGGTAACCTGTCCCTTCCCCTTGTTGCAGATGTTGAGCGGGAGGCTCTTCTCCTGACCCGGGGCCAGAATGCCGAAGTCGAGGTCGTCGACGTAGATGCACGGCTGAACCGTCTGCGCGTGCAGCGGCAGCGTGATCTCGGTGCAGCCGAACTTCACCTTCAGCGTGTCACCGTATTCCTTGTTCTGGATGGTCGGATCGATCTGGATCGTGACCAGCAGCGTGTCGCCCGGCTTGAGCACCGTGCGGTTCTTCGGGTCGTTCGAGATCGCCGGCTTGGTGCCCACGATCGTGAAGCCCTCGGTCTTCAGCGCCAGCAGGAGGGTGTCGACCGACACCGGCTTCGGCAGCGGGTTGACGATCGTCACGACCTTGGTCTGCTTGTCGTTGATCGTCACCTGGCCGAACTCGAGAATGTCGCTCGGGATCACGTTGAGATACTCGGCGATGTACTTGTAGTACACCTTCCAGATCTTGCCCGTGCGGTCCTGGATGATGACGATGCCCGAGGCGTCCTTGCGCTTGTCGATCGGCACCACCTTCACCTCGGCCTTGGTCAGGCCGATCACCGGCTCCGGCGGAGCCGGGTCGACGAAGACGAGCTTGGCGTTCTTGGCCGAATCCAGCGAGATGGCGCGGAGGCCGACCGGCTTGGAGTTCAGCGTGCGGACGCGGACGGTCATCGTCTCGCAGTCGTAGGTCGAGTCGATCAGCAGCGAGTCCGACGGACGGAGCACCAGGCGCGACGGGGCGACCGGGTAGCCGTAGAGGAAGCCGATGTTCTCCTCGTACTCCGACGGATGGAGCACCTGATCGGAGCCGCCGGAGCGGCGGTCGCGAGCGCCGGCCGAACCGGAGCCGTCGCCGTCCTTCTTCGCGCGTCCCGGGCGGTAGGTCTCGAAGCCCTTCATCGAGCCGTAGACGAACGCGTAGAACTTGCAGGTGGAGTCGGCGCCTTCGATCAGCCCCTTGTCGCCACGGTTGAGGGTCTTGGTGCCCCACCAGAGGTCGGTGCCCGGGATCTGACGGTTGAACACCATCGCGGCGCCACCGACCTTGATCTTGGACTTCGACTTCTCGTCGGTGACGATGTTCATGAAGTGATTCATCTTCGGCGGGTGGATCGGCGCGTAGTACGGCGCCGTGTAGGTCCACTGCTCGCGCGGGGTCATCTCGACCATGTAGGTGGCCCACGACTCGTAGGTCGAGCCGACGAAGTTGCCGCCACCGGTCGTGCCGTTGAACTTCACCACCGCGGTGGTGTTCATGAAGGCCTGGGCCGGCTTGTCGGTCTTGAAGACGTGCGCCACCGGGGCGCCGATCAGCGTCTCGAAGAACTTCGTGCGCGGGATCTTGTACGTCTGGTTGATGCTGCCGGTCGTTCCCTCGATATCCACGCCCTCGGTGACAGTCGGCGTGGTCTCGGTGGCATCACCGGAGGTGCCGTAAACACGGACCACCTCACCGGAGCGCATGTCCTCCGGCTTCTCGTTCGGAGCGCCGGTCGGACGGCGATCGTCCCAGGTCGGCAGATAGACGAACTGGGTGCCGTGCTGATCGACCGGGGTAAGCCACTCGATCATCATGTTCTTGAACGAGTTCTTGGCAAGACCGCCGGCGTCGATGACCTGCGAGCGGGTATTGCCGGAGATGACGCCGATCGGCTTGTTGGAGCTGATGTAGCTGCCGCCGAGATCCGGCTGCGGCGTACCCAGGTTGAAGGCGCTCGTGTCGACGTAGCTCTGAATCTGGTAGCACTCACCCTTCTTCAGGGCGATTGCGGCCGGAGCATTCCGGTCCAGGCGGCCGTTCGGCGTAATCGTGACCACGGTGCCATCAAAGGCGGCCATCACCAGGATCTCCGAGGGGCCGGCCTTCGGCGTCTTGCCGTAGTTGTTCTCACCGCCCGGAACCTCATCGTAGAGAACCTCGCCCGGCAGAGCCGAGGCGTAGTACTCGGTGCCCCACGACTCGACCGGAATCGGCGTGAAGGCCTCGGTGCCGAACTTGGTGACCATGAAGCAGTAGACCACGACCGGCTGAACGGCCTCGATCCGGAACGTCTTGTTCGACTTGGCAAACGATTCGGTGACGATCGGCGTGGAGGCACGCGGGTTGCCGTTGAGGAAGACGACCTGATCGCTGTTGGCGGTCATCGTCAGATTCTTGCGATAGCCGTTGTTGTCGGTGATCTCTACAGTGTTCTCGGCGGCCGAGTAGATGTAGACGAACATCGAGTCCTGGCGCGGCTCGCGGGGAGTGAAGCGGGTGTCCGTGTCCTGACGGCTGTCGTACGTGTTCTGTGTCGTGTCAGGAAACGCGAAAACATAGGTTGTCCCGGCGGCTCGTGGGTCGATCTTTTGAGCCTTTAGGCGCACCGGGGACAAGAGAGCACATGCGACGCCTAGCACCATTAGTAGTAATGGTAGCCAAGGTCGCCGAATGCAGGTCGTAGAGGTAGTCATGCTCTTCTGCCTTGTGCTAGTGTGTGAGAGAGAAGGTTTATAAATGCCGTCAACCGATTTGATGTCCGTGGGAATCATTCCGGGATGGGCCCGGGGGAGGCGAAGATGAGGCTGGCCTGCCAGGTTCTCCCGCTCCAGTTTTCGCGTCTCGCTTCCGAACGGCCCCATACGACAATGGCCTCCGCGCCGTTACCCGGCGCCGGAGGCTTCATCTATCGCTGGAATCGTCCGTGTTGGTCGTCACTACTTCACTTCCGGTCTGTTCTCCTCGACCATCTCTCCTGGGATACCAGGTTGAAAGGTCGTCTGAGTTAAAGACCTGGAGCAACGGGGAATGTTACAGAAACTTGAGTGCGTTTTAACGCGCGGAATATAAAGAGGAGCAACTTTAGATACACCTTCTAATACAGGATTACATTCCGAATCGAGAAGATTTCCGTGTCTGGGACACCGTCGGAGCGGGATGTAACAGCCCGCGCGGGCCTTCGCTCGACGTCGATGGGTGGGCCGGATCGGAATGCCGGTCGAGACGTGGGGCGCCAGCTCAGTCCGGGAGACGATCTCCCCACCGGACCACCTCCAGGCGGACCGTGGCGGTCCCGTCCCGGGTCATCGCCAGATCCTCGGCGGCCCGGCGCGTCAGGTCGATCAGCCGCGACTGCTTGAAGGGCCCCCGATCGTTCACCTTGACGATCACCATCCGTCCGTTCCGAAGGTTGATGATCCGGACCAGCGTGCCGAACGGGTAGGTCCGGTGCGCCGCCGTGTAGTCGGTCTGGGTAAAGCGCTCGCCGCTGGCCGTCTGCCGCCCCTCGAACTGATCGGCGTAGAACGATGCCTCCCCCTGATCCACTTCCAGCGCCGGAAGCCCGCGCGCCTCCGGGTAGGAGCTTCCCCCGGAGCCGGAGCGGGTCGACGCGGGAAGACAGCCGGCCATCCCCGCCATCAGGAGGAGGGGCGAGAGCGCGACGATGCGCCGCCACCGGGAGGTCGGTGTGGATAACCTGATGGGAATCATCGTCCGGTCGGTGCGATGATGGTTGCGATGAGGATGCGGTGAGCATCCCCTCCGGCCGCGACGCCGAACGGGGGCGGCCGGAGGGGATCGTGCGTCAAAGGAGGCTCGAGATCTTCTTCCGGCGGAGGTAATCGACCACCGCCTGCACTTTCTGCGATTCCCCGCGCTTGCAGATCAGAAGCGCGTCTTCTGTATCCACGACGATCAGGTCGTCGACCTCCACCGTCGCGATCATCTTTCCAGCGGTTCTGATGAAGCTGTTCCGGGTCTCGATGGTCACCACGTCGCCGACGATCGAATTGCCGTTGGCGTCCTTCCGGGCCAGCCGGTAGGTCTCGTCCCAGCTTCCCACGTCGCTCCAGCCGAACTCGCACTGGGTGACGTAGACATTGTCGGCCTTCTCCATGATCCCGTAATCGATCGAGATCGAGTGGATCTGGCGGTAGATGTTCTCGAGCACGTCCGGGAACTCCGGGGTGCCGGCCACCTCGTCGACCCGCTGCATCTGCTCATAGGTCTCCGGGAGGAAGCGGCGGAGGGCCGCCTCGATCACGTCGACCCGCCAGACGAACATGCCGCTGTTCCAGAGGAAGTCGCCGCTGGCAAGGAAGCGCTCGGCGGTGGGGAGGTCCGGCTTCTCGGCAAAGGTGGCCACCCGACGCAATCCCTGGTCGTGGAATCGGTTTTCGGCGTCGCGCCGGTCGCTCTGCTGGATGTAGCCGAAGCCGGTCTCCGGGCGGGTGGGGGTAATTCCCATCGTCACCAGGCAGCGCATCTCGTAGGCCGCCTCGCAGGCCAGCCGGAGCTTCTGCTGGAATTCGCCGACGTTCTGGATGAAGTGGTCGGCCGGCAGCACCACCATCACCGCTTCCGGATCGCGACGGTGCAGCAGCGTGGCGGCCAGGGCAACGCACGGGGCGGTGTTCCGGCCGAACGGCTCGGCGATCAGGTTCTCCGGCGGCACCTGTGGCACCTGCTCGTGGAACGACGCGACCTGCGCCTTGTTGGTGACGATGAAGATGTTCTCGTACGGAATCAGCGGCTGGAGCCGGGCGACCGTGTTCTGAATCATGGTCCCTTCTCCCATGATATGGAGAAGCTGCTTCGGCGAGCGCTCGCGGCTCAGCGGCCAGAGCCGCGAGCCGACGCCCCCGGCCATCACGACGGCAAATATCTTCATGTCAGTTCCCTTCTAGGATGCGGTGCGTCCGGTTGGCGGAGGCACTCTCGTGTGCGATGCGCGGCACGCGCGCCGAAACGTTCGTGCAGATCTCGTACGGAATCGTTCCGGCCGCCTCGGCCATCTCCCATGCGTCGATGCCGAGCCCGCCGGATTCGCCGATCAGCAGCACCTCGTCGCCGACGGAGATCCCCTCGGCGTCCCCCAGATCGACCATCACTTCGTCCATGCAGATCGTGCCGACCACCGGAAACCGGCGTCCGCCGACCAGCACCCCGAGGCGGTTGGTCAGAATCCTCATCAGCCCGTCGGCGTAGCCGACCGGAAGCGTGGCGATCGTCGTCTCTTCCGACGTGTAATAGCGGCGTCCGTAACTGATCGAGACCCCCTTCGGCATCCGCGTCATGTTGGCGATTACCGTCCGCCAGCTCATCACCGGACGGAGTCCGGACTCCTTCTGGAGCGAGGGGGTCGGGTGATAGCCGTAGAGGGAAAGGCCGGGGCGGACCAGCGTGTAATGCGAGTCAGGGACGTTCAGGATGCCGCCGCTGTTGGCGATATGGATGTCGCGGAAGCCGTGGCCGGCGTCGAGCGCCGAGCGAAGCGCGCCGTCGAAGATCCGGAGCTGCTCCCGGACGAACGGGGAGTCCAGCTCGTCGCTGGTCGCGAAATGCGAGGAGAAGCCGACCACCTCGAGCGATGGGAGATCGGACGCCATCCGGAGCGTTTCGAGCACTTCGGCCACGGCCGCGCCGTTGCGTCCCATGCCGGTGTCGACGAACAGGTGGACGGCGAGCCTCCGCCCATGGCGGTCGGCGGTGGCGGCCAGCGCCTCGGCCATCCGCCGGTTGGAGATGAGCGCCTCGATGCCATGCTCGGCGAAATCGTCGTATTGCCCTTCCAGCGGCGGCCCGAGCACGACGATCCGCTCGTCGACCCCGATGGAGCGCAGCCGGCGGGCTTCCTCCACCGAGGCGGTGGCGAAGATATCGATGCCGAGTCGTCGGAGCTCCGGAACGCAGAGATTGGCGTCGTGGCCGTAGCAGTTGGCCTTCACCACCGCCATGATCCGCGTCTCGGGGCGGAGCCGCCGGCGGATCACCTGGACGTTGCCGGCAAGGGCGCCGAGATCGATCAGCGCGCGGGTCGGTCGGATCATTCGCTCACCTCCGGTCCGGGAGGAGCGATCGTGCGGAAATACTCGTAGGTGAAGAATCCCGCCGCGTGCCCATCCTCCCAGGTGATGTGGAGCTTCGAGCTGCCGACCAGGTTGATCTCGCGGATCGTGGTGCCGGCCTCGGTGTAGATGGGGATGTAGCGGCCGCTGGCGCGGCCGGTCGCCGTCGAGCACTCCGCGCAGGGGCATTTCGCGCGCAGCTGACGGGTCGTGATGCGGGATTCCGTGCCGTCCTGCCAGACGATGGCCAGTTCGGCGGGGGAGGGTTGAAAGATCTTGATCGGATGCACTGCTGTTCCTGCTGGGTCGGCTGGAGCCGGTTCGTCCCACGGTTCCCCATGGCGCCGGGCGCGCCGCGGGAATCACATACTCTTCGTTCCGCTCGTCAGAAAATCCTCTTTCTCTCGGCCGGCTGAACCAGCATCAGCAGCAGAAGCAGAAGCGAGATGATCGACAGGATCGCCACGATGCCGGAGGGGAAGAACGGGTCGTGGTTGAGGAAGAACGCGTAGCCGAAGTTGCCGAGCAGGCCGAGCGTCACCAGCAGGCAGGTGAGGAGCCCGCCGCGCGAGCCTTTCTGCATCGCCAGGGCGGCGATCACCAGAATCAGGCCGGCCACCACGCCGACGGCGATCGTGATCAGGCCCGAGGCGGTCGTGAAACCGTAGATACCGGCGACGAGGGTGAGAATGCCGAAGAGCATCTCGTACAATGCCACTGTTCTCATATCTCTCCAGCGGGTGCTCCCGCGTTGTCTCCGCCGCCCGGGCCCGGTGCGCCGTTCCCGATCGGTGAGGAGGCTCTGTTGTTGTCGATGCGTGCAAACTTACGCGTTCCGGGGAAATCCTCCCCCGTAACTGAGTACATCGCCCCGAGGCGTCACGGTTCACGCCACGGGTTCACCGGCCCGGATCGACGAGCCGGTCGAACACCGCCAGGAAATCCGCCGTCTGCCTCACGTCGTGAACCCGCAGAATGGAGGCGCCGCCGAGCAGCGCCGCGGCGTGGGCGCCGAGGCTCCCCGACACCCGATCCTCCGGCGGACGTCCACCCAGGAGCCGGCCGACGAACGACTTGCGCGATGCCCCAACCAGCAGCGGCACCCCGAGCCCCAGGAACCTCCGGTGCTCTTTCAGCACCGCGATGTTCTCCTCGAGCCCCTTGGCGAATCCGATGCCGACATCGGCGATCACGCGGCGCGCGCCGGCCCGCCTGGCCATGGCGATACGCTCCTCCAGAAACCGGTAGACCTCCGCGACCACATCCATATAATGATGCTCTCCCACCGGACGAAGATCGGATGGATCGTGGCCGTGCATCAGAACGTAGGGAACATCCGCCTCGGCCGCCACCTGAAGAATGTCCCGGTCGAATCGGGCGGCGCTCACGTCGTTGATCATCGTGGCCCCGGCCGCCAGGGCCGCGCGCGCCACGCGCGGCTTCATGGTGTCGATCGAGATCGGGGTGGCGCGGTCGGCCGCGCGAATCCCCTCGATCACCGGGATCACCCGCGCGAGCTCCTCATCCTCGGTCACCGCCGCCGAGCCGGTTCCGTAGTCCCGGCCGGGAGGGCGGGTGGATTCCCCGCCGACGTCGACGATCGACGCGCCGTCGGCGATGAGCGCGAGCGCGTGGCGCACCGCCGCGTCCGACGCCAGATAGCGCCCGCCGTCGGAGAAGCTGTCCGGGGTGACGTTGACGATTCCCATCACAAGGGGACGTCCGGCGTCGAGCAGGTCGATCGTTCTGCGGAGACTCTCGGCGATCATCGTCTCATCGATTCGTGACGGAGGGGCGACGCGTGAGCGCCGCGGTCGGGAAATACTGGCGGAGGATCTGCTCGGCGCTCCATCCCTGGAGCGCGAGCGCGCGGGCGCCGGCCTGGCAGAGTCCGATCCGATGACCGAAGCCGCGGCCGGCGATCACGTAGCGTTGGCCGCGCCGTTCGATCTTCTCGATCGTGTTGCTCGGCAGCACGTTGAACCCGAGCGCGCGTCCCACCCGGATCTTGAAATCGTCGTCGACGAACGGCGTCGGCGCGGGAGGCTGGAGGAGGCGGGCCGTCGCCGGCGTGGCCGGCACCGTTCGTGTCCATCGATACCAGTGTGAGGCGCGGCAGCCTCGGCACTCGACGCGGGAATAGCCTGGTTCGGGAGCGCGCCAGATATCCCCCGGCGTCATCGTCCCGCCGCCGCAGACGGCGCTGTAGTAGCAGGGGCGGCCCGCGCCGGCCGTCAATTCCAGTCCACGCGCGCGCGTCACGACCCGGTCGAATCCATCCGCGGCGCTCGTCAGCTCGGCGACCTGGCAGTGGGTGTTGTCGCACAGATCGGCCACGGCGCCGTGCCGGCCGCGATGCGTCGCCAGGTAGTTCCGCTGCAGCACGGCGAGCGCCGTCAGATACTCGATCGGATCGCGGCGCGATGCTTCCGCGGCGAGCGTTGCCGCCAGATAGTCCCGCGCGGCGATCCTGGCCGTGACGCGCAGCGCGCCGTCGGCCTCGACGATCGTGATCTTTCCGCGGACCCTTCGGATACGCTCCCCGGCGCGGAGCGTTACCGGCCGTGGCGCCGCGAGCTCGAACCGGGGAACGGCGTCGTCGCCGGCAATGAGCACGCCCCGCCCGGCGGCGCGGAGCGTGAGCGACCTGCCGGCGCTGGCGCGCGAGCTTCCCGTGACGACGACCTCACGCGGAGGAGCCGTGGCGAACAGCAGCAGCGTCAACGAGTCGTCGGTGCTGTGCGGCGGCATCGGCGCCGCGTGCCGCGCGGTGCTTGCCTCCGGTGAGGCCGGAGCGAGGAGCGTGCCGGGCCGAGGGACCGCGAACGGCAACATCGCCAGAGACATGGCAAGGATCCATGAGCTTCGCGGGGCCGCGCTCATGGCAGCCTCCGGAGCACGCGTCCGGCGAGCGCCGCGGCATCCGAGCCGTGGCTGTTCGGGAGCATCACCACGATGGCGTAGCGAGGCGACCTGGCCGGCGCGTAGCCGATGAACCATCCCACCGTCCGTCCGGGGCGCGAGGGGTCCGCCGTCGTCCCGGTTTTCCCGGCGCCGGGCGCTCGACGCAGCCACGCCTCGCGCGCGGTGCCGTTCCTGACCGATTCGGCCAGCCCGTCGAACAGCGGCGCGTAGCGCGCGTTCAGCAGCGGCGCGCCGCCGGCGCCGAGCCGTCCACGCGTGGCGAGGGTGAGCGCGGTGCCGAGGAGCTCCGACGGCGAGATGCGGAACTCCTCGCCGAAGAGGGTGGAGTCGGTAAGCTCGCCGGCCGGGCCATTCCGTGGCAGCATGCCGAGCCGGCGGGCGGCGTCGAGAATCGCCTCGCGGGGGAGCCGCCGCGCGAGCGAGGCGAAGTAGATGTTGCAGGAGGATGCCAGCGCGCGCGTGAGCCCGACGTCGCCATGTCCGCGCCGGGTCCAGCATCGGTAGCGCGTGCCGCCGATGGCGAGCGATCCGGTGCAGCGTGTCGTGGCGCGCGGGTCGAAGCTCCCCGATTCGATCGCCGCCAGCGCGATCGCCAGCTTGAAGATCGAGCCCGGCGCGTAGGCGCGGCGGTGCGCCTCCGCGGCGTTCGCCTCGTACATGGAGCGTCCGGTCCGGACGTCGGCGACGAGCACGACCGCATCCGGCCGCCGGTCGCGCGTCGGCATGTCGCCTCGCGCGCCGGTTGCCGCGGCCAGTGCCGGCAGCAGCAGCGCGAAGGCGGCCAGGCGATATCGGACCTTCGGTCGTAGCATCGGTCGCCGCGAGTATACGAAGGGTTCCGATCCGCTCGCGCGGAAATCCGTCGGCTGAAATCCGTCGGCGCCAATCCCGCGATTGCGATACGGTCCGTTGCCGCGCCACCGGAATGATAGTTGTAATTTGAGGGATTGATGCGGGCGCTCGCCCTCCGGACCCGGAGCGCGATCCCGCGCGGCGGCCGACCGGGCCGCGCACGATATTCTGATCCAGCGAGTTGGAGGAGAGCCCATGGCAGCACAGCGTTCAGGCGATTCACATCGATCCGGTGACCGGAGCCGCACCGGAGGAGTACGCGGCTCCTCATCGCGCGACGGCCGTGCCGGCACCGGCGCATCCGGACGCTCCTCCGGGACCGGCCGTGCCGGAGCTGGTAAAGCCGGAGCTGGCCGGACCGGCACCGGCGCATCCGGACGCTCCTCCGGCACCGGTCGCGCCGGAGCCGCGGGCCGCGCTGGAGCCACGGGCCGTGCTGGAGCCGCCGGTCGGGGTGTCGCGGCCGCGCGCGGAACCGGCACGGGACGTACCGCCGGCCGTCGCGATGTCGGCTCGAAGCGTGGTCCCGAGGAAGGTGCCGAGCGCAGGCCCACGACGGGAGCTCGTGCTCCGCGCGGTGCCTCCGCGACTGGCCGCGCCGCGGGACGCCCCGCGGGCGCGGGGCGCGGAGCCGGGTTCTCCGACGAGTCTCGTCCTCGTGGCGAGGGGACGCGCGCCGATGCCGCCAAGCGCGCCGGCACCAAGCGTCCGGCCACCAAGCGTCCCGCCGCTCCTGGGGCGAAGAAGATGACGGGTGAGGGACGCGGCGCCGCTCCGACCGGAAAGACCGTGGGGACGCGTCGCGCTGGAGCCGGCGAGGCCGGAGCCGAGAAGTCGCGCACCCGGATCGCGCGGCCGAAGGGGGAGCGCAAATCCTCCTCCCGGCCGGCGCAGTTCCCGGCCGATGGTATCCGGATCAACAAGCTGATCGCCGATGCCGGCGTGGCCTCGCGCCGCGCGGTCGACGCGCTGATCACCGAGGGGCGCGTCAAGATCAACGGCAAGGTCGTGACCGAGCTCGGCACGCGCGTGATGCCGAACGATCGGGTGATGGTCGATGGCAACCAGATCTCCGATCCGGAGCGCCATGTCTACTTCATCATGAACAAGCCGAAGGATACGATCACGACCACGCAGGATGAGCTCGGGCGTCGTACCGTGCTCGACCTGATCGGACATCGCTCGCGGATCTATCCGGTCGGCCGCCTCGACCGGAACACCACCGGCGTGCTGATCCTGACCAACGATGGCGATCTGGCGCATCGACTGATGCATCCGAGCTACGGCGTTGAGCGTCGCTACGACGTGGTGCTCGACAGGGTGCTCGACTTCCGCGACGCGAAGAAGATCAGTGCCGGCGTGGAGCTCGACAACGGCGACACGACGCAGGAGTGCGAGCTCTTCGTCGACGACCGCGATCACACGAAGGTGGAGATCGTCCTGCGCGAGGGAAAGAATCGGGAGGTGCGCCGCCTGTTCGAGCACTTCGGCTACGAGGTGGTGCGCCTGCACCGCGTCGAGTACGCCGGACTGACGGCGCGCGGCCTGGCGCGTGGGGAATGGCGCCCGCTCGACCGTCGCGAGATCTCCGCGCTCCGTCGCCTGGTGGAGCTGGAGTAACATGGCCTCGCGCATCGCGATTGTCGGCGGAGGCGCCGCCGGCATCTTCGCCGCGCTCGGCGCCCGCGCCGAGGGGGCCGACCCGGTCATCTATGAGCGGAACCCGCGGCTCGGGATCAAGATCCTGATCTCCGGCGGCGGCAAGTGCAACATCACGCACCTGGCGACGCCGTCGGAGCTGGAGGAGGGATTCATCCCGCGCGAGGCGCGCTTTCTTCGCTTCGCGTTCCATGAGCTCACGCCGGAGGATGTTCTTCGCATGCTCCATGAAGAAGGGGTTGAGACGATCGTCCGCGCGAACGGCCGGGTCTTTCCGGCTGGAGGCCGCGCCGAAGAGGTGCTCGCCGCGTTCGAGAGGATGCTTGCGCGCGCCGGTGCCGCCGTCCGTACGCGGGCCCGCGTCGAGGGGATCGTGGTCGAGGATGGCGCCGTGCGCGGCATCGCGGTCGATGGAGCAACCGAGCCATGCGATGCCGTGGTGATCGCCACCGGAGGCACCTCGTACCGCAAGGTCGGGACCACCGGCGACGGCATTGCCTGGGCCGAGGAGCTCGGGCTCGCGATCGTGCCGGTCCGCGCCGCCCTGGCGCCGATCTACTTTCCGACACCTCCTCCGGCGGACTGGCAGGGGGTGGCATTGCGTGACGTCGTGCTCCGCGTGATTCACGAAGGGGAGAAGATTCCGTTTCTCCGGAAGGATGGCTACTTCGCGGAGTGGCGCGGCGATCTGTTGCTCACGCATCGCGGCATCTCCGGCCCCACGACGCTGGAGGTGAGCCGCGTGGCCGCGCTGATCGCGGAGCGGGAGCGGCGTCCGATGCTCGTGGTGGATCTACTCCCCGATACCTCGTCCGAGGAGCTGTTGGAGCTCTGGGAGGAGCGCCTGGCGGCGAGCCCTCGCGGGGAAGTGCAGAGCTTCGTGGAGCAGTTCGTGCCGCGCGCGCTCGTGCCGGCCGTGCTCGCGGCCGCCGGCGTGGAGTCGGGAATCAAATGCGCCAACCTCGCGCGCGCCGCGCGGGGAATGCTCCTCGGCGCGCTGAAGGGGTGGACGATCGGCGAGGCCGGCGAGATTCCGATCGATCGCGGCGAGGTGACCGCCGGAGGCGTGTCGCTTTCGGAAGTGTCGCCGAAGACGATGGCCTCGAAGCGCGTGCGCGGACTCTACCTGGCCGGAGAGGCGCTCGACATCGCCGGCTCCGTCGGCGGCTACAATCTTCAGGCGGCATTCGCCACCGGATGGATCGCGGGGCGCTCCGCCGCGCGCGAGCTGGCCACGCGCGAGCTGGCCGCGCGAAACACGATGAACGATCGGATCGCATCAGCATGACATTTCTCGAGCTCTTCAAGGCCGACGTGCGTATCGAGCGGGACCTTCCGTATCTGGAAGGGAGCGCCGATCCCCGCCACGTTCTCGACGTCTACGCGCCGCGCGAGGGAGTAGATGGCGGCCTGCCGGTGATGATCTATTTCTACGGCGGCGGCTGGCGCAGCGGGGATAAGCGCCTGTTCGAGCACCTCGGCCGCGCCTGCGCGGTACGCGGCATCGTGGCGGTCGTCGTCAATTACCGCCTGACGCCGGAGGTACGCTTTCCGGCGCATGCCGAGGACTGCGCCGCGGCCACCCGCTGGGTCTACGAGCGGATAGCGGACTTCGGCGGGGATCCGCGACGGATCGTGATCACGGGGCATTCGGCCGGCGCGCACCTGGCCGCGGAGCTGGCGCTCGACGCGCGCTTCATCGATCATGTCGGCGTGCCGAGGGAGATCCTGCGCGGCTTCGTGGTAATCAGTGGCGTCTACGATCTCGGTTCGCATGTCGAGTCCACGGTCTTCACGCGGCGGGAGTGGGTGGAGGAGGCGTTCGGAGCCACGCCGGCTCAGCTGGCGGCCGCCTCTCCGATGACGCACATCCATGACGGACTGCCGTCGTTTCTGGTGGTGGTGGCCGAGGAGGACCCCCCGGCGCTTCGCGATCAGGGGAAGCGCTTCGCCGACGCGCTCCGCTCCGCCGGCAACGACGCGCTCTTTCTCAGCGTGAAGGGGCGCGATCATTTCTCGATCGTCCGCCGCTTCGGACCCTCCGACGACACCACGGCCAACGCGGTGGCGCAGTTCGTTCATCATGTGGCCGGCCGGGAAGGTTCGGCCGAGCCCGTGAGCTGAGGAGCGTTCGCGGAGCGCCACCGATGCTCGACCATCGATTTCCGTTATTGCAATCTGAGGAGCTGGTGATGGCGTCGCGCGAATGTGGCCGCGTCCGCTTGGCACATGCGTGGGACGAGAGTTGGTCGATGGATTGCGAGGACATGTCTCACCGAGAGTTGGTCGATGGATCGCGAGGACACATCTCACCGAGAGGTGGCGTGTCATGAGATCAGGCAATTGGGAGATCGTATCGCGGTGGAATCTGTTCTCCGCGCATGTGCATGACCGACGGATCGAGTCTTCGAGTGCTTGGTGTGGCGAAAGATCGGACTATTGAGAGCGCGATTCTTCGAGAGCGCGATTCTTCGAGAGCGCGATTCTTCGAGAGCGCGATTCTTCGAGAGCGCGATTCTTCGAGAGCGCGATTCTTCGAG
>JBEHWX010000069.1:0-32404 GCA_048498995.1 Bacteroidota bacterium
GCGGTCAAGTGAACGCCCGTACAGGAATGATGATGCCGGGGGAGGGGAGAAGAAGGGGTTAGGGCGTTCAATTGAACGCCCGTACAGGAATGATGATGTCGGGGGAGGGGAGAAGAGGGGTAGGGGCGTTCAATTAAACGCCCGTACAGGAATGATGATGCCGGGGGAGGGGAGAAGAAGGGGTAGGGGCGTTCAATTGAACGCCCGCTGGATCGAGGGTGGGTTCATTCCGCGCCGGTCGCGCGCTCGATTCTTCGCAGCAGCTCCCGCATGATCGCGCCGCAGCGGTCGGCGAACAGCCCCGGCGCGCCGTAGGCCTCGCCGCCGTCCGGTCCGACCAGGTCGGAGACGCCGCGGAGGATCAGGATCGGCAGCTCGTTCCGCCGGGCCACCCATGCGAGCGCGCCCGACTCCCAGTCGGCCGCCACCGCGTCGAAGCGCTCGCGCAGCCAGTCGATCTCCTCGATGTGCAGGTCGCGATCGGCCGAGACCATCGGCGCGCGCCGGAGCGGGCCGGGAATCGCATCCCGCCATCCCGCCGTGTCGAGCTCCACCGCGTAGTGCGCCAGCGCCTCCTCCCGATCCCCCATCAGCTCGATGATATCGTAGACCACCGTCCGCTCGGCCATCACGATCTCCCCCCGCTCCACGACGCCGGCGAACCCGCCGCAGGTGCCAATGTTGATCACCAGCCGCGGCTTCCATCGGTCGATCGCGTGCTGCGCCGCCGCGGCCGCGGCGATCTTCCCCCAGCCGGTGTGGGTGAAGACGATGCCGGCGCTCCCGACCGGATCGGCGTCGGCGCGCCAGGGGCCGTATGGCGTGACGCCGGAGGCTCCCTCCGGCAGATGGGGAAGCGCGGCGCGCCACTCGGCGCCGGCGCAGATCAGCACCAGGACCGGACCGTTCCCGCTCACGATCTCTCCTCCCGGCCCGCCGGACCCCGCTCGAGCGCGCGGCGGACCAGGTGCGCGGTCAGCTCCTCGAAGCCGATTCCCCCGGCGCGGGCGGCATCCGGGAAGAGGCTCGTCGGCGTCATCCCCGGCAGCGTGTTCACCTCCAGCAGTATCGGCTCCCCCACCTCCGGCAGCACGAAGTCCGCGCGGGAGAGATCGCGACAGCCGAGCGCGCGGTGCGCCGCCACGGCGATCTCCCCCAGGCGGCGGTAGCGCGCCTCGTCGACCGGCGCGGGGATCAGGTGGGCGCTCAGCCCCGTGGTGTAGCGATGCTCGTAGTCGTACCAGCTGTCGGCCGGCGTGGTCACCTCCACCACCGGCAGCGCCTCGGCCTCCGGCCGCTCCAGCACCGCCACGGTGATCTCCCGTCCCACGATCCGCTCCTCGACGAGCACCCGTCCGTCGAACGCCGACGCGCTCCCGATCGCCTCGATGAGCTCCGCGCGGCCGTCGGCGAAGAGGACGCCGAGCGCCGATCCCTGCGCCGACGGCTTGACGACCACGCGCCGGCCGAGGCTGGCGATCACGCGGTCGGCCGCCGCCTCACGATCCTCATCACGCGTCACGATCTCCTGACGCGCCACGGGGAGCCCGGCGGCGCGGAAGCGCTCCTTGGCCGCGGCCTTGTCCATGGCGCAGGCGCTGGCCAGCACGCCGCTGCCGACGTACGGCAGGCCGAGGATCTCGAGCAGTCCCTGGAAGCAGCCATCCTCGCCGGGAGGACCGTGCAGGGCGGGAAACACCACGTCGACGCCGGCGGCCAGCAGCTCGCCGGCGATCGCGGGGGTGAGCTCGATCGTTCGCACGTCGGCGAACGTGGCGCGCAGGGCCTCGGCAACGCAGCGGCCGGAGACACGAGAGACTTCTGCTTCGACGGAGGGGCCGCCGCAGACTACGGCGACACGGGGATCGGAAAGAGGCATGGATGCGAGCTCCATCGGCGCCGGGCGCCGGAGTGAGTGAGGAGAAGATCGACGGAAGATCGCACCTTTCTTGCGCGCGTCCGGCGGCTGTTACCCGGCGGCCGCTTCCATCGATGGCGATCACGCGAGCCGGTCGCGCGCGAGAGCTCGTGCCCGGGCACACCGCGCCGCCGGAAACGACGGCGGCCCTCCGTCATCGTGACGAAGGGCCGCGCGGTAGAGGCTTCGGAACGTTCGGCGTCGGGGCCGTTACTCGGCCACGTCCTCCTCGTTGGTCACCAGCAGGCTCCGGATCTCATCGGTCGGGAAGGTGGCGTCGCAGAGGAGCTCGAAGGCCATGCGGACCTGGCTCATCAGGATGTCGACGCCGCTGACCACCGTGGCGCCGGCCTTGGCCGCCTCGGTCAGCATCCGGGTCATCGCCGGGTTGTAGTTCACGTCGAGCACCACCTGGCGGCCGTGGTAGACATCCGGGATCGTCACCGGGGTCTCGGTGACCGCGGGGAAGGAGCCGACCGACGTGGCGTTGATGATCAGGCGGGACTCGGCCAGGAGCTGCGCGATGTCCGGCGGGAAGAGCTCGTGGGCCTCGATCCGGGAGTCGAGCTTCATCTCGCCGAAGAACTGCTTCATCAGCTGCGCCTGCTGCACGGTGCGGTCGGCGATCGCCACGTGCTTGACGCGGAAGTGACGGATCACGGCGAAGGCGGCGGCGCGGGCCATTGCTCCGCCTCCCATGATCACCGCGCTGCCGTTGAGGAAGATATCCTTGTGCGGCTCGAGCGCCTCGACGATAGCCGAGGCCTCGGTGTTGTGCCCGGTGGTCTGGTCGCCGTCGATCGTGATGGCGTTGATGATGCCGGTGCCGTGTGCCTCGTCGGCCAGGTAATCGACGCAGCCGAGCGCCGCGCTCCGGAGGCGGCCGGTCAGGTAGAGGCCGCGCGCGCCGAGCGTGTGGAGGGCGCCGACCGGCGTCGCGATGTTCTTCGGCTGCGCGTCGAACATCAGGCAGGCCACGTCGGTGCCGGTGATCTCCGCGGCCGCGGAGAAGATCTCGTGAATCAGGTGCTCAGTCACCGGATGGCAGAGAACTCCCACCAGCCCGGTCCGGTATGTGGTACGCATGTATGCCTGATCGATGGATTTCTGACTGCGGAGAAGCGCGTGGACGCGCCAGCACGTGGACGCGCAGCGGGGGGCGCCCCGGCGGGGGCGTGCGCGCCGGCCCGATCGCTGGCTCCCGTTCCGGTCGGGAACGGGAGCGCCGATCATGGCCGGCGTCGAAGTCGCATCGGGGAGGAAGCCCGTCGAGGAATCCGGCTCAGGCCGGGACGTGCTGCTCGGCGTAGGAGCGGAGGCGATCCACCGAGGTGGACTGGCCGAGAATCGCCATGGTCTCGAACATGCCGGCGCCGACGCGCTTGCCGGTGATCGACAGGCGGATCGGGTGGATCAGCTTGCCGGCCGAGAGGCCGAGCTCCTCGGCGTACCCGCGGACCACGGTCTCGATCTTCTCCACGCTCCACTCGGCCGGGGCCACGCGATCGAGCCGGTCGGCCAGCTCACGCATCTGTCCGGCGGTCTCCGGCTTCCAGTGCTTGGCCGCGTACTCCTCGTCGAAGCTCCGGATCGGGCCGAACATGTAGTCGGCGAAGACCGGCACGTCGGTCAGGAAGGAGATCCGCTCCTTGATCAGATTCACCACCGCCTGCGCGTAGACCGGGTCGACCCCGGAGAAGCCGTGCTGATCGAGAATCGGCATCACCTCGTTGCTCAGGTGCTCCAGCGGGAGTTGGCGGAGGTACATGCCGTTCATCCAGTTGAGCTTGTCCAGATCGAAGATCGCGCCGGCCTTGTTCACCTTGGCCAGATCGAACATCGCCACCATCTCCTCGAGCGAGAAGATCTCGCGGTCGGCCGTCGGATTCCATCCGAGCAGCGCCACGAAGTTGACCAGCGCCTCCGGCAGATATCCCTTCTCCTTGTAATCGACCACCGACACGTCGCCGTCCCGCTTGGAGAGCTTCTTGCGCGCCGGGCTCAGCAGCAGCGGCAGATGGGCGAACCGTGGCTTCTCCCAGCCGAAGGCATCATAGAGGATCACATGCTTCGGCAGCGACGGCAGCCACTCCTCGGCGCGGATCACGTGGGTGATCTTCATCAGGTGATCGTCCACCACGTTGGCCAGGTGATAGGTCGGGAAGCCGTCGGACTTCAGCAGCACCTGATCGTCGATCGTCCGGTTGGCGAACACGCTCTCGCCGCGCACCAAGTCGGAGGTGCGGGTCTCGCCGGTGAGGGGAACGAAGAGGCGGATCACATGCTCGGCGCCGGAGTCGAGCAGACGCCTGGTCTCCTCCTCGCCGAGGGTGAACTGGTTGCGCATCGAGGTGCGGTCGTACTTCGGGGCGATGCCGGCCTGCTGCTGGCGCTCGCGCATCCGCTCGATCTCCTCGGCGGTATCGAAGGCGTAGTAGGCGGTGCCCCGCTCGATCAGGATCTGCGCGTGGGCGCGGTAGATCTCGGTCCGCTCCGACTGGCGGTACGGTCCGTACTCGCCGCCGAGATGCGGCCCCTCGTCGAAGCCCAGCCCGGCCCAGTCGAACATCCCGAGAATGTTCTCCTCGGCTCCCTCGACGAACCGGGTGCGGTCGGTATCCTCGATCCGGAGGATGCATTGCCCGCCCATGTGCCGCGCGAAGAGGAAGTTGTAGAGGGCAGTGCGAAGGCCGCCGACGTGAAGAAGGCCGGTGGGTGACGGAGCGAAGCGTACGCGAACCATGTGTGTATCCAGCGTGATTCTGAGCGTGTTCAGGAGCCGTCCGGACTCTGCCCGGGCTCCGCGGTGCCCGACGTGGGCACACCATCTCTCTCGTTCGACCGCGGCGGATCTCATCCCCCGGGGCAAGGCGCCGTCGTGGGGAGGCCGAGATCGCCGGCCGCGAAGGGAAGGATCAAAATAGAAAAAAGCGCAGACGGCTTGAATCCGTTGCGCCTTTACCTGGGCGAGCGATGGGATTTGAACCCACGACCTTCTGGGCCACAACCAGACGCTCTAACCTACTGAGCTACGCCCGCCATCTCTGTGAAGAGGATGACAAACATAATCCCTTCCGGGCCGCCGAACAATCCCAGGTTGTAACTTTTTCCTCCTGATCCTCTCCTCGCCCGGAATCGGTCGTTACCTCCTTTCCCGCGGAGGCTCTCGCTTTTCCCGCGGAGGCTCCCGGCAACGGGCCCGTCACGCGCTGTCACCCCCCGGCTCAGCCCCTCCCGGCTCATTCCCTCCCGGCTCATTCCCTCCCGGCTCATCCCCTCCCGGTTCCGGCTTCGGAAGCCGGTCGGCCAGCTCCGGGCACTGCTCGCGGACGCCGCGGGCGGCATCGGCCCCCCAGGCATCGAAGTTCAGCCGCTGCTCGTACTGCCGCCGCGCCGATACGCAGAGCGCGCGGTAGCGCTTCGGGTCGTCGGCCAGCTCGATGATCTTCCCGGCGTAGCGGTCCCCGCGCGCCTCCACCGGGATCGTGTAGCCGTTGACGCCGTCGACCACCATCGACGGGATGCCGCCGGTGTTCGAGGCGATCGAGGGGAGGGCATGGGCGCTGGCCTCGGCGAAGACGATGCCGGCCGCCTCCGAGCGGGAGGGGAGAATGAAGAAACTCGCCTCCCGCCAGAGCCGCTCGAACTCGGCGGCCTGCTCCGGATCGTCCTTCCGGAGGAACGGGATCACCCGCATCGCCGGATGCTCCACCCCCTTCGGCGGCGTGCAGCCGACCACGGTCAGCTCCGCCTTGCGTCCCCGCTTCAGCAGCTCCACCAGTGTCTCCAGCGCGATATCTCCTCCCTTCCGCTCCCAGAACACGCCGACCATCAGCAGCCGGATGGTATCGCCGACCGGCTGGCGCCGGAGCGCCTCCTCGCGTGACGGGGGATTGCCGAGGTTCGCGGCGAACGGGGTGATGTAGATCCGCTTCGGATCGGCGCCGTAGTGGGCGATCGCGGAATCGGCCGCCCACTGCGAGGCGAAGAGCATGATGCTCGATCGCTCGATGGCGCGCCGCTCCAGCTCCTCCCCGCCGCGCGCGGTGCGGCCGATCGGGCGGGAGTAGAAGTCGTAGTAATCCTGCATCAGCTCCCAGGTGGCGTCGCTGAAGTAGATGATCGGCTTGTCGGTCTCCAGGAAGGCGATCAGCTGCGAGGCGGCCGGCGCGTAGACCAGATCGGCGTCGCTGGCGGCCAGCAGACGTGAGTAATGCGCGCCGAGACGGCGCCCCAGCGCCAGGTCGTGCTCGAAGCTGTAGGTGCGTCCCAGCATCGCCATCCCCTTGCGGGCCAGGCGGTAGGGGAGATAGTTGATCGGGGGAGCGCCGAGATGGATCACCGGGCCGATGCTCCGCTCGATCGCCCGCGCCGTGGCGCCGACGGTGGTCGCCCAGCTGTTGCGACGGCGGTTCGGATCGATGTGGGTCAGCAGTGCGACCTTCAGAGGAGAGGACATAGAAGAGAGTTCGATACTGGCGCGCGGAGCCGCCGGAGCCCGGAGCGATGATCGCCGGAAGGAGATCGCCGGAAGGACGTCGGTCGGATGCGGGGCGCGCTACTGCTTGCTTTCGGGGAGCCACTGATAGCCGATCGAGCCGCGCAGACCGACGTAGTACTGCCGCCAGTCGGCGTCGTTGACCACCTGATCGAGAGGGTAGGAGCCGAACGCCTCGAGGGAGAAGGTGAAGAACTCGATGGCGAAGTTCCAGCCAACGGCCAGGTCGATCGACGTCCGCACCTTGTTGAGATCCTCCAGCCGCGAGCGGTAGAGGAGCGTGACGGTGTCGACGCCGTTGCCGTAACGGAGCTCGCTCTTGGCGTTGGCGATCTGCGCGTACTGCGTCAGCCGGCTCGACATGCTGTAGGCGGCCGTGACACCGACGTGAAGATAGTAATAGGAGGCGATTGAGGCGGCCTCCGATTCCAGGAAGACGCCGTAGACCGGGATGTTCACGCCGATCGATCCGGCCAGGAGATACTCCTTCAGGTGCGCCACTCCCACTTCCTTCAGCGGCTGCGGCGCGCCGTTGAGCCCGAGGTAGCTGCGCGTGGTGTCGTCGCTGAAGAGGATGCCGTCGGTGATCCTGAGGCCGGCCGAGGCGCGCAGCACCGCCGGCATCGGCAGGTTGTAGGTGTAGCGGAGCATGTACTCCGTGTAGCTCGTGGTCGGATAGCCCTCGTCGGCCTCCTCGTCGCTGTTGGTCTTGAGGATCGTCCGCTCGCCGCCGTCGTACGGATCGTGTCCGTCGAACGGCGCCGTCGTCGGCACGAACGATCGCGGGCGGATGCCGTGGGCCACGTCGTAGACATCGGAGAAGAGGCCGGTGCTGGAGATCGAGAGGGAGCGTCCGGTGTTGGCCTGCGGAAACCAGCCGTGGGAGTAATGGCCGATCAGATCGCTCTCGAAGGAGTAGTCCTCCGGGTTGAGCGTATCGAGCCCGTTCCAGGTGTCGTCGTTCTCCTGCGCCATGGCCCGTTGCGCGGCCGGGAGCGCCAGCAGCAGCATCGCGAGCCCGGCCATCAGGGCGCTCGTCAGCGCGCGGCCCGGGATGGAGCGCCCAGCGCCTTGATCCGTCGCGGGATGGTCGGCCACGGGACGATCCGCGGCGCCGGCTCCGCCCGACGGCGACGATGAGAGATACGTTGTGCGATCAGCCGTGCGCTTCATCGGAGTACGTGCATGAAACGGTGAGCCTCCCCGGAGCTGGTGGTCATCCGGACCACGTACGCGCCGTTGGCCAGGGGAGAGAGGTCGGCCAGGGTGAAGGTGTGGATGCCGAGCGGCTGATCGCCGAGATCGGCGTAGATCATCTCCCGCAGGCTCATGTCGTAGATCCGGAAGATGACCCGCGAGGGCTTGTCGATCCTGTAGGCCCAGGTGGTGCCGCTGCCGGCCGGCACCGGGTTCGGGTAGTTCTGCTCCAGCGTCGCGAAGCGGACGTACGGGAACGGCGTGCCGACGGAGCTCGAGATGATGAGCCCGGTGACGTTGTCGGCCAGATGATCGCCGATGGTCACGCTCCAGAAGCGGAGCGCGCAGAGGGAATCCGATCCGGCAAGCGCCTCCCCGGCCAGCTCGAAGAGCGTGTCGCCGGCGCGACGTCCGGGAGCCAGGCGGAGCGTGATCTCGAACGTGTAGATCGAATCGGTCTTGCGCGTCAGCTTCGTCTTCACGAGCGTGTCGCCGCCGGACGCCAGCAGGCGCTGCGGGAGGAAGACGGTCGGGTTGCCGAGCAGGAGCCATCCGCTGACGGTCACCTCGCCGGGAAGGGCGGCCACGCTCCCATCGTAGCGCATGGCAACGCGTGCCTCCTGTCCCACGGTGGCGCGGGTCGTGTCGGTGCCGAGCTGTGCCCGCGCGACGGCGGCCGTCGCCAGCAGCAGGAGCATCGTGAAGAGAAGTCTCATCGGTACGGGGTCGAATGGGTTCATCGCGCGGTAATCACGAACTCCGTGCGACGGTTCCTTCTGCGGTTCTCATCGGAGTCGTTCGGCACCAGCGGCCGCGACTCGCCGAAGCCCTTCACGCCGAGCCGGTCACGGCCCACCCCCAGCTCGACGAGCGCGTCGGCCACCGCCTCGGCACGTTTCTCGGAAAGCTCCTGGTTGTAGTCGTCGCCGCCACGGTCGTCGGTGTGGCCTCGGATCTCGATCTTCAGCGAGGGGTAGCTCTGCATGGCGTCGGCCACCTCCCGCAGCGCCTGCATCGACTCCGGCCGGATCGTCGCCTTGTCGTAGTCGAACTCCAGGTTCACGAAGGTGATATGCCCCACCGCGTCGTACGGCGTGAAGAGCGACCGGTCGTAGCGGCCGTCGGCGACCAGGCGCGTGCCGGCAAGCTCCGGAATCGACAGATCGACCGTCGCGGTGTGCCTTCCCTGACAGAGCGGCGGACGGTAGGTGATCCGGTAGTAGTTGTTCAGCCGCCGGTAGATGTCGGCGAAGACGAAGGCGAACTCCTTGGTCGAATAGATCCGGTACATCCGTCCGCCGGTGGCCGAGGCGAGGCTCTGCATCGGCTCCTCGTCGGCCAGGCCGTAGGCAACCGTGTAGATCGCCACGTGGTTGGCGCGCGCGGCCCGGTGGACCGAGTCGATCTTCGCCTTCGAGCTGTTGTCGCCGCCGTCGGTGAAGAGGATCAACGCGCGCCGGTAGGTCGCCGGGGCCTGCGCCACCTCCTCGATGCCGGTCAGCGCCGCGTCGTAGATCGCCGTCCCGCCGCCGTAGTTCTCCAGCCCGTCCACCTTGAACTGGCTCCGGTACTTGACCGAATCGCTCGTCAGGTGCACCTCCACCAGCGGCACCGAGGTGAACTTCACCACCGAGACCATGTCTCCCCGCTTGATGATGTTGAGCGTGCGCCGGACGGCATCCTGCAGCTTCCGGGCGCGTCCTTCCCCCATCGACGGGGAGTGGTCGAGGATGAAGCCGAGCGCGTAGGGCTCGCGCCGGTCCTCGCGGACCTCGGTGACCGAGAAGCTGTCGATCGGGGTGGCGGTGCCGGCGCAGGAATCGACCAGGCGGCGCCAGTAGTCGCGGTAACTGCCGGTCCCGGCGAAGTGGGGCGGGGCAAGTCCCATCACGAAGCGGCCGCTGGTATCGAAGACGATCGCGCGGAGCTCCACCTCGTCGGGATAGCGGGCATCGTCCACCGTCCGGATCTCCATCTGGAGCGGGCCGGCGGAGCTCCCGGCCGCGCCTGTTCCGGTCGCTTCGGTTCCGGTCGCCGATCCCTCGGCGGGGATGGCGCCGGTGCCGATCGTGGCGCGGTAGCGCTCGACGATCTTCGAGAAGGGGATGGTCGATGTGAGGTAGACCGGCTTGTAGTCCTTCGGCGGGAGCGCCTCCTCGACCATCTTCTCGATATGCTGCGGACATCCGGCCAGCGCCATGGCCATCGCCAGAACGAGCGGCAGGGCCGGAAGGATGTGAAATCGTAGCCGTGGAATCTTCATGCGATCGAACGAATCGTGCGAGCGATACGAGCGGGCGGGCTCGATGGAGACGGAGTCGGGGCGTAGAAACCGGCGGGCCGTGTCCGGTTTAACCGGTTCGAAACCGGACTATGCGCCGGAACCGCGGAAAAGTTGCGTGGCCGCCCCGAGGCTCGCCGGCGCGCGGAAGATATGACGTCTCGACCGCTCACGCGCTCCCGCGGCTCGTCCACCCGATCGATGCCGGTGTATTCCCATGCTCCCGGTTCTGATGATGAACAGATGAACATCCGACTCACGGCCGCTTCATCTCCGCGGGGCCATGTTGCATCCCGGCTGCGCTCCCACCGGTCCCGTCGCGGACCCTCTGGTCGAGGGGGAGGTGGTCGGGAGATCAGCGACGGAAGCGGCCAGGAGATCAGGAGCATGAAGTCCATGAACACGAAACCGGTCTTTTTCGATTCCAGCAACCGGCGGGGGAAGGTGGTCCGTTGGGGGAGCATGGCCGGCGGTGTCCTCCTGGCCGCCGTCACGGTCGTCTTCGTCCTGAGCCTGCTGGCCGCGCCGCTGCTCCCCGGTCTTCCCGGACTCTCCGCCGGCGTCGGCCGCGCGAAGTTCGATGCCCCGGCGCTTCCGGCGCTCCCGAAGCGGAAGGTGGCCGTCAGCCAGTTTCTTCTCGGCCGCTCGCGCCGCGCGCTCAAGAAGGAGATCGCCCGCGAGCAGGCCCGCAAGCGGATCGTCGATCATCTGCCGCCGGCCAGCGGCAGCCGGATCGTCGCCGCCTTCTACGCGCCGTGGCAGGAGACGGGACTCCACTCACTGCGCGCCAACGCGGCCAGCCTCACCCATGTGATCCCGGAGTGGCTCCATCTGAACCGCGCCGGCGACGGCATCGACTCGGCCGACTGGGATCCGCGCATCACCCCTCACAACCTGGATGTGGTCCGGATCGCGCGTCAGAACGGCGTGGCGATCCATCCGATCCTGAACAATGCCGAGGAGGGCTTCTTCGATCCGGCCCGCGTGGCGCGCCTCTTCTCCTCGATCGACGGCGAGCGCCGCCTCGCCGGCCAGCTCCGCGACTGGCTCCGGCGCGAGCACTTCCAGGGGGTGAACCTCGACTTCGAAAACCTGAACGCCCCGGAGTACCGGAAGCTCCCGGCGTTCCTCGATCTCCTCTCCGACACGCTTCACGCCGCCGGGCTCGAGCTCAGCGCCGATCTGGAGGTCTCCTCCACTCCCGCGCGCTTCAAGGCGATCTCGGCCGCCTGCGACTTCATCGTCCTGATGGATTACGACGAGCACTACGAGGAGGGGAAGCCGGGGCCGATCAGCTCCATCGGCTGGTACGACGATCAGCTCGAGCGGGCGCTGGCCTCGGTGCCGAGCGGCAAGCTCGTGGTCGGCATTGGCAACTACGCCTACGACTGGGTCGACGGCGTCGATTCGGCCGAGGCGCTCACCTATCAGGAGGCGCTGCTGCGCGCCGAGGACAATCACCCCGGCGAGAGTCCGGAGCGGATCGTCGACTTCGATCCGGCGGCGCTGAACACCACGTTCGAGTATACCGACGAGTCCAACCGCCGGCACGAAGTCTGGGCGCTTGACGCGGTCTCCGCCTACAATCAGTGGCTGCTGGCGCGCCGTCGCGACGTGCGCGGCGCGGCCGTCTGGGTGCTCGGCTCCGAGGATCCCGCGCTCTGGAAGGTGATCCATCGCGGCGCCGACACGCTCGACTCCCCGAAGAGCCTGGAGAGCGTGCTCTTCCCGTACGATGTCGACTTCGAGGGAGAAGGGGAGATCCTCTCCGTGGTGGCCACGCCGACGCGCGGCTCGCGGGAGATCTCCCTGGACAGCACCAGCCGGCTCTGCGAGGACATGGTCTATCATCGCTTCCCCTCCTCGTACGTGATCCGCCGGACCGGATACCATCCGAAGGAGGTGGCGCTCACCTTCGATGATGGTCCCGATCCGGAGTATACAGGTCAGGTGCTCGACGCGCTGCGCGATCTGCGGGTGCCGGCCACCTTCTTCGTGATCGGCGAGAACGCCGAGAGCGCTCCCGATCTGGTCCGGAGGATGTGGCGCGAGGGGCACGAGATCGGCAGCCACACCTTCACCCACCCGAACATGGGAGCGGTGGGGCGCCGCCGCGCCGCGCTGGAGCTGAACACCACGCAGCGCGCCATCGAGAGCATCCTCGGACGCTCGACCATCCTCTTTCGTCCCCCGTACAACGCCGACGCCGAGCCGGTCTCGGGCGAGGAAGTGACGCCGGTGGCCACCGCCTCGGCCATGGGCTACCTCACCGTCGGCGAGCTGATCGATCCGCAGGACTGGAACCTCTGGAGCGCGACCCCGGACGGCGGCCGCCGGAGAAGAACCGCGGACGATCTGCTCGCCTCGATGATGCACGACATCCACACGATGCGCGGCAACGTGATTCTGCTGCACGACGCCGGCGGCGACCGCTCGGCAACGGTGGCCGCGCTTCGGCGGCTGGTTCCCGAGCTTCGCCGCGAGGGGTACCGCTTCGTCACGATCAGCGACCTGCTCGGCGTGCCGCGCCAGAAGGTGATGCCGGCGCTCGCGCAGAAGGATCTGGCCGTGGTCGGCTTCGATCGGGTGGTGTTCGAGGGGGCCTTCGCGCTCAAGACGATCCTCGCCATGGCGTTCATCATCGCGATCATCCTCGGCATCGCCCGCGTGCTCTTCATCACCAGTCTGGCGATCATCGCCCGCTCCCGGGGCCGTGAGTCCGAGGAGCCGGACGACGCTTCCCACCGTCCGTCGGTGAGCGTGCTGATCGCTGCCTACAACGAGGCTCCGGTGATCGCGCGCACCATCGCCAGCGTGCTCCGCAACGGCTACGAGCGGATGGAGGTGATCGTGGTCGACGACGGCTCCACCGACGCGACGGCCGAGACCGTGGAACAGGGCCACGGCGATGATCCCCGCGTGCATTTGATCCGGCAGGCCAACGGCGGCAAGGCCAGCGCGCTCAACGCCGCGATCGCGCGCGCCACCGGCGAGATCCTCGTCTGCATCGACGCCGACACGCAGTTCTCCGACGACGCCATCTCGCTGCTGGTGCGGCATTTCCGGGATGAGCGCGTCGGCGCGGTGGCCGGCAACGTGAAGGTGGGGAATCGGATCAACCTCTTCACCCGCTGGCAATCGATCGAGTACATCACCAGCCAGAACCTGGACCGTCAGGCCTACGCGCTTCTGAACGCGATCACCGTGGTCCCCGGCGCCATCGGCGCCTGGCGGCGGAGCGCGGTGATCGAGGCCGGCGGCTACATGACCGACACGCTCGCCGAGGACATGGACCTGACCTGGAGGATCAGGAAAGGAGGATGGGTGATCCGGAGCGAGCGCCGCGCCACCGCCTACACCGAGGCGCCGGACACGATGCCCACCTTTTTCCGGCAGCGCTTCCGCTGGGCATACGGCACGCTGCAATGCCTCTGGAAGCATCGCGACGCGCTCCTCGGATATGGATGGTTCGGCTGGCTCGCGCTTCCGACGCTCTGGCTGTTCCAGATCGTGTTCCAGGTGCTGGCGCCGGTGGTCGACCTTCAGCTCGGCATCACGCTCGTCGGGTTCGCGGGGGCGTGGATCTCGCGCGGCGCGCTCACGCACGACTGGCAGCCGCTGCCTGAGGCGACCGAGATGCTGATGCACACCGGGTTCTTCTACGCGCTCTTCTTCGTGGTCGAGCTGGCCGGCGCGCTCCTGGCCTTCCGGTTCGACCGCGAGCGGCTCCGTCCGCTCTGGCTTCTCTTCTGGCAGCGGCTGGTCTATCGTCAGTTGATGTACGCGGTGGTCTGGAAGTCGATCTGGCGGGCGCTCGGCGGCATGCGGCAGAAGTGGGGAAAGCTTCAGCGCAAGGGAACGGTGCGTGTCGCCGAGAGTGACGCTCGCGCTCCGGAGCCGGCGATGGCACGTGAGCGAATGGCGATGGCCGAGGCCGACTGAGATCGTCACCGGGCGTGGGGGGGGGAGGCGGGAGGGGGGCAAGCCGAGAGGCCGGTCACCGGGCGGGAGCCCGCTCACTGTGATGATGGCCCGCCGCGCGGCGGTTGCCCGATCGCGAGATCTGAACCGACGGGACCGAAACGGGCGCCTGATCGCGGACTTCCTCCTCCGCGGCCACGGCGCCCGTCGTCATGGTGTCATGTCCTGCGGTCATCGAGTTGTCGCGCACCGTGAGCATGACCGGCCCTGGCGCACGCGAGTCGTCGTGGCGGGCGCGTGAAGGTGGCCCTCGTGAGATCACGGGCGGGCACGTGTGCCGAAGCGGATTCAGCGGGAGCCCGCTCCCGCGCCTCGTGCCTCGATGGCCCGGTACGTCTCGTCGAACGGCTCCCCATCGCCGACACGGCGGAGCAGCTCGTGCAGTCCATCCTCGCCGACGGCGCCGAGCCGCCTGGCCAGCTCATGCTTGGCGGTGGCGAAGCACGCCCATCCCCGCTCGGAGGCAAATGCGCTCTGGCTGGTCATCTCCGCGAGTGCCGGCGCGTTTCGACCGTTCTCCGTTTCCCTTCGCCACTCGTCCGCCGAAAAGTCCGGTCGGTGGTCCGCCTGCATGGCGAGTCCCTCATCGAACCACGCGGGTAGCGATGTCTCACGCGTGAGCCATCCGATGCGGGCGGCCAGTTCGGCGTGCATCATCTCGTGCGCCAGCACATCCGTGTTCAGTCCATCCGGGCCGAGCACGATGTAGGCGTTGCCGAGATACAGGTGGCTGACGGCGGTGCCGTTCCCTTTCTGTCCGAACCGGTCGATCACCTCGGGCGTGTTGCCGGCGATGATCACGGGGCGCGCGATGAGCGTTCCGAGGAGCCTCCTGTCGCGGACTTCCGCCGCGGCGATCGTCATCATCAGCGAATCGATCATCGGCCGGGGCATGGCGGGATCGATGTAGAGACGATCGTTCACGGCGCGAAGATCCGAGTGACTCACCAGGGCGCAGCGGATCTGGCTGGCGAAGGCAACGCAGTAACCGGCGCCGAACAGGAGGAGCGCGCCGCTGACGACGGCGATATTTCGGATGCGCTTCGATCGGAAGAGGGGCATGGAGCGGGCTCCGGATGCAGGAGAGGGATACGCCACGGCCGGCGCGCCCTAAAGGCGGCCGGCCGTGGGTAACGGAGCGTCGAGGAAGATGTTGCGGAATCCAGCGGCCCGTCCCCCTACTCGATATCGAACCGGCGCTGCTTCTGCAGCGCGTAGCTCCAGTTGATCTTACCGACAAAGCCTCGATTGTCGGCATCCAAGGTGCCATCCGACCCGGCGGCCAGTTCGAGCCATGAGCCATCGGCAACCTTGAATTCAACGCCGAACGTGTACTTGAGGCGCCGTGTCGTCTCGTAGGTAATTCCGGTGGAGTCGTGCGCGATCTGACTCGACCAGAGGAGAAGCACAGAGAGACGTTGTTTTGCGCTGCCGACGAGAATGCGCCCACCTATCGCGCTCCGCTCCGCGAGATCTAGCCCTTCGCGCAAGCTCTTCGTGTAGTGGTATTGGAGAATGATTTGTCCGACGTCGAGCATCGGCTGCGCGCATCCGATCCCCGTAACCAGGTGCTCCGACATGAAATTCTTCAGTAGCGAATCATTCGAGAACGCCGTCATCCCGATGCCGCCGAAAAGCTTGCGGGCGTTCCATTTCGCATTGATCAGTGAATCCTTGATCTGCTGAACGGTGATCGTCTTGGGGGTAGCCCGTTGATGCTCGAGGAGGTCGAACACATAGTCGACGCTGAGGTCATGGAGCTGTTCCCGAAGGGGCGATTGGTTGAGGCGATCGAGGATCGTCTGTCGCTTCGTTGGATCCGATACGATTTTCTCGATCGAATCCCGAAACCTTTTCGCCTGGCTCTCCGCTGTAAGATGTTCTGGCTTGGACCGTCCGTCCCAGACTGTTGATTCCAGTCGGTCGATGATTATCAGGTCTTTCGCATTCGATGACTGATTGCCAGCTACGGCAGCCCTAATCATTTCTTGATAGTGAGATATGGTGTAGTAAAGTTGGGTGCTGGCCGTAACCGCCGCATTTCTCAGAGCCCCCTGAATTGCCGTGCGCAGCTCGCCATTGTCGACCGGGTCTCCCTCATCGATGAAGTTGATCTGCAGGCCGATTCCAGCACGGACCTTGTTCGAATCCTGCGACGTGGAAAATGCGAACTCGTGATTCCTGAGAAGTGAGAGCCATCGCTCATGAATCCACGAGATGTCTTCCGCGGGGAGGCCATCGTTGCCGAATATCTTGTAAAAATTCGCCCCAACGGTAAGCCCCGGATTCAGGCGGCCCTTGCGATCGAACTTCGGAGCGACCGTGGCGACGAGATCCTTGATGGTTGATGGCCGTGATACGTCGTCGCCTCCTCCGATGAGATCGGGGAAGAGCTGATCGGTCGTCGGGAAATCGGTGTAGAAATCGTCGATCTTCGGGGCAGCGCCAGACGCCGTCTGCCCCGTGGCAGCGTGCGTCAGTAGCACGAACAGTAGACTGAGGGTGATGTAGAGCGTACAACGTTTCATTGTCACTCCTTGCATTGGTGGTTGGAGTCTGTGATTCGAGTGTGCGTCGTCATGCAATTTCTCCATGCGATGGTGACCGACTAACCCTCGCCGGCCTGAGGTTCTTCGGCGGCCAACTCAACCGGCGGCGCCAGCGTGGTGAGCTGCGCGCTTCCACGGCGTGCATCATCCGGCCCCATGACCTGGCCCGATGTCAGCGTGCCCCTGTCCTTCCAATCCTGAACCAGCACGGCCCCATCCTGTTTCCAGCGGACATGGAGCTGGTAATCCTGCGTGGATTTGCCGGTATTCGTGAGAGCCACTGCCCACGTATTCAGGTCGTTCTCCAGTTCGTGGGGCAGGCCAAGCGCGTGCTCCCGTTTTCCGGAGCCTTGCCCTTTTCCCGAAAATGATCCGATCGCATGATTGGCGTTCTGCTCGAACACGTAATTGTACAACCAGAGCACCGGCGATTCCGCCGTCACTTCGATTTCGACCGTAACCGGTCCGCCAGCCTTGTTGATAAAAACGACTGCCATGACAATGTTCTCCTCTCGGATGATATGGATGTAGTTCGTTTGGCGAGGAAACGATGTCTGAAATCATCATCGCTCCTCGATGACGTCTGCAACTTCGCCGTGATTCCTCAGCGCATTACTGCGTAGGAACTACGTAGGCGCCGCGTGCCGAAATTGAGCGGTATTACTGCGGCGGGGTCGGGAACTTGAACCCGATGTAGAGCCCCGAGCTTATTCCCATCAGGGTCAGGAGCGCGGTGCCCGGCTCCGGCATGCCGAGCGTCGTCACCACCTCCCAGATGAAGAGGATGCCGATCACGAGCGTCCAGATCACGATCTGGAACCGGTGGAAGACGTAATTCCCATCCTTGTCGCTGAGAATGTCCTTCAGGAATGAGCGATTCGGTGGTGGGCCCGGCTGAGACGCCAGGCGTTGCTCGATTTGTTCCAGATCCGTCGTCAGTGTGGCCTGACGGACCTGGTCGGCGACAGACAGCGGCTGGACCGCCTTCACTGTGTCTAGAACGTCCAACTCAGCGGTCAGCCTGACTTGTTGCTGCGCGAGCTCTGCCTTGCGGCGCTCGACGTTCTCCTGCTTGTTTGCATCGATGGCGATCGCGCTGAGCGCCGTGGCGGCACTGATCCCCATCAGCACGATGGCGCCCTCAGTAATCGTGTCCCAGACTCCAAGCGTGATGCGCAGCAGGAGAAACGAGAAGAGGATCAGAAAGAACCACCACGCCATCTGCGTCCTACCGAGACTGTATCGGGCCGGGGGGGGTGTGGTGGCCGGGGGAATCGGCGCTTGCACGTCCCGCAGGATGGTGGTGGTGCGTGCCAAAATGATGAATAGCGCCAGCGCCACGACGAAGATCACGCCGAACAGGATCGTCCAGGTTTGGTCATAGGTCACAAATAGCGTTGTATGTATGCTGTCACTATGTGGAATTGGAACCGCGTCGTTCAATATGTCCACCTGGAGACGCTCTCCTTTCCACTTGTTGTGGAGGCTGATCAACCGCTGCCAGGATTTTCGCGTGGAATCGGTCTCGGTGAGGATAAAGGTCACTTTGACTACAATCAGTGTATCCTTTGTCGTTGAATCCTTGGGTGTCGAATTCGAAGCCGTCGGTGCCGCCTTTGCCAGGCTCGTCGTTGTTGTATCCTTCAATCGTACTGGCAGTCCTGCTAGTCTGAATCCGTCCAGGACGAGCGTCAGCTTCGACGGGTCGAGCTTCTGAAGCATGGAATTGTCGGACACCGTGAGGAATACGCTGAACTCCTTTCCCAGCTGAGCCTCGCCATCGCATGTATCTATCTGAAGCGTGGGTGCCACGATGGGCGCAGGGGTTGATGCTGTTGCCGTGCCGGATGCAGGTGCCGTACCGGACGCGGGTGCCCCAACGGGTGTCGTAGTAGTGGTTTCGCTCATGGCCGTGCCGGCGAGGAACAGAGCCGCGAGCAATGTGAGCGTGGCGATGGCTCGTCGTTGCCACGAGCGTGGTGGGCGTGTCATGATGATTGCTCCATGGTTGCTTGATGGAATCGCTCGACCGCGTGTCTCGATGGCGTCGCGAGCGGAAGGCTTGCCGCCTCTGCTGGTGCGCGTCGGTCGACGTGGGCAATCTCGGGGTGGGCGGTGATGAGGTCGCTACGTAGATACCTTGTAGGCGGAAACGCCTCCATCCGGGAGTGGGGGATTCTCCTCGTGATGTGAGCGGGCTTCGGGGACGACTGAACGTCCGGTGGATGCTGGTGGTGCGTGCTCCGGGCTCACATTCTCTTTGCCGTGTCGTCACGTATATCGCATTTTGCCGGCTTCACTACATCTGGATGACATGAAGCTGTTCACTACGATCCCACTCCTGGCGATCGCGGCCGCGACCGCGCTTGCCCAACCGACGACGACGCTCCGCGTCTGCACCTACAACGTCCTCAACTTCGGCGACAACGATTCCGACCGGTACGAATCGCTCCGGAAGGTCATGACCGCCGTCCACCCCGACATTCTCGTCACGCAGCGGATGAACGGCGCCGATGGAGCCGCGAACTTTCTCGATCAGGTGATGGTTCCCGCCCTCGGTGGCGGATATGATGTCAGCTTTACCGATGGCCCCGACACCGACAACGGGTTCTATTACGACTCGACCAAGGTTCGTCTGGTGCGCCACACGGTGATTCCGCTCGGACTCCGCCAGCTCGATCGCTGGACCGTGCTCGTGAGCGCCACCGGCGATACGCTCGATGTCTATGGCGTGCACCTGAAGGCCGGCGACGCGCCCGAGGACGCGTCGCGACGCGACACAGCCGCGGCATCGATCAGGATCGACGCGGTCGCGCTTCCGGCAACGCATCATTACCTGCTGGCTGGCACGCTCAACGCGTATGCAAGCACCGACACCGCGTACTGGCTTCTCACGCGCCCCGATCAGTTCGGTGGCCAGTTCCTCGATCCGACGTTGTCGACCGGGAAGTGGCACGGCGACGCCTCCTTCGCCGCGCTCCACACGCAGTCCCCTCGCGGCAGCTCCAGCGAGGCGGCGACCGGCGGCGGCATGAACGACCGGTTCGACTTCGTGCTCGTCTCGCCGTCGCTGATGAGCCTCGTGGGGACCGACAACGTGCTCCCGTCGAGCTATTCCGCCTTCGGCAACGACGGCGCTCATTTCGGCGACTCGATCAACCACGCGCCGAACAGCGCGGTGTCCATGGAGATCGCGCAGGCACTGCACGACGCGGCCGATCATCTGCCGGTCTACGTGGATATCCGGTTCACCGGCGAGGCTTCCGGCGTGGCGCGTGGGGTCGCAGATGCCGCCTCGGAGCTGCGCGTCGAGCCGATGCCGGCCACCGACCATCTGCGCGTCCGCTACGGCCTGGATCGTCCGTCCGATGTGACGCTCCGCCTGGTCGACCGGCTCGGCAAGGAAGTGCTGCGCCACGATCTTCCGGCCGCCTCGGGGCGGGCCGCGCTCGACCTGGACGTGTCGGGCATCGGCGCCGGACTCTATCTGCTGGAGCTGCGCACCGCCACGACGGTCCGCTCGCTGCCGGCGGTGATCGTGAAGTGAGCGAACGACTATCGTGACGATGAACAAGTGGAGGGGCGTTCAACGAGTGCCCCTCCGCCGTTTCGAGCCGGTACCGGGAAGGCCCGGAGGATCTTCAATGTGAGTATGTGGCGGAAGAAATATGTCGTGGCGGCGCGGTCACGGACGATCGTCGTAACGAAGCAGGGCCGTATAGTCGCTGCCGTGAAGCTTTGTCGAGTTCCATCACATTTCCCGTGGGGCTGGGCGGGCACAGGGGCCCGCCCCTACACCCGACCGGTTTGCGATGTCCGAGCCGTCCGCGTCGAGGTCGCCATGGTGCGCATGATTCCTCGTGATCGTTCCGCATCGATCCCCGTTCGGGCGGCCCCTCTCGGAAGCAGTTGCGCGATGTGAACCCGCCCGCCATACACGGCCGCGATGGCTCCCGATTTCCGCCACCGCGCTCCCCGATCGCGCGGATGCGGTCACATGATGATCTCGATCTCCACCTCGATCACGCCGCCGTCCATTATCTTCTCGAGCTGACCCGATCGGACGTGCCGGAAACACCTTGGGAAATATCCCCTGGAGGTGATGGCCGATCCACGCGGGGCGGCCACGGACATGCGATCGATATCGGCATATCAACCCCAATCAGGAGCAGCAATGGCGTCGAACGGCATACCCCACGCGGGCATCACGCCGCAGGATCTCGTCTTCACGCGCACGTTCAACGCGCCGGTGGAGCGGCTCTGGAAAGCGTGGACGGAACCGGAGTATGTGATGCAATGGTGGGGGCCCAATCACTTCACCGCGCCGAGCGCCGAGATGGATGTTCGTGAGGGAGGAACCTCGCTCGTCTGCATGCGTGCCTCGAAGGAGTTCGGCGGCCAGGATTTCTACAGTACCTGGACCTACGAGCGGATCGTGCCGATGGAGCGCATCGACTACATCCACAACCTCGCCGACAGCGCCGGCAACAAGATCGATCCCGCCTCGGTCGGCATGCCGCCGGAGTTTCCCGTGGATCAACTTCACGTCGTCACCTTCCGTCCGCTCGATGGCGGCCGCACGGAGCTGACGGTGACCGAGCGGGGATGGATGCCGGGGCAGATGATGGAGATGTCCCGCATGGGCATGGAACAATGCCTCGACAAGATGGCCGCCGCGGTGGAGCAGTAGGAACGATCCGCCGCGCAATCCCGCTCAATCATTCAGCGAGGTGTCATCGTGCGGAGATCGGGTTGCACGCTTCCGATCTCCGGAGAAGTGCTCTTCGGTTGCCGATGGCGATCCTCCGGCATGACGGCCCGCCCCCACGTACGTTTGCCCGCTTCGATTTCCGCGCGGTCGCCCGGCCGCGCGATCATTCAGGGAGATATACCATGTCGGACGATCCGATTCTCGAGCGGGAGGCGGAGCTTCGCCGCGCGATGATGACCAACGACGTCGAGGCGCTCGAACGCCTGCTGGACGATGATCTCTTCTTCACCGCGCTGGACGGATCGGTGATCGGCAAGCAGTGGGATCTGGACGCGCACCGCGCGCGCCGGCTCCGGCTCACCTCGATCGAGCCGAGCGACTGGCACATAACTCGTTCCGAGGAGGTGGCGGTGGTAAGTGTCCGGATGGACATTCGGGGAACGTGGGATGGCGGCCCGGCCGACGGCGCGCTCCGGTATACCCGTGTCTGGCGCCTCCGTCCGGATGGATGGAGGATCGTGGCCGGACACATGAGCATGATTCAGGAGCAGTGATGCAGCAGATCGATTATGATAGCGTGGCCGAGCTGTACGACGCCTATGTCACGGCCGATTTCGACGTCCCCTTCTTCCTCGCCGAGTGCGAGGGGGTGAAGGGACCGGTGCTGGAATTGACCTCCGGGACCGGGCGGCTCTCCGTCCGGCTTGCCGAGGCGGGCGTCGACCTCACCTGCGTGGATGCGTCGCGGGGGATGCTGGATGTGCTGGCGCGGAAGCTTGCCGAGCGTGGCCTGACCGCGCATCTGCTCCAGGCCGACATGTGCGCGCTCGATCAGCCGGGGGAGTTCGATCTGGTGCTTCTGCCGTTCCAGTCGTTCATGGAGATCATCGGCGCCGATCGACAGCGGGAGGTGCTCGAGCGGGTGTTCGCGGCGTTGAAGCCGGGCGGGCGCTTCATCTGCACCATGCACAACCCCACGATCCGTCGCGTTCACGTGGACGGAGCGCTCCGCGCCGTGGGAGCATTCCCATATGAGGGAGGGAGCCTCGTGGTCTCCGGCTACGAGCAGGGAGGGCATCCGGTGGTCTCGCGGATGCAGTTCTTCGAGCACTTTGGCGCCGACGGACTTCTCCGCTGGAAACGGATGCTCCCGATGGAGTTCGAGATGGTGGAGCGGGAAGACTTCGAGGAGATGGCGCTCGACGCAGGCTACACGATCGCCGGGACGTACGGCAATTACGATCGCTCCGAGCTCGACCCGGCCACCAGTCCGGTGATGATCTGGATGCTCGAGAAGCGGGGGAAGTAGGAGCACCGTCCGGAGGTGCGCGACGCGGCCTCTTGTGGCCGCCCCCTCGGTTGTCGCGATCGGATGGGCACCCGCCGATGAGCGCACGATCGGCTGTCACCGTACTCGGAAGAGCGCACGCTGAAGACGTGCGCCTACCAAGGTGCGCCTACCAAGGTGCGTTGGTCGGTGCTCTTTTTTCGTTGTACATGCCTTGGAGAGTATATGCAGTTTGGGGTATATTAGCCGCATGGAATCAGTGTTCGAAATTATCGCGGAGCCGAACCGTCGCGCGATATTGAGTCTGCTGGCGGCATCCCAGCAGTCGGTCGGGGAGATCGAGCGTCAGTTGCACATGTCGCAGCCGACCGTGTCGAAGCACCTCCGGGTGCTGCGCGAGGCCGGCTTCGTCGAGTCCACGGTGGACGCGCAGCGCCGTCTCTACCGGCTGAAGCCGGGGCCGCTTCAGGAGGTCGATGCCTGGCTGGCGCAGTTCCGTCGGTTCTGGTCGGCTCACGTGGATGCTCTCGAACGCCACCTGGATACCATGGATCAAGAAACTCCAACCAGAAAGAAGACAAGGAGAAAGCAATGAGCGATCGCGAGCAGTACAGACCGGGGCCGGCCAGCGGCGCGCATGTCGAGAAGGAGGGGGAAAACTGGACGCTCGTTCTCGTCCGGGAGCTGCGCCACGCGCCGGAGAAGGTCTGGCGCGCGCTGACCGATCCGGAGCATCTGCGCGAGTGGGCCCCGTTCGATGCCGACGGAAGCCTTGACACGACCGGCGCCACGGTGAAATTCACCACCGTGGGAGCTCCCACCGAGCACGTCACCGAAACGACTGTGACGCGCGCCGAGTCGCCCAAGGTGCTCGAGTACACTTGGGGAGGGAATGCCATGCGGTGGGAGCTGGAGGAGACCGGCGGCGGCACGCGCCTGACGCTCTGGCACAACATCGATCGCCCCTACATCGCGATGGGAGCCGCCGGCTGGCACATCGCCCTCGACGTGCTGGGCCGCCTTCTGGATGGCGCGCCGATCGGCCGCATCGTCGGCTCCGAGGCGATGAAGTTCGGCTGGCCTCAGCTCAACGCGGAATACTCCCGGCAGTTCGGCGTCGAGATGCCCAGCTGGGCCCCCGAGGCCGCTCCGGAGTCGTAATCGCCGCGGCGCGCTCCATCTCGCGATCATCGTCTCGGGATCATCGCAACATCCGCTGATACAGGTCGGCCCCATGGAACCGGACAGTTCGCATCTGTCCCGTTTCATGGGGCCGTCCGTCGTGTGTACCTTGAGCGGATTGTTCCGTCCGGCAACGCGCGTTCCCCATCCTCCCGGGCCGGGCGCGCGTTATCATGTCATGACGTGCGCGGATCTCCGCCGTGTCGTCCAGCCTCCGATCTTCCCGTTCCGCCAGCATCAATCCATCGAACCATGCAGGAAGCCATGTCCCAGGAATACATCGAGATCCGCGGCGCGCGAGAGAACAACCTGAAGAACGTCTCGCTGCGCATCCCGAAGCGGAAGATCACGATCTTCACCGGCGTGTCCGGCTCGGGCAAATCGTCCATCGTCTTCGACACGGTGGCCACCGAGGCGCAGCGTCAGATGAACGAGAACTTCAGCATGTTCATCCGCACCTTCCTTCCGCAATATTCCCAGCCGGATGCCGATGCCATCGAGAACCTGAGCATGCCGATCGTGGTGGATCAGAAGCGCCTCGGCGGCGGCTCCCATTCCACGATGGGGACCGTCACCGATATCTACGCGGTGCTCCGACGTCTGTACGCCCACATCGGCAAGCCGTACGTCGGCCACTCCAACGTCTTCTCCTTCAACGATCCGAAGGGGATGTGCCCGAACTGCAACGGCCTCGGCCGCAAGATGGGGGTGGACCTGAGCCAGTTCCTCGACACCTCCCGATCGCTCAACGAAGGGGCCATCCTCTTCAACGAATACGCCGTCGACAGCTGGGGCTGGCATCTTCTC
This sequence comes from Bacteroidota bacterium, assembly GCA_048498995.1. Lineage (GTDB taxonomy): Bacteria > Bacteroidota > Ignavibacteria > OLB7 > OLB7 > JBEHWX01. The sequence continues at coordinate 24,413 of JBEHWX010000069.1, forward strand.
ACCCAGTCGGGGCTGTTCGATCTGGACAAGAAGCTCTCGTCGTTCAACGACGAGGAGATGGAGCTGCTGCTCCACAGCAAGCCGTACAAGGTCAGAACCACCGTCGCGGGGAAGGAGATGAACCTGACCTATGAAGGGATCATTGCCAAGTTCACCTCCAAGTACATCACGCGCGATCTGAAGACGCTGTCGGAGAGGACGCAGAAGGCGGTGACGCCGTTCATCACGATGGCTCCCTGCACGGTGTGCAAGGGAGCACGGCTCAGCCAGGAGGTGCTCTCGTGCAGGATCGGCGGCCACAACATCGCCGAGATGGCCGCGATGGAGGTGGGACGACTGGTCGAGGTGATCAAGGGGATCGACGCGCCGGAGGCGGAGCCGCTGCTGAAGACCCTGGTCCAGCGCCTGCAGTATCTAGTCGATATCGGCCTCGAATACCTGAGCCTCAACCGCGAGACCGATACCCTCTCCGGCGGCGAGTCGCAGCGGGTGAAGATCGTCAAGCACCTGAGCAGCAGCCTCGTCGACGTGATGTACGTGTTCGACGAGCCGAGCGTGGGACTGCACCCGCGCGACGTTCATCGGCTGAACGAGCTCCTGCGGCAGCTGCGCGATCGCGGCAATACCGTGCTGGTGGTGGAGCACGATCCGGACGTGATCAAGGTGGCCGACCACATCGTGGACGTGGGGCCGCGCGCCGGGAGCCAGGGAGGCCGGATCATGTACGAGGGGACGTTCGAGAATCTGCTGACGTCGGATACGCTGACCGGCCGGCACATGAAGCAGACCGAGACGATCAAGCGCGCATTCCGCTCCGCGACCGGGACGCTTCCGATCAGGAACGCGACCGCCAACAACCTGCGGAACGTGAGCGTGGATATCCCGACCGGCGTGCTGACGGTGATCACCGGCGTGGCCGGCTCCGGCAAGAGCTCGCTGATCCACCGGACGTTCCTGCGGCAGCATCCGGACGCGATCGTGATAGATCAGTCGCCGGTGGGAGTGTCGAGCCGCTCCAACCCCGCCACCTACACCGGCGTGATGGACGATATCCGCAAGGCATTCGCGACCGCCAACCAGGTGAGCCCGTCGCTGTTCAGCTTCAACTCCGAGGGGGCCTGCGAGAACTGCCAGGGGCTGGGGGTGATCTACACGGAGATACCCGCGATGGGTGAGGTCAAGTCGCCGTGCGAGGTCTGTGAGGGGAAGCGCTTCAAGGACGAGGTGCTGGCCTACACGCTCGACGGCAAGTCGATCAACGACGTGCTGGCGATGACCGTCAGCCAGGCGCTCGAATTCTTCCAGATCAAGAAGATCACCGGCAAGCTCAAGGCGATGAGCGACGTGGGACTCGATTATCTGACGCTCGGGCAGCCGCTGAGCACGCTCTCCGGCGGTGAGTGCCAGCGCATCAAGCTCGCCAGCGAGCTGCACAAGAAGGGGAGCATCTACGTGCTCGACGAGCCGACCACCGGCCTGCACATGTCGGACATCGGCCACCTGCTGGCGATCATGAACCGGCTGGTGGATGGAGGGAACACGGTGATCGTGATCGAGCACAACGTCGGCGTGATCAAGAACGCCGACTGGATCATCGACATGGGGCCGGAGGGAGGAAGCAAGGGAGGCGAGGTGATGTTCGAGGGGACGCCCGAGCAGCTGGTCGGCGCCACGCAATCGCTGACGAGCGCGTATCTGCGATAATCGGCGCCGAGCATCAACCCCGCTCGATGCGTGGGCAGATCTCCGCGCGAATCGCGCGACGGTAACCGCGCGACGGTGGCCGCACGACGGTAGGCGCACGTCTTCAGCGTGCGCTCTTCGGCCGACAACACGGCGGAGCGCCCGTACAGCGCGTATATGTTGCGCGCGGGCGGAGCGTCCATATCGAGCATTCGTATCTCACATCAGGCGTTCTTGTCCATACCTCTCCTATGACGTCACATACCGTTCTCTCAAGCGATGGCACCACGATCAGCCACACCACGACCGGAAGCGGTCCGGGGATCGTCGTCGTTCCGGGGAACAATCGCATGGCGCATAATTACGAGTGGCTGGCGACGGCGCTTTCCGGGAGCTTCACGGTCCATGTGATGGAGCGTCGGGGGCGTGGCGGCAGTGGTCCGCAGGGGGAGCACTATTCGCTTGCCCGGGAGGTTGAAGATCTGGAGGCTGTCCTCACCTCCACCGGGAGCACGTCTGTATTCGGCCACAGTTACGGCGGCCTGATCGCGCTGCGAGCCGCGAGCCTGCATCGATCGATCGAGAAGCTCGTGGTCTACGAGCCAGGCGTCTCCATCAACGGCTCATACGATCTTTCGTGGCTCCCACGGTTCGAGGAGCTCTTCCGTGATGGAAAGCTCACCGCGGCAACGGTGGAGTTTTTGCAGAAGTCCGGAATCTCCGCGGTGAGCGCGTGGCCGCGTCCGCTGTTGTGGGTACTCGCGGCGCTGCTGCTGCGTGGGCAATCCGGCAGGGAAATGAAGATGCTGATGCCGACAACGCCGGGTGAGCTTCGCGAAATACTCCGCGCCGATTCCGATGGCTCGCCTTACCGGAATATCTCGGCCGATACGATGCTGCTGGCCGGCGAGCAGGGGGCGCGGCCCCTGCTCGCGATCCTGCCGACGCTGCAAACCATGATCCCGAACGCGACCTACCGGCTGCTGCCGAAGCTCAACCACAACGCGCCCGATCTCGGCCCGGTCGATGCCATCGTTGCCTGCGTACGGCAGCATCTGCTGAACACGAGGGCTCCGTCGTGAGCGTGGCGACCATGGCGTGGGACGTGCTACGCGGGGAATGTGGCGGCGGTTCGAGTGGTGTCCGTGTCGGGCGTGTCCGGGTCTTTCGGTCGAATGAAGCCGTCCTCCCGGTGCAAGGTCTGGAGGGTGGGGACGTGGCGCTGGTTCAATCCACGTGTTCGCTGAATGGTGCGTGATAGGCTTCCGCGAGTCTCTCGGCAATCTGTGAAAAGTTCTTCCGGGCTTCCTGTACTGCCCGTGTATGCGCGCCAATCGCGCCGTCGGCTGGCGTGAGATGGAAGATCGGTTTGTGCGCCTCCTGCGCCATTGGCATCAGGCTACGGTAGTGCTTCACCAGACCGAGGCAATTGACATCGGATGCCCATGATACTTCTCCGCCCACCGTGCCGTTCAGCAGGTTCTCCGCGTACACTTCTGGAATGCGATTGATCCACCGTTCATACGCACGCGCGGGCCGATCCAGACGTATCGCGTGCTGCATCACGATGTAGCCGAGTGGGGCAATTGTGCCGGCTGGCAATTCGAGATCCTTGTCGGGCGAGCGCTTCAATCTCTCTTGCCATTCACGACGCCATGTGCGGACGGTGGGGCCGAGATTTCTGAGCCCCTGGAGCGAGAAAAGATCCGAGGTCAATGGAACGGCGAGATAATCCGCTCCGATAAGCGCCGCGCGATTAATGGCACCCAGGTTCGGCCCGAGATCGACGAAGATCACGTCCGCACGCGTCGATCGAGCGCCGTTCTGCAGAATTCGCCACAAAGCCGAGAGCACGCGGAATGCGCGCTCCTTCCCGTCCATGCAGGATGGCCATTGCTGTGAAAGCTCATCCTCGAATCGAGCAAGTGCCAGATCCCCGGCCAGAAGATGCAGTCGCGTATCGATCTCGATCGTCTCGGTCCCCGGAGAAATGTCGCCGATCCCTCGCAGCAGCGGCTCGATCGCACCGAAGATGGAGCGATGCGTTCCTTCCTCGGGCCAGAGAAGCTCCAGTTCCTCGTCATCCAGGAATGCGGAGGTAAGGTTTGCCTGCGGGTCGAGATCCGCCGCGAGCACCGACCGCCCAAGATCCGCGAACATCCACGAAAGATGATACACTAGCGACGTCTTCCCCACGCCGCCCTTGTTGTTGAAGAAAGCGATGACTGGAACTGTCATGGGCGTAGCCTGAGAGTTGCGAGGACGAACGTGGGCTCCACGGTAAATTCCGCGGGAGGATTGCCATTGTCGGCAAGCGCACGTTGCGCCACCTGAATGCCGATGCCGAACCGCTGCACATAGCCGAGTATCTTCATCGCTTCGGCCAGATGTGGGTTGCGATAGTCGGTGTATCCCGGCTGGCCGAAATTATCCCTGGTCACCTGTCCGTACGGCCCGCCCGGATTGTGGATCTCGATCCTGTCCGTGAACCAGTAGATCCGGATCGGTGTATGAGTCGTTTCGTACGTTCGGTGCATCACGGCGTTTCGGCCGAGCTGTTGGAGCGCCGCAAGAGGATATTCTGGACGACGTATCTCGGTCCGCCCCTGATCGATAATCGTGCGCACCTCATTGTGCGCCTCAAACAGCTCGTCCAGGCGGCGGAGCATTTCACCGACGGGTCCATCGAGCTCCTTCTGGTCGCGGATCGGGCTTGTGAGGTCGGTGCCGTCGAAGCGGACGAATTGGATATACGCCGAGGGAATGAACCGCCGCGGATCGCTTCCGAGCACGAGAATGCCGAGCATGGTCGGAACGCCACTCGGCGCCAGGAATCGCAGCGCGCGCAACTTGTCGGCCATGCTCCGCTGATTCTGCTCCAAAACATCGGGCGCCACGGCAAGAGGAAGGTATACGCGCTCGAACAGGAACAGATCCAGATCATCGGGCGTCGCCATCTCCACCGGGTGAATGTCGAACGGGAGGTCGGCGAAACGTCGACGCTCGGAGAGCCGCCGCTCTTCCTGTGGCGTTGCCATGGCACGACGTGGACCGACTCTGATCCAGGTACGGCCATCGAAGCGGACGGGGGGATTCGGTTCGGGATGGACGATAATCACGACAAGATCACAGCCGCCAATCGTCTGCCGGCTGACCTCGATTGAGGGTATCGGCAGGATCTTGCCGTCATCCCGCATGTGGGAGATCGTGAGCAGAAGCTTGTCGTCGACGACAAGGCCGCTGCACGAGCCATCATCATTGACGCCCACGAAGATCACGCCCGGGGTGCCATAGCCGTGGAGATCATTCGCATATGCGCAGATGGCCTGACGGATCTTGTCCGGATTCGACAGAGAAGCCTTCCTCTCCACACGATCCGATTCAAGGTCATGCAACAGGCTCTCAAGCTCGATAGAATCGATCATCGAAGGGGAACTCGCTTCAGTGACATGCAATCGCAGCGAGGCGCGCCGAGTGAATAGCATTCCCTTGAAAGGCGCGACCATTGCCGGCTGCTAAGATAGCATTTGGGTCATGGACCCAGTTCCACGTTCGCGAACACGATGGACGCGCCGTTACGCGGTGGGACCTAGTGCGGATGTCGCGTGGTTGCCATCCGCGCGTGAGCGAGTGAAACGGCACCGCCCTCTCGGGCTTGCGCCGGGAGGGCGGCGCGGTACCGTCCCATGCCCCCACTATCGGCAACTATGCGCGATCAGAGCAGCGAGCGCTGCTTCAGATCGGCCTCCCAGAAATCTCCGGCCGCGGTCATTCCCCACATCCGGATGATCCGGCCGTCGGCGGTCCGGTTCCAGCGGACCCAGGCGTGGCTGCTCTCCGAGGTGTACAGGTAATCGCTCGTCGTCGGCAGGTCGGGCGCCGAGGCCGGGTGCGTCGAGCAGCGATCCCGCCAATGTTCTCCGACACAGTTCACGCCGTCGCGGCCGGTCACGATGCCGGCGTCATCGATGGTGAGGACGACGAGCCAGTTGCCGCCCCCCGCGCAGGGGCCGGAGTAGGGATAGGTCTTCGCCGACGCGGAGACCGAAAGCGCGACCAGCATGGCAAGCGTTGCCGGCAGTCGGCGCGTGAAGGATTGGGACATGGCACGCTCCACTTGGTGAGGATGGATCCGGGAGAGAATCGACGGAGCGCAAACTACCACGCCGCCGCGTGCTCCGACAGTACATCTTTGTGTACTCTCGGTTAGGGGGTGGATCTACATCCGTAGTCTCGCCGCGCTCGCCCCGAAAACGGCGCACCCCGTCGCCGCTGGTCGCGACGTCGGGGTGCGCGCATTATCCGTGGAACTCCGATCGGACTCAGCTCTCCGAGCGTTCTCCCTCGGCTCCGGTCTCGTGCGGGACGTTCGGATCCTCGCCGGCCGGCTTCGGGATATCCCGCTCCTCCGGGCGCATCATCGGGAAGAAGATCACGTCGCGGATGCTCTCGGCGCCGGTGAGGAGAATCGTCAGGCGGTCGATGCCGAGCCCCATGCCGGAGGTCGGCGGCATTCCCACCTCGAGCGCGTGGAGGAAGTCCTCGTCGATCAGCATCGCCTCGTCGTCACCGGCGGCGCGGAGCTTGGCCTGCTCCTCGAAGCGGGCGCGCTGGTCGCGCGGGTCGTTCAGCTCGCTGAACGCGGGGGACATCTCCAGGCCGTTGATGATCAGCTCCCAGGCCTCCACCAGTCCCGGCTTCGAGCGGTGGCGCTTGGCCAGCGGCACCATCTCCACCGGATAATCCATCACGAACGTCGGCTGGATCAGGTTCGGCTGCACCCGCTCGGAGAAGATCTCGTCGATGAGCTTCGCGGTTCCCATCGCCGGGTCCACCTTGATGTGGAGCTCGTTGGCCAGCGCGCGCAGCTCTTCCTCGGAGGCCCCCTCCACCGGACGTCCCACGTACTCGGCGATCAGCTCGGCCATGGTGGCGCGGCGGAACGGCGGGGTGAAGTCGATCACCCCCTTCGGCGTCTGCACGTGAAGCGAGCCGTTGACGGCCAGCACCACCTCGTGGAGCATCTGCTCGGTCAGGCTGGCCATCCAGGTGTAGTCCTTGTAGGCCACGTAGAGCTCGAGCATGGTGAACTCCGGGTTGTGGGTCTTGTCGATCCCCTCGTTCCGGAAGTTCTTGCCGACTTCGTAGACCCCCTCGAAGCCGCCGACGACGAGGCGCTTCAGGTTCAGCTCCAGGGAGATCCGGAGGTAGAGGGGGATGTTGAGCGCGTTCAGATGCGTGGCGAACGGACGCGCGGCGGCTCCGCCGTACATCGAGTGGAGCACCGGGGTCTCGACCTCCAGGTAGCCGCGCTGGTCGAGGAAGCGGCGGATGGTGGAGATGATCCGGGCGCGCTTGACGAATACCTCCCGAACGTCGGGATTCACGGCAAGATCCTTGTAGCGCTGGCGGTACCTGAGCTCCTTGTCGGCGAAAGCGTCGTGGACGATCCGGTTCCCCTGCTCGTCCACCTCTTCCTTGGCCACCGGCAGCGGCACCAGGCACTTGGCCAGCAGCTCGAACGACCGGGCGTGCACGCTCACCTCGCCGGTGCGTGTCTTGAACATGAAGCCGTTGACGCCGATGATATCGCCGATATCGTAGAGCTTGAACTGCTCGTAGCTCGGCAGATCGTCCTTCTTCAGATAGATCTGGACGCGGCCCGTGTCATCCTGAATGTGGCAGAAGCTCGCCTTCCCCATGCGACGGATCGCGACGATCCGGCCGGCGACGGCCACATCCACCTCGGGGGCGTCGTCCTGATACTGGGACCGCGCGGCCGCGGTCGAGTGGGTCTTGTCGAACGAATATGGATAGACGAGCACGCCGGAGCTCTCCAGCTCCTGGAGCTCCTCGTAGCGACGGGCGATCTGGTCGTTGTCGTGAGTCTGCATCGTTGGCTCAAGCGAAGGAAATCGAATCCGCGTCCCGTCCCGAGGCCCTCTGGGAGGGACTCCCTCGGAGGGGCGCTCCGGGGCGCGGGCGCGGCGTTGCGCGGTCGGGTTGAAGGGGACAAATCTACGGATAACCGAGAAGTACGTCGTAGTTTTTGCCGTCCCCGAGTATCTTACGCGCCCCGCGGACGGGGGGAGGCCGTCGGTCTCCATCCGGCGCGCGCGGGAAGCTCCTTCCGCGGGCCGGGCATGCCATCCGGCGTGCCGTTGGTCCGTCGTTGAGGATGCCATCCGGCACCCGTCACGGTCCGTCGCTGGCATCGCATCGGGCGGGTGATCCGTCTCGGCCATCCGGCGCGCGCCGGGGCGTCACGACGCCCGCTAGGGTAACCCTCGGCTCAACGGTGCTGGGGTT
>JBEHWX010000070.1:0-32173 GCA_048498995.1 Bacteroidota bacterium
TGGCCGATCACTTCGGCTGCAGCGGCAGCTCTCCGGCGGTGAGGATCGAAGTGGTGCCCCGGCCGCGGCCGGTCGTGAGCCCGGATCTGACCACGATCTGCGACGGCGAGCGGGCCACGCTCGGCGTCGACGGCATCTACCAGACCTATCGCTGGTCGACCGGCGAGACCACGCCGGTGATCACGGTCGACAAGCCGGGGCTCTACTCGGTGACGGTGACCGATCAGGCCGGCTGCGACGGGGTGTCGCGGCAGGTACGCGTCGTGGTGCTGCCGAGGCCGGAGGTTCCGTCAATCGCGATGAAGGGGGATACGCTCGTGGCCTCCTCCGGCGCGCGCTTCGCCTGGACGCGCGAGGGAGCGCCGGTCCCCGGCGGAGCGGCCGGGCGCCTGGTGACCCAGGATACCGGCGTCTTCACCGTCACGGTGACCAACGACGCGGGGTGCTCGGTCACCTCGGCGCCGTTCACCGTCTCCGGACGCGCCGTCGCGGTGGTCTCGCTGCCGGTGATCGAGGCGGCCCCCGGCGAGCGGGTGATCGTGCCGGTGACGCTCGACTCCTCCCGAAATCTGAAGGATCTGAACGCGCGCGATTATTCCTTCCGGCTCCGTTTCAACAGGACGCTGCTCCATCCGGCCGATCCCTCCTTCGAGGGGGTGGACGCCGACGGTCAGCGCTACCTGAAGGTGGCCGGCGTCCGTCCCTCCGGGCTCGGCCAGGGGACGCTCGGCGAGGTGGAGCTGATCGCGGCGCTCGGCGACGCGGTCTCCACGCCGCTGGTGATCGAGGCATTCCGGTTCAACGACACCACGGTGGCGGTGACCGCCTTCAACGGCCTGTTCAAGCTGCGTGGGCTCTGCGAGGCGGGGGGGACGCGTCTGATCCGCGCCACCGGGGAGACCGGACTGAAGCCGAGCCGTCCCAATCCGGTGGCCGGCATCGCCGAGATCGAATACGAGACGGTCGAGACCGGGCCGACGCGCCTCTACCTGAGCGATCTGCTCGGCCGCCGCGTGGCGACCCTGGTCGACGCGAATGTGACGGCCGGGCGCTACCAGGTGATGCTCGATGCCTCCGTGCTACCGACCGGGCTCTACTACTGCGTGCTGGAGACGCCGACGATGCGATTGAACCGGCCACTGCAGGTGGCCCGGTGAGCCGCGCGGGGGATCGGAGGTTGCTCCGGTCCCCCGCTACGTTTCCGGCCGGTCGATTCCGATGCTTCGTTTCCAGGGCCTCGTTTCCCGTGGTCGCGCAAATCGCGGGGGGCTCTGCGACGATTCGACGGCTGTCGGGTCTAGGTACTACACAGAGCCAGACACGGCATACGACATCGGCGCAGCCAGGCCCCGCACTCCCGGGGCCGATCCGTTTTCCGTGCTGCGCGCCATCGGCGCGCGGGGACCGTTCATTGCCCCGGCTCTGCCACGAAGGAGGATCGCGAATGCTCAGCGAGGACGGCAGAGTACTTCTCAAGACCAGCGGACCGGACCCGAAGACCGGGATCACGAAGATCGAATTCACCGTTGCGGAGCAGGGACGGGTGCGTCTTTTCGTTGCCGACGTGCTCGGCGAGCTGGCCCTTACCCTGATCGACGCCGTGCTCGAGGCCGGCTCCTATGACGCGGAGTTCGATAGGAAGTATCTTACCTCCGGCATGTACATGTGCGTGCTGCAGACTCCCGTGGGCTCCTACGGCAGAATGGTAATGATCGAGAAGTGATCCGGCGCGCCGGACGCCGCGGCATCCCCGGCCGCGACGCTCCACGGCTTCACCGCCGGGCCATGACGGGATCCTCGATGCACGTGAGATCATCGATCCCTCGCCCCGGCCCCCGGATCTTCCCTCGGTGACAGATACCATGGCTCGAATCACGATATCCGGCCTCGCGCTCGCCCTCGCCGCCGCGACCACCCTTCGCGCGCAACAGCCTCCGCCCTCTCCACGACCCGATCCCCGCTACGGCGTCTACTCCGATCTGAACTGGAACTTCCATTCCGCTTCCTTCCGCGCCCTCCCCGGCGTGCCGAACTGCTGCCAGCAGTTCGAGAGCGGAAGCGGCGCCGGCGGCACGTTCGGGCTTCTGTACGAATATCCTCTCTCGGATCGATGGTGGCTCGGACTGCGCGCCGGCTACTCCTCGCTCGGCGCCACGCTCGCGGCCACCGAGCATACCACCGTGATACTCGACATGGGGACCGAGGATGCCGAGATCGAGCACTCGATCACCTCCGGCATCGCCACCATCGGGCTGGAGCCGATGGCGATCTTCAAGCCGGTCGGCGGTCTCTCGCTTCACCTCGGCGGACGCCTCGGCTACGTGCTCTCCACCTCCTTCTCGCAGCGAGAGACGCTGAAGCGTCCCGAGGATCGGGGAACGTTCACCAACGGACGACGGACCAGAAACGACACGAGCGGCACCATCCCGAATGCCTCGGCGATCTCCGGTGCGCTGCTGATCGGGCTGAGCAACGAGCTCCGGCTGAACTCCGCGGGGACGCTCTGGGCGGTGCCGGAGGTGTTCCTCGCGCTCGGCCTCACGCCGGTGATGAGCGATTCCATCTGGCGCGCCAGCTCGCTCCGGCTCGGCGTGGCGCTCAAGTATGGGCCACGCTCCACGACGTCCGAGCCGGTCGCGGAGATCCCGGCGGAGCCTCCGGTCGCCCCTCCGTCCGGAGCTCCCACCAGGCCGACGCCGGCCCCGAGCGCCGCGATCGACGCCGTCAGCCTCGACCGCGACGGACGTGAGCTGCCGAGCGTGCGGCTCCGCGTGGAGGAGTTCATCTCCACCTACATGCGCCCCCTGCTCAACTACATCTTCTTCGACGAGGGATCGAGCGCGATCCCGGACCGCTACGCGAGGATGACGCCGGAGGAGACGGCGCGCTTCTCGGTGGACGCGCTGCATGGCGTGGATGTGCTGCCGACCTACTATCAGATACTCAACGTGATCGGCGCCCGGATGCGGGAGCATCCCGAGACGACGATCCGGATCGTCGGCTGCAACGCGGATGTCGGCGCGGAGAAGGGGAACGAGGATCTGTCGCGGCGGCGCGCCGTGGAGGTGCGCGAGTACCTGGCGTCGGTCTGGAAGATCGATCCCGCGCGCCTGCGCGTGGAGACTCGTGGCCTTCCGGAGAAGGCATCGAACGAGGCGGAGGCCGACGGCGTGGCGGAGAACCGCCGCGTGGAGATACAATCCGACTCCTGGAAGATTCTGGAGCCGATCGTCACCAGCGACACGCTCAGGATGGTCACCCCGCCGGTGGTGCGCTTCCGTCCGACGGCGGCCGCCGAGGCGGGAGTCGCGTCGTGGCGGCTGGAGGCCCGTCAGGGAGATCGGACGTTGAAGGCGATTGCCGGAGAGTCCGCGCCGCCGGCAACGGTGGACTGGGATGTGGCTTCCGATCGCGCGTCGATTCCGGTGGCCAGCGATCCGGTGGGATACACGCTGACGGTGACCGACCGCGCCGGGCGGAGCACCACCACGCCGGTGGCGACGCTGCCGGTGGAGCAGATCACGATCAGCCGGAAGCGGCGGGAGCAGATCGCCGACCGGATGATCGACCGCTACAGCCTGATCCTGTTCGACTATGACCGCTCCGAGCTGAACCCGGCCAACCACAGGATCGCCGATCTGATCAAGGGGAGAATCAGCGACCGGGCCACGACCACGATCATCGGCTACACCGACCGGATCGGCGACGCCGACTACAACCTTCGACTGTCGGAGGCGCGCGCCCGCGCCATCGCCTCCGCGCTCGGCCTGCCGTCGGCGCGCGTGCGGGGAGTGGGGGAGTCGCAGCTCTATCCGAACGATCTTCCCGAGGGGCGCTTCTACTGCCGCACCGTCACGATCGTTGCCGAGACGCCGGTCGGGGAGAAGCCGTAGAGGCGGCGCGTAGAGGCGGCGTCCGCGCCCGGTTGGCTCACGCTTCACGGCGCCCGCCACGGTCGGCTTCATCCATGATCGGTCATGAAATGCGAAGGGCTCCCGCGGTCGTCGGGAGCCCTTCTCTCTAGGAGTCCATGATACGCCGTCGTATCACGGTTCTGGGCCAATCAGTGGATGTCCATCTCCGGGGACGGGAGCTGATGGAGCTCGGATCCCTCGGGGAGATTCTTGAACACGTCGGGCAGGGTCTGCTGAAGTCCCTCGATGCCGCTCTGCTCCCGCTTCGGGAGCGTCACCTTCACATGCTGCTCCTTCTTGTCGCGGAGAATCGTCAGGTCGACCGTTCCCTCCTCCTTGGCGCCGATGATCCGCTGCAGATCGCAGCCGTTGGCGACCTTCTGACCATCGACGGCGAGAATCACGTCGCCGGCGGTGATGCCGCTCTTCTCGGCCGGGGAATCCTTCTGTACATCGGCCACGAGAGCTCCCTTGCCGTCGGCCACGCCGAAGTATTTCGCGAGCGATTCGCTCATTCCCTGCATGAAGACGCCGAGCCGGGGACGTCCGGGGAAGAAGGTCCGGAAGATGGCCGTGTCGTGTCCCTGCTTCCAGAGCCCCTGCGGCGCGTTCTCCTTGAACAGCTTCTCCACGTCCTTCATCGCCTCCGGGTTCATCTCGAAGTGGAAGTTGCCGAAGTCCGGCTTCCGCTCGCCGATCTTCACATCCAGCTTCGACTCGACGCCGTTGCGGATCAGGCCGATCTTCACGGTCCTGCCGGCCGGCGTCTCGCTCACCAGGCGCACCAGCTGCGCCACGCTCTCGACGCGGGTATCGTTCCACTGGATCACGACATCGTTCTTCTTCAGGCCGGCGGTCGCCGCCGGGCTGCCGTCGACCACCTCCGAGATGATCGCGCCCCGCTCCTCCTTCAGCCGGAGCTCCTTTGCCTTGTCGGCGTCGACATCGGTCAGCCTGGTGCCGAGGTACCCGCCGGAATTGAGGAAGAAGACGTGGGACTCGAAGCGCTTGTCGGCCTTCGGGGCGATGCGCGTTTCGGTCTTTTCCTGTGCGTGGGTCACCGCGCCGATCGTGACCAGCAGCAGTGCCGTGGAGATGGTGGTTCGAAGTGACATGGCCGTTCCTGTAAGCGTATAACGTGAAAGGATTGCGTTGATATCCGGTTTGGATTCCTCGTCGTCGCCATCGAGGTCATCGTTGCCACATCGAGTCCATGCTCCCTGGCGACGCCGACATCCCTTCCGACGCAGGCGTTCGGGGTTTGTTCCCTGGGGGATGTGAAGTCTTGCCTGCCCGGGGGAAATGTGTGGCGGGTGTGGAATGTCATCATCCAATCGTCTACCTTCCCGCGCCGGATTCACCGGAAATGAAGGAATCTGTCCCACCCGCAACGTCCGGCGACCCGCGCCGGACGAGGCGAAGCCGCAATCCGAGAGCCTTCGATGCCACGGAACCATGAGCCGATCAGCATGCCCGCGCCACGGTTGTTGGGGAGATATGGTCTCCTTCTGCCGCTCCTGGCCTCGATCGTGGTCGGGACCCTTGGCGCGCAGATGCTTCCGGATCGCCAGAACCCGCTGGCCGACGACACGGTACTATTCCGTCCCTATGCCCGGATGACCGGCACGATGACCGAGTGCAAACGACCACTGGCCGAGGAGTTCGGGCGCGTCCTGTATGCCGTCGGAGATCTCAACGGGGATCGAATCATGGACTTCGGTGTCGGCCATTATCGGTGCGATACGATGTTCCATGACTTTAGCACCTTCTGGGATTATCCGCAGGACCTCTTGCTCTATTACGGAGTCAAGGGGGGCATTCCGGATGTGGCAAGTGGTCAGCGGATCGGTCCGCGAGAGGTGGGATCGACGACGGCATTTCTGGCGGCGGGAGATTGGGATGGGGACGGCTACAAGGATATCGCCACGCGCATTCATCTGTTCGCCGACAGCAGTGAGGGGGATGTCAGCGGATCGAACAAAGTGACGGTCGTGATATTCTGGGGAAACGCGACAGGTCGATATTCCATTGATGACACCAGTCGGATTTCCTGCGGAGGCAGGAATTGGATCCGTGCCTTTCAGGCAATATCGGCGGATTTCGATCGGGATGGCGTCGAAGATCTGGTTGTGTGGGGAGGTAATTATCTCCTCGCTGGCAGCGCGGTCGAAACTCCACGATTGACGGTGTTTCGAGGACATCGCGGGATGCGGTGGGGGAAAGGCGCTTCCGGTCTGTATGATGTGGGATACTGGGTGCCTCCATCCTTCAGTTTTATCGGAGTTTCGGATCAGGACTGCGATGGGCTGCCGGATCTCGCACTGTACTATGCCACGAAAGTGAGCATGCTTTATGGTGAGAAGGGACGGTTGCCGGATACTCTGAAGGTGCAGAGCGTGGATCTCACGCCGATCCAGGGATCGTATCCGTTCCTGAGCGACCTGACGGGCGATCATGTGCCGGAGCTGGTGGTCAAGTGCGGCGATGACCGCGTCCGTATCTACGCCGGCAGGAGCGGTCAGCGACTCATCGACCAGTTCGGATCCGGCAACGATCCGGTCGATCCCGATCACGGCCGCCCCTATCCCCGCCCCTGGAACACGCTGGACATGCCTCACCGCCTGCATGATGGCTGGGGCTCGACAGTCACGACGCCGATCTATGATTTCGGCGACGCGAACCTGGACGGCTACCGGGATGTATGGACCTTCTCCGATCCGTTCATGATCTGCTATGGATCGGGCAAGTGGTACGACTCCCGGATCGACGCGATGTTCGACATCCGGGGCGGCGATGGAGCTCGGAGCTACGCGTGGCTGGGGGATATCGACGGATCGGGATACGAGAGCTTCGCGGTGAGCGACGCCGGTGTTCCGGGCTCGATCCAGTTCATGAAGGTGACCAGGCAATGGGACATCTTCTCCGACGTGATCCACCCGCTGCCGCATCCCACCGGCTTCGTCTGTCAGCCCGGAGCGGCATCGGTCGAGCAGAAGCATCCGGAACAGCCCTCGCCAACCGCACCGGATCTGTCGGATGCGGCAACCGGATCCACCACCACATCCATGGAGACGCCGCGATGACCGCCATATCCACCAGACGAGATCGTATCGATTCCTTCCTGCGCGGAGTAGTGAGTCTGGCTCTGCTGCTCTGCGGCGCGGTCGCATCGGCGCAGATGCTTCCGGATCGCCAGAACCCGCTGGCCGACGACACGGTGCTGTTTCGCCCCTATGCCCGGATGACCGGCACGATGACCGATTGCGTGCATCCACCGAACCTCGTCGAGCAGTTCGGCCGGTCGATCTGGACAACCGGGGATCTCGACGGGGATCGAATCATGGACTTCGCCGTGGGGCGGTATCGATGCGATACCGCCTTCCATGACTTCAGCACGTTCTGGAGCTATCCGGAAGATGTGCTGCTCTATTACGGAGTCAAAGGAGGCATTCCGGATGTGGCAAGTGGTCAGCGGATCGGTCCGCGGGAGGTGGGATCGACGACGGCATTTCTGGCGGCGGGAGATTGGGATGGGGACGGCTACAAGGATATCGCCACGCGCATTCATCTGTTCGCTGACAGCAGTTACGGCAATACCGAAGGGTACACGCTCAGCAGTATCGTGATCTTCTGGGGAAGTCCCTCCGGCTACACGATCGATGACACGACGCGTCTGGCCTGTGGAGCGCAGGCATGGCTTGGGGGTAAGGGGGCGTTGAGCGGAGATTTCGATGCGGATGGTGTCGAGGATCTGTTTGTCTGGATCTATGGGGGGGGCTTCAGCAATGGCGCAGTGGTTATCCTTCCGAGCGTGTTGATGTATCGTGGGCATCACGGAGCACGATGGGGGAAGGCAGGCATCTCACGGCTACCGGACTGGGGCTTCTGGCGGCCAGGATCTATTACCCGGATCGGGAAAATCGATCAGGACTGTGATGGAGTAATGGATGTTGTCCTGTACTATGATGGAGATGGTAATACTAGCACGGTGAGTGTTGTGTATGGCCGGCCGAAGATGCTCCCAGACACTTTGGATGCACAACTGCTAAACCTGAGTGCCGTTCTTGGAATGTATGCGCTCTTGACTGACGTGACAGGTGACAATACTCCTGAATTAGTAGTGAGTTGTGGAGATGAGCGTGCCAGAGTCTACGCAGGCCGAAATGGCGAACGCTTGATACAACAATTTGGATCTGGAAATGATCCTGTTGATCCTGACAATGGGCGTTATTATTCACGCCCGTGGATAAGTCTGGATCTACCGCATCGACTTCATGATGGATGGAGCGGAGCCGCAGGTAATCCGATCTATAATTTCGGTGATGTGAACCTGGACGGATACCGGGATGTATGGACATACTCGGATCCATTCGTCATCTGCTATGGCTCCGGGAAGTGGTATGACTCACGAATCGATGCAATGTTCGATACTCGAGCTGGTGACGGGTTCCGAACGTTGGCGTGGCTGGGAGATATCGACGGGTCGGGATATGAGAGCTTCGCGGTGAGCGACGCCGGTGTTCCGGGCTCGATCCAGTTCATGAAGGTGAACCGGCAGTGGGACATCTTCTCCGACGTGATCCACCCGCTGCCGCATCCCACCGGCTTCGTCTGCCAGCCCGGAGCGAGTGTACCCGCGTCGGGCGGCGAGCGGCCGGCATCGCCGCGCCTGGAGCTTGCCGCGACACCGAATCCCACGCGCGATGGGGTCACCATCTCCTGGCGTTCCGATCTCGATGCGCGCCCGCTGGTCGTCACGGTCACCGACCCGGCCGGGCGGGAGCTGGCTCGCCTGATGCCTCCGGCCGGAGCCGCCGCCGTGGTATGGAATGGCGCGGCGCGCGCGCGCGGGCTCCACTATGTCACCCTCCAGGCCGGAAGTGCTTCGGAGACCATTCCGATCGTGCTCGACTGAGAACCATCATATCAAGCGGCATCCCCGAACCTCCGGTCGCCACGCCGGCGAGGGGCCGCCGTTATCCTGTCCACTACCGAGGCTCACCTTTGTAGGAGGCCGTATGCACATTCACGCGCTTTATCTGAAACTCCGGCGCTTCGCCGGGGCGGCGACGCTTCTGCTGTTCCTGATGCTTGCCCCGCCCGAACTGGCTGCCCAGACCGAGTACCGGGGGTACGAGTTCGACTCGACGCTGCACCTCGGCGCGCATATCATCCCGAGCGCCCGGCTCGCGAAGGATTCCCTTCTCCTCGACTTCGGGCAGTATTACGGCTATGATATCGATCAGACGAGGACCATTCTCGGGATCAGCAACAGCACGTACAGCTCCATCCTCTCGGCGAATCAGTGGGCCCGGTGGGACTACAGCGCGGGGGCCGAATCGTCCCACGGTACCTACTGGAAGTATCTGTTCTATTCACTCAAGAAACGGTTGCTTCTCGAGGCGGATACGACCGGATTCAAGCTGATCTACAATCCCCTCAGAATCTCGGACCTGGCCGACCATGCCCTGGCCGCCGAGCACTACGTACCGTTCAAGCGTGGCGGTGAATATCTCCAGTATCAGGTGATCGATTACAGTCACTGGTATAATAGCGAGGATAGAAGTGCTATCGGAGCGCTTTCAACCGATTCACTCCAATGGGTTGTAGATGTGCCGTCATCTTCTACCGGCACCCGAAATGATGCTTTAGTTGCAGGCGAGCCCAAGTATGCTCACGAGCCAGCGCTGTCAGGATTCCACCAAGTTCCCACGTTCCGTCTCACGGAAGCCGGAATTTCGGATAGCTCGACATTCTTTCGCATTTCGTTCACGATCAGCGCCGGAAGTGCCATCGACTCAATCCTATACCCTTCCGGAACGAAAATTGGGTATGTCCTTCTCTATCAGAGAAGCCGGCTTCACCAGAGCGACTGTAAATGCAATGTGTTTGCGCCGTTAGGCATACTTCCGGATACACTCTGGATCACGAAGGATATGTATCAGACGGCGGATACAGTCGAAAATGCCAGAGGTTATCGCGAAATCGGCTGGTGGTTCAATAACCGTCGTGGCTCGGTGCTCGGCACGTCGTACCAGAGAATCAGGAAGATCGGATCCACCGTCGTGCAGGACAGCTCCTGGCTCTCCGATACGCTCACGGTCACGATGGATACCGCGGCCTGCCACCGGTTTCACCCGAAGGATCCGTACCGCGTCGACACCACCGTGGTGCCAGCCACGAACCCGCCGGATACCTCCTTCACCTACCGCTATCGCGACTCGCTCGATCTCTTCTGGGTGCCGGTCATCGAACGGACCGAGGCGGCCACCTATGGCGATCCGTACGGCGGCGCCTGCGTGGACAGTTGCGCGGCCCGCTTCTCGCGCGGCCTCTGGGGCGCCGGCGCCATCCATATCCCGGACCGCGGCATCACCGCGCAGTCCGACTTCGATTACCGGTTCTACAGTACCCGGATCGTGCCGATGAAATTCCTCAGAAGCCGCGTCAACACCTTCATGTTCGAGGCGCTCAAGGCCGGCCGGCTCGATACCCTGATCCGGAAGGATCTCACCGGCATCTTCACCGATGCCACGCTTCGGCGAGTCACCGGCCGGCTCGGCTTCGACGACGAGATGCAGCACTCCAGCTTCCCGGCCGACCGGATCCTCTCCGAGAAAATGCAGGACCTGATGTGGGACCGCTGGAACTCCGACCGAAAGCAGCTCTTCACCAACCCGCTGGCCAACATGGATGGCAGCCGCATCCTCAGCGGCGATATCCTCACCAGGCGGGTGAAGATCATGCCGGTGCTCACGCGCCAGAGCTACTTCGGACTCGGCAGCATCCCGATGCCGATCTACTACGCAAACCCGGACAGCATGGACGCGGTGGCGAAACAGAAGTTCTATCAACCCTCGCTGATCGCCGTCAACACCGATTCGGCCTACCGCGCATACGTCCGGGACATGCAGGAGCGGGTCGATCCGGGCAATCATTGGGGCTTCGGGCGCTTCCGCGACCACACCGACGGCGTCTCGGCGGTGAACGGCCCGCTGGTGCCCCAGCTCGTCCGCGCCGTGGACGTTTCCCGCTTCAAATATGCCCACCTCGGCATCTCCAACCCGGTCTGGACCGTGATCCAGACGATGGGAAAGAATTATGTCGATTCCAACGGCGCGGGACTTTCCGGCGCGTACAAGGCCAACGGCTTCGAACTCCGTATCCCGACGCCGGAGGAGATCACCGCGCAGACCTGGCTGTCGGTCAACTGCGGCGCCACCGGCTTCATCTTCGGCGATATCGCCTGGGATGGCTACAACCTGGGATTGATCGACGTTCGGACCATGGAGCATTCGGCCGAGTACGCCTCGCTGCTGACCTCGAACGGCTACCGCGACACGCTTCCGTTGAAGTATCCGAAGATGTGGGTGGGACAGCGGAGCCGGTTCGACGCGATCCGTTCGGTGGCGCTGGCGCTCCGCGACATCGATACCGCGGTCGGCTTCCGGAATCTGGAATATCGCAAGGAGCAGATGAGCCTGCACGACACCGCGCAGTACTTCACCGCCATGCCGATGGTCGATACGCTCTACACCCGAAAGGCGCGCCTTCACGACCGGGATTCGAGCGGCGTGTTTCTCGACTCGACGGGGAGCGGGGCGGTCGATCCGAGATCCGAAACGTTTCTGGAGCTGACCCATTTCCGTCCCGGGGCTCGTCTGGCCGATCAGGATCAGGCCGGCGTGCGGTTCCTGCTGTTGACCAACAGGCGGACGTGGCCGGTGGACGAGCGAAGCTACTCTTCGTCGACGACCACGGCCTACGGCGGAAGCGCCCACGGTCTGGGCGCCATCGATGTCAGGCGGCCGATTATCGTGCTGAAGAACAACGGTCCGGTCATCGCCGATTCCCTGCTGGTGGAGAAGGTGCTCGACAGTACATGGCGCCGGACGGTGGCCGTGGGGACGCCGCTGGAGCTCGACTGGCTCCGGCCGGGCTGGGGTGAGATGTACAGGGTCACGCCGGTGCGTGCCGGCCTTTCGATGCTCGGGACCGCCTACAACAACGCGGTCCGCTCCGTGATCCTCTCCGATACGGCCCGCCGCGCGCAGGTCGTGATCTACGAGCGGGACTCGATAGTCTGGGGAATGATCATGGACTCGCTCGGCAACTGGTCCAGGGAGTTCCGCGTCTCCGATACCGCCGATGCCTCGGCCTCCGGGCGGACGGCCGTGAACATGTTTCCCGCGATCGCCGTCACCCGGAACGGCACCGGATGGCTGGCCGTCTGGGAGCGCATGAGAACCAGCGACGGCAAGACCTCCGTGGAGGGGCGGTACTGGCCTCGATTCCCGCATCCCGACTCGCTCTCCGTTTCATCGAGATTGATGCTCGCTTCGGCGCGGCCGCTCACCGGCAGTTATCGGATGACGCCGGCGGTGGTCGGTATCGATTCGGGGTTCGTCGTCGCCTGGGCCACGCCGACCAACGGCATCGAGACCATTGCCGTTCCGAACCGTGCCGGACTGAGCATGAGCGATGTCTCCGTGGAGCTCGTGTCGAAGGGAGTCGTGAGCTCCACCGGCACCTTCACCGATTCGCTCTGTCAGTTTCCGACGCTTGCCTACGTGCGTAACGATGACGGTATCGGCCACATGGTTCATCTGGCGTGGCAGCAGTCGTACAACGCGGGCATGGGGTCGGAGATCTTCTATCAGCAGATACGCGCACGATTTCCGACCGGAGCGCGGGCGGTCATGGCTGCGCTGAAAAGTCCGGAGGATGTGAACATCAACATGGCCGGATGCACGTTCGCGCATCCATGCGTGGCGGCCGATTCGGTGCGTGTCGGCGTGGCGTTCGAGTCGATCTGGCCGAGATATCGAGGCAAGGGAACTCCGTCCGGCGGCGTCTCCGTGATTACGCTCCGTTTCCGCGATTCGGTGGTCACGAAGCAGGGATGGCGGACGCTGGCGTATTACTGGGGCGACGACTCCTCGATGTATCGTCATCCGGTCGTCACGGAATTTCCGATGGCGCCGCGCGCAACAACGGGCGGTTCGGGCGGGAAGCCGGAAGGAGCCCTTGCCTGGTTCCGGGTAAAGGGGGCCGACACGGCCACCGGCACCAACCAGATCTATTTCTACCGATTCGGGAAGGCATATGTCGACCGCATACGTCCGGGACAGCATCCGTCGTTGACGCTTGCGCCGTTGCGGGCCGCCTCCCCCTTCCTCACGCAATCGAGTCTGTTGGTTCGCGACGCCGGATCGGACCGGTTCCTGGCCGGCGCGAGTTATGCCGCGACGAATCATTTTTACGTCGATGGAATTCTCATCAACCATCCCTCGAAACCCGACAGCAGCTTCACCGGCATCGGCGGAGATTCGATCCGGCTCTTCATCGGAAAAACGCTTCGCACGGTGATGACCGGAAAATATCCGGTCATCGGACCATGCGGGCAGCCGCTGCTCGGCGGAGGAATCAAGCTTCCCGGACCGGCCTCTCCGAACCCTTCCCTGTTCGACCGGATACACCCGATTGTCGGCATCACCGAGGAGCCGGACCTTCCTCCGTCGTACTTCGCTTCGCCGGAAGCGGGCGCGACATTCGTGGAGACCCTGGAGGATGCGCTGAATGTTTCCCGCACGAGTGTCTTCCTCGCGGGAAATGAAGGGGTGATTCTTCCGCATACGGTATATGGATCGGACGAGCTGGTGAACTGGCTCGACACGCAGCCGCACGACTCGATCGGGATGGGGCCCGCGGACGTGAGAACCTGGCTCGAGCTCGTGCGCGCCACCGACGGCGTCGTGCTCTGGCGAGGGGATACGGTCACGGCTCGCGACGTCGCGGATTCCTCGATCGAGCATGCGGTGACCATCCCTGTCGATATCGCGGCCCCGCTGGGCACGCAGGTCTATGTGCGGATGCCGATGCGGCCGACGCCGGGAATGAGCGACACGGCGTACGGCGTTTCGGCCGGGTTCTTCGCCGAAGCGGAGCCCGCCGATCCCGGATATCTCAAGCCCGTCCGATTCGGCAACCGGCGCGGCGGAAGCGCCTCGCCATCCACGCCGGGTGTCATCGCCACGCCGAATCCAGCGGGCTCGCACGCCGATCTCCGGATCGAGATCATCGAGCCGGGGACGGTCGAGATCTCCCTGTACGACATGGCCGGCTCCCGTGTTCTGAGGCTGCCGGCCGCGTCGGCGGAGCGCGCCGGAGTCTATGCCGCGATGATCGATGTCTCCTCGCTTCCGATCGGAGCTTATGTGGTGCGCGTTCGCGCCGGCACGACATGGTATTCCGGAAGGATCGATGTCATGCGGTGACGTGATATTCGGGGGACTGCAGGGGTGAGCGGATGAGAAGCGGGGCATCCACCATCAGAGGTGGATGCCCCGCCGTTGCATGCAGGTATGTGGTTGATCTCGTCGCCGCGATATGTGGTTTCCGCGCGGGAACATCATCCCCACCCTCACCACGTTACCACGATCCGTCCGCTTCGCTCGGCGCCGGCGCCTTCCAGGCGGTAGAAGTAGAGGCCCGGGCCGAGCCCCGGGAGCCGGAACGTGCCTTGCCCCTCGGGGCCGGCCAGATGCAGACGCGCCGCCTCACGGCCGAGCAGATCCATCAGCAGCAGATTCCCCTCGCCACGCGGCAGCAGCCAGGAGACCGGCAGCGGCTCGCCGGAGCGAAGCATCGATGGGAGCTCCAGACGCGCCCCACCCGAGATGCCGCAGGCCGTTCCCTCGCGCTCCACGCCGCTCGGCGTCGGGAAGGTGAAGGCGGCCAGCCCTCCGGCCTGATTTCCCAGGATCAGGAAGCGTCCCTCGGGGGCCGACATCAGCATCGGCACCGGGCTGCGCACGGCAAGCAGTCTGGGAAACGCGGGGCTCTCCTGGAATCGTCCCCCCTCGTTCAGCAGGAATCGCACTGTGTCCACGCTCGCCCCCAGGCCGCTCGAGGTGCGTCCCCCCACGATGGCATCCGGATCGCCGTCGCCGTCGAGGTCGGCGAAGCGGGGAGCGGCGTCGTTGTCCACGTCGAGCGTGTTGAAGGGCTCCGGCGGCGTCTTCCGTTCGAACAGGGGAGCGGTCGGCGTGCCGATGTTCTCGAAGTAGACGAAGCGGCCGTTGCCGCCGCCGAGGAAGAGATCGAGGTCGCCGTCGCGGTCGAGATCGACGAGGGTCGGCGAGGAGTACTGCCCCACCTTGAACGTGTCGAGCTGCCAGGGGGACTGGGCCAGCACGTTCCCCTGATAGCGGTAGAGGCGGAGATATCCCTCGGCGTCGCCGATCACGATCTCGGCGTGTCCGTCGCCGTCGAGATCGCCGGCGGCCGGAGCCACCTGAAAGATGCCCGGAAGAATGGCGCGTCCCTGTTCCTTCCAGATCGTGGCGCTTCCCTCCACGCGGGTGGCGAAGTAGACCACCGCGCCGTCGATGGTGCCGACCAGCACGCCATGCCGATCGGCGTCGTCGATCGGCGCCAGGGAGGAATAGGTGCCGAGATCGATCTCGGAGGTGACGTCCAGCCCCTGCCGCGTCATCGCCGGGGCGGGGCCGGGGGCGGTGTTTCGGTAGAGGATCACCGGCTGGGCGCTCGACTGCGGATGGAGCGAGGAGACGAGCACGTCCGGATCGCCGTCCCGGTCGAGGTCGCCGATCTCCGCCTGGTTGAATCCCTCGCTCTCCACGTCGCTCCCGTTCGGGCGGAACGCGGTGTCCAGGTCGCTCATGCTGAAGCGGGGATCGGTCGGCGAGCCGCTGTTGCGGAACAGCAGGAGCTTTCTGGTGAACAGGTCGCCGAAGAGGAGATCCAGATCCGCGTCCCCGTCGATATCGCCGAACCCGAGAACGCTCGCGCCGTGGCGCTGAGTCGTGGAGCTCGCGTCATCGTCGGCGCCAACGGCCCCGCCGGAGATCACGCCGGCGTCGCCATCGTCGCGCCGCTTTGTCGCTCCGGGCGAGATCACCGATATCTCCATGAAGCGGGAGGTGACGAAGGTGAAGCGGGGATCGGTCCGCGTGCCGGTGTTCCGATAGAAGGTGATGGTCCCGTCGGTCGGGTTGCCGGCCAGGAAATCGAGCGTGCCGTTGCCGTCGATATCGACCAGGGAGGGGACGGTCTCCTGCTGGATGGAGATCGCGGTGCCGTCGGCGCCGCGGAGCGTGTCCGGCGCCTCGGCGAATCGGGGATCGCTCTGCGATCCGATGTTCCGATAGAGGAGCACCTGCGCGAGCGCGGCGGAGGTGAGGATATCATCATCCCCATCCCCGTCGAGGTCGGCGAACCGGAACCACTTCCTGAGCGGAAGATCATCGTACGGCGACGGCCAGACGCGTCGGAACCCGAGCCCCCCCTCGTTGTGATAGTAGCGGAGCCGGTTGTCCGGGTTGAGGGTGAACAGATCCGGGAGCCCGTCCCGGTCGGCATCGCGGAGGCCGATGCGCGGCTGGAAGAGCCCGCCGGAGAAGGGATTCAGGTAGGTGCCGCCGTCGGCGCGCTCCACGCGGAACGGAGCGATCAGCATCCGGTACGCCCCCTGCGCGGCGCACGGCGCGGCCGCGGCGAGCATCGCCAGCACGGCCAGCCCGGATAGGCCGAGGAGCCGGATGGACCCGGCCGGCAGCGAGCGCCATCTACTGCGCAATGGTCACCTCCACCGACGGCGCGCCCGGTGTCCGGACGAGCGTGACCGAATCGAGGCGCGCGGTCGTGGTCGGGATGGTATCGCGCTGGAGGATGCTGATCAGCGGACGGACCATGCCGAGGCCGCGCGGCTGAAGCGAGAGGAGAACGCCGTAGGTGCCGTCGTTCAATCCCCCCGGCCCGCCGGCGATGAAATCCTCGCCGGGGGCGGAATAGATGGCATCGACCATGGGCCCGGCGCCGGAGCCGGCTCCGGTGGAGTCCGGGCGGGCCGGGTTGACGAAGCGGCCGAGCGAGATATACTCCGGTCCGCCCGGAAGATGATGCACCAGCCAGGCCTCGTAGCTCCAGTTGTCGTTGTCGGTCACGAAGGGGAGCGTGGGCATGCCGATGCCGCGGCGGATCGTGATTGCGCCGCCGAACGGATCGCGGTCGATGCCGATGAACCAGATGCCGCGCGCGTAGTCGGCGCTATCCTGCGTGGTCGGCGTGTCGAGGACGAAGGAGCCGTAGCGCTTGGTCTCATCGCCGATGATCGGTCCGAAGGCGTCGCTTCCCTTCAGCTCCAGCTTCACGAAGCCCTGGCCGTTGCTCCACTCGATGACGCCGGAGAGCATGCGGGGTCCGGGAGTTCCCTCGATCACGCCGACGCGCTGCACGGTGAGGATCGCGTCGCGGAAGAACCCGGGGTTGTGCGCGGCCGGGATCATGAATCCGGGATCGCTGTTGGACAGGGGGATGACCCTCCCATCCTCGGCAACGCGAAAGCGGCCGATGCTGATGTACTCGACATCCGAGGCGGTGACGCTTCCGGCGCCGGCGGTCACCTTGCCGAGCGGATAGCTCATCCAGAGCTCGTAATAGAGATCCCCGTCCAGCCGCGGAAGGCCGGAGGCGATCACCGAGACCGGCTGCGCCGGCGTCAGCGGATCCTCGGTGCATCCGCCGAGGAGGAGAAAGGATGCGAGCAGGGGAAGGGCGAATGCGGCCGCGCGCGGCCTGAACGGAGATGACGACATGATGTTGTAGATGCCGATGTGAGCGACCGGATGAGGGGATGGGGATGCCCTCCACGAACCGGTCGCGCGCCGGAGCGAAGCCTGAGCATGGCGCCCGCGAGAGACGCTCCGCGAGATGCCCCTGCATGCCGTGCATGGCGTCCGTGCATGGTGCCGGACGGCGGCGCGCGAACCGATCGTGGATCAAGGATACGAGGCGCCGGGCCGCCTCGCAATTCCCAACAGGAAATCTCCCGGGACGATACAGTAACCGATTGCCCGCAAATGTTACCTTACGGAAACCAGTGTTCTCATTCCCCGAACTTCGGAGGCATTGCATGACGACAGTATCGTTACCCTCTACGCCGACCCTCACCCGCATGGCGCGGCGAGCCGTGGCGCTTCTGCTCCTCCTTCTGGTGACATCCGCGGCGCGCGCGCAGAACTTCGTGGCCACCCACTACGCCGAGCTCTCCAGCTACGACGTGGTGCCGCCGACCACCTCGTTCGGCCAGGGGATCGCGATGTTCGCGCTCGATCCGGTGGGAAAGCGCCTGCAGTACTACATCGCGGTGATCGATCTGTCGGCCGATATCGCCAGCGCCCATCTGAACACCGGCGCGTACGGGCAGACCGGCCCGCAGATCAGGACCATCAACTTCGCCGGCAAGCACACGGCCAGCGGCACCATCGAGAGCCTGACCGATCAGGAGATGCTGGCGCTGTCGACCGGTGGCGTCTACATCGAGATCGAGACCGCCGGGCCGCCGGCCGGACCGGAGATCCGCGGACAGATCTCCCCGTTCCCGAATCTCGGCGCCGAGCTCCGTTCCACCGCCGAGGTTCCGCCGGCCGACTCCTCCGATGGCAGCGGCGTTGGCGAGTTCCTTCTCGATCTTCCGAACCGTACGCTCTACTACGCCATCTCCTGGGATGATCTGACCGGTAAGGTGACCATGGCCCACTTCCACAAGGGAGCTCCGGGCGTGGCCGGCGACGTGGTCAAGTCGGTGACGGTGACCGGATCGGATTCCTCCTCGGATGCCATCACCGGCGTCTGGAGCGATCTGACGGATCAGGATCTGGCCGCCCTGATGGCCGGCGAGATCTACTTCAACGTGCACACGGCCAAGTACGGCAGCGGCGAGCTGCGCGGCCAGATCTATCCGCTCAACTATTACACGGCCGAGGTTCGCGACAACATCGCCTCCGTGCCGACACCGGTCGGCGCCGGACTGGTCAGGGCGTTCCTGAGCCCCGGCTTCTCGCAGATGACCGGCACCTTCCTCACCAGCGACCTGTCGGAGCCGGCCGACCGCGCCTTCCTCCGGATCGCGCCGGATGCCGACCTGGCCTCCGAGCTCAACCGCGGGTTCTCCAACAACGAGTGGTCGCTGTTCGACGTGCAGGATCCGGACACCATCCGCGGCTGGGCCGCGCGTGGTCTCTGGGTGGACTTCACCACCTCGTCCCATCCGGATGGCGCGGCGCGCGGCATCCTGATGCCGGTGGCCTCCAACCTGAACTTCAGCGTCGCCTCGGTGCCGGTGCTGCTGCCGGGCGCCGTTGCCGGCGGACTCTCCGCCTGGTACGATCGCTCGGCCGGCGCGGTCACCTTCGCGCTCCCCTCCGGCGGCGCCCATCGCGACGGCACCATCGCGCTCTACTCTCCGCTCGGCCGGCAGGTCGCCTCGACCTCGCTCGGCGAGGGAAGCTCCCGGATCGATGTCGGCCCGCTTCCGGCCGGCATCTACTTCGCGCAGCTGGTCGTCGACGGACGTCCGGTCGCGGTCTGCCGCGTCCCGGTTCTCCGCTGATTTCCGGTCTGTCGACCGATGCCATTCCGTCCGACCCGTCGGCCATGCGCCGGCGGGTCGGATCTCCTTCCGGGCCGGGGCACCGCTCCGGGGCACCGCTCCGGCGCCCGGATTCCGTTTCCGATGTATCCTTGGGGGACGCGCGCGAGAAGTCCAGCTCGCCGGCCGCGTCCCCGCGAGCCAATCCATCCGATCCGCGCACGCCGGATCGACACACCTTCAGGAGGTCCCTCCCATGTCGCGCACCCGACACCGTGCTCCATTGCCGTTGCTGATGTTCATGCTGCTCGCCGCCGCCGGAGTGCGCGCGCAGGAATCGTTTCCGGCCACGCACTTCTCCTCCCTCTCGAGCGTGGAGGAAGTGCCGAAGCTCTTTCTGGATGCCGCCGGCCTGGCGCTCTACCACCTGGAGGGGGATTCGCTCGCCTACCGCGTCACGGTCGCGATGCCGGGGGAGGAGATCACCGGGGCCGGATTCTATCGCGCGCGCTTCGGCGGCGTGGGGGAGCTGCTCCACGAGATCCCGTTTCCCGCCGGCGCCCGCACCGTCGGCGGCGTCTGGAGCGGCATCTCGCCGGGTGACGTGGACCTGCTCAACTCCGGCGGGATCTACATCAACATCAGGACGGCGGCGCATCCGACCGGCACCATCCGCGCGCAGGTCGAGCGCTTCCCGAACCTCTACGCCGGCCTCTCCCGCGCCGCGGTGGTGCCGCCGGCCGACAACTCCTCCGGCTTCGGGAGCATCTACACCGTGCTCGACCGCGGAGCCCGCCGGCTCGACTATTACGCCACCTGGCAGCGTCTGACCGGGCCGGCCACGGCGGCGCATCTGCATCGCGGCTTCGCTACCGAGAACGGCCCGGCCACCCGATCGCTCACCCTCACGCCGGCCGATTCCTTCGCCCACGGATCGCTCTCCGGGCTGACCGATCAGGAGATCGACGAGCTCGTCTCCGGACGCGCCTATGTCGACATCCACACCGGGGAGTATCCGGAGGGGGAGATCCGCGGGACGCTGCTGCCGACCGATGTCTACTCCGCGTTCATCACGCCGGGCAATGTGGTGCCGTCCGTTCCGGCCAGCGAGTGGGAGGGGCTCGGCTACGGCCTGCTGATCCGCGATCTGCCGACGCGCTGGTCGTTCGTCTACACGAGCTTCGTTTATCATCCGACGGACACGCTCACCTCCGCGCATCTGCATCTGGGAAAGCGTGGGGAAACCGGGAGCCCGTTCCGCACGCTGCTGCTCGACGGCGCCTACCAGCAGACGCCGGACCTACTGATCCGCGGTGACGACACGCTCCGGCTCTTCCGCGACACGATGGTCTACGCCGATTATCACACGGCGTTCAATCCGGGGGGAGAGGTGCGTGGCCAGCTGATTCCCTCCTCGCGGAACCTGAATCTTCCCTTCGCCTCCGCCGCCTCGGTCGAGGAGCCGGCCGGCGAGGGCGCGCGCGCGGCCGGCGCCCTCCGGTACGACGCGGCCGCCGGCGCGGTGCTCTTCATCGGAGATCCCAACGTTGACGGGGAGCTCCGGATCTTCACCCCGCTCGGCCGTCTGGTGGGGACGGCGCCGGTGGAGCGAGGACGGGCGCGCTACCGGGTGGAAGGGCTCCCGAACGGCGCGTATCTGGCGCAGGTTGTTGGAACGGGCATCAGGATTGCAGCGATTCTCCTCCCGATCGGCCATTGATCGATCAGAAACCATGCGTGATGCGCTGAACGATAGCCCGCGTGCCGATCGCGATACTTACTCACCAGGAGGTAGTTCTCTATGCATTCTTTCCGACATCGTACGGAGCTCCGCGCTCTGCGCGGTCTGATCGCGGCGTTCGTCGCGCTCGTTCTTTTCACCGGAGTCGCATCGGCGCAGGAATCGTTCCACGCGACCCATTACACGCAGCTGGCCGGCGAGAACGAGGTGCCGCAGGTCGATACCGCCGGTATCGGCATCGGCATCTTCGCGCTCAATCCTCTCACCGGCACGCTCGAGTATCGGATCACGGTGACCGGCATGAGCAGCCCGATCACGGCCGCGCACTTCCACCGTGCCTCGATCGACTCGGCCGGTCCGGTGGTGCAGCCGATCAACTGGCCCTCCGGCAAGATGACCGCGACCGGCACCTGGAACATGACGCTGGCCGACATGCAGGATCTGCTCGCCGGCCGGATCTACGTCAACGTCCACACGCAGATGCACCCCAACGGTGAGGTGCGTGGGCAGCTCTTCCTCTTCAACAACGCGGCCGCGATGCTGACCGGCGCGCAGGCGGTTCCTCCGGTCGCCGATACCCTCCCGACCGGCTCGGCGCTCCTCTGGGTCGACACGACGAACCATCAGGTGCTCTACTCGGTCACCTGGGAGGGACTCTCGGGCGCGGCCACGACGGCGAGCTTCAGCGTCGGCGCCCCCGGTACCTCCGGCCAGATGATCCATCAGATCACCTTCAACGCCGGCGACTCGGTGGCTACCGGCGTCTGGACCAACCTCTCGGCCTCCGACATGGCGCAGCTCCAGGCCGGCGGCGTCTACGTGAACGTCAACACCGCGGCCAACCCGAACGGCGAGATCCGCGGCCAGGTCTATCACGCCGATGCCTACACCACGGCGATCTCCTCGACCAACGCCGTTCCCCCCAGCGGAACCAACGCCATGGGGACCGGCTACATGCAGCTGAGCTCCAACGGCAGCGAATCGGTCGGGATCGGCTACTTCATCGTGGAGGATGCCTCCGGACCGGTCACGCAGGGGACGCTGAACGCCGGCGCGAGCGGACAGGTCGGCATTCCGGTGGCGCCGCTGGGCGCGGTTGCCCCGGGCTTTCCCTTCTTCCTCGGCTTCCCGTCGGCAACCAACGACGTGTGGGCGGGTCTGCTCCAGCAGGGACTCTACGTGAACTTCATCACGTCGCAGTTCGGCGGCGGCGAGGCCCGCGGCCAGCTGGTTTCCGCGGCCACCAACCTCTCCGTCGCGGCCGTGGCCAGCGTGGCCGGCCAGAGCCTGGACCCGGTCTCCGGACGGAGCCTGAGCGCCCGCGTCGATCGTGACGGCGGCATCGCCTTCGAGGCCACCGGCGGCGTCCGCGAGGGGAGCGTGCTCCTCTACTCGGCGCTCGGCGCCCGCGTGGCGGATGTGACCCTGAACGAGGGGAGCGCGCGCCTGGACGCCACCTCCCTGCCGGCCGGGCTCTACCTGGCGCAGCTGGTGATCGACGGCCGCGCCGTCGCCGTCTGCCGCGTGCCGCTGGCGCGCTGAGCCGATCGGCGCGTCGCGAGCGCATGCATGAAGGAAGCCGTCCGGTGGCGAGCGATCGCCGCCGGACGGCTTCGGCGTTTCGGGGGGAGCGGTGGGGCCCCGGTTTGACGTATGTTGCGCCTCCCTCCCCGCGCCAACGTCGATTCCTGGCTGAACGCAGATTTCCTGATCCACTGTCGATACCCGACCGCATGCCGATGATTCCCATCCCGATCCTGACCGCTCTCACCGGCCGCTCCCCGCTCCCGATGAGGCCTTCGCCGAGGCGATGTGCGCTTCTTGCCACGCTGCTCCTTCTTCTCGGCGTCGCCATGCCGGCCGTCGCGGGGGAATCGTTCGTGGCCACGCACGTGGCGTTTCCGGACGGCGCCGGGGCCGTTCCGCCGAACGGTGCGCCGGGACGCGCCGTGGCCATCTTCCGCCTCGATGCCGCGCGCGGCGCGCTCGCCTACAGGATCACCTTCTCCGGCCTGTCCGAGCCGGCGACCGCGATCCGCCTCGAGGCGGGAACCCCGCTCACCAACGGAGCCGTTCTCCACGCGATCGATCTCCCCTCCTCCGGTTCGACCGTCGAGGGGAGCGTGAGCCTGACCACCGATGAGATGGCGCGTCTGGCGGCAGGGACGATCTATCTGACGATCGCGACCGCGAGCAGGGGAGAGGGGGCGATCCGTGGCAAGGTGGAGGTGATCCACAACGCGAGCGCGCTCGGCATGAGCGGACAGTACGTTGTGCCGCCGGCGATGACCTCGGTCGCCTCCGGCGATGCGCGCTTCCAGGTTGATCCGGCCGCGCGCGTGGCCGGCTACGACATCTCCTGGCGGTCGCTCGGCGGCCGCGCCCGCTCCGTGTGGATCGCGCGCGGAAGGCCGGGCGCGATCGGCCAGATCGTGACGACGATCGACCTGGCGGCGGGGGATTCGAGCATCCGCGGCATCTGGACCGGCCTCACCGACACGGACCTGGCGGCGCTCCGGCTCGGCAATCTCTACGTGAGCGTGGCCAGCGACAGCTTTCCGGACGGGGAGATCCGCGCGCCGATCGTGCAGGTGAACACCTTCACCGCCGCCTTCTCCGCCGCGAACGAGCCCGGCGGCATACCGAGCGCCGCGACCGGCACCGGCGTGGCCCGCCTCGTGGAGGATCCGTGGACCGGCGGCGCGTTCGTGATCGGCGCCTTCCTCCTGGAGGATGCCGGCGGTGATGTTGCCGAGGGGCATATCCATCGCGGCGCCGCCGGCGAGAGGGGCGACACCATTCTGTCGCTGGAGCATCGCGACGGGGCGCTCTGGGCGCCCCCGGCCGGCTTCAGCCAGCCCTACGGCCCGGACTTCTCCCTCTTCTTCACCTCGTCCACCTACGCCGATTTCCACACGGCCGCCCATCCGGATGGCGAGGCGCGCGGCCAGCTGATTCCCTCCGCCGCGAACTTCGGGATGATCACCTCCGGCGTGGAGCGGGAGGAGCTCGGCCTCCGAAGCGCGGCGCTGACCGTTCTGGTGGAGCGCGGCGGGCGGATGCCCCGACTCCGTCTCGATCCCGGGATCGTGGCGCCCGGGATGATGGTGGAGCTCTTCTCGTCGCTCGGGGTCCGCGTGGCGCGCATCGAGGCCGATCGTGGGGAGCCGGTCCTCCCGCTCGGCGCGCTCCCGAGCGGACTCTACCTTGCGCGGCTCGTTGCCGCCGACGGCTCCACGCTCGCCGTGGCCCGCGTGCCGCTGCTCCGGTGACCTATCCGCTCCGCCGCGCCGCTCCGACGCGCCTGTCGGAGCGTATGGAGACGATGTACGATCGTATCGAAATGACGAAGCCCGCCGGCGAGATTCGCCGGCGGGCTTCGTCGTTGCATGCCGTCGCGACTGGCGCGCGGCGCGGTATCAGCGGACCACGGTGACGGTCGTGCTCCGGCGTCCGAGCGCGGTCGTGATCATCACGCCGTAGCGTCCGGAGGGGAGCGAGCCGAGCGGGAGCTCGACGCGGTTCTCGCCGGCGGCCATGGTTCCCTCGACGCGGCCGGCCTCGCGGCCGAGCGGATCGGTGAGCAGGAGCGAGTAGGGGCGGCCGACCTCGCCGTCGAGCGGGAGGATCAGCGCCGAGGCGGTTCCGGCCGTCGGGTTCGGGGCTATGGTGACGCGGGCCACGTGGACCGGCTCGGCCGGGACGGCGGAGGTCACCTCGCCGATCTGCGCCACGAGGAACACCGTGTCGATCGCGCGCGGCGTGTTGGTGTAGATCACCATGTAGGCGGTCTTGTAGCCGTCGGTGCCGTCGAAGAAGGTGATCGGCAGATCGAGTCCCGTCCCCGGCTTCACGCTGACCAGCCCGAGGTTCACCGTGAATGCGTCGCCGTTCGGTCCGGCGATGATCGGCTGGACCTCGAGCGTGTCGGTGCCGGCGTTGAAGAAGAACTCGGTGAAGAGGGTATCGTACGATGTGTTCTTCTGGCACTTGCCGAAGTTGACCGTGAGGTTGGAGACCTTCAGCAGCAGCAGCGGCCCCTGCTCGGCCTCGCCGACGAGCTTGATGCTGTCGGCCCCGGTGCGGGAATCGCTCTCGATCCTGAGCCATGCCTCCTTCGGTCCCGGCGTCAGCGGGGCGAACCGGAGCGTGGCCGGCATGCGTCCGCCGGAGGCCGAGAGGGTGAACGGCGCGCTGCCGCGCATGATCTGGAACTCGAAGCGGTCCCTGCCGACGATCTCGGTCTTCGTCACGTTCAGCGGGGAGCGGCCGGCGTTGGCGTAGAGGTTCTTGATGATGGTATCGGCCCGTACGCCCACCTTGTTCTTCCCCCAGTCGATCTCGCCGTTCTGGTCGCTCGAGAGCGTCAGCAGCGGCGAGGCGTCGAAGGAGTAGGCCTGGAACGCGACGGTGATCCAGGGGTTCTGCGCGTCGTGCTCGAAGGTGATGCCGCCGATCGACGCGTTCTCGTCCGGGGAGAGATACCGGATCTTCAGGTCGTGGCTCTCGCCGGGCTGGAGAGTGATCGGCAGCTCATCCTTCGTCAGGATCGTCACCCGATCCATGTTCTCACCCGACTTCGAGATGCCGCTGATCACCACCGGATAGCGGCTGGCGTTGTAGAGGAAGCCGGAGAGCGTGGAGTCGATCTGGGTGTTGAGCTTCACCTGCGGCATGTCGATCTGCGTGCGGCGGACCGAGAGCTTCCGGGAGACGGTGACGCACGCGTTCGGGATCTGCAGGTATTTCCGGAGCGTGTCGACGCACTTCTGATGGAACTTCAGATCGGTCTGGGCGCAGTAGCTCATGATCGTTCCCTGCGACTGCGTCACCTGCGCCGGCGAGAAGCAGTTCCCCCCCTCGGCCGCGGCGCAGCGGTCGATCTCCGGATTCCAGGAGCAGTCGTGCGTGTGCTTCGAGCCGAAGTTGTGGCCGACCTCGTGGCAGAGCACGAACACGTCCTGCCGCGGGTTGTCGCGCGTCTGGAGGCTGAAGCTGTAGGATGCGTCGTTGATGCAGATCACGTTCAGGAACGCGATGCCGATCGTCCCGCTCCAGCCCTTGTTGCTGAAGACGTGGGTGAAGCCGCGCTCGATCTTCTGATGCGCCTTGTCCGCCTTCCAGTAATCGCGCGACTCGTAGAGCGCGTTCTGCATCACCGGGTAGGCGGTGTAGGGATCGTTCGCGGTGGTCCAGACGTTCAGGTAGCCGGCGAGCACCTGCGTCTTCAGATCCCGCTCGTAGATCTCGCTCATCCGGCCGATCGTGGCGACCATGTAGTTGATCGCCGCCATCGAATCGCGTCCGAACAGCTGGTAGAACTCGTAGTCGGCGTCGAACGCCCCCTTGACCGTGTAGAGAACGCTGTCGCCGGCGGCCGAGAGGAGCCCGCCGCGGGACTTCGTGGCCGCGGCCAGAAGCTGATCGCGCATCAGGTAGCCCTCGCCGATCAGGCTCGGATCGTTGTCGACCAGGCCGCAGCCGATCCGGACGCCGGGCGCGTCGGCCACGGCGTAGGAGTAGGCGGCTACCGACGCGCGCCGCGCCGGGGCGGCCAGATCGGTG
The DNA here is from genome assembly GCA_048498995.1 of Bacteroidota bacterium. Lineage (GTDB taxonomy): Bacteria > Bacteroidota > Ignavibacteria > OLB7 > OLB7 > JBEHWX01. The sequence continues at coordinate 26,615 of JBEHWX010000070.1, forward strand.
CCGATCTCGAACTCCTTGCCGCCGGAGGTCACGCCGCCGGTCACCCCCTCGTCGCTGAAGGCCAGGTAGGCGCTGCTGGTCGGATCACCCGGAACCGTTCCCCGATAGATCTTGACGGTGGGACGGACCGCGACCGGGCCGCGATCGCCGGTCACCGTCACCACGGCGTCGCCGGAGAGAACGGAGAACTCCTGGAGATCGAGGTCGACGGTCACCCCCTCGGCCAGCGGCAGGGCGCCGATCTTCAGGGTGGGGCCGGCGACGTCGTGGAACCGGCTCATGTCGACGTCGAGCGCGATCTTCTTGACGGTGCTCAGCAGGGCCGAGCCCCCCTTGACCGCGCGCTCCGAGCGTTTGAAGAGAATCTGGCGCGTCTGCTGCGCGCCGGCGATCGAGACGCCGCACAGGAGCATCGCAAGCACCGCGATGGCGTGCAGCCGACGGTATGGGGCCCGTCCGTGCCGTAGAGGTGGGTTCATGGTCGTAGCTACTGAATGATGTGTGTGACGCGGGAGCAACGTGCGGCCGGGCCGCCTGGTGCGCAATGCTTCGCCGTCTCGCGTGCCGGGCGTGGGGTGCCGGACGGACCGCGCGAGCGCGAAGGAGCTTTCCTGATGACACGACAGACCTGAAAAGCCTCACACGGTCGCGCGGGCGGACGTGGGCGGTTGGGGCCGGTCGGGTGGGGAGGAGATGCGAAACGGGGGAGAGATGGCCGGCGCCGGGGCCGGATCAGTCGAGGGATGCCGGATACCGGAACAGCGCGATCATTCCCTCGATGACCGCCACCGACACCTGGTTGCCGAGGGCGCGGTTGGAGGCACCCTCGCGCCGGCCGAGCTCCAGCACCTCCCGCTCGAGCTCCCAGGCGAGCCCGCGGGTCCGGAGAAGGGCGCGTGGCAGCGGGATCAGCGAGATCCGCTCGCCGGCGCTCGTGACGATCGAGAGCTCGCCGTCGACGAGATAGCCGATCGACCGGTCGTCGATCAGGCGCAGGCGGACGCGGCGGGCGAAGCGCGCGGCCACGGAGATGTTGTTCAGCGCGTGATCGACCATGCCGCCGCCATGCCCCACGATCGCCACCCGCTCGACTCCCCGTTCCAGGAGCCAGAGGAGCCCCTTCTCGAAATCGTTCGTCTCCTGATCGGGGCGCTCGATCACCAGGGAGCGCGCGGCCTCCAGGATGTGACGTCGGTCGCCGACGGTATCCAGATCGCCGATCACCACTTCCGGGGTGATGCCGAGCTCCAGCAGCCGGAGTCCGGCGCCGTCGGCGGCGACCACCGGCGCGTGCCGGGCGGCCAGCCGCTCGAGCAGACCCGGGGAGGGAAGCTCCCCGTCGAGCACCAGCAGCGCCTCGGGCGCGGGCGTGGCTTCCGCTGCGGCTTCCGCCGTGGGAGCGTCGGGGCTCATTCCCACCGCTCGAGGGGGGCGATGGTGATATCGAGCATCTTCGGCGCGTTCAGCGCGGCGGCCAGCGACGCTTCGTCCTTGAATCCCCCTTTCGGGAACTCATGGTAGGGGAGCTGGTAGGTGAGCTCCTTCCGGCCGAACGGATAGGGGCGGAAGAGGAAGCTGTTCTCCTCGCGGCGGAAGGTGTAGCCGGCGTACTTCTCGGAGGTCTCCTGCCCGGAGAAATTCCGCATGCAGAAGAAGAGGGAGAAGTAATCCATCATCCGGAGGTAGGAGTAGGCGCGCTCCACGTCGTTGTGGGTCAGCCCGAGTCCGTCGCGGAGCTGCGCGCGCTGGCGGGCAAGCTCGACGAAGAACTCCTTCCAGATCCCCGGCTTCCGGTGGTTGTGCTCGTTGATGACGTAGGCGTGATGCGTGATCAGCAGGGCCACGAACGGATCGCTCTCGATGTAGCGCGCGGTGGCCCGCTTCCAGATCTGGGAGACCTCCTCGCCGGTCATGTGCTGGAAGTCGACCGGGAGATGCGTCTTCGGATCCAGGCGGGGGGCGGCGTCGAAATCGTGCCAGCCGTTGTCATGCTCGCAGGTCGCCAGCAGGATCTTCTCACGGTCCGGATCGCGCGGAAAGGTGTGATCGGACCAGTTCTCCAGGAGGAACCCGGCGAATCTGGCGTGATCCTCCTGCTTGATGCCGATGGCGCCATTGCGGTTCCGTTCAACGATCACGGTATGCTCCGAAGATGATGTGCGCGTTCTCTCGATGGTCGTCGGATCGGGGGCCGGCGGTCGGCGCGACCGGTGCCGATGCAGGCGGCGCCGATGCCGTCCGGACCGGTCATCCGGACTGCTCCTCACCGACCGTGCCTCCGGAGGGGAGGGATTACTCGAAGATGGCGCGCTTGCCGCCGCGCTCGACCAGCAGGCCGAGCAGCTCGCGCGTCTGTGCCGAGGCCAGCGACAGGAGCGCGGTATCCTGGCGCGCGTACTCCTCGACGAACCGCTCCCCCTCGCGGTCGGCCGCCAGCAGAAGCTCGTCGTTCGGGCTGCGGAACAGTCCCTTCATTCTGGCCACCACGCGGGTATCGCGGGCCACGAGCTTCGCGTCCAGAAGCGTCGCCGCCGGATGGGGGAGGAAGACCGCCGTGTCGTTCTGCCGCATCCCGCCGGTCAGCTCCTTCAGGTTGACCCCGTAGGTCGCCACCCCGTGCAGCTCCACGATCATCGTCGGCTCCTGGAACAGGGCCGAGCTCAGATCGTCCATGCCGATGCTCCGGGCCTGATCGGCCAGTCGGTTCACGATCAGATTTCCCCCTTCCTCGCGCACCACCACCGCGAAGCGGATCTGGCTTCGGACGGTGCTCAATTCCTGGATCCGCTCGATCGACTGCGAGAAGTCGATCACGTCGGCGCTGACGCCGCGGCCTCTGAACATGAACTGGTAGACCAGGATCACGATCACCACCATCACCCCGATCACCAGCGCGGCGTTGGCCACCGGCGAGCGCGTGAAGGTCAGCGGTACGTGAATCCGTCGGATATGCGGCGTGCGACCGCTACTGTGCGGGTCGCCTTCGGAGCGTGATCGATCGTTCATGCAAGGAAGATAGGAGGAAGAGTTCGCAGAATGAACAGCCCCTTCCATGTCGGGCGCATCGGGAGGCTTGTGGCGCGTGCTCCGGAGCGGTCCGGATGCGCATCGGCTCCCGGTGATCCGTGGCCCGCGCGGGCGCTGGCCCGGTCGATGCTTACTCGGCCGCGCGGGCGCTGGCCTGGCCGATGCTTACTCGGCCGAGAGGACCTCGATATCGAAGATCAGCGTCGAGTTCGGCGGGATCGATCCGGAGCCGTGCTGGCCGTAGGCGAGCTCCGGCGGGATGATCAGCCGGCGGCGTCCGCCGACGCGCATGTCGGTGGTCAGCCCCTCGTCCCATCCGCGGATCACCTTCCCCTGCCCCACCACGAATTCCAGCGGCTGGAACGGGTAGCCTCCGCGGTCGAAGTTGTGCATCCGTCCGACCGAGTCGAGCGAGGTATCGAACAGGGTGCCGTCGGTCAGGTAGCCGGCGTAATCGACGCGCACCTTCATGCCGGACTCCACCTTCTTTCCGCGGCCGTGCTTCCGCTCCACGTAGCGGAGGCCGCTCATGGTGGTCACGGTGTCCCATCGGGCCGCGAGGACGTGGATATCGAAGTAGAGGGTGGAGTTCGGGGGGATGCCGTTGCGTCCCTTCTCGCCGTAGGCCAGGGCCGGGGGGATGATCAGCCTGCGGCTGCCGCCGACGCGCATGTCGGTGGTCAGCGCCTCGTCCCATCCCTTGATCACCTCGCCGGAGCCGACGAGGACCTCGATCGGCGTGAACGGGGCGCCGCCGCGATCGTAGGCGTTGGCGCGGGCCACGGTATCGATCGAGGTGTCGAAGAGCTTGCCGTCGGCGAAATAGCCGGCGTAGTCGATGCTGGCGGTCTGGCCGGCGACGACCGGGGCGCCGGTTCCCCGCTGGAGATCGACGTAGCGGAGTCCGGTGGCGGTCGTCACCGTGTCCGGGCGGGAGGATCGGGCGCCGCCGCTGCAGGCGACGAGGGTTACCAGCGGCAGAAGCTGAAGCAGCAGAAGCCGGCCGATGCCGGCGGGTCGAAGACCTGTCATCTGGGATGGGCGTTCATGGACGAAAGTTTGACGGGTCAATTTACGGCAACGTTCCCATGCAGGCCAGCCGCTCCGGCATCCGATCGGGCCGCCGGCCGCGATCCGGGCCGGTATTCCCGGGTATTCGCGGGTATTCCCGGCGAGTGACCGGACTGGGACCGGACTGGGACCGGAAAGGGAGCCCGAAAGGGAGCCGGGGAACGTTCCACGGAGGGAGGATGGCACTCCGATGGGAGGGGAATGAAGGGGGATCGTGATGACGGACGGGATGATGTCCGGTATCGATGATGAGATTCGAGCGAAACCGCTAACTTCGGGCCGATGGCAACTCGCGAACCGATCTCGAAAGATGAGCGACGGCAGCAGAGCCGTGATGAGGACTACGACCTGGTGCGTCGCGCGCTGGAGGGGGAGGAGGCCGCCTATACCCGTCTGCGCAACAAGTACTGGCGCCAGGTCCACGCGATGCTCCAGCGGATGATCCGCGACAAGAACGACGCGGAGGATCTGACCCAGGAGGCGTTCATCAAGGCGTTCAACTCGCTCGGGAGCTTCAACCCGGAGTACGCCTTTTCCACGTGGCTCTACAAGATCGCCTCGAACAACTGCATCGACTACCTCCGGAAGCGGCGGCTCAAGACCGTCTCGATCGACGCGCCGGTGCATATGCGCGACGGCGAGGTGCAGATGGAGCTGCCGGACGCCGACGCTCCCCTCCCGGACGCCCCGCTGACGGCGGCCGAGCGGACCGCGGTGCTGCAGGAGGCGATCAAGAATCTGCCGGACAAGTACCGGATCGTGATCGAGCTGCGGCACACGCACGAGATGGAGTATGCCGATATCGCCAAGCAGCTCAACCTGCCGCTCGGCACCGTGAAGGCCCATCTGTTCCGCGCCCGCGCCCTCCTGCTGAAGCGCCTCCAGGGAAAACTGGTGCACTTCCAAGAATGAGAAGAGAATTGGGAGAATTGAGAATTGAGAATGAAGAATGCAGAAAGAATGCATCCGGATGGGATGCCGTGAGATCGCGGTGAGCATTCTTTGACCTACGCGCGCCCACGGTCGAAGGGAATTGAGAATTGAGAATGTAGAATGTAGAAAGAATGCCTCCGGGGGGAGCCGTGAGATCGCGGTGAGCATTCTTTGACCTACGCGCGCCCACGGTCGAAGGGAATTGAGAATTGAGAATGAAGAATGCAGAAAGAATGCCTCCGGGGGGAGCCGTGAGATTACGGTGAGCATTTTTCGATCTACGCGCCCCTTCATGTCCGACCGATGCGGGGGCGTTGTCATTCCCGGCATTCGGCCGCCCCTTCCCCCCGGCCAATAATTTCATCACTCTGCATTCTCAATTCTCTTCACATTGCCGTCATCGGGCCCCCGCTCCAATGTGGCGGTGACTTCATGATTCATCATTCTCACTTCTTATTGCCGTCATCGGGCCCCCGCTCCAATGTGGCGGTGACTTCATGATTCATCATTCTCACTTCTTATTGCCGT